>OX437086.1 GCA_949299565.1 uncultured Bacillota bacterium
ATTGGTGGTCGTCGCGAAATAGAAGCCGTTCATTTCGCCGGTGAAATAAATATAATCACCTAAAGTTTGTTGCCATAAGCCAAGCTTATAGGTATCACCTGTAACGGGAGTGGAGGAAGAATCACCAGACGTGACGCTGCTGTCATCGTCAGTGCTTGAAGAGGAAGGAAGTGACAATCCACCGCTGCTCGTATTGTTGCCGCCACAGGCAGCCAACATGAAAAGAGCGGCTATTGGTAATAGGATGATCTTACGATTCATCATGACTCTCCTTTCTATTACACATTCTAATTTTAATAAGGAAATGTCTTCTTAACAACCTAGCATTTACGAAAGCGGTTTTTTCTTTTCCTCTCTTGCTGAAGAAAAAATATTTTGAGATAATCTGTTAACACAAATATAGAAACAACTCCGATAAAAACTCTTGTTTTGCTATTTTTTACATTTCAAAAAAAGACTAGATACCATATATATTAATAAAATTTAAATAAAAACCTGAGCGTAATCCAACTCAGGAAAAAGAGATATCAAATTGGTAAAACTAACCTATTGTGATGCACTTGCGACCCATATTTACGATATGCAACCCCTGTCAATCTTTAGCAAAGTAAGTTTTGCCAAATACTTGTTCACTTAAAGGAGCATAGCGATCCAACTCATCTCTAGGATAGAGACTAAGCTATTAGATATAGTCTCAGGCTCTTCTTCTACTTTCTTAACTTCATCCTTGCCTTTAGGAATAAATCCCTTTTTGAAAAATCCTTTCATCTCAAAAATAAAAAAAAGAGACCTTAATGGTCTCAAATTCATTATTTTAATCTTATAGGCGCCTATTTAAATCTTCGTAATCAATATCATCTTGATGTTCTTTTAATTCATCCATTAAAGCTGTAAGTTTTCCTAATTTAGTTTCATCTTCAGGAGATATTTTATTTTTTCCCTTTAATCCTTGAAACATCATAAGAAAACTGACACCCATAGCAAACTCTAATAATTCATTTTTATTCGTAATCTTAAAATGGTTTTTATCATCTTTTTGAATTTCTCTTATTAATTTAACTGAATCATCACTTAAGATATATGCCATATTCAATACCCCCTAATTTTGAAAATATTTATATCGAAATTTAAATATATACACACAAGAATTACAAAATAAAAATCATTTTATTCTCTCATTTTATAATTAGTTAGAGAGCTCCACTTCTATAAACTGTCTGCTTTTTTATTACCTTATAACCTCGATTCATAAAAAAGGCAAGGCAGTAATCGAAGCATCCACAGTTATTTGACAATTGGATATTCTCTCCAGTTCCTCAACTATTAAAGTGGCTACTCCTCTAATTTGATTCGTGCAAAATCAAAAGCTAAAACTTCATTCTATTAATTTATGTTAAATACTGCTAATTTTGGCACAAAAAAGGCTTGATTAGCCATTTCTAGCGTATCAAACCATTACTTTCTTTATGGTGATCCGTGAGGGACTCGAACCCGCGACCCGCTGATTAAGAGTCAGCTGCTCTACCAACTGAGCTAACGGACCAGCCGTAGTATAATAAATCCTTATCGGAAAATGAGCAAGAAAAAAGGACGTCAGGATGAACTGACGCCCTTTTGGTGTTTGTCCTTATAAAGCTACGATGCCGCCCGGGAGATAAGGAATAATATCCAGCGTTTGGGAATTACCATACCAAGTAAGAATTCCGCTTAAACGATAAGTATTGCCCGGGGTCGCGCTGGCTAAGACAGCATTGGCCTCTGCCAAAGATTCGCTCGTGCAGGAACTGCGGAGATAGAGATAAATCGAAGCGCCGTCAATTGTGAATTCATAGGTGCCGCTGGCAACAGCTGAGACACCGACATATTGAGCATCAACGGTCGCTAACGTATTGTCATACATCGTGCCAGACGAACTAATGCTTCTAATGATATCGGCCGTAAGAGTCGTTACGGTAGCGGCTGGAACATCATCGCCATCATAAGAAACAACGCTCGTGACGTTTTCTAATTCAAGACCATAGTAATTAGTGATATCACCCGTCACGGCCACAAGCGCCCCTTCCGTAAAGAACGAAGAGAAGCTGCCAGCGCCATAAAGCTGAATCGCATGCGTTCCGCTTTGAATAAAGACGTTGCTGTAATTTTCCGTGTAAGCCGTCACATAGCCGTAAGCTGTAATTGTCGTGCCATCGCGGAGCGTGCCATCAACGAAGAAATCGTTGAAGACATCTTCTGTCGATTTATAGACGACTGGAGCAGCCGTTCTTGGAACAGTAATTTTATAAACGACGTTTGCAGTCGCGCTTCCCCAGCTGATCGTTCCTGTTAAGGTTGAATGCAAATCATCTTCAGCGTCATAACTTGGAGCAGTCGGAACTAACGAAAGATGCGAACCATCATTCATTGTGGTGATTGTCCAACTATCAGCGGTCGCTTCATCAAGATTCCAAGCAATTGAAACCGGAATATCGATCACTTCAGTGCCGGACCACGCTTCTTGTAAGTAGGTTGTTGCCACTAGGACGGCACTGCCGCCGTCAACGTTGTTATTTTCGTCCTCACCCTCAAACATATGGGCGCCAGAATTCGTGCAAATCGCACCGATACCAGCTACAGCATCCACAACTTCTTGATCAGTGTCTGGTAAATTGTAGGGGTTGTCGCTTGTTCCGCCTCCACCACAACTAGCAAGAGTTAGAAGGCCTAATAACGGAACAAGAAATAGTTTGCTCTTTTTCATAAATATCCTTTCTTAATCAAGAGGCGTCACGTAGTCGTATCCGCGGAGATTTGAGAAAATCTGCAACTGATAATTATCAAAATATGGCGTCAAATAGGCTTTGACTCGATAAGATTTTTCGGGCTCAAAGTCATTTTGCGTAAGAATCGGATAACATGTATCATCGATCCGCAAATTGCAGACAGTACGTGTACCGGCCACATAAGCGTAGATAGTCGTGCCGCTTGCTCCATCGTTGAAATAAGATTCATGACCCGAAGAAACCCAGTTCCCGTTGTCGTCATACTCACCGATTTCAGTGATCCGCACCGTGATATCAACTTGCGTGTAATATCCACTATAAGCACCAAGCGATGGTTCATCAGTGATATTTTCGACAACAACCGGATCAATCGTACAATCGGAAGGAACATAGTCGCTCCAATTTTCATCGCCGAGACGCGCTAACGTTTCAAAACGCTGATTGCCGAAAGAAGAAGTCACAACATCCGTCAATTGAATATTCTCAGAATCAGCCGGGAATTTAGAAGCACGGCAATAGAAGCAAACAACATCACCGATTTGAACTTTACTTGCTAAGCCGGTGTTATAACCAACGAAGCAATACATCGACTGATAAGGATCAACCCAACCTTCAGCGTCAGGGTTCGTCACGATGTCTTTGATGACCATATTGTCGCCAATCATTCCAACGACAAGACCAGTCACGCGGAGCTGTTTGCCACTGGAACCATCATCCTTATCAATGCCTAACTTATCGTAATTCTCACGGACATACCATAAAGAAGCTTCGACCACCTGATCTGAATAATCGTAGTCCGGATCTTGCGTGCCGTTGACGCGCATCCGTGTGCTGACCGCGTTATTAGACGCCTCAATAAAGGACGGCATGTAGCCAAGTTCAGAATCGTTGAAGAGCTGATTGCGCGAATAGCATTGCTCAACTAATTCAAGATTCAGAAGCCGCCAAGTGTGATTGACGGGCTCTTTGTACCAAACGAAGGTCAAATAACGATTACCGGCCGTATCGGTGCGCTCATAACCGCTCGTGTCAGCGGGTCCGCTCAAAACGTCATTAACTAAACAAATGTCTTCAGCGGTCGTTAATTTTTCATAGGTGAAACGCGAAGCTTTGACGCCCCAAGGCTCCACTTGAGCAGTACTTTCAGGCGTATTGATTCCAAGGAAACGAGTCTTGAAAGCCGGCACTAAAACCGAATCATTCATTCTCCGGAAATTCGCTGTGTCGCCATCCGTGCAACTGACAAGTTTGACTTGTCCATAAATGACGCCCGTTGCGTTTTCAGCAAAGAAATCCTTGTCTTTGTAATCAGATTCATAAGGAAATTCCAAAGCATCGGTGACCGGCGTCTCTAAAAGAGCGTTCGGATCATCCGGAATTGAAATGATTGGTGTTGAAGAGGTGCTCGTCCCCGTTTCGCCGCAAGACGTCAAAGAAGAGACACCGACGCCGAAGAGGAGAGCTAAGCCTAAAAATAAACGAGAAGTCTTCATATATCCTCCTTAATCGCGAACATAATCACTAAGTTCGGAATAGAGACTATCGATGACGTCCTGCGCGTCTTCTTGGTCAATGCAAACACGCGCCATCGCCGAATCGACAGTATTGCGAATGCGGGAAGAACCATTGAAAGGAGCATCGACAAATTTTGTCCAGCCCTCTTCATCATTCATATAAACATTGGTATTAAGAAGCGTGACATCGCGATTTAAGCGGTCGATTGAAGAAACGGGCTCATTTTCGACCAAGTCGCGATATTCCTGACTATTAGCAGCGTATTCTCCGCTCGGGAAATAACCGGTCCGCGCCGCAAATTCGCCATTGACCTCCTTAGAGAGGTACTTCAAAAGTTTCCAACTGGCGACTTTCTCAGCGTTGCCGTCAGCATTAAAGAGAATTAAGTTGGTGCCTTGCGAAATGACATATTTATGGTCAGCGTCATGATAAGGAATATGGCTGACGTTAACATCAAAGCGCGCACCAGTCGCCACTAAGTTCCGAACGCCTGCCGAAGAACCGACGTTCATGACCGAAAGCATGTTCTTAAAAGGATTAGAAGCGTAGGCAGCCTCGCCGAATGTTTGAGGAATCGCGATCGAATCCTCCGCATAAGCCTCTTTCATGAAGCTGAGACCTTCCACCACTTCATCCGAATCGAAAGCCAAATAACCGCTCAAGGAGCTCTCATCACGCACAGTGTATTCACCGCCCCATTGACGGCAAGTCGTGATGAAGAAGTTCGCCCCTGAGTCATAAGAGAAGGGATGAAACATATCTTCCGTGATGCCCGTGAAGTCCAAAAGAACATCGACATCGCTCGGAACATCATCGATCCGATCATAAACGACGTTATCAGAGCCGATTACCTTATTGAAATAATCGACCATGAAACTATTGATGGCTTGGCTGACGGAACGTACTTGATCCCAAGTCTCCGGCACATAAATATTTTCATTTAAAGCGCCAGCCCAGTTGAAGAAAGTTTCGTTGTAGCCCAAAACTTCAGTCGATTTGTTGAACGGAACGCCCAATGTATAGGGATTGCCGTTGTCATCAAAGAGAACCGACTGATTTTCCACCATGTAGTCGGCATAGAAATCATTGACGGTAAAAGTGTCATCCCCGTCATTCTCAAAGAAAGGATCAAGACGCAAAATTGAATTGTTATTCACATAAGAAACCATGTGATCCGGATAACCGACGGCGATGTTTGGCAAATTGCCAGACGAAGCCGAAAGATTAATCGCATTCTGCAGTTGATCATAGCCACCCATCGATTCATAAGTAACATTGATACCAGTTTCCTCCGTGAAGCGATTCAAAAGATCGACAAGAACCTCGTTGATACTGCTGCCGAAGCCCGTCCACATGTTGATGGTGACGCCTCGTGTATCGACTGAGAAATCGAGAGTGCTATAGTCAAATCCGCCTCCTGTGCCTCCGCATGAGGCGAGACTGCCCGCGCTCACGCCGAGAACAGCAAGACACGAAAGACCGAATAAGAGAGATTTTTTTTGCATGGTCGAGGAGAACCTCCTTTCAAAAATTATGAACGAACGTAATCACGCAAAGCTTCAACGTGCGATTGAATAACGTCCTCAGGGCTTGTTCCGTCGATGAAGACTTCGGCAGTCACGCTATCGACATTGGCACGAATGGTGCTGCTGCCATTGAAACCAGGATCGACGAACTTCGTCCAATTTTCATCATCATTATTGTAGTAATTAGCATTGACAAGCGCTGCTTCTCTTTGCAAGAGTTCCGCACCAGTCAATGATGTAGAACTTAAAAGCGTTTGATAATCTTCACTATTGAAGGCAGATTCACAAACAGGGAAATAACCAGATTGCGCAGCAAAGGTGCCGTTCATGACTTGCGTCATCCATTTGATGAATTTCCAACTGGCGACCTTTTCGGCGTCGCTGCCCTTATTTAACATGATCATGTTCGTTCCTTGCGAAATGACATATTTATCAGCCGCATCATGATAAAGGATTGGCGCACATCCGGATTCAAAAGTCGTGGCAACGCAGTTGGAAACACCGGCAGAACTACCGATATTCATCAGCGACTGGTTGGCTTTGTAGTTGTTGGAGCAATAACTGGATTCTTGGAAATTCTGTGGAATCGCAATACCGCCTTTATTATAGATTTCTTGTAAATCTGTAAGGGCTTCAACAGCTTGGTCAATATTCGCATCTTCTTGGAAAACGATATAACCGCGTCCGGTGCTTGGATCTACTTCCGTATATTGCGCACCCCACTGTCTTAAAGCAGTGATGAAGAAGTTTGCTTGTGAATCGTAAGAAAGCGGATAGAAATCGCCTTCGCCGATAGCCGAGAAATTAAGAAGAGTGCTGACGCCATCAGGCATATCGGTGGCCGCATCGTAAACAACGCCATCAGAGCCTAAAAGATGGTTGTAAACGCCCATATCATGGAAAAGAGACAAAATCCGATCGGTGAAAGTCGAAAGTTCGCCCCAAGTTGTCGGCAAATTCAAGCCTTGTTCAATAACCCACTCATTTTCAAAAAAGGTTTTGTTATAAACCATGACTTCAGTTGATTTATTGAACGGAATGCCGAGGACATAACCGTTTCCGTTCTCATCATATTCGATCGATTCATTTTCTAATGTGTAATCGGAATAGAAGCCATCATAATCGAAGGCAGGAAGATTATCGTTGAAAGTCTCATCGTCAGAAGGATCGCTTGTTCCTTTGTCATCGACGTGATCGACTAAGCTCTCGCTATCGTGTTCGATGAAATAATCGAGCTGCAAAACGATATTGGAAGTAACATAACCCGCAATGTGATCGGGATAGCCGACCGTAACATTCGGGAAGCTCCGCGAGGAAGCTGAGAGGTTAATTTGTTCTTGAAGACCATCGTAACCGCCTTGCACCTGCGTATATTCGACAGTGATGCCGGTCGCTTCTTCGAATTGATCGATGAGCGGATTGATCGCATCGTTGACGTTTTGGCCAAAGCCTGACCAGAATGAGATGGTGACGCCACGTGTATCAACGGACATGTCATAGTCATAAGTCGCATTTGTCGGTCCGGAATCTCCACAACCAGCAAGTCCGACACCCATGGCTAGAACTAGACCGAAGGCACCGATAATTGGCAGTTTTCTTTTCATAACCTTTTCCCTTTTCTCCATTTCTTATCTATTGCAAGAGCCAAAAAGCTCGTACAACCACTTATATTTTATCCCTTAATGCCGGCTCTCGAGATGCCGCGCATGATGTATTTACGGAAGATCAAGAAGAAGACGAACAACGGAGCCGTGACAATGACTGAACCAGCAATTCTCACTGTATCGCGCGATAAACCGGTATCAGTGTTTGTGAACAAGGACATCAAGCCGTTGGAAACAAGCATCATCGACCACGTATCGTTGCGGCTTAACCAGTTGCCGGGAGCAACTAAGTTCGGCCAAACATAGGAGTTCCAAGCTCCCATCAAAGAAAGGATTGTAATCGTCACAATCGTCGGCATCGCGATCGGAATCATCACGCGCCATAAATAACGGAAATGTCCATAACCATCGACTTTGGCAGCCAAGAAAAGTTCGTTAGGAATTTGTTGGAACGTCTGCCGCAAATAGAAGATGTAGAAGACTGAAACGCCATGCACGAAAATCAAAGCTGAATATGTATTTCGCCAACCGAAACTTTGAACGGTTTGGAAGTTGGTGATGACCATCATCTCGCCGGGGACCATCATCGTCGCTAATAAAATCGTGAAGAGAAGGTTTTTCCCTTTAAATTCACAACGTGCAAAAGCAAAAGCCGCCAAGACAGAAGTGATAACTGTAAAAAGAGTCGAAGCTAAAGCAACAAAAAGCGTGTTGGCATAATAAAGACCGAAGTTGATCGTGTTGCCGCTGGCGCTCTGATACGTGAAAAGTTCAACAAAGTTTTGAACCGTATAATTAGGACGATTCAAAGCCGAGTTCCACCACTCGGGGAAGAGATTGAAAATTCTGAGAGCCGTGTCGTAATCATAAGCATCCGGATCACGGAAAGCCGTGATAATCATAAAGATGAACGGAATGAGGATAAAAATCGCCAGGATTGTCAAAAAGCCATACACCAGGATGTGATGCAAAACCTTGCCGATTTGGTAGCGGCGCATCTGACCCGGAGTAGCGAAGTATGTCGTAGAATCGCGTGATGACATCTTTTCACCTCCTCAATAATGAACCCGTTTCTTGGAAACGGCCATTTGGACAACTGTAATCGCCAGAATAATAAGCAAGAGAATCATTGAGGCTGCGGCTGCGCGCCCTTGTAAGGTCGTGTCGCGCATCGTGTTGTAGATATAACCGACAACCGTAATCCACTCCTGATTATCGGTGCCGCCGAACGTATAGGCGCCATTGCCGAAGAGAGAAATAACCTCTGTATAAGCCTTAAAGGCGCCGATAAAGGAAGTGATCGTGATATAAAGAATTTGGGGTGATAAAAGAGGGATTGTAATCCGACGGAAGACGGTGAAACGTGAGGCTCCGTCGATTCGGGCCGCGTCATAATACTGACGGTCAATTGAAGCAAGACCGGACATGAAAACCAAAATCTTGAAAGCGATGCCGTTCCAAATAGCGTAAACGACAATAACCAAAAACATCGACCAACGATCAGCTGTTGCTGTTAACCATGGATGCATCCCGATGCCAAAAAGCGTATTAATCAAGCCGTTATCCGAGAAAATTATCTTAAAGACCATGCCGAGAGCAATCGTGTTCGTGACATAAGGCAAGAAGAAGATTGTTTGGAATAATCCTTGTAGTGGCTTAATCGAATAAATCGCGACAGCAATCAATAAACCGATTACGATCGTCAAAGGAACTGAAACGATAACCATCAAGGCCGTATTGACTAATGAATTGAGGAACTGCATGTCCGTCAAAACATCGACGTAGTTATCAAAACCAAAATATGGGAGCAAATCCGGATCGCGGATTGTTTGCCAAGCCATGATGAAATTAGAGATGGCAAAAGAACCACCGGAACCCGTTTGGAACGTAAAATTGGCGATGAAAGACATGATTGCCGTATTGAGAATCGGATAAATCATGAAGAGGATGAGGAAGAAGAGCGCAGGAATCAAAGCAATCCACGCTTTTCCTTGCTCGCCAATATGAATACGGGAGGCTTTCTTGACTCCGAGTTTCTTAGTTAAAAGCTCCTCGGTGTATTCTTGTTTCATCTGGACGGTTGGCCGCGAGAAGATGTAACGGACGTAACCATTGATGCCTAAACGAGTTCTAATTTCTTGCTTCGACATAATTATTTAATTCTCTCGCCGCCCTCTTCAAAGACGTAGAAACGTTTAGCTTTAAAGCCGATGGTTTTTGCGCCTTGGAGATTGGCACTCAATTCGTTGGAGATGATGATTTTGACATCATTTTCTTGTTTCTCGACTTTGCCGATGACGGAAATATCTCTTCCGATATGCTGTAGCATTTCGATCTCAATCGGAACAATCGCCGTTTTAGCTTTCGTATCGATTGTGAAGGACTCAGGACGCACTGCGATTTTGACCGGCCGATCGCTGACTTCTTCATAATGGAACGGCATCGCTAATTGAGCGACCTCGGGATTTTCCTCAATATCGACGCCTTCATCGATGTTGTGGTTCTCTAAATCTTCAAGAGTCGGAGCTTTTGCCTCATAAACTTTCTTGTGATACGGGGTCTTGTAAACTTCATCATCATCGAAGAGTTTGCCGTTCAAATAAAGTTTTCCGCCCTTAATTTCTCCATCAAAGACGTTGATGGCCGGGCTCCCTAAGAATTTTGCAACGAAGAGGTTTGCCGGCTCATCGTAAACATATTGTGGTTCACCGATTTGTTGAACAATGCCAAGTTTCATAACAACGATAATATCGGAAATCGACATTGCTTCTTCTTGGTCGTGAGTAACGAAAACCGTTGTAATTCCTGTACTTCTTTGAATTCTCTTGATTTCTTCCCGCGTCTGAAGACGTAAACGGGCGTCAAGGTTAGACAATGGTTCATCCAGTAAGAGAACGCTCGGGCGTTTCGCCAAAGCTCTGGCGATTGCTACGCGCTGTTGTTGACCACCGGAAAGTTCTTTTGGTTTGCGCTCCAAATATGGCTCGATATCGACAATTTTAGCCATCTCGTGGACAATTGCGTTCTTATCTTGTTTGGAAAGATGATGTTTATTTATCAGTTTGGCTCTCCGCGGATCATCGCGTTGCAGTTTCTTAAAACTTTCATAAGCTTGCTCATAATTTTCCTTTGCGTTAGCGACCCGCGTTAAGAGTTCCTCGTGTTTTTCCTTAATTTTAGGAGTCTCTTCGACAATGCGAGCTAATTCATCCGGCTCCTTGCGTAAGGAACGTAAATGATTGCGCGCAGCCTTCCAATCCTTGAGGGCCTTTTTATAAGCAGAGCCTGACGCCCTCTCGGGAGCGACAGCTTTCAATTCTTCAAAAGCTTTGAGAGCCTCTTCGTAGCGAGCAATCAATTCTTGATGCTCTTCCTCTACCAATGCATAAGCTTTTTCTTGTCTTTCGATATCTTCGCGCGCCAAGACGAATTCGTTATCGGTCGCCCCTACCCGCTCAAGATACGCCAAATATCGCTTGGCCTTCTCGAGATGATTGTTGGCTTGTCGGAGCATCTCCTTATGAGCATGCACCCGCTTATTGGCCTTTTTAATGCGTGGACGATAGGCTGTATAGACCCGCTCTTCTTTTAAAATTTCATCCAAGGCTTTCAATTTAGCTTCAGCTTCTGCAATTACTTCGGCGGTCGCTAATTGTCCGGCGTCTCTTTTAGCTTCGAGGAGCGGGAGACGTTTAGCGTCTTTCGCCATCTTCCGTTCAAGACGCGCCAATTCAGCTTTCGAACCTCGATAATTCTTTTTCTCGTTCCCATAAGCGCCAGGCAATTTGACGTTATCAAGCGGGAAGGAAATATTTTGCCAAACCGAGAAATGCGGATATAGAGCATAGTTTTGGAAGACAAGACCGATACCCCGGTTTTCCGGCGGGACGTTTGTCACATCCTCGCTCCCGAAATAAATATGACCTCCGCTCGGACGGTGCAAACCCGAAATCATATATAGGGTCGTCGATTTACCACATCCAGAAGGTCCTAAAAGTCCTACTAACTTCCCATCGGGAATCGTAAAAGACATTTTATCGACGGCGGTAGTGTGCGAGCCCTTCCGGCTTACGAACACCTTCGATAGTTCTTCAATCTTAACTTCCATTCGCTCTCCTCCAAGCTAAGGCGCGTTGAAGTCTTCACTTCATGCGCATACTAGCACATTTAGCCACTGCAAAACAAGAAGCGGAAAAATTTTCTCAGCTTCCGGTTTTAGATGTCTAACTTCTTTTTTTCTTCGTCCTCAACTATAGTTTCTCCTTTTTCTTTGATTTGACTTCCTCTTTTTATTGATTCTTTAAAAATCGCTTCCCCTTCTTCTTGCTCTGCACGATCATGATAAAAGAGAGATTTTTTAGCGTCGATAACCTTAGTTCCAGCCACATAATCGTGAATCGCTTTTCGATCAGACGAGAAGAGCGCGCACATGTAAGAGACGAAAAGGATGGCAAGAAGCAATAAATAGGCCAAAGCTTCTGGCAAGAACAAAATAAAAATAATTGCAAGGAAATAGAGTGGGAGAACCCGCAAAACAAGTTGTCCTTTGTGGATTTGAAAATCAATTTTCGAGAGAAGACACAAACCAAACATTTTTTTCGCCAATGTCTCGCCGTTTTTGAAGAAAAGCGGAATCACTAAATAATAAAGTGGATAGGCGACGGCAATCGCGGCCGCTAAAGGATAAGCGCGTTGGAAAGCTCCATATGTCGTCATCAAATTATAAAGAGTTGGCGTGTTTGAAAGATGCTCCACTGCGTTATAAAAAAGAGAAGGATTATTGCCGCTCGGATCATAGAAAAAGTTTCTGAGAGCGGAACGTCCGGCTTCCGTCAAGCCGTTTTCACGATTGCCACCGCTATAATACATCTCTTTCGGAACGGCGATTTCATCGACTAAAGTTTGTCCGTCACTGGAAGTTTGATATTCAAAATAGTCATCGCCTTGATCGGAAGGGGCAGTCAAAGTATATTCGCCATATTCTTTGCGAGTGTCCTCCAATCCAAGGATATGAACGTTGTACCAATAGTTGTCATAGCCGCCATATTGCTCAAAATCAATCGACGGAAGATAGACCGTATAGTAATAAATCAATTTCTCCTCATAATGCGTATAATCGCCGTAAACTTGGTCTTCTTCGCCCGTTACGTCTGGCACAACGTTGCCCTCGGAATCGACTTTATATAGACCCGAACGCAAGGATTCAGTCTCAATCTCCTGACTCAATTCTCCAACGTAAGGAAAAGAGCTGAAGATCGCCTGCGAAGCCGCGAAAAGTCCTAATAGAAGCAAAAGGAAGAAGATGAAATCGATAACTGCCGCGCCAAAGCGCTTGCCTGGTGTCGCCAATACAATCTTATGCATGTTCTCGCTCCATTGGTCCAACATCGTTATAGACGGAGGCTTCCGCGTCCTCGCGTCTTGTGACAACGCTCATAGCCACATAATCATGGAGGGCCCGTCGTTTCTTGGAAAGAAGACCAGTTCCGGAACTAGCCAAAAAGACGACGATGCCGATCGTCATTCCGACCGTCATATCATTGAACAGCAAAATAAGGAAAAGCGTTAAAACATAAGGAATCACTCGTAGGGCCAAACAATAACGCGGCAAACTCGTCCCGTCGTAACGGATCAAAGCTAAACCCAAAAAACGCTTGCCCAAACTCATTCCGTAAGAAGAAAAAAGCGGGATAATCAAATAAAAGACTAAATAACCGGGATAAAGAGTCAAACAACTGATGATAAAGAAATCACCAGAATAAGCCGTTTGAAGATCATGATAATAAGGCGCGTTCAAAAGGAGATTTTGGCATTTTTGATATTCATCAATATAGAAAAGACGAATTTCCTGTTGAGACTCATATGTCAAAATCCGTTGATTATTCTCGTCATAGACGAAATTTCCGTCATCATCCACTTCGTACAAGTCATCCTTAAAGACACCAAGTTGATCAACTGTCGCTATTCCGTTTTCATCTTTGGCGAAAGTAAATAGAGGCGACGTGTTTTCGTATTCCGGCCCCGTTGGCAAAAGGAGAACGTTGTGGTTGTACCATTCAATCGTGTAAGTCTCATATTGAGGATCCGGGTT
Source organism: uncultured Bacillota bacterium (assembly GCA_949299565.1). Classification (GTDB taxonomy): domain Bacteria; phylum Bacillota_I; class Bacilli_A; order RFN20; family CAG-826; genus UBA4951. Next base: position 13,499 of record OX437086.1, read on the forward strand.
TACCTCGTTCTCCGCGCCATTATAAGTAAAGTAGTAGTATTCCACCGCTTCTTGGAAGGGCTCGTAACTATCACCTTCAATATTTCCGAGAATCACTTCTCCATCATCGCTTAACCGCACTAGACCAGAGGCTCTCTGATAAACTTCCATCGTTTCCCATTTCTCATTCATCCCCAAAGCGTCCGCAACAGTCGAGAAATAACCGTGCGGGAACATAAAAAAATAAAGCAAGATGATCGTTAAAACATAAAAGACCAAATCAATAAAGACGGCGGAAATGCGCAAAAGAAGAGGTGCTAAACGATATCCTTCTTTTGTCCGAATGTCTTCCTTCATAAAACCTCAACATTCCTAGTGTAATGAAAAACCTCAAGCGGTCAAGTGAGGAAAAAGAAAAAGGGCTTTCGCCCTCATTCTCCTTTCGAAGCGTCAGTAAAGCCGTCTTCATCGAAAGTTGTTTTTTCAACCTTTTCAAAATCTTCCTCTGAAGTTTCTTCTTCATTGTCTTTATCCGAAGTTATTTCTTCTTGATCTTCGCTTTCATCCTTTTGAAGATTCACGACTTGCGTTTGCGTGCCCTGTGCTAAATTCTTCGCTTTATATTCTTCACTCTTTTTGCGTTCTTCTTCATCCTTCTGTCTCTCAAATTCATCGAAGGACACCATCTCGCGGGCTTCCTTCCGATGTTTGTCGATTGTCGAAAGATCTAAGATTGAATTTTCAGCCATGATTCGCCGATTCTCTTCTTCTTGTTCATGAGAGGAAAAGCCCGCTAATTCACCCGGATGCTGGAAGGCGTAAGCTTCCATCTCTTCAACGTTTTTAAAGACCAAGGATTCGCGAGCATCAACACAAATCGTGCCCGTGAGTTTGTCGTGCAACGATTGATGCGATTTAGTAAGGATAATTGCAATGTAATCAATAACCGCCAAAAGAACGTAAAGCGTAATGCCCAAGGCCATATCCGGAATAACGACAACACATGGAATCAAAGCAACAATCAAAGGTCGTAAAATCCGTTGCCGCCAGTTCATGTAAAAGCCGTTGCGGCCGACAACTTCAAGGCGCGTGATGTATTTTCCCAAAGTTCTGCCACGCTTATCAAAAAGCGGCACCACAAACCACATGATGAAGACGAGCGGCACATATATCGGCACGAAACAAAGCCACGTGAAATAATTCATGCTCGCATAACGTGAATAATAATAAGTCTGTTCGCCCGTAGTGTCCGTTCCCAAAGCATAATTGCAAGCGTTCATGTAAATGCCGCTTCGATTGACATCACTCGTGTCTTGGAAAAAATAAGTCAAAGCGGTAATCGTCGCGTCTTGTCCGTTATCCACAAGCGCCTGAACATCGTTTCTTAAAACCGGGCACGCATAAAAGTCAATGCGTCCATCCTCGTCTAACGAATAACGGAAATATTCGCTGTTACCATAAAGAGCGGGCGATTCTTCGCTTTCATAAATGATGCCATAATCGTCTTCGTCGATTTCCGGCAATCCTAAAACAGCCTCATCGAAATACAAAATGTAGTCGAGATTGGCTCTTTCTTGATCAAAATCGGGATTGGCAATCGTTTCGCCGTCATTGGAGAAAAGAATAGGACGATTGAAATCGCGATAAGTCGTGCTGCTTCCGCTGGTGGTTGATTCCCGCATCGTCACCGCGCGCGGATCCTCATAAAGGAAATTCGTATAATAGTTCCATAAATCTTGAAGATAAAGTTCATAACCAAATTCTTCTTGGGTGATGACGGTAATTTCTGAACTATTGCTGTCCATGGAAGTCGAAGATGTTGGCTCTTGCGAATAAGACTTATATGAAAGAATCGTAATGTTTCCGTTATTATCTTCTGTGTAGTCAAATAAACCGGTATCGGCCCCGTATTGGTTCATCGTATTTTGAATGACGTCACCGCCCAAAGCATTAAACATGAAGGTTGAAGTGACATTGCCATATAGAACGCCTGTAATAATGACGACGATTGCTAATTCAATGATATAAGAGAGAATGCGACGGCCATATCCCGCCTCTTTAATATTGTTATTGTTCATACGTGGCAATTTTAGATAAACTACGATTTTTTGCAAGAAAAAAGGGCTTGGAAAGCCAAGCCCCTTTCTTAATTATTCAATCTTCCTCAGTGGAGAATTTCGGCAACTGTGCCAGCACCGACGGTCTTACCACCCTCACGGATGGAGAACTTTGTACCTTGTTCGAGAGCGACAGGGTGAATGAGCTGGACAGTGAAGGTGATGTGATCACCAGGCATAACCATCTTCACATCAGCCGGAAGCGTGATGTCACCAGTGATATCAGTGGTCCGGAAGAAGAATTGCGGACGGTAGCCGTTGAGGAAGGCAGTATGACGACCACCCTCTTCTTTGGTCAAAACGTAAACGGTGGCTGTGAATTTATCGTGCGGAACGATGGAGCCAGGTTTCGCTAAAACTTGACCTCTTTCGACTTGGTCATGGGTGATACCACGGAGCAAGGCACCGATATTATCGCCGCCCTCGGCGAAGTCGAGAGTCTTACGGAACATTTCAAGACCAGTGACGACGGTCTTTTGGGTCGGTTTAATACCGACGATTTCTGCTTCGTCGTTGAGCTTGATGGTACCTCTTTCGACACGGCCAGTGACGACGGTGCCACGACCAGAGATCGTCAAGACGTCTTCGATCGGCATCAAGAACGGCTTATCAGTATCACGGGTTGGATCCGGGATATAAGAATCTAAAGCGTCAAGTAATTCAAGGACTGGCTTGCAAGCGGCATCATCGATGCTCTTGGCATCGCAAGCTAATTTAGCGGAACCGCGGATAACCGGGACATCATCACCAGGGAATCCGTATTTGCTGAGAAGATCGCGGACGTCCATCTCGACGATGTCGATGAGTTCTGGATCATCGACCATGTCGGTCTTGTTCAAGAAGACAACGATGTAAGGAACACCGACTTGACGGGCCAAAAGAACGTGCTCACGAGTCTGCGGCATAACGCCATCGGCAGCCGAGACGACGAGAATTGCGCCATCCATTTGAGCAGCACCGGTGATCATGTTTTTGACATAGTCAGCGTGCCCTGGGCAGTCGACGTGGGCATAGTGCCGTTTGTCGGTTTCGTATTCGATGTGGGCGGTATTGATTGTAATACCACGAGCTTTTTCTTCCGGGTTAGCATCGATGGCGTCATAGGCCATTTCTTTGGCGAGACCCTTCATCGCTAACACGTGGGTAATCGCACTCGTAAGAGTGGTCTTACCGTGGTCGACGTGACCGATGGTACCAACGTTAACGTGGACACGGTCGCGGTTGAATTTTGCTTTTGCCATTTGTTTTTCCTCCAAAATGATTTGTCAGGTCCAATCGCCTAACAATGATATTCTTTAAAAAAGGTTGGTGCAATAAGGATATTACGCTCCGGGGTTCGCTTTCTTCACAATCGCGTCCTGAATATAACGCGGACATTCTCCATAATGATCGAAGGTCATCGTGAAAGTTCCACGACCTTGGGTGAGCGAACGCAAGTCGGTGACATAGCCGAACATTTCGGCTAAAGGAACAAGGCAAGAGACGGTTTTAGCATTTCCGCGTTGCACTTCTCCGTTGAGTTGACCGCGGCGACGAGAAACGTCACCGATAACATCACCGTAATATTGATCGGGAACGGTAATGTCCACTTTCATGATCGGCTCCAAGATAACTGGATCGCATTTAGGAGCGGCAGCTTTAAGAGCCATCGAAGCAGCAATTTTATACGCCGCTTCCGAACTATCAACATCGTGGTAAGAACCATCGAATAAAGTGGCTTTAATATCAATCGCAGGATAGCCAGCAATCAAGCCGCGGCTCAAAGCATCTTCTAAGCCTTGCTGCGTCGGCTTGATGAATTCCTTAGGAACAGCGCCTCCGACAATCGCATCGACGAATTCGAAGCCCTTGCCAGGATTTGGCTCGAAGCGAATCCAGACATCACCATATTGACCGTGACCACCGGTCTGTTTGATGTAGCGACCTTCCGCTTCTCCTGTTTTTCTAATTGTCTCACGATAATTGACTTGCGGAGCCCCGACGTTGACAACAACGCCGAATTCCCGCTTCATCCGTTCGACCAAAACGTCCAACTGCAATTCACCGACGCCGCCGATGATTGTTTGACCGGTCTCATTGTTTGTGTGGACGCGGAAAGTCGGATCTTCTTCCGCTAATTTTTGAAGCGCAACCGACATCTTTTCCATATCGGCTTTTGTCTTTGGCTCCACTGCTTCTTCTAGAACCGGCTCTGGGAATTCAAGACGCTCAAGAACAACCGGCACACTATCTTCAGCGAGAGTGTCGCCTGTTGTCGTATTTTTCAAACCGACAACCGCGCCGATTTCGCCAGCGTGAAGAACGCTGACTTCTTGCCGTTTGTTCGCGTGCATCAAGACGAGACGTGAAATCCGCTCGTTGACTCCGCGCGATGAATTAAGAACATAAGACCCGCTCTTAAGAACGCCTTGATAGACACGGACGTAAGCTAATCTTCCGATGAAAGGATCGGTTGCAATCTTGAAGGCTAAGCCAACAAAAGGTGCGTTATCCGTGCATTGGCAAATATATTCTTTGTCGTCTAATTCGCCCTTTTCGCCCGGAATTTCAAGCGGAGAAGGCAAGTAGTCGATAACAGCGTCCAAGAGAAGTTGGACACCTTTGTTTTTGAAAGCCGTGCCGCAGAGGACCGGGAAGAACTTAGCGGTTAAAACTGCTTTGTGAATAACTTCCTTGATCTTCTCGACGCTCGGTTCTTGACCATCGAGAACCATCATCATGAGATCATCGTCGTAATTGGCGAGTTTCTCCAACAATTCTTGACGATATTTAGCGCATTTATCCTGAATTTCTTCGGGAATTGCCACTTCCTCCGGAGCCGCGTCTTTGTCATCGCGCTTATAGACGTAGGCTTTCATCGTGACCAAATCGACTTCGCCGATGAAGGCTGATTCCTTGCCGATCGGGTACTGAATGGCCGCATAATCAACGCCTAAACGCTCTTTGATGGTATCGAGGCACATTTCAAAATCCGCGCCAATCGCGTCCATCTTGTTGCAGAAGACAAGACGTGGAACGTTATATTTATCGGCTTGCCGCCAAACAGTCTCTGTCTGAGGTTCAACGCCGTTCTTGGAATCGAGAACCGTAACGGCTCCGTCCAAAACGCGGAGAGAACGCTCAACTTCAACCGTGAAATCGACGTGCCCTGGAGTATCGATGATGTTGATACGATGTCCTTTCCAGAAGCAAGTCGTCGCGCTGGAGGTGATTGTAATACCTCTTTCTTGTTCTTCTTCCATCCAGTCCATGACGGCGGTGCCTTCATGAACTTCACCGATCTTGTGAGTACGACCGGTGTAATAGAGAATCCGCTCCGTAGTTGTCGTTTTGCCCGCATCAATGTGCGCCATAATTCCGATATTTCGGGTATGTGGCAAATCGTAGGAGTCGCTCTCTTTGATCATATTTTCGTCATTAGCCATAATTTTCTCCTCTAGTGCGGGTTACTTAATTACCAGCGATAATGAGCATAAGCTTTATTGGCTTCTGCCATCTTATGAACGTCTTCTTTTTTCTTGATCGAGGCTCCGGTTCCGTTAGCGGCATCGATGATTTCAGCCGCTAATTTCTCATCCATCGTTTTTTCTCCGCGGAGACGAGCGTAAGTAACAAGCCAGCGAAGACCTAAAGTTTGTTTTCTTTCAGGAGAGACCTCGACCGGAACTTGATAGTTGGCAGCCCCGATACGGCGCACCTTAAGTTCGACTTCCGGCATGATGTTGTTGATAGCTGTCGCAAAAACATCGATGGCCGGCTTTTTGGTCTTCTCTTCGATAATCTTAAAAGAGTTGTAAATGATTGTTTGGCTGGTTCCGCGTTTGCCATCATACATCACTCGGTTGATAAGACGAGTAACGAGTTTTGAATTATAAACTGGGTCTGGCAAAACATCGCGCTTTTCAATTTTACCTTTACGTGACATGCAAAAGCCTCCTTATTTGCTTTCTTTCGGCTTCTTGGTGCCGTAAAGAGAACGTCCTTGACGGCGCGCTTCGATACCGGCGCAGTCCAAGCAACCGCGGATGATATGATAACGAACACCTGGCAAATCTTTGACACGGCCGCCTCTGATCATGACGGTCGAGTGCTCTTGAAGGTTGTGTCCTTCACCACCGATATAGGCAGTGACTTCATAACCATTTGACAACTTAACACGGGCGTATTTACGCAAAGCTGAGTTTGGCTTCTTCGGCGTCATCGTGCCTACACGGGTGCAGACACCACGCTTTTGGGAAGAGGCTTGGTTGGTACTTTTCTTGGTGAGGCTGTTCCATCTCTTGTTTAGAGCTGGAGCTTTCGATTTCGAACGAGCGGTATGTCGTCCTTGCTTCACCAACTGATTAATTGTTGGCATTTCTTCTCCTTTCGCTACACACAATTCCGTGTGTATCAATTTAATCCCTCAAAAAAAGGATCACCCTTTTATCGCGGTCCGAAAGGAAGGATACACACTTAAAAAATGCCTGTCAATCAGTTTTTAAATAATGCCTCAATAATCAAAATATTCGTCCATCTTATTGAGCTGGTCTTTCAAAGAAAAAAGGTTAGATTGTTGTCTGAATCTAACCTCATGAATTAAATAGCAATTCTATTATTCTTCGCTTGTTTCCGGAATCGCGGTTCTAATACGGTAAGCCGGACGAGCTTCGCGTTGCTCGATTCTAATTCCATCGTCTTCAATAAAGAAGGTTGCAACATCTTCGGAAGTGACGCTTTCCCCTTCGCGAACAAGGTAGCAATTATAGCGATCGATGTTCTCGTTGTAATGTGTGCCGTCAAAATAGATGTTGTAATTCAAAACTTCCGTGGCCTCATAAATCGTGCCGTTATCTTCGCCGGCATCGAGAGCGAAAGAGAGAGCAAAAGAATAAATCGTGCCGTTATCGTGTTGGAAAGCGTTGCGCGTCAAAGTATATGTTGTGTCTTCAAGCGTTATTTCTTCTCTCCGCTCCTCGAATTCGCCACCATCAATCGTTGAAACTTCAAAGGTAAAACTTCCTTCTGTCACAGCTTGAAATGGTCGGGCGCTCGTCGGAGAAGTGAAATAACCGCTTGCCCGTTCGCCGAGTCCATATTCCCCTAAAACCGGAGCAATCGCGCTGCTGCGAGGCCAAAAGATAACGGCCATTGCAATCGCGACAGCTACAAGGGCTAAAAAGATTGTCCATAAAATCCATTTGATTTGGGATTTTCTTTTAGCTTCTTTGATATTGAGGAAAAATTCCTTCAAGTGATAGTTAAAGGTAATGAGTCTCTGCTGATGCGGATTCACTCTGGTTGCTTCACTTTCCATATTCATAACCTCGTTTTATATTTAACTCCATTTGCGAGATAACCTCAAGGCGTCACAAAAAAGGGAGTCGCTTTGACTCCCTTGAAAAACTAAGCTTTGACTCTCTCGTGATCTTCGATGTATTGGTCACGAACTTCTTCCATCTTCTTTAAGACAGTGAAATCCTTTAACCGCTCATTTTCGACCTCTTCGCTCAATAAACCCGTGCCAGCTGGAATTAATTTACCAGTGATGACGTTTTCCTTGAGACCATGAAGCGGATCGAACTTCGCTTTGATTGAAGCATCAGTGAGAACGCGCGTTGTTTCTTGGAACGAAGCAGCCGAGAGGAAACTTTCAGTTTCGAGAGCCGCCTTCGTAATGCCGAGAACCAACGGATGCGCTAAAGCTGGACGTTTGCCCTCCAAAAGCGCTTTTTGGTTCTGGGCTGTATAGCGCTCTACATCGACGCGGGTGCCTGGCAACAATTCAGTATCGCCGCCGTCAATAATGACCATTTTGCGGAGCATTTGACGGATAATGACCTCAAGATGCTTATCGGAAATGCCGATACCTTGCGCGGCATAAACCTTCTGAATCTCTTTGATCATGTAGACCTCAACCTTTTCAACATCGGCTACTTCTAATAGTTGTTTCGGGTTGATGGCGCCTTCAGTAATCTTGCCACCATTTTCGACATGGGAACCTTTCTTTACCCGGAGACGCACGCCGTATCCAGTCGTGTATTCCTTAGTTTCGGGTCCTTCTGGATGTTCAGAAGTAGAAGCGGAGGAAGAAGTGACAGACACTTTATAACGTCCGTCATGCAAATCCTCGATATCGGTGACGGTTCCGTCAATTTCAGAAATGAGAGCTTCGCCTTTCGGGTTGCGGGCTTCAACTAATTCTTGAACACGCGGTAAACCTTGAGTGATGTCGCTTCCAGCCATACCGCCGGTGTGGAAGACCCGCATCGTTAACTGCGTGCCAGGTTCGCCGATCGACTGCGCGGCCATAATGCCGACAGCCTCTCCGACTTCCACGAGTCGTCCGGTCGCCATGTTGCGGCCATAACAATGTTGGCAAACGCCGTTTTTAGTTTCACAAGTGAATAGAGAACGAATCTCGACTTCCTTGATTCCGCATTTGACGATAGTCATCGCTTGTTCATCGGAAATCATCGTATTGGCCGGAACAATAACCTCGCCAGTCTCGGGATTTAAAACATCATGCATCGCGAAACGGCCAGCCAAACGATCCTCTAATTTGACGATGACCGTGTCACGGCTCGTATCACGAATTTCGCGCACTTTGAAGCCGTGGTCGCAGTGGCAATCGCTCTCGCGCACCACCACGTCTTGAGCCACGTCAACAAGACGCCTTGTCAAATAACCAGAGTCAGCAGTTTTCAAGGCGGTATCAGCACCACCCTTCCGAGCACCGTGCGTGTTGATGAAGAACTCGGCCACTTTCATACCCTCTCGATAAGAGGAAGTGATCGGCAATTCGATGACTTCGTTTTTCGGGTTCGCGACGCAGCCCTTCATGCCGATCAACTGCTTGAAGTTATCGATAGAACCACGGGCCCCTGAATCCGACATGATAACCAAGGGGTTGCGTTTATCTTGCTCTAAGTATTCGCGGACCTTGTTTTTAACTTCGTCTGACACTTGCGTCCAAGTATCAACAACCGCTTTATGACGCTCAGCGTCCGAAAGCATGCCCTTTTGATAGAGATTGAGAATCTTATCGACTTTCTCTTGTCCTTTTTCGACCATCGGAGCTTTATCAGCAATCGTGCGAATATCAGAAATCGCGACTGTTACTGAGGAAGCTGTCGAATATTTAAATCCTTGATCCTTGATCTTGTCTAAAATCGCCGAGGTCTTGGAAGGAGCAAAGCCTCCGATTCCGTTAGAAGCACTCTTCATATCATATTTATGGAAAGCCATATCGATGATAATTCCTAATTGCTTCTTTTTAATTGGAGCATGGAACGGCTGAGCAGCGATGTAAGCCTTGATATCCGTTCCTTTATCGACAAACCACGATTCAATCGTCTTTTGATCAGCGTTGGGATTATCGCCGTTAATGTAGACGAAATCATCGGGGAAAATCTCGTTGAAGATGATCTTACCAACTGTGGTAATCAAATATTTATCCTTCACAGAATTCGGCAAGGAGGCAACGCTCAAATCATCGCCGAAAGTTTTATGAAGCGATTTGGCGCGGATCGCAATCCTGTTATGTAAAGAAATCGCTTTCGCTTCATAAGCATCGATCACGCTTTGAACAGACGGGAAATACTTACCTTCCATCTCGGCATAACGCTCAAATTTCTGAGCTTCGTCTTCCGTCGCTTCTTTTTCAAGGCGATTGGCAATCTTGATCGACCGAAGTTCTTTTGCCCGAGTTAAGAAATCCTCACGCGATTCTTCAATCGTCAAATAGTAATTGCCCAACACCATATCCTGAGAAGGAATGACAATCGGTTTACCATCTTTAGGACCTAAAATGTTATTGCTTGCGAGCATCAAGTCGAGAGCTTCTTCTTGAGCAGCTTTTCCGAGCGGAACGTGAACCGCCATCTGGTCACCGTCGAAGTCAGCATTGAAACCAGGGCAAACAAGCGGGTGAAGACGAATCGCATGTCCATCAACGAGAATCGGTTGGAAAGCTTGAATCGAAAGTCGGTGCAACGTTGGAGCGCGGTTTAAAAGAACCGGGTGCTCAGAGATGATTTTTTCAACGATGTCGAAAACGTGAGAATCATAACGATCGATGATTTTATCGGCTTGCTTATGAGCGGTAACATAGCCTTCCTGAATGAGTATTGCGGCGATAAAGGGCCGTAAAAGCTGAATCGCCATCTCACGCGGAAGACCGCATTGATACATCTTTAATTCAGGTCCAACAGCGATGACTGAACGTCCAGAATAATCGACACGTTTGCCGAGTAAATTCTGACGGAAACGTCCTTGCTTGCCCTTAAGTCCGCTTGAAAGACTCTTGAGGGCGCGTCCAGAAGGCCCAGTCACTGGTTTATTGCGGCGACCATTATCGATTAAAGCGTCAACCGCTTCCTGCAACATCCGCTTCTCGTTCATCAAAATGACGTAAGGAGCGTTCATGTCAATCAACTTCTTAAGACGAGTATTGCGTGAAATAACGCGGCGATAAAGATCGTTTAAATCAGAGGCTGCAAAACGCCCGCCATCAAGTTGGAGCATCGGGCGCAAATCCGGCGGAATCACGGGAATTACGTCAAGAACCATCCATTCTGGCTTTTGTCCGGAATCGCGGAAAGCCTGGATCACTTCGAGGCGTTTGGCGAATTTAACGCGTTTTTGCCCGGAAAATCCCCGAATCTCACGGGAAATCGTTTCATATTCTTTATCAAGGTCGACTTCGTGCAAAAGACGCTTAATCGCGGCAGCTCCTTCGCCGAATTCAGCACCGGTATATTTCGAAATAAAGGCGCTGTTGGTGAAGAAATCGAAAGTTTCGTTGGGGTTTTGCATCTTTTCGATAAGTTCAGCGGCCCGCAAATAATCAGCGGATTCTTGAGGAATTTGATCCTTGAATTCATTGATAGCGGCGACAAATTTTTCACGCGCGCTCTTTTCATCGAGGAAATCCTTGTATTTTAAGACAGTTGAACTTCCGGGATTTAAAACGATGTGTGCGGCAAAATAAACAACTTCTTCGAGAGCTTTCGGCGAAACATCCAAAATCAAACCCATGCGGGAAGGGATGCCCTTCAAATACCAAATGTGGGTGCAAGGTGAAACTAGTTCAATGTGACCAAAACGTTCGCGTCGCCATTCTTTGGAAATGACTTCAACGCCGCACTTCTCGCAAGTGATCCCTTGATAACGAATCTTCTTATATTTTCCGCAGTGGCATTCATAATCCTTGGCTGGACCAAAAATCTTCTCGCAGAAAAGACCGCCCATCTCCGGTTTTTGTGACCGATAGTTGATAGTCTCGGGTTTTGTGACTTCTCCGTGCGACCAGCTGCGGATTGTTTCCGGTGAAGCAAGTCCTACTTGCATGGCCGCCAGTTCGTTAATATCAAACATATATATCGGGCTCCTTTCCTCAGTCTAAATTAGAAGAGGCACTATTGATCGATAAACCCTCTTCGGCAATTTGTTCTTCTAAAGCTTCGGCAGCTTCGCTAGTTTCCTCGTTTTCCTTTGGAGAGGTGAGGTTACGGATTGCACTATTGACTTTTCTTTCTTCAATCAAAGCTTCCTTGGCTAAGGAATCCATGTCAATCTTATCACCATCGTGGTCATAAAGACTGACATTCATGCCTAATCCTTTCAATTCCTTGGTGAAGACTTTGAAAGCTTCCGGCATTCCTGGTTTTGGAATCGCAAGCCCTTTAATGATTGCCTCATAGGTTTTACGTCTTCCAACGCGGTCATCGGATTTGATTGTCAACATCTCTTGGAGAGTGTGGGCTGCGCCATAAGCTTCAAGAGCCCAAACTTCCATCTCACCGAAACGCTGACCACCGTTTTGCGCTTTACCGCCGAGCGGCTGTTGCGTGACTAAACTGTAAGGACCGGTCGCACGAGCGTGCAATTTATCGTCAACCATGTGCACTAATTTAATCATGTACATGACGCCGACGGAAATACGCTCATCATAACGATCGCCCGTCCGTCCATCATAAAGAACGGTCTTGCCGTCGCTCGATAAACCGGCTTTTTCCATCAAATCGAAAATTTCATCGTTGGAAACGCCATCGAAAACCGGAGTCGCGACACGCATATGAAGCTTCCGACAAGCTAAGCCTAAGTGGACTTCAAGAATCTGTCCGATGTTCATACGTGAAGGAACGCCCATCGGAGATAACATAACGTCGATTGGCGTGCCGTCCGGCAAGAACGGCATATCCTCAACCGGCAAAATCTTTGAGATAACGCCCTTATTACCATGACGTCCGGACATCTTGTCACCTTCAGAAATTTTGCGTTTCTGGACGATATAGACACGGACTTTCATGATGACGCCGGGCGATAACGGATCTTTATTTTTACGCGAATAAGTTTTGACTTTCAAAACAATACCGGCTCCGCCGTGAGGAACACGCAATGAAGAATCTTTGCCGTCTTTTGTCTTCTCGGCAAAAATCGCCATCAAAAGCTTTTCTTCAGGCGTCGGTTCTGTTTGACCTTTCGGTGTCACTTTGCCGACAAGAATATCGCCTTCTTTGACTTCGGCACCGGGGATGATAATGCCGGATTCATCCAAATATTTCTTAAGATCTTCCGAAACATTCGGAATATCGCGCGTAATTTCTTCATTACCAAGTTTGGTTTCCCGGCATTCAAGATCATAAGCTTCGATATGAATGGAGGTATAAAAGTCTTCTTTGACCATTCGTTCAGACATGATGATCGCGTCTTCAAGGTTATAACCATTCCAAGTCATGTAAGCGACCAAAACGTTACGTCCAAGCGCTAATTCACCATTCTTCATTGCCGGTCCGTCCGCGATAATCGTCCCGCCCTTAACGTGGTCACCAACCTTCACAATCGGTTTTTGATCAATGCAGGTGCCGTTATTCGAACGATCAAATTTCTGCAAATGATAGGTGATCGGACCCGATGCACCCGACACGATGATCGTTGAAGAATCCATATAGGTAACAACGCCGTCTTCTGAAGCGACGATCGCTAAACCAGAATCTTTAGCAATAACGCCTTCCATTCCAGTTCCGACATTTGCAATATCGGGACGCAAAAGCGGAAGCGCCTGTCTTTGCATGTTGGCGCCCATCAAAGCACGAGTGCTGTCATCATTCTCTAAGAACGGAATACATGCAGCGGCAATCGAAACAATTTGTTTAGGAGAAACGTCGACATAACTGACGAGTTCTTTCGGAGCTAAAGTGTTTTCATCGTTATGACGCGTGACGACTTCGTCATCGAGAATCTCTTTAACTTCTTCTCTACGAACTTCTCCGTTTTCTCCGACGAAAGAGACTAAAGTCTTCGGTCCAAGACGAAGGTTGGCTTCGGCAATGTAAAGTCCCCGTTCATCATCGGCCGAAAGATAAACAGCATGGTCAGAAACGTAACGATGAGAAACGCCGTTTTCATCGACGCTCGTTAAAACTTCACGATATGGCGTCTCAATAAAGCCATAATTGTTGATTTTGGCATAAGTAGAGAGGTTATTGATTAAACCGATGTTTTGGCCTTCTGGCGTCTCAATCGGACAAATACGACCATAGTGCGTATAGTGAACGTCACGAACTTCCATCGATGCGCGATCACGCGTTAAACCGCCAGGACCAAGCGCGGAAATTCTCCGCTTATTTGTAAGTTCTGCTAAAGGATTCGTTTGATCCATGAACTGCGAAAGCTGGCTGGAAGCAAAGAATTCTCTAATCGAGCTTGTCAAAGGACGAATATTGATGAGTGATTGAGGACGCGCGGTCTCTAAATCGCTAGAAATCGACATTTTTTGCTGGACGGTCTTTGACATTTTGGTAAGACCAATTCGGAACTGCGTCTGCAAAAGCTCGCCGACACAACGGACGCGGCGATTGCCTAAATGATCGATGTCATCGGTTTGGCCGATTCCGAACATGATGTTGCAGAAATATGAGAAGCAAGCGACCATATCCGAAATTGTCACGCGATTGACAGGATGCGAATTGTCTAACGAACCAGTCAAAGCGAAATCAGTTCCGACAATCGGAACAATCTCGCCGTCTTTCTTATCGAAAGCGTGAACCTTCACGATATGCACGCGATGATATTCATCTAAACGATCGTTGGCTTTTGTTAAATTGTGGAGATGAGCGCCTTTTTCAAAGAATTCGGCATCGCGCAAATCTTCGACGTCCTCTTTGCTCAATTGGTGTCCTTTCAAGAGAGGTTCGCCGTTGCGGTTAAGAGCAATCTCTCCGTCAGCGGAGACGAGATTTTCAGCAAGAATTCGATGCGTCAAACGATCATAAATTCCAAGTTTCCCGGTGTATTTAAAACGTCCGGCTTTTCCTAAATCATAACGTTTCTCGTCAAAGAATTTTTGAACGAGGAAACCTAAACAGCCGGCCTCAGTAATCGGCTCGCCTGGCTTAAGTTTTCGGAAAATATCAATCAAGGCTTCGGTCGCGTTGCGGTTGCTGGCATCTTTCGCCAGTGTATCGCGGAGGGCCTTCGAATCGCCAAAAAGAGCAATCAATTCGTCTTCATCATCCAAGCCGAGCGCCTTAAACAAAACAGTGGCTGGCATTTTTCTTTGCCGGTCGATCCGCACCCAAAGCACACCCTTCAAATCGCTTTCAAATTGAAGCCATGTTCCCCGTGTCGGAATGATCTCTCCGTTATAAATATGGGTGCCAGATTTATCGATTGTATCTTGGAAATAAGCACCTGGAGAACGGACAATTTGCGAGACGATAACACGTTCGGCGCCATTGACGATAAAGGTTCCAGAATCTGTCATCATCGGAATATCGCCAAGGAAAACTTCCGAACTTTCCTTAAGTTCGCCGGTTTGCAAATTCTTTAAACGTAACGTTGCTTTAAGTTTTGCGGCATATGTTAAATCGCCTTCTTTGCAAGCTAACGGGCCATATTCTGGTTTTTCAAAATGACAGTTAACATATTCAATGGCCATCGTGTGACCATAATTTTCAATCGGAAACACTTCCCGGAGAGCCTCGTCGAGACCTTTGTCTAAGAAGTCTTTAAAGGAATTGGTTTGAATTTCCACCAAATTAGGAAGTTCGCTAGAACCGCTAATTTTTGAGAAATTGATACGGCCATTGAGCCCGGTATCATAATTTTTGTAGGTTAGAGTTTGTTGATCTTTCATTTAGCCCTCAGTCCCTTCTTTCCATGCACGGATGACTTGATAGCCCTTTTTGCTGAGCAAAATTTCAACTCGCGTAAAGAGCCCTTGTAGATGACGAATCACCGATGGTGAACCTTGTTGTTTGCGGACGACAATAATGAGAGAACCTCCGTTTTCGAGATGATCGGAAGCCTCATCATAAATGCGGTATGTGACTTTTTTTCCAGCGCGAATCGGAGGATTAGAAACAATCGTCATAAAACGACGGTTCTCTAATTTCTCATAGACATCGCTATTGATGATTTCTATTTTCTTATTTGTTTTTATTCTTTCTTTATTGGATGCGGCTAAGTTCAATGCGCGTTCATTGATATCGCTTAACACTACTTCTTCTACCCCTTCGTTTTCAGAAGCAATGACAAGTCCGAGAATCCCAATCCCACAACCTAAATCAAGGAGAGTTTTTCCTAACTTTAATTCGCTTACAGCCTTCAAAAGATAGAAAGTTCCGTTATCGAGGAGATTTTTCGAAAAAACACCAGCATCGGAAAGAAAAGAATAATTATGGTCATTGATGGTAAAAGAAATTTCATGAGGTTTGCTTTCAAGCGTCAAATCATTCATGAAATAATGGCTCATCAACGACCCCCTTATAAATGCGGCTAAAGCCCCGCCCCTTTCTCCACGAGAAAAAGGCAGGGCAAAAATAGAGAAGAAGAAAACTATTTGATTTCGACTTCAGCACCGGCATCGGTCAAAGTCTTTTTGTGAGACTCGGCCTCGACGGGAGAAATCTTCTCTTTGATGGCAACAGGAGCACCATCAACAAGTTTCTTGGCATCCATAAGTCCTAAACCAGTGATTGATTGGACGGCCTTAATGATCGCGACTTTGCTGCCAGTTCCAAGGCCCTTCAAGAATAAGGAGACCTCGGTCGGTCCTTTCTTGGCTGGTCCTTCTTCCTCAGCAGGAGCAGCAGCCGCAACTGGAGCGGCAGCGGTGACACCAAATTCTTTTTCAACGTCTTTGACTAAAGCGCTCAATTCGAGAGCTGTCATTTGTTTGAGAGTATCAATGATTTGTTCATTGGTTAATTTCTCAGCCATTTTCAATTCCTCCAAATATTTTTTTGGCAGATAAGTTAAGCTGCCGGGGCAGACTCAGAATCTTTCTCTGCCACACCTTTAACGGCTCTGGCAAAGCCAGCAACCGGTTCGTTGAGGACCATGCAGAACATGGAGAGCAAAACCTCTTTGCTCGGGAGTTTCGCCACATCCTTGAGTCCCTTTTCATCGACGACTTTCCCTTCCACCAAACCAGCTCTAAGAACTAATTCCTCGTGGTAACGGGAGAAACGCAAAAGAACAGACGGACCGTCTTGTGGTTCCTTTGAGAAGACAAAGGCATTGGGCCCTTCGAGATAACTGTCGAGTCCTTCGATTCCTTGTGCTTTCAAAGCGCGCGCGACCATCGTGTTTTTGTAAACGCCAAGATGAGCGCCTTTTTCAGCCAATTTGCTGCGCAATTCTGTGAGATTTGCAACAGTCAAACCATGGTAAGAAACAATAGAGAAACTCTTGCTTTCTTGAAGACCAGCTGTGATTTCTTCAACAGCTTTCTTTTTGGCATCCAAAGCTTTCTTGTTCATCCGAAAGTTTTCCTCCTTTCCTTAAATAAAATATATGTGAAGCTAACTCATTCCATATAAGCGGCTAGATTCCGCCTCGGCAAGGTGAATTTTTTAAGACACTGTCGTCCCTTGCGGTCTTAGGCCTGATTAGCCAATCACCAATTTATTGAATTAAAGACGACCATTGAAGGTAATCTTAAGACCAGGACCCATTGTCGTATGAGCCACAGCATTGAGAATATAAGCGCCCTTAACGCTAGCGGGGCGTGAACGCACGATTGCGTCAGTCACTGCCGCGATATTGTCGATAATGTCTTGGTCAGTGAAAGAAACGCGGGCCACAGAGATGTTGAGGTTTCCGTCCTTATCGACACGATAAGCGATTTTGCCCTTTTTGATCTCGGTGACTGCTTGTCCGATGTTCATTGTCACCGTTCCGGTTTTGGGGTTCGGCATCAAACCTTTAGGACCTAAAACACGACCCATTTTACCGAGTTCGCCCATCATGTCGGGGGTAGCAACAATCACATCGTAATCAAACCAGTTTTCGTTTTTGATTTTATCGAGAATTTCCTTACCGCCAACAAATTCAGCGCCAGCTGCCTTAGCCTCTTCTTGTTTAGAAGAAGTCACGACAAGGACGCGCTTTGTTTTACCTGTTCCATGAGGCAAAACAAGCGTTCCACGGACGAGTTGATCAGCCAATGTCGGATTGACGTTGAGTCTAAATGACAAATCGATCGTGGAATCGAATTTTGTGCAACTTGTTTTCTTAAGAAGCGGAACGGCTTCTTCAATCGTGTATAACTTAGCCGCATCAATTTCTTTGAGGGCAGTTCTATATTTCTTACCTTGTTTCATAACTTCTCCCTCACTTATCGATGGCGATTCCCATGTTGCGAGCACTGCCGGCAACAATCTTCTTTGCCGCTTCAATGTCGGTCGTATTCAAATCTGGCATCTTGTACTGAGCAATTTCAGTAAGCTGCGCATCACTGATGTGACCGACAATTTGCTTAGGATTGCCTGAACCCTTTTGGATACCGGCTGCCTTGAGCAAAAGTCCAGCGACTGGAGAAGTCTTGATGACGAAGTCATAAGATTTGTCTTCGTACGCGGTGATGATAACCGGAACAACTTGTCCCTTCCGGTCGGCTGTTTTGGCATTAAAGTCCGTACAGAACTTGTTCATGACGACGCCAGCCGAGGCGAGTTTTGGACCAGGATGGGCTTCTCCGCCGGGGAGTTCCATCTTCAGGACCTTGACGATTTTCTTTGCCATGGTTTCCTCCTTTTGGAAATGTTCGGCCGTGGTGTGCGGGCCTCGTCTAAATATAAGCCCTTCCACGCCCATGCCCGAAGGCATGCACGCGTAATGATACGCTCAAAGGAGACGAAGGACAAGAAAAATCAATCAGGACGAGCCAGCAAGAAAGACAAAGCATAAAAAATCATCACAGCCGCTAAGCCGGTATCGGAGAGAACCGCGACCCATAGCGGGAAACTCTCGCGGAAGATAAGCGAAAGAATCATCACAGTGAGCTTTATAAGGAGCGAGAGGAATAAAACAACAATCGCTCGATGATAAGCCTTCCGTCCGATGGAAATTGCCGTAACGACTTTCACTGGATCATCTTGCATAATAATGACATCCGCCGCTTCAACCGCCGCATCAGACCCAATACCGCCCATAGCGATTCCAACATCCGCTAAAGCCAACGCCGGGGCATCGTTGATGCCATCTCCGATAAAAGCGATTTTTCCAGAATTTTTTTGTTTCATTTCTCTTAATAATTCAGTTTTGTCTTCTGGTTTTAATTCGGCATGCACTTCGTCGATCCCAATTTCTTTTCCCGTTACGTTGGCGACCTCTAAGCGATCGCCGGTGAGCATCGCGGTCTTAATGGAAAAATCGTGCAAACCATCAACCATTTGTTTGCTTTTTTCCTTAATTTGGTCACTGAAAGTCGCATATCCGAGAAAATCATGGTCTTTTGCAAGGAATACAGCGGTTTTATCATTGTTAATTTCAGGGAGAATAACCCCGTTTTGCTCTAAAAACCCTTGACTTCCGCAAAGATATTTCTCGCCATTAATCAATGCGGATATTCCCCCTCCCGACTGTTCTTCACTTCCATTGACTTCATAGAAATTTTCACTATTGTATGAGGCGAGAATCGCGCGGGCTAGCGGATGATTGGAATGCTGTTCAATGCTTGCTAAAATTTTTAAAAATTCTTCTTTATCAATTCCGTTATTCATTATCTCCACAATCTTGAATTCGCCTTTTGTTAATGTTCCCGTCTTGTCGCTGACAACAAGTTTTACTTCGCGGAGAGTGTCAAGATAAACTGATCCTTTGACAACAATTCCGTTTTTAGACGCAAGACCAATGCCCGCGAAATACGTGAGCGGTATCGCAATGACGATCGCGCAAGGACAAGAAATAACTAAAAATGAGAGGCCGACCTGAGCCCACGAAGCCCAAGTATTGCTGTCGCTAATCCCAAGAAACAAGGGGGGAACGATAAAAACAATCAAAGCTAAAATAAAGACAATAGGCGTATAAACTTTCGCGAATTTGCTGATAAATTTTTCGGTCGGAGCTTTCTCTTTGCTACTAGCCTCAACGAGATTCAAAATTCGCGCTGCAGTTGAATCTTTATATTCTTTCTCGACAAAAACTTCCAATGATCCGGTTTTGAGAATCGTTCCACTATAAACCTTAGAATCTTTTTTCACGCTAATCGGCAATGATTCTCCAGTCAATGACGAACAATCAAGCGTTCCAAATCCGCTATTAACGCGCCCGTCAGCGGGAATCGATTCCCCAACTTTAATTAAAACTAAATCTCCTCTCCGCAGTTCTTCGGGCTGAACAATTTTTAAATTACCATTTTCTTCAATTAACGTTGCATTCTTCGTTTTTAATGAAAGAGCGTTAACGATGGCTTCACGACTCTTTTTCGTTGCAACATCATCGAAAAGTTCACCAACCTGATAAAGAACCACAACTAATACGGCATCAAAAATCGGATCAAGATCGCCGTTTAAAAGAGGCAACAAGAACGCACCGAGCGAAGCTAAAAGCATTAGAAGCGATTCATCGATAGGATTTCGACGTTTTCTCAAATTTCGAAAAACTTTAACAAAAAGGTCGTAGCCGGATATTAACCAAGCAACAATCACAAAACTTAAATATAAGGGAAAACCGATATCTGAAAGCGGCAAAAGAACAAACCGCCCAATTAAAGCGAGGACCAATGAGATAAAAATTCGTCCGAGATTAAAGAAAAAATCTTTTGTGAAAACTTTTAACTTCTTTCTAGATTTTCCTTCCTTTAAGAAGAAGCCTTTTTCGATTTGCGATCCGGCCTTCTTCAATTCTTCTCTACTTAAATTCTCACCTTTCACGTAGAGTTTACGACTTAAAAAATCAAGATGCGCCTCTTCAACGTTTGGGAGTTTTGATAACTCCTCTTCAACTTTTAAAGCGCATACGGGGCAATCTATGCCCTCAAATTCATAGATGCGTTCTTCCATTTTTTAAGCCTCTATTCAGTAACGTGCTGATAAACCACCGCTAAAAGCTGTTCAACATGAATATCAGCTAAATGGTAATAGATTCTTCTTCCTTCTTTGCGGGTCTCGACAAGTTTCGCTTTCTTTAAAACCTTCAATTGATGGGACACCAAAGACTGTGAAGCGCCAATCATTTCAACAATTTCGCTGACATTCCGTTCATGATCGGAGATAACATACATGATTTTAAGGCGCGTTGAATCAGAGGCGATATTTAAAAGACTTTCCATCTTATCGATAATTTGATCGGCGGGCAATTCTGGCATATATGAATCCTCCTTCATATTTCCTCAATATTATATGAATGGTTTTTCATATATGTCAAGTCTTCCTTGAGACACAAAAAAACTAGGCCGTAGCCTAGTTTCTTAAATTTTCTGATTTTATATTCTCTCGATCTCAGAGAAATCAACATCGACCGGAGTTGAACGTCCGAAGAAGACGGTTTCCACGCGGCATGCGCCTGTTGTCTTGTCGATGGAGATAATCTTCCCCGTTGTACCCTCCAAAGGCCCGTGAATAAGTTTCACCGGATCTCCGACATGATAACGATCATACATCGAAGAATCGACAAGGCCCATGCGTTTAAGGACAGGCTCAATTTCTTCGCGGGTGACGGGCGTTGGCTTTTGACCGCCACCAGAAGAACCGGCAATGCCCGTAACGCCTGGCGTGTTACGAACCACATACCAAGCATCATCAGTCATAATCATCTCAACAAAGATATAACCAGGGTAAAGGTTGATGGTTTTTGTTTTGCCAGTCGGCAATCCGTCCTTAAGAACCGGAACTTGCTGCTCAGCTACAAGAACACGCAAGATGTAATCTTGCATATTCATGGAAACGATACGCTTTTTGAGATTATCGGCAGTTTTCGATTCGTGCATTGAATACGTTGTAACAATGTACCACTGCTTCTCGCCTAACTGTGTAACCATTTTTATCCTCCGAAAGCAGCACGCAATTGTTCAATTAAACTGGCTGCCGTCAAATCTTCGAGAGCAAGGAAAATCGCCACAAAGGCAGCGATGCAAATGACAACCGCGATTGTTGGCCATAATTTCTCTTTTGAAGGCCAGCGAACCCTTTTTCCTTCTTTTACGACTTCTTTTAAATACCGATTCGGTGGGGTCATAATTTCTCCTTTCAACGGCTTTCTTTGTGAAGCGTGTGCTTGTTGCAGTGTGGGCAGTATTTCATAAGTTCAAGTCGCTCGCTCGAACTTGAATTTTTCTTGAGCGAATAATTGCGAGAAAGGCACTCACTGCAAATCAAAAAAACCCTTTCCCTTCCCATAACTTACTACCTTCTTTCAGCGTGTCAATCATACTTTAGTATTTTCCCTTTTGCAAGTAGCGAAATCCTCCTTGAACAAGTCGCTCACGAGCTTTCTAAATTTGTCATAACGATTACGAACCTGTTTGATTGTTAAACGCAAAATCAGTCCGATTTCATGATAGGTAAAACCCTCATCTTTCAAACGGATGATTTGTTTGGTCGTCGGATCTAATTTTTTCTCAAGAAACGGAAGATCTTTTGACCTTTCGAGATAATCAAAATAAAGTTTAGGGTCTTCTTGCGGAGTCTCTACCACATCTTCTAAAAGCAATTTCCCGTCGCTGGAAGGAAGGCTATTATCCAAAGACCATTCATAATAGCAGCGTTTTTGTTGCTCTTGCTTAAGGTGCAAGAGTTCGTGTCCCAAACATGTAATGAAATATGTTTCAAACCTTACGCGTCCGAATTCATAGTTCGATAAGGCATTCTGAAAGGCTACAAAAAAGGCACTGCTCAAATCATAGTCATTGATGGAAGCGCTGAAAGTTGGTGCTGCGCATTTAGCTAATTGCCGCCTTCTTTTGAAATATCGCTCCAATAAAACATTCAAGAAATGTTCATTGCCAAAACGCGTTTGAAGAATCAAATCCTCATCAATAATTTCATCGACCATTATTCCCCTTTCGGCGAGCTTTAAAACTTTCCGAAAGAAGAAGCGCTGCAGCAACTGAAGCATTTAATGAATTAACGTGTCCGGCCATCGGGATTTTAATGAGAAGATCAGAGTTTTTTAAAACAAGAGAAGAGATTCCGAAACCTTCGCTGCCAACAACTAAGCAGAGCGGTCGTTCATAATCGACTTCATCGTAATTAGTTGTTGCTGCCCCGTCGCTGGAATAAATCCAAAAGCCTCTTTCCTTTAAGAGCCGGATAGTGCTATTGAGATTTGTTACACTAGCGATTTTTTGAAATTCAATCGCACCGGTCGAAGTTTTAGCAACCGTTGCATTCAAAGGAGCATTACCGCGATTTTTAATGATGATGCCGTCGATAGAAAAAGCGTCCGCGCTCCGCATGATTGCCCCAAGGTTATGAGGATCTTCGATACCATCAAGCATCAAAAGAACTGGGTTTTCCTTGTCTTTAATCTCTTTTAATAAATCCTCCAAGTGCCAGAGGCGATAATCATTCACGATGGCCGCAAACCCTTGATGAGAAGCATTTCCGGTCATCCGCGTGAGTTCCTCTGTTGAAAGAAACTGCACGTTTATCCCCTTTTTTCGGGCAAGAAACAGAATTTTATCTTTTGCCATTCGTTCCAAAGTCAACAAACGTTGACAATGGTTTGCTTCAATGGCAGCTCGCACTGCATTCTTACCATAAATAAGTGTAGACATTCTTTTTAAACCTAGAAGGGCGTTTTATTGATTTTCGCTAGAAACATTCACCTCTAAAGGACGGATGCTGAAACGAATCTCGTCGATAAAAGAAGAGATGGTAGCAGGCGTTGGAAAAGTGCAACGCAAAGAGATTCTCAATGCTGAATTTTCTTGATATGAGACTAATTCCGTCTTTGTTTCATGAATCGCGACCGAATAACGGCTAGCAATCAAAATTAAATCTTTAAGAATCGGTTTGTCGGATGGCACGACGACGGTGAGGATTGGGTTTCTCCGCGTCAAGAAACGTTCGGCACGCCTTAAGGAAACTAAAGAAATAAAAGCAATAATTGTCGCAGCAATCGCAATCACGAAATTGCCAGATCCACAGGCCAAACCAATTGCCATGACTACCCAAAGAGTCGTCGCTGTTGTTAATCCTTTAACATCAATGCCGGTTTGAACGATTGTGCCAGCACCTAAAAAGCCAATGCCAGAGACAACTTGAGCCGCAAGACGCGCTGGATCACGATTTGGATAATCGCCGCCAAAACCATACATGGAGATGATCATGATGAGGGCCGAACCAATCGAAACAAGAAGGTGCGTTCTTAGTCCCGCAGCATGGCCTTGATATTCGCGTTCTAGACCTAAAGCAGCGCTCAATAAAGCCGCCATGATAAGCGATAAAATGATAAGTATCATGTTGCCGCACCATTCGGGCGCGGCACCATTAAAACCACTATTGAACCAATCAATTATGAAACGATCAACAGTGGTCATAACTTAAATAAATCCTTTCGCCATCAAAATTGTACGGAGTTTATCGGATTTGGCAAAATCCTTTTCTTCACGTGCCTTATTGTACTCCAAATAAAGTTTTTTGTCCTCGTCATTTAAATGCGGCAAAGAAAAGTCAAAACCAAGAAGGAGTTCTAAAGAACGGATGGAAGAAGCAATCTTTAAAAGTTCTTTGATATCAGTTTTTCCCCGCAAAATAACATTCATTTTTTTATTTTCCTCATAAAGGTAGCTCAGAGCGTTCGGAACATTCAAATCATCGAGTAAAAACGAGAGAACTTCATCACTCAAGGGCGCTTTTTCAATCTCTTGCCCCGCTAACGATAATTGAACTGCCGCCTTTTTTAAGGAGGAAGACAGCTGCTCAATCTTATTTTTTGCCTCTTGCATTGAACTATCTTTATACGAGACAGGCGAACGATAATGGGTAGAAAGAACCATCAAGCGAAAGGCTAACCCGCCATATTTATCAAGAACTTCATCGACGCGAACAACATTTCCCAATGACTTCGACATTTTTTCATCACCCAAGTCGATAAATCCGTTATGCAACCAATAATTGGCTAAATGATTACCGTTATGCGCCAATGATTGAGCAATTTCGTTTTCATGATGAGGAAACTTCAAATCAAAGCCGCCGCAATGAATGTCGATAAGACCATTTTGAGCGCGGAAAATTGTGTCGATCATCACGCAGCATTCACTATGCCAACCCGGACGTCCTAAGCCCCACGGGCTCATGAAACGAATGCCGCCATCATCAGTGTTTTTCCATAAGGCGAAGTCTAACGGATCTTCTTTTTTGCTATTGACATCAATGCGCGCGCCTTCTTCCAAAGAAGCGATCGTATTGTTGGAAAGCGAGCCATAACTATCTATCTTTCTGACACGAAAGAAAACATCGCCATCGACATGATAGGCAAAACCTTTTTTCTCTAATTCAACTATGTAGTTGATAATCTCGTTCATGCATTCAGTTGGACGAGGCCTGATATCGGGAAGGCGCGATCCAACCGCGGAAACATATTGTTCGTAAAGAGGGATGATGCGATCAGTCAATTCCTTCTCGCTGCAATGAAGTTCCTGAGCGCGCTTGATAATTTTGTCATCGACATCTGTATAATTTGAAACAAAAGTCACATCGTAATTGAGATATTCTAAAAGATTCCGTAAAACATCAAAGGCAATCGCCGGACGGATATTTCCAATATGTGGAATATCGTAAACTGTCGGACCGCAGCAATAAATAGAGGCTTTGCCATCAATTAATGGTTTAAAAACTTCCTTTTTGCGACTTAATGAATTAAAGAGAGTCAATTCCATTTATCTAACGCCTCCCCCTATAATTTTACGACCAAAGACAACGATGCCAAAGATTGCCAGCGCAAGTATGAATATGCTTGTAGAAAAACTCCAAGCAAATAAACTCATTCCCAGATTGCCACTATTGACGTTCAAACGTGTTGAAAGCGCAATAACAAAACCAATAAATCCTAAAAGAAGGAAAATCACAAAAAATCCCAAGAAAACCTTTAAGGCTTGTCCGTTCTTTTTTTCACCCCGGGCCAGCAAATAGACAGCATAAAAAATCGCAAAAAGGCCAATGACCAATGCTGCATAAAAACAATACGCATCATATGAAGTCAGAGCGCTAGAAGAGATGCGCGCAAAAGACGTAAGAGCAGCCCCGGCAAACAAAATCGCCGCAAAAATCATGCCGATAAATAGAAAAGCAGCTTTTTGAACACGTGTTTCAAATATTTTTAAAGGACGTAAGACATTTAACGAAGGGAAAATAGATGCCAGCGAAAGACCAAAAACTCCTACAACCACTGAGGCAAAGAAGAGGAGAGAAGGACCGGAAGAAACGTTGGTATTCAAAACGGCATATAAGACAATGGCAATAAGTCCTAAAAGAGCATAAGCGCCATCTAAGAACAACGAGACCAGTGCTTTTTTTCGTGTTTCATCCTCATCAAGAACATAATTGACCATTATTTCAAAAACCAAAAGAAAGGATGCAACACCGGGTAACCAATAGCTGATCGCAAAACTGTTGAAAGTCCCCTCACCTTCAGTCACCGGATTTCCATAAATGAGCGCGAAAATAAAGGAAAAAATCGTTAAAAGAATATGAAACAAGATTGCGGGCGGAATCTTAAATAAAAACGGATGAAAAAGGTCGTCATTATCTATTGCTGACTCTTTTCCCTTGAGATCTGCCTTTTTCTCATTCTTCTTTGCAATGCTCATAAAATGATTCCTACCAATTCTTTCGCTTTATCAATTACATATGTCGCTTCATTCAATAACGCTTCTTTGTAATGGTCGTATCCCCAACGAACTAAACAAATATCCAATTCTCCATTCTTCGCTGTCAAAAGATCTGTTTCACTGTCTCCAACAAAGAGACATTCGCGTCTTTCTAAATGATACCCGTCAATTATTTTATTTAAAGAAGCTGGATGAGGTTTGGGAGGAAAGTTCTCAAGATGCCCTTGAACATAAACAAACAATTGGCTTTTAAAGCAGTGAGAAAGAATTTCAGAAGCCAATTTATCTGGTTTATTGCTGCAAACAAACAATTGAATACCTCGCTCTTTCAAGAAGAGCAAAGTTTCATAAATGCCGGGATAAGGTTTTGTGTGCTCTACTTGATACTTCTCGTATCGCCACATATATTCACCTTTAAGTTTTAAAAAGTTTTCCTCGTTATCAAACTTTCCTAATCCGGTATGGCAAAGATAATCTGCCCCTTTTCCTATCATGTTGCGAACTTCCTTCAAAGAATAAGAAAGAGGAAGCCCGGCTGCCTCTAAAGCATCATTGAAGGCGAGGCGAATGTCCTGCAATGTATCTAATAACGTGCCATCTAAATCAAAAATCACTGATTTGTACATAAACATTTATAGTGTACGGCTTTATCATAAATTAGTCTTGAAAATTGTTGAACTTTATAAAAAATCACCGGAATTCACCGGTGATTTCCAATTCCGTAAAAAGTAGATGACTCAATCAAAACGTTTAAAGACAACGCATAGCTTTTATAAATAGCTTTTTGCACCATTATTAGAAACGAATACGGGAAAAAGATTAAAGCCGGTTTCCATCTCTTGAATCTCGTCTAAATGAGTTGCTTGTGACTGAACTAAAAAACGAAAATCAAAAGGTCGATTTTCGGTAATCTCGGTATCTGTTCCATTCAATATAGCGGATATTTTATTTACGATATCTTCCGTGTTCATTTAAAGCCTTCTTTCTTAAGTATTTAGTATAAAATAATTGAATGAATAAAACTATAACTTGAAAACAAGAAAAGAATAAAGAAAGATAACAAGAATAAAATAGAATTTCTTTTTGAACATGATACATGCTTATATCCCAATATATAATTTTGTTTGAATCTGGATAAGGATATCTTTCTGTATAAAACGCTTTGCTACTAGTTAACAAGCAATAAGCAATTAAAAAAACGCAAATTAAAAGCAAAACAAGAGAAAAATATTTGAAGAACTTAATACATTTTAATACTTTGTTATTTTCTTTCATGGACAATTCTCCTTCTATCTTACTATATTAAAAACAGAATATTTTTCGTTTATTACGTCAATAACGGCTTCCACGCACTTATTCTGAACAAATCCTTTATGTTTAGAGGACCCTGGGTGAAACTTACCAGAGAAACGCCCGCCGATACCAAAAGGAAGAGGACGTCCGAAAGCGCGAGTAATTTAAAATAATTGTTAAACATAAAATAACGCCGAGAAGACAACGAAAAAATCCGCGTGACAACTTGCTTTCAATCAAAATTTGTTCTTCCGTTTATAGATGCTCCTTTACTTTCTAGTTTGATTATAAGCCCCCCCCCTGAAATGCAAGAAAAAAAGAGGCTGTAGGTTTTCTACCGCCTCTTGGTTTTTAAGTGACTATAGCCTATTTACGATAACGTTCGCGTTTAGGATTATAGGAAGTGTGGAGCAATTCCTCCGCCAAGGGAGATCCCGGCTCTTTAAGGAAGTCCGCATATAATTTCTGAATATCCGGATTATTGTGCGACTGTCGTATTTCCTTGTTTTCATCAATCTTATAAAGAATCTGGGCGCGCTTTGTGAGATATTCATCAATGATGTCTTTGCTTTCGCCTCTCATCATATTCGGCTTGATGTAAGGTTGGCCACCACCGTTGAGACAGCCGCCGGGGCAACCCATAATCTCAATGAAAGCGTAAGGTGATTTGCCTTCCTCGATTTCCTTAAGAAGCGGTTCAGCGTTCTTTGTGCCAGAAGCGATCGCAACTTTGAGTGTCAAATCGCCAATTTGAATGTCAGCCTCTTTTACACCCTTAAAGCCGCGGACACTCGTAAATTCAATTGGCGAATGTTCTTTCCCCGTCAAAGTATGATAAGCGGTTCGTAACGCCGCCTCCATAACTCCTCCGGTTACGCCAAAGAGGGCGCCCGCCCCCGAATATTCGCCAAGAAGATCATCATCAAATTTTTCTTCTGGTAGTTCATCCCAAATTAGACCTGAACGCTTGATGAGTTTGGCTAATTCCCGCGTTGTAAGAACCGCATCGACATCAGGAATGTCATGCACGCGATTCATTGGTCGCTTCTCTTCGTATTTCTTGGCGATGCACGGCATAATCGAAACAACGAAGATATCCTCCGCTTTGAGATTATGTTTCTCAGCAAAATAAGTTTTGCTGATCGCACCTTGCATCTCGTGCGGCGATTTGCAGGTCGAAAGATTAGGAATCAAATTCGGGTGAAAGAATTCTAAATAATTGACCCAGCCAGGCGAGCAAGAAGTGATTTGCGGGAGCACTCCATGTGGATTCTTCAACCGCTCCACTAATTCGTTGCTCTCTTCCATAATCGTCAAGTCAGCGCCGAAATTGACGTCAAAAACACGTTTAAAACCTAAACGATGAAGCGCCGCGACCATCTTTCCTTCGCCATTTTCTTCGCCAACTTTATGGCCAAATTCTTCAGAAATCGCGCTTCTCACAGCCGGAGCCGTTTGAACAATCACATATTTCCCCTGAGCTATCGCCTCATCAACAAGGTCAATTTCGCTCTTTTCCATCAAGGCGCCGGTCGGACAAACATTCACACACTGCCCGCATTGAATGCAAGGCACGTTGGCGAACGAACGATTCTCGAGAGGACCAACCACCGTTTTAAAACCCCGGTTGATGAAACCGAGAATTCCAATCCCGGTTGCTTCCTTGCAACGTTCGATGCAACGGCCGCAAAGAATGCACTTCGAAGTGTCGCGCATGATGCCTTCCGCTAAAGTATCGATAGTCGTAGGAGTCTTATCGCCTAAATATTTATGATCATCCGCCCCGACCATCTGAGCAGCATATAACAATTCACAATGTTCATTTTTGCTGCAAGTCTGGCATTCTTTGGAGTGATTTGAAAGCAAAAGCTCAACGCTGGCCTTCCGAGCCCGCGTTGCTAAAGGAGAGGAAATCCAAATTTCAAAACCCTTTTCTGCCGGAATTTCTTTCACTGGATAGACGCATGAAGCAAAAAGTTTGCCACCACGGCTTGTCCTGATTTCCACAAGACAAACACGGCAACTGGCCAAGGAATTATGTCCTTTATTCCAATAACAAAGCGTTGGAATTTTATAACCGCATTGGCGGCACGCCTCAAGAACTGTCAACGAGTCATCAACTTCGTAAAGACGACCTTCAACATTAATTTTTATTGTTGCCATCTTTTTTCCTCCTAGCGTTTCGAAATAGCATGGAACGGACAAACAGTCATACATGTTCCACACTTGATACAACGTTTTGTATCGATGACATAAGGAACTTTGCCTGGCACCCCGTCAATACAAGGAATCGGACAATTCCTAGCGCATTTAGAGCATTTTTTGCACTTATCAGGATCAATCCAATATTCGGTGAGTTTTTTACAAACATGAGCCGGGCATTTATGTTCTTCAACGTGAGCCTGATATTCTTCTGGGAATTTATTCATCGTCGATAAAATCGGATTAGCGGCTGTCTGTCCGAGCGCGCACAAACTGCCATTTCGAATAACGGTTGCAAGTTCCTTCATCTCTTCGAGGGTCTTAGGTGTTCCTCGTCCTTCAACGACATCGCCTAACATCTCGTATAAACGTTTGGTGCCAATGCGACAAACCGTGCATTTCCCGCATGATTCTGAGCAAATAAAGTCCATATAGAAATGCGCTACATCAACCATGCAGTTATCTTCATCCATCACGATAGCCCCGCCAGAACCCATCATCGAGCCGCGGGCCACTAAAGTATCATAATCAATCGGGGTGTCTAAATCTTCGCTCGTCAAACAGCCGCCGCTCGGGCCACCTGTTTGAATAGCTTTAAATTTTTTGTCATTGGGGATACCGCCACCGATATCGTAAATAAGAGTTCTCAACGTTGTCCCCATCGGAACTTCCACTAAGCCAACATTATTGATCTTCCCGCCGAGAGCAAACACCTTCGTGCCTTTGCTTGTTGCGGTACCAGTTTTTGCAAATTCCTCAGCCCCGACACGGATGATGTAAGGGACGGTTGCCAACGTCTCAACGTTATTGACGCAAGTCGGCTTGCCCCAAAGTCCTTTGATGGCCGGGAACGGCGGACGTGGACGTGGCATTCCGCGTTTGCCTTCAATCGAATTAAGGAGCGCTGTTTCTTCCCCGCACACGAAAGCGCCAGCTCCTTCCCGCAAATGAACATCAAAATTGAAGCCGGTTCCTAAAATGTTTTGGCCTAAAAGTCCGACTTTTCTAAGATCTTCAATCGCACGTTTCAAACGTTCGACCGCAACCGGATATTCAGCCCGCACATAGAAATAGCCTTCATCTGCGCCGAAAGCGTAGCCAGCGATCATCATTCCTTCAATTACCTCAAAAGGATTCCCTTCGAGAATCGAACGATCCATGAAAGCGCCAGGATCGCCTTCATCGCCGTTACAAACGATGTATTTCTTGTCGCTTTTTTGATTATAGGCAAACTGCCATTTTCTTCCGGTCGGGAAGCCCGCGCCGCCACGACCGCGAAGACCAGAAGCGCTGATTTCATCAATGACTTCCTGCGGAGTCATTTTTGTCAAAACTTTCTTTAAAGCCTTAAAACCATCATATCCAAGCGCTTCTTCAAGAAAGTCAGGATTGACTAAAGAACACCCGTGAAGAGAAATTCTTTTTTGTTTCTTGTAGAAATTTATATCATCTTGTCTTGCTACCCGTTCGTGAGTGACTGGGTCAACATAGAGCAAATCCTCAACGATTGTCCCTTTAATGAGATCCTCTTCAATGATCCGCTCAACATCAGAGAGTTTGACCTTTGTATAAAGCGTATCCTCGGGATAAATTTTGACGAAGGGACCCTGCGAGCAGAAACCGAAGCATCCAACGTGATTGACGCTGATTTTATCGCCTAATCCTCGCTTTTCAATCTCGCGCTCAAAGGCTTCGAGAATTGCTTGGCTATCGTTTGCAAGACAACCAGTTCCGCCACAGACAAGAACTGCTCTTTTCCCGTTAGTTCCCTTTATTTTTCCTTCAAGGACCTCGGTTTGAAGAGCGATCTCTTGCTCTAATTTCTGAACTGAATCTATTCTTTCCATATCTTCACTCTCCCATTTCCAAGGCACGATATTCATTGATGATTCCATCAACTTTATCGACGGTGCACATCGGATGAACTTTGCCGTTTATCGAAACCGCCGGCGCCAAAGCGCAAGCCCCAATGCAGCGGAGAGCCTCAATCGTGAAGAGTCCGTCTTCCGTCGTCTCGCCTTCTTTGATATGCAAAAGTTCTTCGAATTTGTCGAGAACGGCTTGGCTATTTTTAACATAGCAGGCCGTGCCTAAACAAACGCCAATCACATATTTTCCTTTAGGCGTCAACGAGAAGAAATTATAGAAGGTGACCACTCCGTAAATCTCAGAAACTGGAACACCGATTTCTTCGGAAATAATCTCTTGGGCCTCCAGAGGAATATAACCATATTCGCGCTGAACAGCCTCCAAAATAACCATCAGAGGCGAAGGTAAATCCTTATTCCTCTGACAAATTTCTCTGATGGTTTTAATGGCCTCTTGTCTTATTGCCATTTTCTTGCCTCCCCATCCACAATTGATGTAATTTTAAAAGTCTTTCTAAGGTCTTTCAATGCCTCGTAGAAATGTTATAAATGGCTAACTTTTATTTGAACAATTAAGAAATTTATAGCTCGTGAGATCGAGTTCATTAATCAACGAAGACGGAAGCGAATGATAAGCAATAAAAGGTTCAACATCCTCCATTCCAAGACTATTGTTCAACTTCAAAATCCGTGAAGGATAATTATCATTAACAACCACCACAACCTCATTTCTTCGTAAAAGCAGTTGCAAACGCTTTCCGTTTCTATTTGCGATCGTCAAAAGCGTCTCTAGAACTTGTGGAGTCAACATATAAAAAGCAAATTCCTTGCTCGAGGCATAGACATTAAAGAGTTCATTAAATGCTAAAAATTCTGTCTCAATGTTCTCGTTTTGTCGCCATGGACAATTCAAAACTGAGAGATTTGAATTTTTGGAACTGACAAGAAGATAATCATCAAATGTTCTCGCGACAGCAAAACGAATCAAATATCCGGCATTATAAAGAACGTATTGAGGACCCGAATCATTTGAATTGTTTTTCGTCCGCCGATAAAGTTCAAATGACGCTTTTTCAAAAGTTATGCCATCAACTTGTGCGGCCACATAACGTGAACCTTTATAAAGATCCGGCCGATCAAAAAGACCGAGAGAATTAATGTAATTCAGCGGAAATCCGCTTTTGTTGTTAACGCGGGCACCCGGATATAAAGACGGAATTACTTTGTTCTCAATTCTCGTGGCCACTTGTTTTTTATAGCGTTCGCAAATAGTGAAAGTAGCGATAAAAAGAACAGCCGCTGCTCCTATTAAGAACATTCCTACGATGAGCAAAGTAGCGTCAGTATAAGCGAACATGCCGACAGCCAAAAGAATGATCGAGATTAGAAGAACTAAGCAAGAAATAACTAAAAGGATATTGCGGGTTTTGACTGTTTTTAATCGCTTTTGTTCTGACTTAGTTAAAATGTCAGAAAGGCTTTCAGAAGAAGAAGTCATTTATTTTCAATTAAAATTTAATCTCGACGTCTTGCCGCTTGTGCTCTTCAGCTTCGAAGAATTCACGCTGCGTCATATGGATGTGACGCGCCACAATCGAAGAAGGAAAAACAACAATGTCTTGATTGAGAATCGTGACGTTTGAATTATAAATCCGCCGCGAAGCTTGAAGATGTTCTTCTACTTCAGAAATTTGATTCTGAAGGGCTATAAAATTCTGACTGGCTTTTAAATCCGGATAGCGTTCAACAACAACATTTAAATTCCGGAAAGCTCCCTCTAACTGATTAGCGAAATCTGATTTTGCTTTCATCGAATCAGTCGCTGATGGCTGCCGCATCGAGATGACATCAGTTAAAGTTTCTTTCTCGTGTTTCGCATACCCACGAACAGTTTCAACAGCCTTCGTCAAAAGGTCAAAACGTTTCGTTAAAGCCACATCAATGCCTGATGCTGCTTCATCACACTTGATTGCTTCCTTCCGAAGGCGGTTAGAAGTAGAAATCCACCAAGCAAAAAAGATAACAACAAGGAGCACAATCACGGCCGCAACGGCAATAAGCGCAATCCATACTGGGTCCATTTTTAATCCTCCGCCATCATCTTAACATAAGAAGACTTGATACTTAAGATTTCTCTTAACAAAAAAGGCCTCTCACGAGGCCTTCTTCAGTTTTAATTATTCGCACCAACGCACAAGCTCAACTTCGGCGTCATCGCCGCGGCGCTTCCCGAGTTTATAAACGGTAAGATAACCGCCGTTACGATCTTTGAAACGCGGACCGATTGTCTCGAAAAGAATCTTCAAGGCATCGACGCCATTTTCATCTTTGATATCTTTGACAATACGGGCAGCTTCCCGCCGACTGGCTAAAGAGCCATCTTTAGCGAGTGTGACCATTTTGCTGGCCAATGTAATCAAATCGGGCGTGACACCAGAGGTCACCTTGACTTGACCGTGAACAATTAATTCGCTGACGACATTGCGGAGCATCGCCTTACGCTTCGAAGCAGTATAAGCAGCCTTGAAACGGACGCCCGTTTTGCCGTGAACATTTTTCCTTCCTTGTGCTGGCATTGTTATTCTCCTACATAATCGCGGAAGTGTAATCCAATTCCGGCTAATTTCTCTTTGACTTCTTTCAAAGACTTCTTGCCGAGGTTCCGCACTTTCATCATCTCGTCTTCACTCTTTTGCGTGAGTTCGAGGACCGTTGAAATACCGGCTCGTTTTAAGCAGTTGTTGCTGCGAACGCTGAGATCAAGTTCTTCAATCATCATGTTTTGGAACTGATTCTCTTCGCTCTTCGTCTCTTCTTTTTCAGTCTTGAAGTGCGCTACTTTCTCATCAAGAGCCGAGAATTTACGGAAATGGTTGATGAGTAGTTGCGCAGCCATTGCAACAGCCTCATGCGGGGCTAAAGCACCGTTGGTCGTAACTTCTAAAGTCAATTTATCGAACTTAGAGTCATGCTCGACACGAGTCGGCTGAACATCGTAAGCAACTTTCATAACCGGCGAATAATTAGAATCGGTCATGATGACGCCGATCGGGCCAACGTTCCGTTCTAATTTATTGGCTTCAGAGGTTAAATAGCCTCTCCCGGCTCCGCAATAAACCGTCATCTTGAGATGACCGTCTTCGTTGAGATGGGCAATCTCCAATTCGGGATTGATGACCTTGACCATGCTCGGCAATTCGAAATCGCCAGCAGTGATGACGCATGGTCCTTGTTTATCGATCTCTAACCGTTTGACATCAGTTGAATTGTCTTCGAATTTCAGAACGAGGCTCATCAAATTAAGAATCACGTCAGTGACGTCTTCTTCCATGCCTTTGATGGTGCTGAACTCATGACGCACGCCCTCAATTTCCACCGCAAAGACGCTGGCGCCCGGAAGAGCAGAGAGCAAAACGCGCCGGAGAGCGTTTCCTAAAGTGAGGCCGAAACCTCTCTCTAAGGGTTCAACAACAAAGCGGGCATAATGCCGACTCTCATCATAATCATCGATTTTGATATCGAAGGGTTGAAAAGGTTTCGCCAAAAGAATTTCTTCCGTTTTCACTTCGTTTGTGGCCATTGTTTTCTCCTTTTTAGCCGCGCGGCCGCTTAGGTGGCCGGCATCCATTGTGTGGGATCGGGGTGGTATCTTCGATAGAGAGAACCTGGAGACCAGCAATGCCTAAGGCACGGACAGCGCTTTCGCGGCCAGGTCCCGGCCCTTTGACATCGACATCAACTTGTCTTAGTCCTTGATCATAAGCACTCTTGGCTGCTGCTTCAGCTGCCATTTGTGCGGCGTAAGGCGTCGCTTTCCGAGCACCGCGATAACCGAGTGCACCGGCGCTGCTCCAAGCGATAACGTTTCCTTGTTCGTCAGTGATCGTGATGATCGTGTTATTGAAGGAAGCATGGATATGAGCCACGCCTTTTGCAATATTCCGTTTAATCTTTTTCCGGCGGGCACTTCCCGTCTTTTTGCCCTTCGCAGGCGTTTTCTTAGTATCTGCCATTTTCGTAGCTCCCTAATTACTAGCCTTTGGTGGCCTCTTTCTTGTTGGCAATTGTCTTCCGTTTGCCTTTCCGAGTCCGTGCGTTCGTTTTTGTTCTTTGTCCGCGAACCGGTAGTCCCTTCTTGTGACGGATTCCGCGATAGCAGCCAATTTCGGTCAAACGCTTGATGTTCATCGCGACTTCACGCCGCAAATCACCCTCGGTTTTGTACTTCGCAACTTCGCTTCTGATTGCCAATAACTGAGCATCGGTTAAATTCTTAACCCGAATATCCTCAGAAATGTTGCAAGCTTTTAAAATCTTTTGAGCAGTTGAATCACCGATACCATAGATATAGGTAAGGGAGACAACCACACGCTTTTCGTTAGGGATATCAACCCCGACAATACGTGCCATATTTTCAATAACTCCTTAATTCAAGCTCAACCCTGGCGTTGTTTATGCTTGGGGTTTGAGCAAATAACCATTACGACACCGTGCCGCCGAATGACTTTGCACTTGTCGCAAATCGGTTTGACTGATGGTCTAACTTTCATAGTTTTCACTCCTTTGTTCAGTTTTTGAATCTGAACGTGATACGCCCACGTGTTAAATCGTAAGGTGAAAGCTGAACAGTGACTCGATCGCCGGGGAGAATGCGGATGAAATGCATCCGGATTTTGCCCGAAACGCAGGCTTGAATCACCGCGCCGTTTGTAAGTTTCACCTTGAAATTCGCATTAGGCAACGTTTCTAAGACTGTTGCCTCCACTTCAATGCAGTCTTCTTTACTCAAAGGGTTTCTCCTTTCTCAAGTGTCAGAATACGTGGTTCATCATCAGTGATAACCACCGTATTTTCGTAGTGGGATGACCGTTTTCCATCCTTTGAAACAACAGTCCAGCCATCCTTGAGGGTTCTTAAGGCATTGCGCCCACGGAGAACCATCGGTTCGATAGCTAAGGTCATACCCTCTTTAAGTAGAGGACCTGTGCCAGCGATTCCATAGTTAGGAATATATGGGTCTTCATGCATTTCGGCTCCGATGCCATGACCAGTATATTCGCGGGGAACCGAGCACCCTTTCGCAGCCACATAAGCTCCGATAGCGTGTTCGATATCGCCGAGATGATAACCAACTCGGCAATAAGGAAGGGCAGCTTTGAAAGCCTCCTTCGCGATGTTGATGAGTTCTAAGTCTTCTTCGCGGCAAATGCCAACGGGATATGTCCGACAAGCATCCGCGCAATAGCCGTTTTTCTTAACGACGATGTCGAGAGAAACAATGTCGCCATCACGCAAAATCTTTTGGTAAGAAGGAATCCCGTGAATCAGCACTTCATTGACTGAAGCGCAGACGCTAGCAGGGAAACCTCCATAGCCTTTTTCGGCAGCGATGCCGCCGCCCTCGCGAATCAAGCGATCGGCCTCATCGTTGAGGAAGGCTGTCGAAACACCGGGCTTCACTAATTTGCGAAGTTCGCCTAGAACGTGTCCGAGAAGAGCTCCGGATTCCGCCATGAGCTCAATCTCGCGTGGACTCTTGATGATAATCATCGATAAGAAGCAAGAAGCGTTTCTAACTCGATTTTCAAGTTATTAGCAGCTTCTGTCCCATCAAATTCCTTCAACAAACCTTGCCGGCGATAATAATCGAGCAATGGTTCGGTAGAAGCATAGTAATTGCGAAGCCGAATTTCAAAGGAAGAAGGGTTATCGTCTTTCCGTTGAATCAATTGGCTTCCGCAGCGGTCACAAATGCCCTCTTTTTGAGGTTTCATTGTGTGAATGTTATATGAAGCGCCGCAAGTCGGGCAAACGCGCCGACCGCCGATGCGCTTTAACAAAACGTCATCCGGACATGTCAAATTGAGGACAAGGTTTGGGGCTCGATCAATCTCGCGTCCCATCTCTTGGAAAGCTTCGGCCTGCGCTAAGGTTCGCGGGAAGCCATCCAATAAGTAACCGTTCTTGCAATCATCTTGAAGCAAACGTTCGCGAACAAGCGCAACCGTTAAATCATCGTCAACGAGATCTCCGCGATCGACAATCGCTTTAATCTTTAGTCCAAGTTCACTGCCAGAGCTCATGGCAGCTCTGAACATATCGCCGGTTGAAATGTGAGGAATCTGATATTCTTCAGCCATCCATTTGGCATGTGTGCCTTTGCCGGCACCAGGCGGACCCATCAAGACAATCGCTAACATCAAATACCCTCCCGAGCTTCTTCAAATGATTTACCGGCTAACAAGCCGTCAATTTGGTTGTTAATTTCAATAGCCACACCGACGATGATGATTAAGCCCGTACCTCCGATGGCTAAGGAATTGTCGCCGTCGAAAGCGTTAGCCCACACCAAGACAATCGGCAGAGCAGCGATGAAACATAGAGCAATCGCACCAATGAAAGTGACGCGATTCAAGACTTTGCTCACATAACGCTCCGTCTCTTTTCCCGGACGGATTCCCGGAATGTAGGAGCCGTTCTTTTGGAAGTTATCGGCCAACTTCTCCGGATCGATCGACATCTTGGCATAGAAGAAGGTGAAGAGAATTATGAGAGCTAAGTATATAAAGAGACCCCAGTTCATTTCCCAGTGACTGCCATCAAACCACGGCATCGTGAAAGTCGAATTGTAATTGAAGATATTCAACCATTCGCTTTGAGCAGCGTCGCTAGAGATAAAACCAGCGATAATGGCCGGCGCCGACATAATTGAGGCCGCAAAGATAACTGGAATAACCCCAGCCGAATTGATTTTAATCGGGAGGAAGGAAGCACGAGACATTGGTTGGTTTTGGCCACCTTTCCCAGCGTGCTGAACAGGAATTTTCCGGCGCGAAAGTTCAATAAAGACAACAAAGCCGACAATGAAGAGCAAAGCAAGGATGTAAAGGGCGAACATGAAGACGCCGGAAACCATTTCACTGGAACCATGCGCTACATTGCCAAGAATCCATTTGTCCCATGCGGTTGTGATTTGCGTCGGCAATGAACGGACACAGCCGGCAAAGATAATGACAGAAATACCGTTTCCCAAACCCTTCTCAGTGATTTGGTCGCCGAGCCACATCGTGAGCATCGCGCCAGCCACCATCACGATGATCAAATATGCGTAAGTCCAGAAATCAGCAGCCAAAGTCAAACTGATGTAGTTGGAATTCTGCATCATCTGAATGATGCCATATGCCTGAACGGCTCCGAGCAACAACGTGAGATAACGTGTCGCCATCTCGCGTTTCTTGCGTCCGTATTCGCCTTGCTTTGAAAGTTCGGTCAAGGCTGGCAAAACATCTTTCGATAATAGCTGAACGATAATCTGCGCCGTGATATAAGGAGAAACCCCAAGAGCAAAGATTGAAAAGTTAGAGAGGGCGCCTCCGCCTAGAAGATCCATGATCGCTAGAGAATTGCCGGAATTCATCAAATCCGACAATTCAGAAGAAACCGAAACTCCAGGAACGGTGATGGCCGCCCCGATCCGGATGACAAAGAGGACCATAATCGTAAAGAAAATACGATTGACAATTTCTTTATTCTTGAAGATCGAGACGAGCTTTCTCATGTTTGGCAATTACCCCTATTACTTTAGAACCTCGACAGTTCCGCCCTTTGCTTCGATTGAAGCAATCGCAGCCTTCGAAAAAGCATGGGCTTTCACTGTGAGCTTGCGCTCCAAGGTCCCGCAAGAAAGGATTTTAATCCCATCGAGCTCTTTTTTCACTATCTGAGCTTCAATTAATAGCTCAGGAGTCACAATTGTTCCGTCTTCGAAACGATTGAGAGCCTCTAAATTGACGATGGCATATTTGATGCCGCCGAGATTTTTGAAGCCGAATTTAGGGATTCGACGGGCTAAAGGCATCTGACCACCCTCGAAACCATGTTTCTTGGTATGAGCGTGGGCGCCCTGACCTTTTTGTCCCTTGCCAGCGGTCTTTCCGTTTCCGGTCCCGCGACCTTGGCCTTTCCGGAAGTGTTCGTGTTTAGAACCGGCAACCGCAACAATATTTGCTAAATCCGTAGCCATTGTTTTACTTCACTCCTTCCTTGCTTTTCGCTTCCTTAACGTGCGATTTGGAAGCTTTGATTTCCTCCGGCGTTTTCAAACCGCGGAGAACCATCACACGATTGTATTCTTTGAGCTGCGAAAGAGCAGCGTGGGTCGCACGAATGACGTTGATTGCCGCCCGTGAGCCATAAACCTTAGAAACTAAGTTTTTAACACCGGCCAATTCGACAATCGCCCGCACCGAGCCGCCGGCAACGATACCAGTACCAGCCGGAGCAGGTTTTAAAACGACGGTCGTTGCGGCAAATTTGCCAACTACATCGTGAGCAATCGTGCCGTTGCGATCAAGCGCGATTTTGTTCAAATGCTTTTTAGCCTTCGTGAGAGCTTTTTTGATCGCATCCGGAACTTCACCAGACTTCGCCATCGCAAAGCCGTAATGACCTTTTTGGTCACCCACGACAACGAGGGCATCGAAACGAATGTGTTTACCGCCGGATTCAGTCCGTGAAATACGATTGATGCTGACGACGCGATCTTGATATTCGTCCTCATCGCGGCGGAAACCACCACGACCGCCGCGTCTTTCCGATGGGCGGCCTTTATGATCGCCAAATTTGCGATCGCCGGGACGTCCGGCAGCCTTCGAACCATGCGGCTCATAGCCAGGATTGCCGGTTGGACGCGTCTTAGAACTATTGTTTTCGATTGAAGAGGCAACTTTCTCTTCTTTAACTTCGGGAGTTTCAATAACTTTTTCTTCCATCTTATTCTCCTTAGAAGGTCAAACCCGCTTCCCGGGCTGCATCAGCTAACGCTTCAATACGACCATGGTATAAATATCCGCCACGATCGAAGACAACATTGACGATGCCTTTCTTTAAAGCCTTGCCTGCTAAGTCAGCTCCAACTTTTTTGGCTGCCTCAACGTTGCCGCCGGGAACTAACTTAAGCTGCGTGGAAGAAGAAGAAACTAAAGTCTTGCCGACTGTATCGTCGATTATTTGCGCTTCAATGTGTTTATGAGAACGGAAGACCACTAAACGCGGCCGCTCAGAAGTGCCAATAACCTTTCCCCGAACACGCAAATGCCGGCGTTTTCTAACTTCATTACGACTTTCTTTGATAATCATAACTTATCCTCACTTCTTTCCGCCGGCCGATGCTCTCTTACCGACTTTCTTGATGAGCTTCTGTCCCTTATAGTGGACGCCCTTGTTGCCGTAGACATCTGGGCGATGACTATCGTAGATGAGGGCAGCTGTTTGTCCAACTTCTTGTCGAGAGCAACCCTCGACAACGACGTGCGTTTCATCGGGGCAAGAAATCTTTGTATATTTGCCGACAGGCGCAACTTCGATACGATGAGAATAGCCAAGGAACATTGAGATGACATTGCCCTTCATTTGAGCACGGT
Source organism: uncultured Bacillota bacterium (assembly GCA_949299565.1). Classification (GTDB taxonomy): domain Bacteria; phylum Bacillota_I; class Bacilli_A; order RFN20; family CAG-826; genus UBA4951. The sequence continues at coordinate 54,423 of OX437086.1, forward strand.
AACCAGTGCCTTGAATTTCTAATTCCTTCTTCCAACCTTCGGAAACGCCTCTGATGGCGTTATGAAGATTGGCGGCCGTCGTTCCGTGATTCGCCGAACCGGTCGACGGATCTTCGCCAGCCTCGAGAACCGGACGCACATGAAGGATTTTGTCTTCCATTTCAACCTTCACATCGGAAGGCAAATGAACATCGACTTCACCTTTCGCGCCTTTAACAAGAACTTCATGTTCTTTAATTTCGACTGTTACGCCATCGGGAATGGCAATCGGTTTAAATCCAATACGCGACATGTCTTTCCTCCTTAATAGACGTAGCAGAGCACTTCGCCGCCAACATGAGCAGCCCGCGCTTCTTTATCAGTCAACACGCCTTTTGAAGTAGAAACAATCGCAATTCCTAAACCTTTCAAAACACGTGGCAAACGTTCACATTCGACTGTGATACGGAGGCCTGGCTTAGAAATTCTCACAAGATTTGTGATAACCTTCTCGCCATTCGGGCCATATTTAAGAATGATATTTAAAGTCTTATCAGCTTTTTCACCTTCGACTTGGAAATCGAGGATATAACCTTCTTTTTTCAAAATCCGAGCAATTTCGCCCTTCATTTTACTGTAAGGCATTGAAACCGATTCATGTCTGAGAGCGTTCGCGTTGCGAATTCTCGTCAACATATCAGCAATTGGATCAATATTCATGACACATCCTCCTTTCCTTACCACGAACTCTTCTTGAGTCCCGGAATTTCACCTTTATAAGCCATTTCGCGGAGACAAATCCGGCAGAGACCGAATTTTCTTAAAACACCATGCGGACGGCCGCAGCGGCTGCAACGCGTATATTCACGCACCGCATATTTTTGAGGCCGCGCTTGTTTGGCTCTTAAACTCTTTTTCGCCATTTATATTTCCTCCTCAATGACGGAAAGGCATTCCGAGCCCTTCCAGGAGCGCGAAGGCTTCTTCATCGTTTTTGGCTGTGGTAACCATAACGATGTCCATACCACGCAACTTGCCAGTCTTGTCATAATCAATTTCTGGGAAGATCAATTGTTCTTTAACGCCGAGCGTATAATTTCCATGACCATCGAAAGCGTTACGCGAAACACCCCGGAAGTCGCGGACACGCGGAAGCGTGATTGAAATCAATTTATCTAAGAATTCATACATTCTTTTGCCGCGCAAAGTGACTTTGCAGCCGATGGCTTGTCCAGCGCGAAGTTTGAAGGAAGCAATTGACTTCTTCGCCTTTGTCACGACTGGATGTTGACCGGAAATCAAAGTCAAATCGGCAACGGAATCCTCTAAGGCTTTCGCGTTCTGCGTCGCATCGCCAACGCCGATGTTGATGACAATCTTTTCAAGGCGCGGAGCTTCCATCACTGAGCGATAATGGAATTTTTCGACGAGAGAAGGACGCACCGTCTCACGATATTTCGCATCGAGGCGATTGAGATTGACGCTTGGAGCCGCCTTTTTGCTGCTCTTTGTAACGGCTTTTTCAGCTTTTGGAGCAGCGGCTTTTTTCGCGGCTGTTGTTTTAGAAGATGTGCTCTTCTTAGCGGTTGAAGTTTTTGTAGTTGTGGCCTTCACTTGGGCCTTTTTTGTTGTTTCTGCCATAGGTGATGACCTCCTTACTTCTTCTTGCCATCAAGGCTTTCGCCTGATTTGGCCACCCGAATTTTTGCTCCATTCACAATTTGATGATGAACGCGGGTCGCTTTCTTCGTCTTTGGATCGATAAGCGCAACTTTCGAAGCGTCTAACGGAACATAAACATCAAGAATTGAACCTTCGGGCGTTCCTTGCGTGGGTTTTTTATGTTTTTTATGAACATTCACGCCTTCGACGACAACTTTGTTCAAACGGGGATAAACCTTTTGGACTTCGCCCGTCTTTCCTTTGTCATCTCCGGAGAGAATGATGACTTTATCACCTTTTTTGATATTCATAACCTACTCCTCAGATGACCTCCATGGCTAAAGAGATAATCTTCATATAGCCTTTATCACGTAATTCCCGAGCCACAGGTCCGAAAACACGTGTTCCCAAGGGATTGCCATCGTTATCAATAATCACAAGCGCATTGTCGTCGAAGGAGATGGAAGAACCATCCTTCCGCAAAACCGGACGTTTGACCCGGACGATAACGCCTTTGACAACTTGGCCTTTTTTGATCTTGCCGTTAGGAATGGCGTCCTTCACGGAGCACATCACGACATCGCCAAGAGAAGAAAATTTCATGCGGCTGCCGCCTTTTTGTCGAAAGACGCGGACGCTTCTGGCGCCAGAGTTATCAGCGACCACAAGATTCGTTTCGTTTTGAATCATTGCTTATCTCCTTCCGCATTTTCAATGGCTTCTTCTTTGACACTTCCGGTTTCGACAACTTCATTGACGCCTTCTTGTGCCTCAAGAGCGGTCTCAACTTCTTGCGCAGTTGTCACTTCGTTAGCTCTTTGGACAATCGCCACGAGGCGGAAGCGTTTGGTTTTTGAGAGAGGGCGGCAAGCCATGATTGTGACGATGTCACCGACTTTTGCCTCTTCCTTCTCATCGTGGGCATAATATTTTTTGGAGTAACCAACCCGTTTGTTATAGAGAGGGTCATTCCGTTTGGTGGAAACTTCCACAACAATCGTTTTGCTATTGCGGCAAGAGACAACTGTACCTTGGAAGCTACTTCTACGATTACGTTCCATCTCATTTCTCCTCCCTAGTTGGCCTTCGGACCGATTTGGAGAGCGCGTTCGCGCTTGACGGTTTCGGCCCGTGCAATGTCTTTGCGGATGTAACGGATTTCATCCGGATGTTCGAGTTGTCCGACAGCCTTTTGCCGCGTCAATTCGAAACGCCGCTGCTTAAGTTCGGCTAATCTTTCCTCTAATTCCTCTGGGGAAAGGGCCCGAAATTCTTTAATCTCCATAGCTTATTCCCCTTCCTTCTCAACTGGAGCCTCATTTCCGGTGTCAGAGACAGTCTCAACCTGGATTTGATCTTCAGCTTTGATTTCATCTAATAATGATTCATGTGCTTCTTCCATCTGAAGTTTTTCTTCTTCGGAAAGAGCCTTTGTTCTCTTCACAATTTTCGTGCGGACTGGAAGCTTGAAGCCAGCTTGATGAAGAGCTTTCTGAGCTAATTCATCATTGATGCCGCCGATTTCAAAGAGAATTTTTCCTGCCTTGACAACAGCAACCCAGCCCTCTGGAGAGCCTTTACCAGATCCCATACGGACCTCAGCTGGTTTCTTTGTTTTGGCGAGGTGCGGGAAGATTCGAATCCAAATCTTTCCAGCACGATCGGTGTAACGGGCTAAGACGATACGGGCAGCTTCGATTTGATGATCGGTGAGATAGGCACCGGTCGTCGCTTGAAGGCCCCATTCGCCAAATTCGACAGTATTGCCTTTCGTGGCCACTCCTTCATATGAGAGACCGTGAGGGCGACGATATTTAACGCGCTTTGGCTGGAGCATGCTTATTACCTCCTTGTGTCGATGCTTCTTGAGCTTCAACTTTGTTCAATTCAGCATCTTTATTCGTTGAACGGCAAATCCACACTTTGACGCCGATACGGCCATAAGCAGTATGGGCAGGAACTGCTGCGAAATCGATGTCAGCACGCAAAGTCTCAAGCGGGACAACACCCTCTTTATAACCTTCACGTCGCGCGATTTCTGCTCCGCCTAAACGACCTTGGCATTGAGTGCGGCAACCAGAAGCACCGGCTTTCCGCATTCTTTGAATGGCCTTCTTTTGCGTCGAACGGAAACTCTGACGATTCTCTAATTCGCTAGCGATCCATTTCGCGACCAAAGTGGCATCTAAATCAGGATTTTTGACCTCGACGACATCAAGGCGGGCATTGCCAGATTTGACGATCTTTTGTAAACCTTTGCGAAGTTTTGTGATATTGGCACCATCTTGTCCAATCACAACGCCAGGACGCGCAACATGGAGAGCAACCACGACTTGCGTATTGCGTTCACCAGAAGTTCTATTGATATCGATATGCGAGAGCATCGCATCTTTCAACTGTGGCTCAAGATAGGAACGGATAGCCATGTCTTCTTTGATGAAGCGGGCATAATCTTTTTTCGAGGCGTACCAATTGGATGTCCAAGAACGATTGATACCGATTCTTAAGCCATTGGCATTAACTTTTTGACCCATGGTAACTCCTCCTTAATTCCTTTCCTTAACAGTGACGAAGATGTGCGAGCAACGCTTGATGATCGGGGATGAAGATCCTTTGGCGCGCGGCTCATAACGTTTCATTTTCAAGCCGTCGGTAGCTTGAATCTCAGCAACATAGAGCTTCCGCCAATCAAGTCCGAAGTTGTTGCTGGCGTTGCTCGCTGCCGATTTGATGGTTTTGGCAACAGGCACTGAAGCTGCCCGATTGACATTTGATAAGATGCCAAGCGCATCATCGACGTTTTTCCCGCGGACAAGATCGATTACTAAGCGAACTTTGCGAGGCGTAACGCGTACGTTTTTCGAAACAGCATGAGCTTCGGTGACCGGAAGTTTTTGAACAACCGGCTTTTCTGAAGCGGCCTTCTCGGCTTTTTCAGCCTTTTTGGCAGCTCTCTTGCTCGGCTTTTCAACCTTGCTTTCTTCTTTCGTTTCCGCGACTTCTTCTTTTTTCTTGGCCTTTACGACCTTCTTTGTTTTGCTAGCTTTGGGAGCTTCTTCAGCGATTTCTTCAGTAGCTTTTTTCTTTTTCTCTGCCATCAGAAGAGTCCTCCTTATTTACGACCTTGGGAAGCTTGATCGCCAAGGTTGTTGCCGTGATGTCCCGGGAAAGTTCTAGTCGGAGCAAACTCGCCGAGTTTATGACCGACCATATCTTCTGTGACATAGACAGTGATGTGTTCTTTGCCGTTATAAACAGCGAAGGTGTGTTCGACGAAGGCTGGATAAATGGTCGAACGACGAGACCAGGTCTTGATAACTTCTTTTTTATGAGCCTTATCGAGAGCTTCTACCTTTTTGAGAAGGTATTCATCAACGAAAGGTCCTTTTTTGCTGGAACGCGACATACTTCCATTCTCCTTCCTTACTTATCATTCTTCCGGCGTGTGATGAGCCTTGAAGAATTCTTCTTCCAATGACGGGTCTTGACACCCATCGCTTTCTTACCCCAAGGAGTTCTTGGAGCATCACGTCCGACAGGGCACTTGCCTTCACCACCACCGTGAGGGTGATCGACTGGGTTCATGGCGAAGCCACGGACCGTCGGGCGAATTCCCATGTGACGCTTTTTACCAGCAGTGCCGATATTGACGAGCGAATAGTCTTCATTGCCGACAACGCCGATTGTGGCCCGGCAGCGTCCGAGGACTTTCCGAACTTCCGAAGAAGCAAGACGCAAAGTTACATAACGTCCTTCAGAACCAAGGACCTGTGCACTGGTGCCGGCTGCGCGGCACATCTGACCGCCTTTCCCCGGCATTAATTCAATATTGTGAACGAAGGTTCCATCCGGGATATCCTTGAGTTCTAGGCAGTTGCCGACTTTGATGTCAGCTCCGGGACCGGAAACAATTTGATCACCAACTTTTAAGCCTTTGGGAGCGATGATGTAACGCTTCTCACCATCAGCATAATTAATTAAGGATATAAAGCTGGTGCGATTTGGGTCGTATTCTAACGATGCGACTGTTCCCGGAATGCCGTCTTTATTCCGCTTGAAATCGATAACTCTGTAACGATTTTTGTTGCCACCACCGCGATGACGGCAGGTGATAATCCCTTGGTTATTGCGTCCGCCGGTATGCTTTTTTGGCGCGAGCAATGATTTCTCAGGAGTGGCAGTTGTTAATTCCCCGTAATCAAGAGTCGTCATTGCCCGACGGCTTTTGGTATAGGGGCGATATGTTTTGATAGCCATTTCTTTCTCTCCTATATGGTCTCTTTGTCAAACGACGGGTGGTTACCTACTCCTTGAACAAGTCAATCGCGCTTCCTTCGTGGAGGCTGATGATCGCTTTCTTGTAGCCGCTCACATGGCCTGGATAACGACCGCCGCGGCTCTTTTTCTTTGCGATTTGATTGATGATGCGGACATCATCAACCTTGACTTGATATAAACGCTCAAAGGCCTTTTTAATTGCGACTTTGTTGCTGTTAGCGGCAACCTTAACAGTCACTTTATTTGCATTTTGCAAGAGGGCCATTGATTTTTCAGTGATGACCGGAGCTCCGACAATTTGGTAATCGGAAGCAAGCGGAGCCGGGAAACTATTCACCACCTCTTTATTTTTCTTGCTTTTCTTTTCCTCTGCCATTAGCGGAGACCTCCTTCTAAGCTTTCAAGTTCAGCTTTAGCGATGAGCAAGTAGTTGGCGTTCAATAAGTCATAGACGCTCACATTATTGAGACCAACGACTTTGACGCCTTCGAGATTGCGAGCCGAGAGAAGGATGTTCGTTTCTTCCTTCGGAGCAACAACGAGAACTTTGCCTGTAGCTTTCAAATTCTTTAAGTTCGCAACAAAGTCTTTGCTCGAGACTTTATCCACATGTAAGGAATCGACAACGAGAAGACCTTTTTCGACTTTTTCAGAAAGAACGGTTTTAAGAGCCAAGGCATGCGCTTTTTTGTTTTGGCTCAAGGTGTAATTCTGATTGCCGTCGGGTCCGAAGACTTTGCCGCCGCCAACCCAAATCGGGGAGCGGGAGGAGCCAGCACGCGCACGTCCGGTTCCTTTTTGCCGCCATGGCTTTTTACCGCCACCGGAAACTTCGTGCCGTTTCTTCGTTTTAGCAGTTGCTTGGCGAGCATTGGCTAAGGCAACAACAACAGCATCATGCACCGGTTGAGCGTTCGCGTCTTTGACACCAAACACATCGCTGGCTAATTCGATTTCACCAGTCTTTTCGCCTTTGAGCGAATAAACGGGAAGGACAATTTTATCAGCCATTTTTATTCTCCTTTCTCTTCAACTTTTTCTTCTGGAAGAGGAGCAGCTGGCGTGAGATCAACGAGTTCTTTGACTTCCGGTTTCCGGAATTGAGCAAGAATCGCGCTCCGCACCATCACGATGGAATACTTAGCACCGGGAATGCCGCCCTTCACTAAGATGTAATTCTTTTCTGCATTCGTTTCGATTACTGTGACGTTCTCAATCGTCGCTTGCGTGTTGCCCCAATGACCAGACATTCTCTTTCCGGGAATGACGCGGTTATTGCAACGTCCGTTGTTAGCGAGAGAACCAATTTGCCGATGGTAACCAGAACCATGCGCTTTCGGACCGATATGGGCGCCATATTTCTTAATCGTGCCGCTATATCCGTGTCCCTTCGTCGTGCCGATGACATCAACGACGTCGCCAGCCTGGAAAATGGAAGCATCGATCGTTTCGCCGATGTTCTTTCCATAAATTTCATCGCCCTTCAATTCTCTAAGGAAACGCTTCGGGCTGGCATTGGCTTTCTTGAACAAGCCGAGCGATGGTTTATTAGCTAAGCGCTCCGGCAATTCCTCATAACCGATTTGGAGAGCTTCATAACCATCTTTTTCTTTTGTTTTCTTCGCGAGGATTAAATTAGGAAGGACTTCAATGACTGTTACCGGATACATCGTGCCATCTTTGGCAAAGACTTCCGTCATCCCCATCTTACGACCAATAAGAGATTTCATTAGTGCGACCTCCTTCCTTATTTCGCTGTGACATCAATATCCACGCCGGCAGGAAGATCCAATTTGCGGATGGCTTCCACTGTTTCTTTCTTCGGGTTGATGATGTCAAGTAAACGCTTGTGTGTCCGAATTTCAAATTGCTCACGGCTGTCCTTGTTTTTGAAGGTCGCCCGTAAGATTGTGTAGACCTGTCGATCCGTCGGAAGCGGAACCGGTCCGATAACACCCGCGCCAGTCTTCTTCGCCACATCGACAATCCGTTCAACGGCTAAGTCGAGGATTTTGTGGTCATAAGCTTGAAGACGAATCCGCAGGCCTTGTTGTTTCGCCATAGTTTTTCCTCCTTTTCTTTTCGCTTGGCTTCTGGCTTCTTGCTCCCCGCGAGTTCCCTGATTAAGCCGATTTCGTTGACAACGCCTATCGGTGTATCAGCAACATCGCAGTTCCCTGCATGCGCCAGCGTGAAAAATAATACGCTCATAAAACATGAAGGTCAAACAAATTATCAACTAAATATCGGACTTTTTTTGCTTTTTAAAAAAGACGCGGTTTCCGCAGCGTTTTCTACTGCTATCGCGGTTAAATCTTTACAATTATTGTGCACTGAGTACGAAATTACCTTTTAGAATATTCGCAACCGCAATACTTTTGAACATAGAGTTCATAACGTGCGATAAGCTCCTGACGTCTCCTATTTCCTAACCCTTTTTTAAAGTCGGAAGGAAGGTATTTAACGTTTTGATATTCCTGTTCCAAACCGAGGCCTATTTTGTTGATCAATTGGCTATCTTTTTCGCGCGAAGACGTCAAGGTGGTCGCGACATATGGAAAACCGTGTTTAGACGCGTAAATAAATGCTTCCCGGAGACGCTTTTCGTAACATAATTTGCAACGATACCCGCGTTCAGGCAATTCAGCGTATGCTCTTAAAGGTTCCATGTATTTTTCGTGCTCGTATTTAGCTTTAATAACTTTGATTTTAAAGCCATATTCGCGTTTTAATCCCGAAACAAGTTTTTTGAGATTTTTGTAACGTTTTTGGAATTCTTTTTCAGGATAGATGTTTGAATTTGCATAATAAATCGTCAAATGGAAATGCGGGGCCAATAGCGTTAAGGGGAAACTGCCGCACGGCCCGCAACAAACATGGAGAAGAAGACGCGGAGGCTCCCCTCCTTCTAAATGTCTGATCACCGTTAAACAATCTTCGTGATAATTATGTTTATCAGTCGTCAAGGTTGTGGGCATAATCGTAATCCCCATAAATAAACATCGCATCGCCAAACGAGAAGAAACGATATTGTTTATCGATACATTCTTGATAGCACTTCAAGGTAAAACGTCGCCCCATAAAGGCAGAAACCAACATCATTAAAGTCGACTTAGGGAGATGGAAATTCGTAATCAAAGCGTCGACAGCTTTATAACGATAGCCTGGCTCAATAAAAATGGACGTGCTCTCACGCGTCGCAACAAAGGCCCCGTATTTTTGATAAGTTGCCTCTAAAGTTCTGACGCTCGTTGTTCCGACTGCGATAATTCTTCGTCCTTCATCTTTAGCTTTTTGAAGTTTACGACTGGCTTCTTCATCAATTTCGAATTCTTCGCTGTGCATGTGATGATCTTTTGTGTCATTGACCTGCACCGGGCGAAAGGTTCCTAGTCCGATATTTAAAGTGATATCAACGATTTCAACGCCTTTTCTTTTAATCTCTTCAAGCAGTTCTTCCGTGAAGTGAAAGCCGGCCGTCGGAGCGGCGCTTGAGCCCGGAATCTTTGCATAAACCGTCTGATAATCATCGTTATTAGAGCATTGTCGCTTAATGTAAGGAGGTAACGGCATCTGCCCGAGCTGATCCAAGAGTTCAAGAAAAATGCCTTTATAAGAAAATTTAAGAATTCTGATCCCTTCTCCTCTAACTTCAAGACAAGTTGCTCTTAAAAGCCCGTCTCCGAAAGAAAGGTGACTATTAACGCGAACAGAGTGCGCGTTCCCTACTAAACATTCCCATGTGTCCTCAGCAATTTCTTTCAAAAGAAGCGCTTCAACTTTGCCGCCCGTTTCCTCTTTAATTCCCAATAAGCGCGCTGGTAGAACTTTCGTGTTGTTGCGCACTAAAACATCGCCAGGTTTCAAATAGTCAATAATGTCATAAAAGTGCCTATGAGAAATTTCTTTATTCGCGCGATCAACAACACAAAGTCGACAATTGTCGCGTTTTTGCGCAGGAGATTGGGCGATAAGTTCTTCGGGAAGTTTAAAATCAAAGAGTTCTATATCCATCTAAAATCCTCTTTTATCATCATAAGCATTCAGAATTTGCGCTTTATAAGCGCTGAAACGCCCTTCTTTAATCGCGATTCTCGCTCCTTCCATGATGCGGATTAAAAAACGCAAATTGTGCAAGGAATTGAGGCGTTTTCCAAGTTCTTCATCGACTAAAGCCAAATGATGCAAATACGCTTTCGTGAAATGGCGACAAGCCGGACAATCGCATTGAGGATCTAAAGGAGTAAAGTCGTTTTTGTATCGCGAATTGCGGATATTGACACGCCCGTAAGAAGTCATCAAAGCCCCGTGCCGCGCAAGACGCGTCGGAAGCACGCAATCAAACATATCAATTCCGCGTTCAATGCCGCCCAATAAATAATCCAAAGAACCAACGCCCATCAAATAACGAGGTTTTTCAAAAGGCAAATAGCGCACTCCGTGCTCAATCATTGAAAAACAAACATCCTTCGGCTCGCCGATAGAAGTTCCGCCAATCGAATAACCTTCAAACGGCAAAGCAGCAAGGTCTTTGCTCGCTTCTTCTCTTAAATCGGGGAATTCGCCACCTTGAACGATGCCGAACAAAGCCTGGTCTTCTTTATGATGAGCAGAAAGCCCTCGTTTGGCCCAGCGCAACGTTCGAGACGTGCTGCTCGCAACATATTCTTTTGTAACAGGATAGGGTATGCATTCATCAAACGACATCGCGATATCTGCTCCGATTTTTTCTTCAATCGCGATCACTTTTTCAGGCGTAAAAAATTCTAAGTCGCCGTTACGATCGTTCCTAAATTCCACGCCCTCTTCAGTTATTTTTCTTTGACTCTTTAAGGAGAAAACTTGAAAACCGCCGGAATCGGTGAGAATCGGTCCATCGTAGTTCATAAAATGATGAATATGGCCGGCTTGCTCAACAATTTCTTCCCCCGGCTGTAAATGCAAGTGATAAGTGTTGGCTAAAATAATGCCCGCCCCCAAACTTTTAACTTCTTCAAGCATCAATGTTTTCACGGTCGCGTTAGTGCCGACCGGCATAAAAGCCGGTAGTTCAACAACGCCATGCGGTGTCGTCAAATAACTGTAACGCGCTTTAGTTTGTGGATCGGTCGCTACTACACGGAGAAAGAAATTCTTAGACATGCTGTTATTTTACCATTATTTATTCATCAAAAGCGGACGTTTAAATGTCGGTCAGCTCTAATCGCGTTCATGAAAGTTTTGTTGCGCTTTAAAAACAAGAAAAGAAGATAGCCGCCGCTCATGACCACTATTTCTCCTAAAGCCACGTATCCAGCATTGATATAAAAGAAATCGCCAAAAAGGAAGGTCAATTCGCCTCCAACAATTAAGCCATTAAAAAGAGCCGGATAAATAATTAGAAAAATCATTCGCGGCGAAAGAAAAATTATCGCCAAACACGTCAAAAAAGTGGCTATAGTTCCGAATATCATGTCATAAAAGCCTAACGATGACGGGATATTAGAAAGAAGGCAGCCCAAAGTTAAACCGACAATAAAATCGCGGCGAAAGAAACAAAGAAACAACAAGCATTCAGCGATTCTAAATTGAATTGCCCCATAAGCTATCGGGGAAGAAAGAATTGTTACAACACAGTAGATGGCTGCCACAATGGCGTTATCCACAATTAGACGAGTAGAAGTGATTTTATTTTGGTGCATGATGGCACCTCCTTGTTTTTTAGACGTGGTGCAGAGGATAGAACACGTTTTATCAATCAGTAATATGACATCCAAGAATCGGGGACGGGAACTCCCTCCTCGTTAGCTCGGATAATCCCGGCAATCATAGGCGCAATTGAAATAATATGCAAGCGTGGATCCGCACTTTCGATGCTGTTGGTGACAACAATATCGCTGATGCCGCTACGATAAACGCGGTCCAACGAATCGTGCGAGAAAACGCCGTGGGTTCCAGCTAGCAAGATATCACTGGCTCCGCGTTTTCTAAGAGCCTCGCTTGAAGCAATGACTGTGCCGGCTGTATCGATGATGTCATCGACAATTAAAGCGACCTTCCCTTGCACATCGCCGACAACGTTAACAACTTCAGCTTCATTAGGAGCGGGCCGCCTCTTATCGATGACAGCCAGGGAGGCATCTGGCAATTCAGAGGCCAAATCGCGAGCCCGATGAATCGAACCATGGTCAGGCGAAACAACGACTACGCGGTCAGTTGGGATTTTATCGTTTTTAAACTTCCTTCTGAAATACTCTCCGAAAAGAGAGATAGGCGATAAGTTATCGACCGGACAAGAGAAAAAACCCTGAATCTGCGGAGTGTGTAGATCCATTGTCATCAAACGATTAATTCCGACCGTTCCCAATAAAGAGGCCACTAATTTTGCCGTAATCGGTTCGCCGCTACGCGCGATTCGATCCTGGCGAGCGAATCCAAAATATGGAATAATCGCATTTATTTCTTTAGCCTTCGCGTTCCGCAGGCCATCGATGAAGATTAAGAGTTCCATCAAACGCTCGGTGACGGGCCGCTGCGTTGATTGAATAACATAGACTGTCTTTCCGCGAACGCTATTAAGCGGGCGAGCCAATAATTCTCCATCGGCAAATGTATTGACTTCAGACGGAGAAACCTCGATTCCAAGCTCCTCTGCCACTTCTTCTGTTAAACGAGGAGATGATGTTAATTTAAATAAAAGAATGTCTTGTGCTTTTTTCATGTGCCTAGATTATACAAAAAGAAAAAGTCATGACGATGGCATTTTTATTTTTTTAAGGAAGATGTAGGCAAAAGATAAGTTGATGACTATAGTTATTGTGTTATGCGTACGATGATTCTTCTCTCAGCGATTCCTGCAAGCGGTAAATCAACATGGGCCCACCGCTACCAAATGCAGCATCCTAATACGAAAATTGTTGCTTCTGATGATATTCGTTTAGAACTATTTGGCTCCGCTATTTGTTTTAAGAATGAACCGTTGGTGTGGGAGACGTTCTTGAATCGCATCAATGATTACGCGAAAGAAAATGATGATGTCACCGTAATTGCCGATGCGACAAATCTCCAAAACAAATATCGTGTTCTATATAGAAATTCGACCCCAGATTTTGAAAAGCATATTTTGGTTCTTTTCGATGTCCCCTTTGAAACTTGCTTAAAACAAAACGCGATGCGAAAGGGCGAACGAGTGCTGCCGCTCGAGGCAATGATTAAATTAAAAAACGAATGGGAAGAATTAACCCCCGATGTTGCTTCTCTTTACGATGAAATCATCCATGTAAAAGACCACATCTAATTTAGGACTTAGCATCAACAAAAAAGCAGTTCATCCCGAACTGCTTTTATTTTTAAAGATGAAATTAGGCCTTCGGAAGTTTCTCTTCTTTTTTGCCGCGTCCCGTGAAGACGAGGGCGACGATTACACCGAGGAACGTCAAAGCGCCGATTACAATGCTCATGACGCCATATCCGTAACCAGTGAAATTCCAAGAAGAACCTTGCTTCAAAGCGACTAAATGGCAAGGAATATCTGCTCCCCAAACCAAATCGAGAACGCCAAGAACCAAAATTGCAGATCCTAAAAGCAAAACGCCCGACACAGTCAAAGCACTGCTGAGTTTTGAAGATTTCTCTTCTTTCTTTTTTGCGGTTAAGTATGAAACGAGAGTAAAGGCAAAGACAATGGCGGATGGAACCAAAGTCAAGAGAAGTTGTGTATAGAAATAAGGCGTCTGCATGATTACCGTTCCAGTCATGAGTCCGATAAGGGCTAATAACGTTTCGATGGTTAAAACGGCAAACAAGACGGAGGCATTACGATACAAACTCCGTGTGAGAACTCGATAATCATGACCATCGAAAATGCGCATTGTCGGAATATTCGTCGCGATGAAAATAATGATGGCGATGAGAACGCACATAACGATTGGGAAAGCAATATTGCCACCGCTGCTCATGATATCGAAGAGGACGGCTCCGTTGAGGAAAAGCGTCAAGCCAACGATCCAACCTTCTGAGATGAAATCGCTGAAAGAAGAAACGACGAGCTTGTCGCTCTCTTGTCCGTTGATTGTCAAAGATTTGACAGCCTTCAAGAAACCGTGACCAGAAATAAAGAAGAGAACAAAACCAGCAACCGCTAACTCAAGATAGAGATAGAAACTTGCATTGAAGAGCGAGGCAGTGAAAGCGTCAGGAATTGTCGTAAAGTAAAATGGAACAACAAAGATTCCGAAATATAAGCCTAAAGCTAAGAAAGCCACAGAAATAATTCCATGAAAAATCAAGCAAAGATTCTTGGAAGTGCTTCCGTATTTCATACACGTTACCTCTTATCAAAAAATGGTGCAGGCTTAAAACTAATGCCAGCGTCTAATAATTAAAGGCTATCTTTACAAGATAGTCAACGCCCGGAAAGCGATTAATTAAGTCAAATTAATGTTGTCGAAATGAACATTAATAATCGAAAACGAAGAAAATATAAGACGCTTTTGCGATGATTTTAATCTAATCAACAATAGAAATTTCAAATAACTCTGCAGAATCGACGCCTTTTAACCATTCCTCAGAACTGGATAATCTAGGATATGTCGTATCAAAGCGATATGTAGTCATTGCTAAACCCGTTTCTGGAAAATTGAAAGTCGAAAAGTTGCCATCTACTAACGTTAATAGATAAATCCAGGAGTTAGCATCTAACGCTTCCGTCGGCAATATTTGAACTCCCGTAAAATAATGCCTCAATAAAGGCAAAGAATAGACTGTCGATGAATAATCTTGAAGAGATGCATAATCAAGATATGAAAAGGTGAATATTTCATTCGTTTGTTCTTTAATTTCGCTCAAGATTTCAGTCGGGAATGTTGTAAATGCAAATAAATAGTTTTTGACCCTCTCTATTTGATTTTCAAGCGTGGTAAATGGAACTTCAGTCATAGATTGAAAAATGTCCTCAGTTTGTAACATTATGCTTTTCCCAAAAGAAACCCAAATCCAGCTCATCAAAAGTATAAGTCACACTTATATTCGTGCCATCGTATGTAACAGAAACATCAACCAGGTCTTGGTTGTAAATCGACTCTCTGGCAATCAGTTGAAAAGAGAAACTAGTTATGCGATCGCCGCTGAGAGAAACATGAGGATCATTGACAGTAAAGTTGAATATGTTAGTGCGAATAGTCGGAGAATGCATGTAATATTCGGGTGTATCCTCATATGGAACAAGGATATAGCGACCTAAATCATCAAAGAATTCTCCTTGTTCTTCTTCATTATCCCATATGAGTTCATAAGCAAAA
Source organism: uncultured Bacillota bacterium (assembly GCA_949299565.1). Lineage (GTDB taxonomy): Bacteria > Bacillota_I > Bacilli_A > RFN20 > CAG-826 > UBA4951. Next base: position 69,620 of record OX437086.1, read on the forward strand.
ATTTCTCCAATTTCTTTTGTTTTGCTGTATGTTTCACCTTGTTTTACATAACGAGCGTTATAGAAATTATTGTTGAAACTAAGATAGTCACTTACGGAATATCCTATTGAACAACCAATACAAGTCGCGAGCGGAATAGAAGCAGCGACAAAGGCGACGACAATAGTGCTCTTGCTATAACTAAAATCTCTAGTATCCTCAATCCCTTGCCATTTCATCTTTGTCTTGCCGTATAGTCCAATCAGTGCAAAGGAAATTAACAAAATAGCAATAAAGTAAGCGACTCCGATTAGAATCAGCCATACATACCACATATCGAATTCATAACTTGTTCTTAAATCCGTGAAGAGAATTGCTTTATTCATTTTCTATCTCCAACTCAACCTTAAAATTACTTCATAGTTCAAACGCAAAAAACTTTAGCTCATATCCTCTTTAATCAGTTTCATAGTTGAATCTCCTTTCATTTTTGTTCTAGATTCAAACTCGATACTTATTTCTAACTCTTAAACTCAGGGAACAAAGAATGCGTCGTCTATGTTGTTTCTTTGCAAACATGGTAAAGCCAAGCATTATGCTTTTCAATAGACGCAAGAAAGGTTGACTAATTTTGCAAATAAATCAAAACCGCTCATTCGAGAGAAGAGGCGATTTTTAAAGCGCTCAACAAAGCCCACGCTAAATTATGCCCCCCGCAAGGACCATCAATATCGAGCATTTCACCGGCAAAATAAACATTCTTTTCGCGTTTTGAAGCCAGCGAAAAATCCACTTCTTCTAAAGAAAGACCGCCAAGCGTCACTTGGGCATCAGAAAAAGAAGGATAAGAATTCATTTTAAACATCACTTGATGCGCATATTTATATGGATCGATTTTTCTCTTTCGTGCTTCCGTCAATAGATAGTTAGCTAGTGCTTTATTAAAGTGATGAGAAAAACTTAAATCGGTTGAAGAATAAGCGTCAAGAAAATCAATTTTGATATCGACGTCGTGATACTTGCTTTGAACTTTTGTTAAGAGGGCTCGTTCAGCATTAAAAATGACAATGCCCGATAAAGCATCCTTTCGAAAAATTAATTCGCCTCGTTCTTTAAAGAAAGGCATTTGTTTATCTAGAAGAGTAACTTCGACTTCGGCGCGTTGTCCTTTTAAAGAAGAAACGTTTTCTCCAACTGGTATCGGGGCTAAACCAGGCAAAGGTTCGTTTATTGAATAACAATGTTCCCGAAGAACTTCAAAGAAAGTTCCATCGCTTCCTAATTTGGGAGAAGCTTTCCCTCCTACTGCAATTACAAGATGCGAAAAAGGCCCCTCTTCTCCTTTATCGGTCAAAAGAAAATAACCATCTTTCTCTCTTCGATAGTCTTTGACTAAAAAACCTTCCTTTAATTCGACATTATGCTTTCTTAAATAATTCTCGAGAATTTCTACAAAATATGGAGCATTTAAGAAAATCGGATAATAACCGCCTTCTCTTTTCTTGAGCGGAATATCCAATCTCTCAAAGAAATTAAGAAGCGTCTCATCATTAAAGTCAGCCAATACGTTTTCAACAAAATCTGGATGATTATAGAAGGAGGAGGAAAAAGAGGGAGGCAAAAGGTTACATTGACCGTTCCCTGTTGCTTTAAGCTTTCTTCCTAAACTGTTTTCTTTTTCGTAGATTGTGACGCGAAACGATGAATTCACGAGAGCGCTGGCTAAATAAAAGGCAGACGCTCCGCCACCAATAATCGCTAAATCAGAATTTTTCATCAACGAGCGTCATCAGAAGAGCCATCTTGCTGATGTCTAGCCTTTTCTTCGGCCTTTTTACGGGCAATTTCATGATCGCGTTCTTCTAATTCTTCATATATCAAGCGCCAAGCTTTGCCAGCCGTGCATTTCTTTTGTCCGGGAGCAAATCGCGCTTCAACTTCTTCTTTGAAAATCGAAGCAAATTCAGCGTTGGTCACAAGATGTTTCTCCTCTATAACTTTCTTTTCGAGAGGTCCAACAATCGTTTCTTCCTTTTCCTTATCTTGAATGGGAGCCACGACAAGGTCTTCGTTTGCAACCGGAACAAGGGCGTTTTTTGCTTCTAGAGCCTCTTCTTTCTTCGGAGCTTTAAAGATAATGAGCTTGCGCGTTATGTAGTTATAAACCATCGTGATCAAAGTCTTGATGCAGAAGATGATGACGAAGGCCCAGAAAGAGATGCCTCCCGCATTAAAGAGATCGCCCCAACTGATATTCGCGATGTCGTAAGACAAATCAGTTAAACCCAAGAAGTTAATGCAAATGAAAACGCCGAGTTCTTGAATAGCGAGACCGAGAAGCCAGCCGCCCGCCCCTAAACCGACATAACTCCAAAAAGCTTTCTGTGATTTTGTGTTGACGTTCTTATCGACATTTTTAAAGACAACAAGGCGCGAAAAGATGAAGTTGATAAGATTGCTGACTAAGAAAGCCACCGTCACTGCGATCGCAAAACTTACATAAGGCGTCCATGAACGATCAATGGAGGAAAGATTGCCATCGAAAGCCTTTAAAAGACCGAATTGAACAGCAAAATCAATGATCGTGCAAAGAATTCCAACAAGGACAAAACGAATAATTTCTCGTCCCAATGATTTTCGCTTTTTCTCTTTCTTAGCCTCGGAAGCCTCTTCAACTTCCTTAGCTTCCTTTGCCACTCGTTCAGCCTTTTCTTCTGAACTCATTTTTGAAGTATTCTCTTCATCGTTGAGCATTAATTCTTCGTGTTTTTTCATATTTTTTCTCACGTTTTTTTCATTTTAGCATGTAAAGGCTAGAAACTTTATAGTTTTTCTATTTCTTGCATATAGATTTCGGGGGAAAGATCGCTTGGTAAGCGTAAATCTCCGCGCGGTGAAATCGCGACAGTTCCGACTTTGACGCCATCGGGCAAGCACGAACGCTTGAATTGATTGTTGAAAAATCGCTTGAAGAAAATTCCCAACCAACGTTTCATCTCTTCTTCGCTATAAATGCCCATGAAAGCTTGCTTAGCAATTCTTAATAATTTCTTCGGGTGAAAATGGAAACGCAAAAAATGATAAATAAGAAAGTCATGGAAAAGATAAGGTCCTAAGGCCTCTTCAGTTTTTTGAACAATCTGACCATTTTTATCGGGAGGCACTAATTCTGGCGAAATCGGAGTCCCGAGGATATCGAGAAGAACATCTCGCGTTTCCGGATGCATAATTGCGTAACCTTCAACCAAATATTTGACCAAAGTTTTGGGAATTGAGGAATTGACGCCATACATCGACATATGGTCACCGCCATAAGTAGTCCAGCCTAAACAAAGTTCGGAGAGATCGCCCGTTCCGATCATGAGAGCGCCTTTCGCGTTCGCAACATCCATCAACACTTGTGTTCTCTCGCGAGCTTGGGCGTTTTCATAGGTAACGTCATGAAGGTTTTCTGGATGTTTTATGTCGTAAAAATGGCTTTCAAGCGTTTTCTTGATATCGATAACTTCATAAGAGACGCCTAAAACATTCGCCAATTTTTCAGCGTTATTCAATGTGTGAGAGCTCGTGCCGAAAGCTGGGAGAGCAATTGCCATAATTTCCTTTAGAAGTCGCTTAAGCACTTTATAAGTTTCAACGAGAACCAAAAGGGCCAATGTCGAATCCAATCCGCCCGATAAACCTAAAATTGAGCTATGCAATCCCGTGGCTTCTAATCGTTTCTTTAAACCATAAACTTGCATATTCATAATGTCAGACACAAGCGCGGTATCTACTGAATTATCAGATGGAATAAAGGGGTTTTGCCGATATTTACGCAAAATTGTCTCTTTTTGATTGCTTCTAAAAGAAATAGCGACTTTTTGCATTTTTTCACGCGAAAAGCGGAAAGAAGAATTTGAAAGACGTTCTTCCTTTAACTTTTCAAAATCGAGATCAACCGTCACGACTCCTTCTTTAAAAGGCAATGATTCACCTAAAATTTTACCATTTTCCGCAATTAAATTATGACCGCCAAAAACTAAGTCGGTCGTGCTTTCGTTAATGCCGCTGGAACAATAGGCGTAAGCACAAAGTAGACGCGCTGAGGTTGAAGAAACCAACGACCTTCGATATTCCTTTTTCCCGACCACTTCATTAGAAGCGCTGAGGTTCAAAATTAAATTCGCGCCAGCTTTTGCAAGAGCGGTCGAAGGCGGATCTAAAGCCCAAAGGTCTTCACAAATCTCCACTCCTATCCTCAAATCGTTCGCTAGTGAAGAAAAAATGATACGCTTCCCGAATAACGTAGAACTGCCATCCTCTAAATACACAAGCGCATTTTCGTCCGTTGCTGAAGAAAACCAACGCCCCTCATAGAATTCACCATAATCAGGCAAGAAAGTTTTAGGAACGATTCCCTTGATCTTTCCTTCATTTAGAATGTAGGCAGCGTTATACAATCGATTCTCATGATAAAAGGGAGCCCCGATGGCGATGAGCATTTCAGGAGCAAGATCCTTCAAAGATAAAATCGCTTTCAAGCTCTCCTCGGCATAATGCGCATCCAAAAGTTTATCGCCAAGCGTGTATCCGGTAAGCGCGAGTTCCGGAAAAAGAAGGATATCAACTTTGTCTTTTTTCGCTTCTTCGATAGCGGCTTTAATTTCCTCTCCATTTTTTTCGACATTTCCTAAATATAGAACCGGAGTTTTCGCTCGGACGCGAACGAAACCACTTTCATCGATTTTTTCATCGTTTTTGCTCGGTTGAAAATAAGCATTTTCCTCATCAAATTTTCCTTGGTCATCGTTTTTGGCTTCTAGCAAAAGAAGAGACGCCTTCCCGTTTTTTGTTAAAACCAAACATCCTCCGGCTTTTTTTACGCGTTCTTCAAGGTTCGCGGTGTCGCGAACAATCGTAATTGGTTCAATATTCATTTTATTCATAATCGTAATTATTATGACATCAAAATGTCATTTATTTGCAATTAACTTCTTCTACCGTCTTTGTGGTATAGTCCCTAGGCGCTATGATTGATGGATATATCGTAACAAACGCTTATCACCTATTGCCAGGCCTTAAACACTTCGCAAGGAGAATGCTTGAGGAATTTTCTAATCTAGGAATCTCAGTTCAACATATCGACAATTCCTCGCTTTTAGCGCGTCTTGACGCAGAGTCAAAAATCATAACTCCCCTGCAAGAAGGGAAATTCGTTCTCTATTTAGACAAAGACACAATCATTGCTCATCTCCTTGAGAAAAAGGGATATCGCCTCTTCAATAGCGCTCAAGCCATCGCTGACTGCGATGACAAAGCTCGCACATATATGCTGCTCAGTGAAAATGAAGTTCCAATTCCTCAAACAGTGTTTGGACCTCTCAACTATTCGCATGAAATCAGCGAATCGTTCATAAAAAATTTAGAAAACACCCTGCCTTTTCCTTTAATTGCTAAAGACAATCACGGATCGCTAGGCAATAATGTCTTTCTTTTAAAAACTGAATCGGAATTGTCTGACTTTGAATTGACGCACCGCTATAACGGGCGTTTATACCAAGAATTTATTTCTTCATCTTTCGGAGTCGACTATCGCCTTTTAGTGATTGACGGGCAATTAGTGGCCGCGATGAAAAGGGTCAATGAAACCGGAGATTTTCGGAGTAACATTGCTCAAGGCGGCAAAGGCTATCAAACTGAAGTCCCTCCTTCATATAAAGCTTTGGCAGAAAAAGTAGCCCGCCTTTTAAAATTAGATTATTGCGGAGTTGACATCCTAATTGGAAAAAACCAAGAACCGCTTTTGTGCGAAGTCAATTCGAATGCTTTCCTTGAGGGCATCGAAAAAGTAAGCGGCATCAACATTGCCTCAATCTATGCTTCCTACATCAAAAGAAAAATGAATCTATAATTTCTCTTTCTCTTGATAGGCCCACCTTATGACTTTTTTATCATCTTCATACGTCAAAAGATTTAAAGCTTCCTCTTTTTGAGCCCAATAAAAGCTTGAGACTTCTTGCCCGTCGACGATGAGTTCGCATGGATTTAAAACTCTAGTTAGATAGAAGCTTACGCGTTTACAAACTCCGGAAAACGGTGAATAAACAATGTCATAAGTTTTGTCGCTCAAAAAAGCGATGGAGAGATTTGTCTCTTCTTTTATTTCTCTTAGAGCTGTCTTTTTGCCATCATTCGCATCTATCTCTTCGATATGACCTTTCGGCAAAGAAGTATGACCAAGCACCATCTTTTCGAGGAGAACTCGTCCTTCTTTATCAAAAACTACCGCGCCGAAAGAACGTTCTTGCCGTCCTAAAAGGTTCTTTAATGTTTGAATTTCGCCTTTCTCTAATCGAAGTTTAGAAAGATAAGAATCAAGGGAATCATTATAAGGCTTCAGTAAAAGACGGAGAAAGTCGATAAAAAAGGCATGGTCGGGATACATAACATCCTTATTGACTTGCCCCGCTCCCCTTTCAGCCGCTTCTGATAAATAAGGAAGGCTTAAAAGGTAGTCGGCGTTGACATCATGCAGGTCGACGCCATTCAAAAGAAGCAACAACTCGCTAAAAATTCCCGTCCGATCCTTGCCAATCGCGCAATGAAGAAGAAGCGGCTTAGGCAATGCAATAATCGTCAATAAAATTTCGCGCACCAACGAAAAATCATTAAGAATTTCTAAATAGTAATTCAGCATGTCTTCGCGGTTTTCAGGTACGCGAGAACCGCCTGGTAACGAAAATTGATGATAGCAAGGATCACCAAGAAAAGATAAAGGGTCGGGCCGTTGAAGCGTGCTTCCCTCATCGCGAAAATCAATGATTGAGGCAATTTTCAGTTTCTTTAGATTTTCAAGATCATTTTCGCTCGCATGATAAAGTTCGCCGCTTCGATAAATAACATCGAAACTCGTCGCGCCGTAAGGAGTCGCGTAACCGCCTAAATCACGAAAATTCTCAATTCGTTCGAAAGGATAATAACGCTTAGACATTTTCTATCTTTTTAGTTTCAGTTGCGTCTGAGATTCCTTTTGTCTCGTTGACCTTTTTTAATTCAGCCAAAATTGAAGCTAGAAGTTCCGTCTCAGTAGGCGCTGCTGGTCCTGGAGGCAAAATCACCGGGCGCTCTTCAGGATGTTTCTTGTAATATTCTTCTTTAGCCTTTTCTTGCGCTAATTGACCTTTTTTCTTCAAATAGTTAAAAACTTTAACAATGACAAATAAAGTTGTCGCTACAATCAAAAACGTAATGACGGCATTGATGAACGCGCCCCAATCAATGATCGCGCAACCGTTGTAATAATAGGAAGAACCATGCTGCGTATAAGATGACGTGAAAAGTGAAACAACCCCGCCTTCATCAGAGATTTTTTCCGCCATCGCATTAAACTCTTGGGCTGTATAAACGTTGAGCCAATCTGGATTGACATTAGAAGCGCTTTGGCCGGGGCTTAAAGCCGGAAGAACGGTAACCAGTCCACTTAAGCCACCTGGAACACCCCAAGTAGCAACGCTCAACAAAATGTTGACAAGCGATGTAACAATCGCGTTGAAAACACCGCCGATGACAACGCCTACCGCCAAATCAAGCGCATTTCCGCGATTGATAAAAGTTTTGAATTCCTTCCAAAGTTTTCCGCGCTCGCGTTTCTTTCTTTCTTTTTTGACTTTCGGAGCTTTTTCTATTTTTGCTTCTTGGGTTTTCTTCATATTTTTCTCACCTATAAATTAACTAGGTGATATGATAACAAAGGTTAGGTGACTTGATGACAATTTTCTTTGATTTATTCTCAATTATCATTCTCGTTCTCTTGCTGATTGGGCTTTTCGTTGGCTTTATAAAGGGCATTTGGAAAAGCCTCGGCGGCTTGATTGGCGTTATCATTTCTGCTCTAGCGGCCGTGCTTACTTGCAACATCGTTGCCGATCTTTTAGCGCAAGCAGGCCTTCAAAATGCTTTAAGCACCACATATTTCGCTTGGATTTCCGATACGATCAGCTGGGCATCCACCGAACTGACGGGCGGAGAAATTGAAGAGTTCCTGCCGAACCTTTATGAGAGTTTGAATTTGCCGGAATCTATCCGCGAAATCATCGATCAATACGCACAGCAATACATTCCGCAAGGAAACGATATTACCGCTTTAGGTTTACCGCTTGCGGAATCGCTTGCTGATTTAACTTGTTTACTTTTGGCCTTCATCATTGTTTTTGCTGGCGTCTTTATCGTCTATTTGATTATTCGCGGAATCATTTCTTTCTTCTTGCCCAAGAGAAAACCGAAGTTATGGTCAAGAATTTTAGGTATGATCATCGAGTTTTTAAAGATGGCGTTTGTCGCGGTAATTTTTGCAACAATCCTCAATCTTCTAACGGCCACCGGCGATAACCCAATCTCAAATTTTGTTGTTACAACCCTTGATTTGAACAATCCGAATTCGATCTCTTTAGCCAAATGGTTGGTCCAGGAAAATTGGCTCCTCAACCTCATTGCGATGCTCGCTTAAAGTTTTTTGGACACGGTACATAAAAAGCATATCGGGGCTTGACTTTTTTGTTGTTGTTTTAAAAGTCAGTTATCGTGCCGTTTTTTCTTCAACGCTGAGAATCAAAAATCAAAAAATCATTGCAGAACCCTATTTATTTATGTTGACCTTGGAGCTCTAAGACCTCTATCATAAACGGGCTAGTTGAAGGACTTTGCATAGACATTTGAGGTGCCTAGTTTTTAAAGCCCTTCTTCAAAAAAGAGGTAATAGATATGGTGAAAGTAAGGAAACGTGACGGTTCGATTGTTGAATTCGATTTGAAAAAGATTGAGAACGCTTTGCTTAAAGCTTTTGAGGCTGAACATTTAGCGATTTCACATGACGTTTTAGAATTGATCGCTTTAAGAGCCACCGCTAAATTCGATAACAAAGTCAAAGACGATGTAATCGCCGTTGAGGACATTCAAGACTGTGTGGAAATCTCTCTTTTAGAGGCCGGCTACATCCAAGTGGCGAAATCCTACATGAATTACCGGAAGAAACACGAAGAACTCCGGGAGATGAAAAACACTGAAATCAATTATGCGAAAGTCGTCGATAATTACTTGAAGGTCAATGACTGGCGCGTCAAAGAAAATAGCACGGTCACCTATTCCGTAGGTGGTTTGATTCTCTCTAATTCCGGTGCTGTGACCGCTAATTACTGGCTCTCGCAAATTTATGATAAAGAAATTGCCGAAGCTCATCGTTCGGCCGCCATGCATATCCATGACCTTTCAATGCTTACCGGTTATTGCGCCGGTTGGTCACTCAAACAACTGATCCAGCAAGGCTTAGGAGGCGTCCCTGGCAAAATCACTTCAGCTCCAGCTCGTCATTTGATGACCCTTTGCAATCAAATGGTCAATTTCCTCGGCATCATGCAGAACGAATGGGCTGGTGCTCAAGCTTTCTCGAGTTTTGACACTTATTTAGCGCCTTTTGTAAAAGCCGATCATCTAACATATAAAGATGTCAAACAGGCTATCCAATCTTTTGTTTACGGCGTCAACACGCCTTCGCGTTGGGGCACTCAAGCTCCTTTCACAAACATCACACTCGACTGGACGGTACCGGACGATATGGCAGAACTCAACTGCATCGTCGGTGGCAAAGAAATGCCTTATAAATACAAAGACTGCACGGAAGAGATGGCGATGATCAATAAAGCCTTCATCGAAGTGATGATTGAAGGCGATGCCAATGGACGTGGTTTCCAATATCCGATTCCCACCTATTCAATCACCAAAGATTTTGATTGGTCTGATAACGAAAACAATCAGCTCCTCTTCACGATGACTGCCAAATACGGAACGCCATATTTCTCTAATTACATCAATTCTGACATGAAACCGAGCGATGTCCGCAGTATGTGCTGCCGTCTCCGTCTCGATTTACGGGAACTTCGGAAAAAAAGCGGAGGCTATTTCGGCTCCGGTGAATCAACTGGGTCGATTGGTGTCGTAACATTGAATATCCCGCGCATCGCTTATTTAGCTGCCAACAAGGAAGATTTCTATCAACGTCTCGACCATTTGATGGACATCGCCGCGCGTTCATTGGATATCAAACGAAAAACTATTTCAGCTCTTTTGGAAGCTGGCCTATACCCTTACACAAAACATTACCTCGGATCTTTCAACAATCACTTCTCGACAATCGGTCTTGTCGGCATGAACGAAGCCTGCCTCAATGCCCGGTGGATTAAAGAAGATCTGACGCATGAGGAAGCTCAAAACTTCACGGTTGAAGTCCTTAACCACATGCGTAATCGTCTTTCAGATTATCAAGAACGGTATAACGGGACGCTTTTTAACCTTGAAGCTACGCCGGCTGAATCAACAGCCTATCGTTTGGCAAAGCATGATAAAGAGCAATATCCTGACATCATCACCGCCGGAAAGAGCGGAGAAACGCCATATTACACAAATTCCTCACACTTGCCAGTCGGTTATACATCAGACATTTTCGAGGCATTAGATATTGAAGATAAGTTCCAAACTCTTTATACCTCCGGCACCGTTTTCCATGCCTTCCTCGGTCAACGTTTGCCAGACTATCAAAGTTGCATGAAACTTGTCAGGAAGATTGCGGAGAATTACAAACTTCCTTATTACACGATTTCTCCAACTTATTCTGTCTGTGCCGATCACGGATATTTAACAGGCGAACAATGGAAATGCCCTCATTGCGGCAAAGAAACCGAAGTTTATAGCCGAATCACCGGCTACTACCGTCCTGTTAAAAACTGGAATGAAGGCAAGAGCCAAGAATTCAAAGATCGCAAGAACTATCAAATTGAGGGTTCTTCTTTGAACTGCGAATGTCATAAAGAGGAGACTCTTGAAACTAAAGAAGAAATTAAAGTTTCAGAAAATAAGACAGAACTTCTTCTTTTCACTTCTCCAACATGCCCTAACTGCCGCACCGCAAAAGCGATGCTCGATAAAGAAGGGATTGCTTATCAAACTATCGACGCAATGACGCATAAAGATTTAGCGATGAGTTATCATGTGACCAATGCCCCGACGCTTCTTGTAAAAAACGGCGAAAAATATGAAACGTACAACAATGCTTCTTTGATCCGAGGCTATATCGACAAGGTTAAAGGACATGCAGCCTAATCCTAATCTATACGATGTGATTATTGTCGGTGGCGGACCTGCTGGTTTAGCGTCCGCCATTTCGACGTCTCGCAATAATCTTAAGACATTGATCATCGAAAAGACTGCTGTCGGCGGGCAGATTGCTGATTCCCCTCTTGTTGAAAATTATCCGTCGCAAGAGCCGCAGTCGGGCTTAGAATTAATCGATAAAATGCAGGCGCAAGTTGAAAGATTTGGCGTCAAAATCGAATTTGATGAAATTAAATCTCTTGAAAGAGCTGATGGGATATTTCACCTCCACGGTGAATACGCTGATTATCAATCGCGCAGCGTCATCATCGCCTCCGGCGTTGAACATCGTCATTTGAATATTGAAGGCGAAGAACGCTTATTGGGTCATGGCGTTTCTTACTGTGCGCTTTGCGATGGCCCTTTCTATCAAGGACAAGATGTCGCGGTCATCGGAGATGGAAATTCTGCAGTTCAATACGCTCTGCTTTTAACTAAATATTGTCCTAAGGTCCACGTTTGCACGCTTTTCGATCATTTCTTCGCAGACAAAGTTCTCGTCGACAAATTGTTAGAAAACAAAAATGTCGTCTGGCATAAAAACGTCGCCTCCACTTCCTTCTTGGGAATCGATGAGTTAAAAGCTATCAATTTTGTAAATTCTATAACGCAAGCGCCCTTTTCTCTTGAAGTTAAAGCGGTTTTCGTTGCAATCGGACAAATTCCGCATAATGAAGCATTCCTTCCTTTTGTTGATTTGAAGGATGGTTACATTCTTACCGACGAAACAATGAAAACAAAAACGCCGGGGCTTTTTGCCGCCGGCGATTGTCGCAATAAAGAAGTTAGACAGGTAGCCACCGCCATCGGTGATGCTGCAACGGCTGCTCTAATGGTTTCTCGCTATTTAGATACTCAATCGTAACCGCGCAAGAAACTATTAGGGACAAATTCTTGAACAATCTTTAAGGCCTCTAAGGCCTTTTCTTTTGAATAGGGTGTAAATCCGTGGGAAATTGCCCCATCACGGTCAACATATTGCTGCAAATAATATTTCTGCGCTCCAGCAATCCATTCACCGATAATTTTAAAGTCATTAAAGTCATGGAATTCTTCAACGACTGTCGTGCGAAATTCATACGACACGTGGTTGGCCAATAGATAATCCACCGACTGATAAATATTCTCCAATTTAAAATTATCTAAACCGATTGTCTTGGCATATTTATCGGGACTGTTCTTGATGTCCATCGCCACATAATCCACCAAGGCATTGGAAACTAAATATTTAAGAAGAGACGGATTGATTCCGTTAGTGTCAATTTTCACTAAATAGCCTAATTCTTTGAGATCTTTTACCTTCTCTATCAAGTCGTCCATCATTGTTGGCTCGCCGCCAGAAATGCAAACCGCTTCTAAACACCCTTGGCGTTTCTTCAAATAATTTTTAATCTCTTCCCACGGTATTTTATCTAAAGTTTCAGGATGCAAAACCAAAGCAGCGTTATGGCAATAGGGACAGCGAAACGGACAACCACCATAAAATAAGGTCGCTGTTAGATAGTGATCAAAATCTAGAAGCGACAGTTTTTCGAAGCCTGAAAAATCCATGTTATCAATTATAAAATAACGGAAGGTTGAAGGAAGAAAAAGATAAGAATATAATGCATGGGGCTTGGGGCTGTAGCTCAGTTGGGAGAGCGCGTCGTTCGCATCGATGAGGTCGCGGGTTCGAATCCCGTTAGCTCCACCACATTTAATGAAAACACCTATGGTTAACGCCATGGGCTTTTTTTCATTTTCAACCGAATTTTTGTTTTAGTGCTAGAATCTTGCCTGTACGCAATAAGCAAAAGGAGTCAGGCATGAAAAAAGCAATTATTTTATTCCTTATTTTCTTAGCAATAGATCTCGTAGCGTTTATAGTCCTTACAAACGTTAATAACGGACACGATTTTAATTATTATTTCTTGCCACTTTTGTTCCTTGAGGTTGCTGTATATGGTAGCTTCATAATTTACGAGATAAGCAAATTAGGAAACAAAAAAGATAAATAAAACCTTTTGAATATCATTAAGAGATATTTGAGGTTTAGATGACAAATGAAATGATTCAATAGATAATTGGATTATGTGCACTGGAGCTTTTCTTAAACCATACAATCCCTATTTTGGACGTAATCTTGATCTTTCCACTCATTTTGGCGAAAAGGTTATCTTTTTTCCTAGTAATTCATCACTTGTGACTAAGGCTGAAGGCCAAATTAAAACCTCTTATTCAATTTTAGGCATCGGGGCCTATCTTAATAACTTTCCTCTTTATGCGGATGCGATGAATGAATGCGGGCTTGCGATGGCGGGCTTATATTACCCCGGAAATGCCTTCTACTTTCTAAAGAAGGATGACGGGTGTCGTTATCTTGCTCCTTATGAACTAATTCCTTATTTGTTAGGAAAGTGCAAAACAGTAGAAGAGGCACTTACATATCTAAAAAATCTTAAAATCCTAAAAGAAGAATTCATGCCGAATTTGCCGTTGACCGATCTTCATTTTCTTTTAGCGGATGAAGAAAAAAGAATCGTCTTAGAACCAGATAAGGACGGTCTTAAAATCTACGAAAATCCATACGATATTTTAACGAACAATCCTTCTTTTCTGATTCAAGAGAGTTTTCTCTCATCATTGGCAAATCTCAGCAATACCTATCCAAAAAACCAGAAATTTCCTCCTGACTCCATTGGATTCGGCGCGATATCTTTGCCGGGAGATCAAAGTTCTAGAAGCCGTTTCATGCGTGGCGCTTATCTTTTAGCACATCAATATCATTTTCAAAATGAAGATTTGGAAAAGGAGGTTGCCTCTTGCTTTAGCTTCTTTTCTAAGATGGCTTTTTATGGAGAAGAAGCTTTAGATCAAGATAACCGGGCTGAAGAAACCATCTATACATCCCTTTATAGTTTAAAAGACGAGACCCTTTATTGGCGGAAATCATTAAGCGAAAAAATAAATAAAATTTCTTTTAAAGATTTAAAGGACGCAAAAGCAATTGACCTTTAATCGTCTTGAACTTCAATTTCATCAAGAGACATCGTTTCATCTTCTTCGCTAGAAATTCCCTCGACGTTTTGAATCTTTTCAAATTTCCGGTCAATTTTTCTTACAGTCGTATCGAAGTTATCAACTTTGTGGCTCAAAGCATTAAATGAGGAACTGATTCCTTTCCATCTTTCGTTGAAACGACGGAAATCAGTTCCCAAATCTTTCAAGAGTTTCCCGATAATTAAGATGTTTTCGTCGCGTTTTCTCTCGAGGAAATTATTATGAAACAAAACTAAGAGGGCCATCAAAGTAGACGGCGATGCGATGAGAACACCATTTCGATAAGCATCCTCGACTAAGTCCCGATATTCGCTTTGAATGAAAGCAAAAAGACCATCATTTGGAATAAACATGATCGCCTGATCGGCAGTTCCGTTTCTCCCTACATATTTTTCTTTAATTTCCTTCATTCGATTTTTAACATCGGATTTAAAATTCGTTAAGAGCGTTTTCTTTTCTTCTTCAGTTAGAGTTTCATCGAAAATCCGTTCGTAATTTTGGTATGGGAATTTAGAGTCAATACAAAGGCGGACGTTCTCATCGCCTTTCGGCATGATGAGAGATGCGTCCGGCCTCACTTCTTCGTCATTTCCGATTGTCTTTTGAAGTTCATAGAGAACGCCTTCAAAATCTCCCAAAAGGCTTCGCATCAATGATTCGAGCTGATATTCGCCATATCGTCCCCGCTTCTGATTGTTGGAAAGAATATTATTCAAATTCGTGACTTGCCCCCCAAGATGTTCCATCTGCCGCTGCGCTTCCTGCACCTTTCCAAGACGTTCTTGCAATTCATTCATTGTCTTCGAAGTGCTGTCGAAGCCCTTTATGAGACTTTCGTTCACATGCTGATTAACGCGCTCTAAAGACGCATTCACTTTTTCAGTCAAGGCTTGGACATCCTTTTGAAGAGTCTCCTTCATCGTTCCGATTTGCTGATTGACGTTATTCGAAAGTTGACTTTGGAACTTTAAAAGCGTTTCTTGCGAACTTTGGCTTTGTTTAAGAAGCGTTGATTGAATGTTGTTATCAACTTCTAACATCTTAGTTTTCAAAGTATTGTCGATTCTCTCGTTGATTCGCGCTTCGACCTGTTCAATTCTCAAATTAGTTTCCGCGCTGTTATTGACGAAAATCCGTGTTTTCTCTTCGAGGGCATTTTTGAGTTCATCTATCGGAAAAGAAGAAACGTTTTGGTTTTTCTTTTTGATAATGACGAAAAGAAAAATAAGCATGCCCAACAAGAGAACCGCGAGAACAATTAAGACAATCAATAAAATTTCTACCATCATGAAGACTCCGTTTCATATTATACAAAAAAGCCCAGGCACAATGTCCTGAGCTCTTCCGTTTTCCTTTTTTAACCTAAAGTTGAAAGATCTGGAATCCGTGTAATTCCCGTCAAAGTCCAAGGACTTTCTGGCGTGTCATAATGACGGATGGTGGCGCTTAAACTTGTGTTATCGATGACTGATAAAGTCACTAATGTAGCGTCCCCGTAAGGAACTTCATCGACTAATTCAAAACTGATCGCCAACGTTTCTGGATCAATGCTGTAGGTGAAATTGATGACATTTTGATATGTTGTCATTCCTGACCAATAGTCTTCCTCTCCATAGCGATAAGAGCCAGTCATGTCGTCGTTGAAATTGACATAGAAGTACTCGCTTGAACCTTGATAAGACATCGTGTGGTTATAGATGAGTTCTTCAATGCTCGCTAAACTTGGACGTTCAACAACTGTTAATGAAATGCTTTCTTGTAGTTCTGGATTAGCGCTAGAAGTGACAAGAAGCTCGACCGTACCGGCTTCTGATGTCAAAATATTGTAGGTTCCATCTTCGTTTTCGCTGATGGTTGCTGGCGCGCTTTCATCCGCAAGAGCTACGCTAACTTTTTGCGAAGCAGAGCTTGGTGTAATGCTTGCTGTCAAAGTCGCGCTTTCACCAACGAAGACAGAAGATGAAGAAAGAGACAATTCTAATTGACGTGGTAATGCAGGAACGGCAGTTACGCTCACTTCTTTAATTTCTCCTGTTCCGTTATCGAATAAAAGTGTGAATTCCCCTTCTTTCACAACTTGATAACCTTGGTTGACTACTTCTAAGAAGCCCTCTTCCTTCGCGCCGACAAGAAGCGGCTTGATGAGATAAGGCGTTTGATCGTGCGAGGTTACGTTATATGAAAGGATGCTGCCATTTTCAACTTCGAAATCGGAAGCAAGCGTCCGTTCTCCACCTTCTGGTTGATAATAAAGTTCAACCTCGTAATCATGCATCGCATAATCATTTAAAGAAATCTTTTCCGCGTAATGATGCTTATAACCGCGAGTAGCCTCAAGTGAAAGAGATGACGTGCTTATTGGCTGAGCTTCCGGAAGCGGCTGGTGGTTCTCGTTGTCGTAATCATCGTAAGAATATTCTTCGCCGGTATAAATGGCTTCCGTTAAAAAACCTAGACCATCAAAAGTCATTCTCAATGTGTGATATTCCATTGAAGAATAGGAGTCAGAATCTGCCGTAAGAGTGGTGACAAACGAATATCGATCCTCATTTAAGTTGGAATTAATGCGGACATTGCTCCAACCATACGGCGAAGCGAACCCGTCAGAATAACTCTCTTCATCAAAGTAGCGAGTCAATAAAATATCTGCAAAACCATAAGATTTAACGGCGTTTTCAGCATCAGAACGAACAATGCTGTTCGTGGATGCTTCCCCGTCAGTTATCGTATATAGACGTAAAGATTCTGTCGCGTTGCCGCTATCTTCAGTCGTGCTGAACGATCCATCGCCATATTGATAGACATAATAACGATCATTGGAAGAAATGCCTCTTTCTTCAACATAAGAGGTTGTTGCTTGATTTGAGAAGGTTGATTTTCTATTGCCGGTAACGCGCAAAACATCGTTTTGGTAGGCAGTGATGTTATAAGAAAATGTTTCCTCATAATCTTCAGCGGGTTTGACTTCATAACGACCAGAGGCGAAATATTGGCCCTCCAAAGCTTTTTCCGCTTCAAGAAGAGTGATGACGCCATCAATATCGACCGGCACTAAGTCCTGTGTAACTTCGACCGGTTCATCTAGACCTTCTTCTCCGAGAACAAGGGTCTCGACGCTCAAATTGACATCATGATTCGGCATCGTGAAGACATAGGTTCCGCTTTCGTTTCTCGAAAGCGAAGAACCGTCTAATTTCACATCGATGATGTCATAACGCAGCGAAGTGGATGAAACACTTACTTCAATAAGCGAGCCTGCCTCATAAAGATTGTCCGCGCTAGCGTTCTCCACTATAACTTCTGCTCCCTGCCCAGAAGAAACTACCAAGGCGTGATAATTGCTGGGCGCGGTGCTGGAACTATCGCTACTAGAAGAACTATTGTCGCTAGAAATGTCAGATGAAGTGTTAGATTCTTCTGAACTATTGTCGGAAGATGCTGCCGGCGTGCCTCCGCAGCCAACAAGAAGGAGGCCGCTGAGAGCTAGAACGCTGAGTTTATTGATTTTTTTCATAAATTTATCCTCTCATTAGATAGATAATTTCAAACAGTCGATCTCGACTGTGTAAATGTAAGATGAACTGACTTCGAAACGAATATTCGCGTCGACGCCATTAGGCTCAAAACGTGCATAATTTCGGTCATAAGTAACTTCAAATCCGTTCATGGAAGTGAAGGTGAAAGGATTGATTTCAACTGACATCACGTCATAGTCGTCAAACGTTGGAGCGTTATAAGAGAACTCATATGGTTTGTGCGGTTCAAAAGTAAAGCCTGTATCCGCTGAATTGAAGGTGATGCTTCCTTTATAGGTGCCATCTTCATTCTGCTCATCACTGAACTCGACCGTCACTGCGTTTTCGATGACTTCGCCAGTCGATTCGTGCGGCAACCAACCGCTCCATTGACCAATCAAGTTAGCCTCAAGTTCCTCGTGCGTGCGTTTCTCTTCAATTACAAATTCAATTCGATCTTTAACCTCTGGATGCCCGACGACGCTTCCTTCAATGTAGGCCTCGCCAGCGTTTAAGAAGGTCGCGTTGTAATAACCATCTTCGTCGATCGTAAGAGAGATGTTGTCTGACGACGTCAAAGTGTAGGTGTCTAACGTATTATCGGGGGTCAAATAAACGTAGACAGTTGTTGTTTCGCCAACATATTTATGCTCCAAATAGACATTGATTGAGATTTCGCTGGCGCTCGGCACTACGACAGTGACGTCGATTGTCTTCTCGATTCCACCCTCAGAACGAACTGTCAACGTTGTTTGTCCGGCTCCGATAGCCTGAATCGTTGGGGCATAGCCCTCGTAAGTTGTGATCTTGATGACGTCTTGGTTGCTGCTATCAACAATCGTGAGTTCGGTATCAAGAGCCTTTGCTGGATAAACGTTTGTCGCCTCGACTTCAACATATTGACCATACGGGAAGTTATCTGCATCCGCCGGGAAATTCTCGACGCTCACGCGGTCGTTCCAGAAAAGTTGAATGTCAAAACTTTCCAAGAAATAATCGCTCGGAGTTAATCCGCCGCCGGGATAAGCGGTTTTTTCACCATATGTAATGATGTATTGCTCGATTATCGAGGCAATCGTCTCGCTATTTCCGTCATAATTTTCCTGTTCTTCATAGGAGATGGTGAAAGTTGTGATTTGTCCTTCAGCGTTCAAAACAACATAAATTTCCGCACCATGGTTGATTTCTGAACCATAAGAAGTAGAGGAAGACCAAATGAAACTTTCAGAATAGGCGCTGTTCCCGTTTTCATCGATGTCGGGAGTGATATCGTCGAAACCAGGCACTACGCGTGAAGCGATATAAGTATCATAGAAGTCAGCAAGGACACTCAAAGTGTTGGTGGAAGTGATCTCTTCAACCTGTGGACGAAGGGCCTCACTATAATTCGTTCTCGTCGCTTGATCACGTTCTTTACCTTCACCATAATCAACGACTTGATAAAAAGTATCGTCCTCAACCGTTCGAAGAATTTCATAGCTGTCTTTAGTCGTTTCGTTGTATTCGGGGAAATCCTCTTCCTCATGGACAACGGTTTCTTGACCTAAAGCGCGAAAACTTAAGGAATTATAAGAAGTGCCTTGTTCCTGAATCGTCGTTGTATCCGTTCCAAAAAGAACCGATTCAAAGTATGTGGCATTCCGTTCATAACTGACGGCCCCTTCTTCCTCGAGAGTTTTGCCATCACCGTTCACATAATTCATCAAAGATGTTAATGTGTCGAAAATTACGCTTGGCGAAATGCTTGAAGATGAATTAGAAGAACTGTCGTTTCCGTCGCTTGAGATGCTTGAATTAGAAGAAGAACTTGAATTTTCTCCCCCCCCTGCAGGTCCACCGCAGGCTACAAGACTCAAGAGCAGAATCGGCGTTAGAAAAATGCTTTTTTTCATATCATCCACTCCTTTACCATAAACGCCGGTGAGTATAGCAAAGCCCTCTCCTCTTTACTAGGAAAAAGTGCTTACAAAAAATGAGGAAAAGATGCAGTAAAACGATAAAACTGGTTTTTTTCGAAAAGATTAAAAAGAGGAACAAATTTAGAAAATCAGAAAGCCCAGGTTCCGTTTTTGAAAATCAAAACTTCCTTTCCGGAAGAATCGATCCCGACAATCTCCAAATCACGAGTGCCAATCATGAAATCAACATGCGAAAGCGACTTGTTAATTCCCTTTTGATGAATTTCTTCTTCTGTGTATTTTTCAAATCCCGGATATAGATTGGTAAAGCCTTTGCCGAGCGCTAAATGGCAAGAAGCATTTTCATCAAAAAGTGTGTTGTAAAAAAGAAGCTCACTTTCGTTAATTGGGGAATCGTAAGGCACTAATGCGCATTCACCGAGATATGCAGAGCCTTCATCGATATTTAAAATGCTTTGAAGAGCCGCTTCTCCTTTCTTAGCGTGCGCTTCCACTGCCTTCCCGTCTTTAAAAACAAAATAGAAATCCTCAATAACTTGCCCTTGATAGACTAGAGGTTTTGAGGAATGGACAACCCCTTCAGCCTTGCCTCTCATCGGGGAAGTGAAGCATTCTTCGCTCGGAATATTCGGCTGAAAGAAAGTTCCGGATAATGTTTTTTCACCGCCAGCCAAAAATTCAACGCCGGGAATTAAACCTACGTGCAAATCCGTGCCATTGGATGCTTTGTAATGCAATTCGCGGAGCTGCATTTTGTTGAGATGCGCGCATTTTTCTTTGAGATTTTTTTCATGTCCCTCCCAATTTTTAATGCCGTTTCCATCATCAGCGCGCGCAGCTTTTAAAACAGCCTCCCAAAGAGCTTCTAAGGCCTCTTCATCATCTAAGTTTGGAAAGACTTTCTTCGCCCAGGGAATTGTTGGGACGCCGACAATCGTCCATTGATATTTATTAGCTTTTTCTTCAATGTATTTTGCAAAATAAGGAAGCTTTGCCGCACGAACCTCGCCCAAAAGTTTCCCGTCAATGCCTCGATAACCATCGGGATCATCCCCGTCAAGCCAAATGAGAACCGGCAGTTCTTCTGCCTCATATTTTTGAAGCGCAATTTCCATCGGGGTCGGAGCTTTTAAAGCCTCTTTATCCCCGTATAAATAATTTAAACGCGAAGTCAAAGCGCACTGCCATTCATAAGAGACTAGTTTAGCCCCCAAGCGATAACATTCTTCAGCTACGATGGAAGCAAAATTTGCAAGGCTTACATCGACACGAATGACAACGGATTGACCTTTTTGAATATTGACGCCCGTATGAGTTATTAGTTCAGCGTACCTTTTTAAAATTTCTTGTTTCATAACGGCAATAGTTTAGCAAAAATAAAAAGATGCGGCGTTCATTTTTTGCACTTATGAAGACGGAAAAGTCTTTTTCGTTTATCATTTACCAACAAGCGACGTTTCTTAATCGTTAATGGAGTGAGAAGAGTATGAAAGAAGAAAAAACGACAGCAGCCCTTCTCAAACAACTTCGAAACGGCGATGTGTCCGCTTTCAACGAGATTTATGCTCATAGCAAAAAATCCGTCTATTACACGCTTTATGCTCTTTTGCCGAATCCTGTTCTCGTCGAAGACATCATGCAAGAAACATATGTCCATTTCCTTGAACACCTCCCCAAAGTCGGAGAAGAGATCGACATCGTTGCCTATCTTGTTCGCAGCGCTCAAAACCGCGCTCTCGATTATTATCGCCGGCAGAAGATCGAATCTGAGTATTTGGCAAAACTCGAAAGCCACGCCTACCACGAAGATCAAGTTCTTGATTCAGACTTCCTTAAAAAGATTCAAGGAATTCTAAACGACAAAGAATACATGGTCTTTATTCTCAGAGTTCTCGGAGAATGTTCATTCAAAGAAATCAGCAAAATCAAGAAAATCCCCGTCGGCACTCTAACATGGTTATATCAAGAGGCCCGTAAAAAACTTCAAGAAAAGTTAGGAGAAAGTTATGGACAAGGATGAACAAAAAATCAAAAACGAAATTTTGAAATCTCTTGCTGACGAAAATGTTCCTGACCTCCGTCTAAAAATTTTAGATGCGCTTGAAAAAAGGAAAGAAGAAAAAGTTCCTTGGTGGAAGAAACGCGGCGTCATATTTGCCGGAACCGCTTTTGCAAGCGCGCTTGTTGTTTTGGCTTTTGTTTTGCCTTTTTCTTTAAGTGGAATCTCAACTTCTTCAGATAGTCAATCAACCTCATCTATTCCCGTTCAGCCACCGGTTCTTGAAACTAAACATCACGAAATTGCTTTCGGGGTGATGGCGGCCAACAATAGCATCACTTCTTCGCTTGTCTCTTCTTCTTTTCCTCCAAATTACTTAAAAATACAAAGGGCTTTTGATGCCTTTGATCTTGAAGATAAAATTCGTGATCTTAATCCCTATATGCTGACCGCTGAAAATCTCTTGAAAAAGAATTTCTCAATCACGCCAGAACTAAGTTTAAGTGGCGATCAAGAATTCCCGTATTTAATGCAAATCGATGATGAAATATCGGAAATTGAATTTTATTATCGGGAAACTCTCGTAGAAAGCGAAGACGATGAAGAAGAATTTCACATCGAAGGTTATTTCTTTAAAAACAGCACCCGCTATGAATTAGTAGGCGAAAAAGAACTAGAGAACAACGAATACGAAATTTCATTCCGCCTTGAACTCAATGATCGTGAATCGTTGATAATTCAGGAGGAACACGAACAAGAAGATAACGAATATGAGAGGGCTTTTTCTTACACTTATTTGACCGATAATCGAGTCAATAGAATCGTTGAACTCTCATATGAAGAGGAAGGCAAAGAGAAAGAACTAGAAGTTGTCATCGAGGAACGAGAAGAGATAACTTATCGGATCGAAGAAATAACATCTGATAATCTAAACATCTATATTTCTTCTGATGACGAAGACGTTATGGTGTCGTTGACAATAGAAGATGCGTTTTATTTTTATCAGTGTTCATCGCCAATTTTGGAATTGCGTTTGCCGCGAGGATAATTTTTTCCAACAAAAAGCAAAAGAAAGTCGTTAATAAAGTGAAAGGCGGTTAAAAACCTATGCAGAAAAAAATCTTACTCCTTCCACTTGTCCTTGGAGCGACCTTAGTCTCCTGTGAAATTGTTGATTCATCATCAATAAATGACAATACGTCTTCCAATATAAGCATCAACGAGAGCAACCATGAAATCTACGCTTTCGAAGCGGCGACTTCTATTGGACTATTGCCATCTCTAAGCACTCCCGAAACTTTGATGTTGTTAAACGCTTATAGCGAGACAAGCGTTGAGGACTTAAAGGCTTATCTTCCAAGCGTTGAAGCGATGCTTTTAGAAGACGAGGGCTTGACGCGAAGCGTTGTTTTGGAAAGCGACAACCCGCTTTATGAGACCAAAGTGCAAGTCACCTATAAAGACATCACTTTCACTGACAAATCGTTCTATATGTATTACAACGAAACCATCAAACAAGATGATGATTTCGATGAAGACGAAAGAGAATCACGCATCGAGGGAGTTATTCTCATCGACGACAACGAATATAAAATGTGGGGCGAAAAAGAAATCGAGGACGATGAATTGGAAACAAGCTTCTCCTATCTTTTAGATGAGGACACTTATGTTCTCGTCGAGCAAGAAAAAGAAAATGATGAGCAAGAATTCTCTTACAAAATGATTAAAAATGGGCGGCAAGTTAATTCTTATTCTCTCGAAATGGAAGACAATGAAGTCGAATTAAAAACGCAAGGCGAAGGCTGGGGACGTTATAAAGTAAGTTTCGATCTCTATCAGAGAGATGGCGAAATTTATATCCGTTGCTTCCTCAACGAGAACGGCACAAGAAATAGCTATCTCTTTAAGAAAGTAATTGACGGAGAGACAGGACTTATTGATTATCAGTTGGTTGCCTGAACGCTCTCTAGACAAGCTCCGGTTTTACCTCGCCGGAGCTTTTTTCTTTTAGCACAAAAGGCAAAAGCGGTTTAATATGAAAAATAAGGAGTTATGGCCATGGAAGAAACAATAAACAAAGAGAAAAACAACAAATCTTTGACGACAAAAGTTTATATGCTCATTGAAAGCATTATCTTCATCATCATCGGGATCGTTTGTCTCGTCTTCAATTGGGAAGAAGGACTTCGCCACTCTTTATATTTAATTCTCGGGCTCGTTTTTACCATCATCGGTTTTTCCAATATCGTCTTAAATCTTTTGCCTTTATTTTTCATGAAAGGCAAGAAGGACGCGATCCGCGAAACAATGCGTTTGAATTTTCGTTACGATCAAATCGCGTTCTCAGCTTTTCAACTGGCCTTCGGAATCACCTTCCTCGTCATCTATGCGCAAAACAACGTTGCGGTTTTTGACACAATCGCGACTTTCATTGCAATATTCCTTTCGACGCTTTTGCTTGTCGGAGGGCTTGCTTTCCTCGTTATTTCTATTTGTTTTGGTTATAGCAAACTCTATGGCAAAACTATTCAAATAACCGGAATTATTCTCGGGATTGTTCTTTTGGCGCTCGGGATTGTCGTCGCAGTGTTTATCAATCGCGCTGAAATTATGGAAAGAGTGACGCTCATCATCCTGGGATTGGTTTTCCTCTTATTAGGAATTGCCATCTTAATTGACGCTATCAAAGCCTTCAAAAAGAAGAAAGCGACGACAACAGCCGTCATTGAAAACGCTGATGTCCGAGAAGTGTCTACACCAGAGATCGAGAATAAAGATATTAAAGAATAACTCAATTGTTTGCTAATTCTTTAGCGCCCGTCAGGGCTAAAAAATCGGGAAGCCTTTCACACCAATCGCAGAAGACGTGCCATTCTTTGAGTTTGTGATGACGTCTTTGAATGTACATCGTTTTAAGTTGCTGATAATTCGTGGTCATTGTCGCGCTGAGACAAAAACCACATGGAAGTGAAGCGACTAAAATTCGCCAAGCATTTTTCTTTTCTTCAATTTGAGTATCAGGAATTCTCTGATAATCTGCGATTAATTCTTGAAAGCGCTCAAGTATATACGAATCCACTTCTTCAACAACCTGCTCTTTGAGGTCGAATTTTAAAAGACAATGCATCGTGCTTTGGGAAGAGATGAAATCAAACCAGTGATAGCGCTGAGCTTCTTTCCACCAATAAAGAGGGGCGCTGACATCAAGCTGTACAAGAATTCCCTTTAAAAAATTGTCGTGTCCAAGACCGTTTTTTGTGGCGCCTAAGCGTTCAGCTCGTTGAAAATCTTTTTCGTTCGGTGAAGAAGTGTCGATTTTGACACGCATCGGATTGCCGGAAGCTTTCACAGCCCGTTCTAATCCATAAACCTGATAATTGCTTATTTTGAAGTTCATCGTTTCATTGCCTCCACTAAATTTTTTAAAAGAGCAAGGCGTGTCAATAAACCAACACCCCCAGGCACGGGGCTTTGATAAGCAACAGGAAGTCCCTTTTCAGCATCACCGACAAGTTTCCCGTTTTCATCGCGATTGATGCCGACATCAATAACCCATGCGTCTTTTTTATATTTGAATTCTCTTTTTAATATCGCTTGATGCCCAACTGCCACAACAATCAAATCCGCTGAAGCAATGAAATCAAGCAAAGCGCTGGCTGGCGTCTTTGAGTGACAAATCGTGACGTTCATATTTTTGTTGAGCAATAAATCCGCCATCGGCTTTCCGACTATACGGCTCCGGCCGATTACTAAAGCATTTTTGCCCGTAAATTCATAGCGAGAAAAAGATAAAAAGTCGAGAATTCCGCGCGGAGTGCATGGCAAAAAGTGACTGCCTAAAACAAAGCCGTCGACATCTTTATTAGGGGCTATGATTTGGTTAATTTTCTCCGATGAAAGTTGCGGAGGCACCGGCAGCTGCACGAGAAGACCGTCTACAGATGGATCATCATTAATCTTTTGAAGCTCCGAATAAAAAGCAGCAGCGTCAACATCATTATCAAAATGATAAACCTGACTTTGAATTCCTACTTCAGAAGCATCTTTTTCCTTCCCGCGAATATAAGAATTAGAGGCTGGGTTGTCTCCTACTTGGACGATTGCCAAAAAAGGAGGTCTTTCAAGCGATTTGATTTGAATTTTCAATTCGCTTTTTTCTTTTATAACATAGTCACGAATATCCATCTTTTAGATTTTATTACCAAATAAAGGCTAGCAAAAGAAAAAGCCCTTATTGAGAGGGCTTATTTTCATCTAACACTTTTATAGAAGCGGACGCACTGCTGCGGCAACTGAAGAAATAGCAGAGGAACCATTAGACGAACCGCCACCGCTGCTGCCGAGAACCATAATAAGAAGAGCCATGAAAAGGAATAAAATCGCAAAACCGAAAGTGAGCCAGCTGATAACCTTCTCCGATCCTCTCTCCTTAGTTTTTGCAAAAACATTGAGACCGCCACCGGTAATTGCACCCGAAGCACCCTCAGACTTACCACCTTGAAGTAAGGAAAGGACAATGATGATAAGAGCCACTACTACAAAGACGTAATCGTACCACTGCATTTATCTACACCTAAACATACACGACAAAGTCGCGCTTACTAAATATAGTTGAAAGAAATAATAAAGTAAACGAGAAAGAAAAAGACTTCTTAATCCAAAGCAATATTTTTTAGCATTGCTTCTAAATCATGGAATTTTCTTCCAGCGAATGAGGGATATTCATTCTTCCGCTCCAATAAATATCCATCAATGCCGGCATCTTTAGCAGCCTCAATGTCTTGTAAAGAATCACCAACATAAAAAGCGCCTTCTTTTTTTACATCCGGAAAATGATCAAGACACATTAAAAGCGGGTCGGGCGCTGGTTTAGGAACGGAACAAATTATCGAATCGACAACGTATTCAAAATAATGATAAAGTCCATATTGCTTTAAGACTTTCTCAACGTGTGTTTTTGAGTTTCCGGTGACGATTGCTAAATGAAAATTATGGTTTTGCAAAGTTTTTAAGACATTTTCTACTTCAGGATATGGCTTGATTAATTTTAAATTGTTTTCATTATCAATCGCTTCAATCACGGTTTTAACAAAAAGGATGATTTGTTTTTCTTCTATTATTTTTCTCTCAACGATAACCTCCTTAAGAGAATGATGCATGTATTCTCTAGCTTGCTCAGGACTGCAAGTTTCATCGATTGCAGCAAATCCTTCTTTATAAACCTCAATGAGTGAAAGTTCAGAGTCAACAAGAGTTCCGTCGAAATCAAAAATCGCTAATCTTTTCATTTATTTAATCCCGCCTTCGTTTCCAGAATTATGTCGCGCAATTCAGCTGCTCGTTCAAAGTCAAAAGCCTTTGCCGCCTCTTTCATTTGCTTTGTTAAATCCTTGATGTAAGCCTCAACCTTACTCCGTGGAGCATGTGGATCGATTCCAAGAGGTTTGTCTTCTAAGACACCGGCATTGGAGAGAGGAGGAATAATCTCTTTTTTGATGGTCATCGGAACAATGCCGTATTCTTTGTTATAGGCTTCTTGAATAGACCGTCGTCTTTTCGTCTCGCTGATGGCCTCTTCCATCGATTTCGTCATTTTATCGGCATACATGATTACTTTCCCGTCCGCGTTTCGTGCAGCCCGCCCGATTACCTGA
The DNA here is from genome assembly GCA_949299565.1 of uncultured Bacillota bacterium. Taxonomy (GTDB): domain Bacteria; phylum Bacillota_I; class Bacilli_A; order RFN20; family CAG-826; genus UBA4951. The sequence goes on from OX437086.1 coordinate 96,909, forward strand.
ATAAGTGACGTCGTGCTGCGCAAAAACCCTTCCTTGTCCGCATCTAAAATAGCCACAAGCGAAACTTCAGGAATATCGAGACCTTCACGCAAAAGGTTAATGCCGACTAAAACATCGTATTTCCCTTTCCTTAATTGATAGATAATCATCGTCCGTTCTAGTGTCTTAGTTTCGTTATGAAGATAAGCCACTTTAATTCCTGCTTGTCTTAAATAAGTTGTGAGGTCTTCCGCCATCCGAATTGTTAATGTCAGAAGCATCACTCGTTCGTTTTTCTCGATTCGTTTATGAATTTCAGAAAGCAAATCATCGATTTGTCCAAAGGTTGGGCGCACCTCAATTATCGGATCTAAAAGCCCCGTTGGGCGGATAATTTGCTCGCTTACATGATAATTAGCTCTTTTTAATTCATAGTCTGCTGGCGTCGCCGAAGTACAAACCACGCTATAGGGCATCAATTCCTCGAATTCAGAAAATTTTAAGGGACGATTGTCTAATGCTGATGGCAAACGAAAACCATATTCCACCAACGTCATTTTGCGGGATCGATCGCCATTATACATTCCGTTCAACTGTGGAAAAGTTACATGCGATTCATCGATTAGAAGCAAAAAATCCTTAGGGAAGTAGTCGATAAGCGTCCAAGGGCGTTGTCCCGGCAAACGCCCGTCGATATGACGTGAATAATTTTCAATCCCCGGGCACATTCCGAATTCACGGAGAGAATCCATGTCTTGCCTTGTTCGCATTTCAAGACGTTCAGCTTCTAAAAGTTTTCCTTCTTGGCGAAAATATGAAAGACGTTCTTCCAATTCTTTTTCAATGCTTTCGCATGCTTTGGTAATCCGGGCTTTCGTAGAGGCGTGATCATAAGCCGGATAAATCGGATATGTGTGATAAGTTTTTCGAACCGCACCGCTTAAATAATCGATTTCAGCGATTCTTTCTACCTCATCACCCCATGTTTCAAGCCGTAAATAGGAATCATGGAGGTTCATTGGTCCAATATCAATCACGTCGCCATGTACACGGAAAGATCCAGGCTTTAAATCTAGATTATTTCTTGTGTATTGAGCTTCTACTAAACGTTCAAAAAGGCGTTGACGATTGATGATTTCGCCTTCACGAATTTCAAAAACCAAACCCCGATATTCATCGGGATCGGAAAGACCGTAGATTGCAGCCACCGAAGCAACGACGATCGTATCGCGCCTTTCGATAATCGAATTGACCGCGCTTGTTCTCAGCATTTCGATTTCATCGTTCATGACCGCATTTTTTTCAATGTAGGTGTCAGTTTTTGGAACGTATGCTTCAGGCTGATAAAAATCGAAGTTAGAGACAAAATATTCAACGCGGTTATGCGGAAAAAGCGACTGAAATTCGCCATATAGTTGCGACGCTAAAGTTTTGTTGTGAACAAGAACAAGCGTCGGTTTCTGCAAAGCCTGGATAATATTTGCATCTGTAAAAGTTTTTCCGGTTCCTGTAGCACCCAAAATTACGTTGAAACCATGGCCATTTTGCATGGATTTTAAGACATCGGCGATGGCCTTAGGCTGGTCGCCAGTCGGTTTATGTTCGGAGACAAGCTGGAAAAGTTCCCCGTTACTCATTGCCGTCATCCTCGTCTTTTAAATCTTTTTTCTTTCGCTTCCCGTTAAAAGGATTTTTAAGACGCACTTTGTTTTTAAGCAATGGCTCGAAACCTTCTCCGTTGATGGTTTTTGTCGTGATGAAAGAAACAAAAGCCTTTGGGTCGATCTCACCTATTTTGTTGCGAAAATCTTCTTCTTCATTTTTATAGATAATAACGCGCAATAACCGCCGTTCTTCGCCTAAATAACCACCATATACTTTAAAGACGGTCGTGCCATGTCCCAGTTCATCATGAACATAATTCATGATTTCTTGATAATGGGAGGAAATGATGTCGCACTCTAAAAAACGTTGTGAACGGATATATAAATATTGAATGGCTAAAGCGCAACAAAGCGCGCCGAGAATTCCGATAAGGCAAGGAACAACGCCAGTCGAAAAATCCCACGTGACAATGACTCCTATGACAATCAGCGTCGCGTCCATCAAAAAAGAACTTGTGTCTTCTTTAACGCGCGTATGTTTAGCTAAAAGCTTAGAAATAACATCTAGTCCCCCTGTTGAGCCTTCTCCTCGATAAGAAATTGCGACGCCAGCACCAGTCAAAAATCCGCCAAACAGACCAGCCAAAAGCATGTATGTCAAATTTTCGAAGGAAGAAGCGCCGCCCCAAATATAATCGGCAACATTCAATCTTAAAAAGAGAGAATAGAAAAGCGGATAGGCTAAAGACGATAGTAACGTTCTCATCGAAAAATGTCGTCCAACAAAGAAAAGTCCCACGAGCCAAAGAACAACTTGAACAATCGCGACAACTATATCGGTAATATTAAAACCCGCCAACGGTTCGATGAATGAATTGAAAATGATGCCGATTGAAAGCACGCCTCCGGAAATGATGTCAAATGGTTCTAACATCGAAGATCCGAAAGCCAAAACAACGCTTCCTAAAAGTATTAAGAAGATATTTCGAATTTCATGCTTTAAACGCTTCTTGTCTTTAAACAGTTGCTTGAGCTGAACCATCGCGGCTTTCTTTCTCCAAATAGGCGTAGAGCAGTCCGTCAATGTTGCCGTCCATTACACCATTGACGTCGCTTGTTTCATATCCCGTTCTATTGTCCTTTACCAAGGTATATGGGCAAAAAACGTAAGAACGAATTTGACTGCCCCATTCGATATTCTTTTGTTCGCCAATAATTGATTTCATTTTAGCGTCCCGTTCTTCGAGCTTGCGTTGCATGAGTTTATCCGTCAGCATCTCCATACAAGTTGCTTTATTCATCAATTGACTCCGTTCAATTTCGCACTGAACGACAATGCCGGTCGGGATGTGAGTAATCCGAACGGCCGATGAAACTTTGTTGACGTTTTGTCCACCAGCTCCGCCAGAACGGAAAGTATCGACACGCAAATCTTTCGGATCAATCACAACATCAGACACTTTTCCGAATTCAGGGACAACGTTCACTGAAGCAAAAGACGTATGCCGTCTAGCATTAGCGTCAAACGGAGAAATTCTAACTAAGCGATGCACTCCTTTTTCACCTTTTAAAAGGCCATAAGCGTGAGGACCGCTCAATTTTACAACCGCGCTTTTAATCCCCGCCTCATCCCCTGCTTCATATGATAACAATTGCCATTTAAAGCGGTGATCTTCCGCATAACGATTATACATGCGCAAAAGCATGCTGGCCCAATCTTGAGCCTCAGTTCCGCCAGCGCCCGGATGAATTTCTAAAGTGCAGTTTAAATTATCATATTCGCCAGAAAATAAGAGGAGCGTCCTTAAATCTCCTATCTCTTTTTCTAATTCCTCTTCTAAAGAAACGGACAATTCAAGCATCTCTTGATCATCGTTTTTAAGGGACGTTAAAAGATCAGACAAATCGCGATAATCGCTTTGAATTTTTGTGAGAGACTCAACTTTGTGACGTGCTTCATTCAAAGAATCCAAAAGCTTAACTGCTTCATTGCGATCATCCCAAAAGTTTTCTGAATTTTGCTTTTCCTCAGCTTGGGCAATAAAAGTCTGCAGGCTGGTGAGGTCAAAGAGAATCACCGAGCTGCTTAACATAAGTACCAATTTCGTTGGCTTTTTGCTTAATTTCAGCTAGCTCTTTCATTTTATTCCTTTCTTGGCTCCTCCGGAGCGTTCTCATTTTCTACTTTTTGTGTTTCTTCTTGCGGCTTTTCTTTCTTAACTAAGCGCACATTCATAAGGGAATAGGCTGTATCAACCGCTACCTTTTCGTTCATCTCTTGGAAGAGAGAATAGCCTTCATTGACGTAATCCTGCAAAGGATTAGTTTGAGCGTAAGAACGGAGAGAAATGCCTTCACGAAGATGGGACATCGTGTCGATATGTCCTTGCCAGTTGCGGTCAATAACTTTTAAAGAAACTTGGCGTTCAACCATATCAGCTTCTTCCTGGCTCCAAGTTTTTCGTTTAATCAAATATTCGCTATAAAGAAGTTCGCCTAAATCCTCTCCAGCTTCTTCAACCATCGCTCCGTCATATGCGTGCGGATTGATTGAACCTTCCTTCAGGAAACGCGGTTCCACTAAGCGTTTTAAAGTTTCGCCGTTAACAAGCCCTTCTGTCGTTGTGTTGTCAACCGCTTTGCGGCATAAGAAGAGGCCGCTTGTGATGAAGAAATCATGAATAAGATTCACAATATCGCCGGCTAAAAGAATTGAGTCGCGTTTTTTATAGATGATGTCGCGTTGTTTGGCTAAAACATCATCGTAATCTTTGAGGTTCTTCCGTGTGTCGAAGTTTCGTCCTTCGATTTGTTTTTGAGCGTTAGTAACGGCATTTGAGAGCATCCTGCTTTGATAGGCTTCATCTTGCAAAGAATTTTCAAACAACGTCTTTAATTTCGGATTTGCAAACCTCCGCATCAATTCATCATCAAAAGAAACAAAGAAACGAGAATAGCCGGGGTCACCTTGACGTCCAGAACGACCACGCAACTGGTTATCGATACGTCTTGACTCGTGACGTTCAGTGCCGAAAACACAAAGACCTCCCAGTTCCTTGACGCCTTCTCCTAACTTAATATCGGTACCACGACCCGCCATGTTCGTCGCCAACGTCACCGCTCCTTTTTCACCAGCATGCGAAATAATCTCCGCCTCGCGCGCCTGGTTTTTGGCATTTAAAACTTCATGCGGAATCTTTGCATCGTTTAAAAGATGAGAAATCTCTTCGTTAGATTCTACCGAAACTGTGCCAATTAAGACCGGCTGTCCTTTTTCGTGACGTTCTTTGATCGCTTTCACTAACGCGTCAAGTTTTGCTTTATGAGTTGCGAAAATCAAATCCGTGTCATCAATTCTTTGAACGGGACGATTTGTCGGAATCGTTACAACCTTCATGTTATAGATTGTTTGGAATTCTTCTTCTTCGGTTTTAGCGGTACCGGTCATTCCTGACAATTTTGTATAAAGACGGAAGAAGTTCTGATAAGTGATTGTGGCTAAGACTACTGTTTCTTGTTTTATTTCCACTCCTTCTTTCGCTTGAATTGCTTGTTGAAGACCATCGTTATATTCCCGGCCAGGAAGGACACGACCAGTGAATTGGTCAATGAGTTGAATTGTATGATCTTTGTCGACCATATATTCAACATCGCGGCTCATGATGTAATTGGCTTTAAGAGCCTGATGGATCCGGTGCACTAAGTCGCCATTCTCGGGAGCATAAAGATTTTTAACGCCAAACATCCGCTCAGCTTTATTGTTTCCTTCATCCGTCAAAGAGCAGGCTTTTTCTTTTTCATCGATTTCAAAGTCCACGCCCTTGCGGAGCATTTTGACGAAGCGATCAGCCACTTGATATTGAGAAGCCGGTGCACGACTGCCGCCAGAAATAATGAGCGGTGTGCGCGATTCGTCGACTAAAATTGAGTCAGCTTCATCAACGATTGCAAAATTCAAGCCGCGAAGAACGCGTCCTTTTAGAGAAGGAGCCATGTTGTCGCGCAAATAATCAAAGCCCAATTCAGAGTTAATGGTGTAGGTAATATCGCAAGCATATGCCTCACGTTTTTCAGCGGCATTTTTAGAAGCAAGATTGACTCCGACAGTAAGTCCTAGGAAACGATAAATCTGTCCCATCCATTCAGCGTCCCGTTGTGCCAGATATTCGTTAACCGTTACAACATGAACGCCGAGACCCGTAAGCGCATTAAGATAAACGGCCATCGTCGCTGTTAACGTCTTACCTTCACCGGTTTTCATTTCGGCGATATCGCCGTTGTTTAAGACCAACGCCCCGATGATTTGTACTTTGAAAGGCTTTTGATGCAACGTTCTCCAAGCAGCTTCTCGAGCAACGGCAAACGCTTCGTATTTTATGCTTTCCAACGTTTCTCCGTTTTTTAAACGTTCACGAAATTCAATAGTTTTATGCTGAAGTTCTTCATCGCTCAAAGAACCCATCTCTTCGTCGTAAGCCATAACGCGTTCTGCTTCGCGTCCATAACGATTGACTTCTCGCTGTTCCAAGTGAAATATTTTCTCAATAAAATTAGCCACAATAATCTCCTAAAAATAGAGCGACAACATCTTATCACAAAGCTCTCCTTTCTTTAAGAAAGGAATCATGACTTTATGAAGGAGCGTCAGATGCCGCTACTAAAACTTTAATTTTCCGTGCTCCTAACTCCCTCAATAATGAATAACATGCTCGAATCGTTGAACCTGTCGTCAAAACATCATCCACAAGAAGAATTTTGTAATTTTTTAACGAAACTTTTTCGCGCAATAAAATACAATCTCCGATTTTGGATCGTTCTTCTCTTCCTAAATCGGCCTGCTTAATGTCTTTTGTTTTGATGAACAAATCTAGTTGTCGAAGTCCGAGAGAGGAAAAGATTTCTTTGACGTGTGAAAAACCGCGTTTCTTTTCTCTTTCAGAATATGAAGGGGCGGCTACCATCCAGTAATTTTTAAATTTAAGGCGCAAATAAGGCAAAAAATAATAAAGAAATATGTCTTTTAATTCGTAATCTCCTAGACTCTTAAAACGGAAAAGTAAATTTTGAAACTCTCCGTGATACTTATAAAGAACTAGGGCTTTATCTAAGGAAAAATCAATTTTTCTAAGTTGAGGATTCAGTTTATAAAAACAATGCGGGCAAAGAATTAATTCTCTTTTGCCAATAGTCAAAATATTTTCTTGTAACGGCTTAAAACACACGCGACAAAAATCCATTGCAGTACTTAATCTCCTCAATCGCTTCTTTGATGGCTTTATTATGACGCCGTGTCAAAAAGAGAACCTCACCATCGGGAGCATCGGCTTTTCGCCCGACACGTCCCGCTATTTGAATAAGCGTGCTCGAATCATATATCCATTCTGTATCGGCATTGACGACAATCACCTGAAGATTTTTGATGGTCACCCCTCTTTCTAAAATAGAAGTCGTAACCAAAAACGAAAGTTTCCCTTTTTTAAAATCAAAAATTGTTTGCTGATATTTTTCCTCCTCTGAATGGACAAGACCTCCGCCTTTAACGAAAAGTTTCAAATAAGAGAAAATATATTCGGCGATTGCGATTGTCGGGGCAAAAATAAAAAGCGGTTTCTCTTCTTTTTGATATTTCTTTATTTTGTACAAAAGATAGGGAATTCTTAAAAAATCGGGAATGATGATTGCACGAGGAACCGGCAAAGGACGACGATGGAATCTTGTTCGCAATTCTAAAATTTGATGGCCTTTTTGCTGAAATTGCTGAAGTATTTTCTTGGTCGGAGTTGCCGTCAATAAGACAAAATGTCCCTTGACGGAACGCTTGAAAAAGAGTTCAAGCAAATCGTTATCTTTGTAGGGGAAAGCGTCAATTTCATCCATAACTAGCAAATCGAAATAATTTTCATAACGAAAAAGCTGATGAGTTGTGAGAACGATGATGTCGCCGGTCAATTTATCGTGATGACCGCCATAGACGCTCGTGACATTTAAAAAAGGGAAAGCTTCTTGAATTCTAGGAGCTAGCTCAATCACTACATCCTTCCGCGGAAGCGCAAAGCCTACTTGACCTCCGTCTCTTAAAACTTTCTCCATCAAGCTATATGTGAGTTCAGTTTTTCCGGCTCCCGTAACAGCATAAACTAACGTATTGAGTCCTTGTTTATATCCTAGGCAAACGGCGTCCGCGATTTCTTTTTGCTCTTGGCTCAACTTAAAATTAAGAACCAAGGTTGGGTTTCTTTCTTTAGAAGAAAGCGGTTCTGCCTTCGTTCCAACAAAACTCAAGCATTTACGGCAGTATTTTCGGCCATTCAGTGACCCGATATAAAGGGAATCTTCGTTACCGCAACGGGGGCAAAACCAACTCTCTTCCATCACTAATAAATAGTGAAAGATAGAGCAGTCTGCCCATTATTTTTCGTAATCACTTATCAAATCCAAGCGCTTTTGATGTCGTCCGCCAAGAAACTCTGTATTTAGAAAAATATCAATTCGACGAAGAATGTCTTCTTCTTTCATAAAGCGCGCGCCGAAAGCAACAGCGTTCGCGTTATTGTGTTCACGCAAAAGACGCGTCACTTCATCATCGTAAGCAACGCCGCATCTGATTCCTTTGACCTTATTGATAGCGATCGAAATACCCTCGCCCGTGCCACAGAAAATAATCGCATAATCAGCTTTATGTTGATTGATAGCTTCCCCGGCTTTGAAAGCAAAAACAGGATAATCGACCGATTCTTCAGAAAAGGCTCCAACATCAAGAACTTCAATGTTCTTGTCCATTAAATAGTCCTTCACCTTTTCTTTAATTTCAAAACCGGCATGATCAGAAGCGAGCACGACCTTCATTTTGTTTCCTCCCACATTTTCTTTAGAGTTTCAAATTTTATTTCTCCTTGTCTGATGAGTTTCAAATCGTTATTTTCAACCTTAATGATTGTCGAAGCTAGAGACGATTGCGACTCACCTTCCACGATAGCGTCTATCCCTTCCGGAAAAGTCTTAAAGACCTCGCGAGAAGAAGTTAAAGCTAATTCACCCGAACGATTAGCGGAAGTGACTAAACAAGGTTTACTAACTAATTTTAGAAGAGACTGAATGTAGGAGTCATCGGGAACCCGAAAACCAATGATTCCAGTTTGATGATCAACCCAGGAGGGAAGCGATGAAATAGCTGGTGCTAAAACGGTTAAAGGAGAAGGAAAAACGCGCTTCAAAAAAGAGAAAAGATGAGCGTCTTTCTTCAAAAAAGGAAGCAACATCTCAACGTTAGGAAACATCAATGAGAAAGGTTTATCAGGACTTCTGCCCTTCAATGAACATAATTTTTCGTATGCTTGCTGATTGTCATAAATGACCCCTACCCCAAAAACTGTCTCAGTCGGAAAAGCCAAAATTCCACCGCGAAGAAGAACTTCAGACGCTTTAACGAGATCGCTTTTTATAAGGTGCAGGGTTTTTGCTTCAGGCGACATAAACAAATAAAAACCTCAAAAGACCATTCAAGTCTTTAACGAAACGATATTCAGCGTGAGGTACATAGATTTTTATCTCCTCTTTTAGCATTTCTTCTAAATCAGGAGAAATTTCAAAAGCTAAAAAGATTGAACCTTTTTTCACCCTTTGAAGATTAGAAAAAATTTTATGGTAAACATTATTCTCTTCACTTAAAAGCAACGCGGTTTTCGGCTCATAGTTATAAACGGACGCTTGAGCATCATTTAAATCGCGAATATATGGCGGATTTGAAACGATGATATCAAGGGCCATATTTTTCTCAATAAATGGCGTAAGAGCGTCGCCCTCGAGTGTCGAAATTCCCATTTTTTCTTTTGCGAAATTAATTCTCGCTACTTCTAGAGCTTCTCTTGAAAGATCAGAGGCCGTAATCAACCAGTTGGGGAAAAGTTCTTTCAAAGCAATCGCAAGTGCCCCGGATCCAGTTCCGATGTCCGCACAAACCAAATAATTGCGCGGCTCATAATAGTCAGAAATTATTTCGCTCAAATTAGCAATCAGTTCCTCAGACTCGCCGCGCGGAATCAAAACGCGACTGTCAACAAAAAGACGATGGTGCAAAAAGGAGGCCTCGTTGACGATGTATTCAAGCGGTTCTCCTTTCTTTAAACGCGCAACTTGTTCCCAAAATAGATTCTCGTTTTTTAAACTATCATTTTGATGAGAAAAAACGTCAATTTGCGAAGAAAACCCTTCGTTCTTCATTATTAAAGTTCGAAGTTCTAATGGCAAAATGCCGTCCTGTTTTCCCTCGTTATATGCTTTTCTAATAGCCTCTTGAATCGTCATTCTTTTTCCTCAATCAGCCTCTCTTGTTCATAATGAATAAGCGCCTCAATGATTGGATCTAATTCTCCTTCCATTACGCGATCAAGCGTATTGGTCGTAAAGCCGATTCGATGATCAGTTACGCGATTTTGTGGATAATTATAGGTTCGAATCTTTTCTGATCTTGCTCCCGTCCCGACTTTTAATTTCCGTTCGCTAGCCCTTTCGCCTTCGACTTGTGATTGATAGTAATCGTGCACTTTACTTCTGATCATTCGCAAACAAATCTCTTTATTTTGTAACTGCGCTTTTTCAGTTTGACAGGAAACGACTATCCCCGTAGGAATGTGCGTGATGCGAACGGCAGATTCGGTCTTATTGACATTTTGTCCGCCAGCACCTTGACTCCGATAAGTATCGATTTTTAAATCGGCAGGATCGATTTTTACGTCAACTTCTTCCATTTCCGGCATTGCTAAAACGATTGCAGTCGATGTATGAATGCGTCCATTAGCCTCAGTCTTTGGAATTCGTTGAACGCGATGAACGCCAGATTCATATTTTAATTTCGAATAAGCATTTTTTCCTTTCACTAAGAAAGAAACATAAGCATAGCCGCCGGCGCTGCCCTCTTCGCCGGACAAAAATTGAATCTTCCAATTTTCTTTTTCTGCATAGCGCGCATACATTCTCAAAAGGTCACCAGCGAAAATATTGGCCTCATCGCCTCCCGCTGCACCTTGAATTTCGACAATGATGTTTTTGCTATCGTTAGGATCTACTGGCAATAGCAAAGAACGCAATTCTTCTTCTAAAACTGATAGTTCGCTTTCGATTCTCCGCTTTTCTTCCTTAAGAAGAGTCTCCATTTCTGGATCGTTACTCCCAAAGGAAGCAACAATTTCTTTTTCTTCGGCTTCAAGCGCCAAAAAATTATTAAATTTTTCTACCGGCTCTTCTAGCGAAGCTCTTTCCTTCGAAAGGCTAGCCAAACGTGGGATGTCATTAGCGACATTCGGGTCTTCTAGCTCTTTTTCAATTTCTTGATATCTAGTCTTCGAACTGACTAGACGTTTACGCATGATTTCTTCCATCATTGCTATTATACAGTATTTAAGGAGGGAATATCGCAAGCATTCCTTCTAGAGCATCACTTCATAAGTGCCTATAATATACTGAGTTATGGCCTATCGTGCTTTGTATTTAAAATATCGTCCTCAATCGTTTAATGAGGTAGCGGGTCAAGCACCTATCGTAAGGACATTAAAGAATGCTCTAAAAAATGAAAAAATAGCCCACGCCTATCTTTTTTCCGGTCCTAGGGGAACTGGGAAAACAACGATGGCGAGGCTTTTGGCCAAGGCTTTAAACTGCGAAGCCGGGGTGGGACGTCAATGCAATCATTGTTCCAACTGTCTATCAATTATCGAAGGCACTCACCCTGATGTCTTAGAAATCGACGCTGCTTCTAATAATGGCGTTGATCAAGCGCGCGAATTAGTTGAACAAGTTAAATATTCGCCAATTAAAGGACGTTACAAAGTCTATATCATCGATGAAGTTCATATGATGTCCACGGGCGCTTTCAATGCACTCCTAAAAACTTTGGAAGAACCCCCGGACAACGTAATTTTCATTCTTTGCACAACCGAGCCGCATAAAGTTCTTCCAACGATTCTTTCTAGATGCCAACGCTTTGATTTCGGAAAAGTGTCGCCGCTAGATATGAAAAACAAGTTGCTTGAAGTATTGGAAAAGGAAAATGCAACTTATGAAGAGGAAGCACTCAACTTAGTGATTGAGTTGTCCGATGGTGGCATGCGCGACGCTTTATCAATTCTTGACCAGGCCCTTGCTTATGGCGATAACGCATTAAAAACGCAGGATTTGCTCGATATTTACGGATTAGCCTCATCAACAGAAAAAATTGATTTCATCTCCGATATTGCTTCTTCTAACGTTTCTTCAATTCTTGAAAGAGTTGAAAAATATGTTGGGAAAGGGGTTGATTTGCGAAGGTTTACGCGCGAGATCGTTTCTCTTTTCAAAGATGTCTTAATCATTCGCAAAACCGATGATTCTCATTTGTTAGAGACGCTTCCTGAAAGTGAAGCCCAGCGTCTCAACGCGCTCTTCCCGAATGAAAAGCTCAATCTTTCTTTAGAATCATTTGTCGCGCTTCTTTCCTCTTTTAAAGAAGTCAATGATGTCCGTTCTGCTTTTGAAATTGGAGTGCTTCAACTCATTGATAAGCTCAATTTAAAAGAAACTGCCTCATTGGAGCAAGAACATCTCTTGCCAAAAGAGGAAAAAAAGAGCCTTTCTTCACCGCTAGAAGAAAAGAAGGAGAAAAAAGGAGAACCTCCGTCCTTCCTTTTTGAAGATGAACCTTTGCCTGAAAATAAAGAAACAAAGGAGACGATTGTCGAGACAAAGCCCCCGCTCCCAAATCTTGATACTTCAAACGTCACATCTCCTCAAATTGCCGTTGAAGGTGATGCTTATTCACTCGATGAAAATGAAATTGTTAAAATTTTAGTGCTCGCTTCTAAAAAACGGCAAGAAAGAGAAGAACTTCATCATAAGTGGGAACAACTTTTGCCGCTTAAAACTGATCCAAAATTAGGAAATCTAGCCACCTTGCTGAGCGATGGAAAACCTCTTGCCCTCACTGATAGTTGTCTCATCGTCAGTTATAACTTCAAGAGATTAAGCGCGAAAGCGAACATCAAACAAAATCAAAAGCCTCTTTCTCAACTAGTAGAATCGTTATTGGGGCGTCACGTTTTCGTCTACGCGGTTGATCCAATTGAACGTTCTAACGTCATTAAACTTTTTTACTCTCTTCAAACAATTCACAAACTGCCAGCAATCGATACAATTGTCTTAAATTTACCAAAGGAGGAATAAATAAATGCCAAATCCAATGCAGAAAATGTTAATGCAAGCTCAAAAACTGCAACGCGAAATGTTGAAAGCACAAGAAGAATTAGCGGCTAAAGAATTCACGTCCTCGGCAGGAGGAATTGTGAATGTCACTATCAAAGGTTCTCGCGAAATCACCTCTATAAAAATTGACGAAGAAGCTTTAAAAGAAGCTGGAAGCGAAATAATCGAAGAATCGCTTATTTCGGCAATCAACACTGCCTTACGTGAAATTCAAGAGGCCAACGATCAAATTGAAGAAAAACTCACTCACGGCAACGGAGGTCTCCCCTTCTAATGAGCGAAATAAAAGCTCTTAACAATCTTGTTGATTCTTTTTCAAAGCTTCCCGGCGTTGGAATAAGAACCGCTGAACGTCTTGCTTATGCAATTCTCGATATGAAGGATGAGGATGCTTTTGCTTTTTCCAATGCGATTGTTGAAGTGAAAAATACGATTCATCCTTGTTCTAGCTGTGGGCTTTATGCCACTGAAGAAAAATGTGATATATGCAATGATTCTTCGCGTGACCACAAAACATTCTGTGTTGTTGCAAACGCCAAAGACGCTTTGGCAATCGAAAAAACCAAAACCTTCCATGGCTTATATCATGTGCTCGGCGGTCTCATATCAATGAATCGCGGCATCGGACCCGAGGATCTTCAAATTTCTCGCCTTTTAAAACGTCTGAAAAATGAAGAAGCAAAAGAGGTTATCCTTGCTTTTAATCCAACAATCGAAGGTGAAACTACAACACTATATCTCGCTAAAATTCTTGAAAAGGAAAACATCCAGGTAACGCGTCTAGCTTACGGATTATCGATGGGAACATCATTAGAATACGCTGACGGAATGACACTAGAAAAAGCCTTTGAAGGCCGGAGGAAGCCTTAATGTTTATCACGTTTGAAGGTGGCGAGGGATCTGGCAAATCAACAGCCATCAAGCATCTTGTTAATTTTTTAAAAGAGAACGGATATGAAGTTGTTTTGACGCGCGAACCAGGCGGCACGCCTATTTCCGAAGAAATAAGAAAAGTGATTTTAGAAAAACAAAACACTGACATGGATCCGTGGACCGAAGCCTTGCTTTATGCGGCCGCAAGACGTCAACATGTCGTCGAAAAAATTCTACCTGCCCTCAAAAAACATCAAATTGTTCTCTCTGATCGCTATTTAGATTCTTCTTTGGCCTATCAAGGCGGAGCACGTGAACTCGGAATTGACGAAGTTCTCAAAATAAACGAAGTAGCGACAGGAGGCTTGCTTCCTGATTTAACTATTCTCTTCGATTTAGATCCTAATAACGGTTTAAAACGCATCGCCGATAACGAAAGGCGGGAAGTCAATCGCCTCGATTTAGAAAAAATTAGTTTCCATCAAAAAGTCCGTGCTTCATTTTTAGAATTAGCGAAGCGCTATCCTGAACGTTATGTCATTATCGACGCTTCCAAAAACGAGAATGAAGTTTACGAGGAAGTATTGTCTGCAGTTAAAAATGTTTTGCGTCGAAGATGAAATTCTCTGAATATCTAAAAAAAGACCAGCCAGTTGCGTGGAAATTGCTTACAAATTCTTTTTCTTTGCATCATTTGACTCACGCGTATTTATTATCGGGCGAGTTAGGCATTCCTCTAAAAGAATGTGCCTTTTTCTTAGCTAAGTCATTTTTATGTCTTCATCCAGACCCTTTAGCAGATGAAGAATGTCGAATTTGTCAACGCGTTGAACATTTAACTTATAACGATTTTCTTTTTCTTGATGGCAGCAACGGCACGATCAAAAAAGACGATGTGCGAAATGTAGTTGGCGATTTCTCCAAGACGCCTTTAGAAACTCGTCACATTCTCGTCTACGTCATTCACTTAGTGGAAAACATGACCACGGAAGCTATTAATTCGCTTCTTAAATTTTTAGAAGAACCGCAAAAAGATACTTATGCTATTTTAACAAGCGAAAACGAAGCCCGAGTTCTGCCAACTATTCTTTCGCGTTGCGAGGTTATCCGCCTCCGAAAAATTCCTCAGGATCAAGTCATTGAAGAAGCCTTAAATGATGGCATTAAATTAGAAGATGCTCTCCTAATTTCATCTTATTTAAACAATCCATCCTCCTTTAAAAATGAAACTGAAGATGAAGCTTATCAAAATGCAAAATCTCTTTTTCGTGTTGCCGCTGAAAATTTTAAAAAACCAAAGGCAGAACAAATTTTCATTTGGGAAAAAGATTTAATTCCATTTTTAACAGGAAAAAAAGACGCGCGTCTTTTCATCAATTTTCTTATTTTGTTAGTGCGAGAAATACTTGAGAGCAAAAACGGGAAAAAAACACTTTCATATTCCTATGCTAAAATATTCATTGGAGACGATGAAAGCGGTCTTAATTTCACGCAGTCGAGTCTCGCTCTTCTATTGAAAGCACGTCAAGATCTCGACATGAATATCGGATTGCCTCTTCTTCTTGAGCATTTAATTCGGAGCCTATAATCGATGGAACTTGCAAATTATTACTGTGGGGTATTGTTGCCATATAGTCAAAAAACTGAATTTTATTCGGTCACTGATCTATCACTCAAAAAAGGAGATTATGTCGTGATCAATAGCAGCCTGGGATTAGAGATGGCACGGGTTTCAACTGACTTAATTAGAGCACGCGAAGAGATGGAGAGTCTCCCAAGCATCCTTCGTAAAGCCGACGCTCAAGATTTGGCGATAAATGATCAATATCTAGAACTCAATAAGAAAGCTCAAGAGTGCTTTATTGAGGAAGTAAAAAAATTAGCCCTACCGATGCAACTTCTTTATTCAACTTATACATTAGACGGAGATAAGTGCCTCTTTGCTTTCGTCAGCGATGGCCGCGTTGATTTCCGTGATCTTCTGAAGGCTTTAGCCTCCGAACTTCATTGTCGAATTGAGTTGCGGCAAATCATGCCTCGTGACCGCGCAAAAATCAGCGGAGGCGTCGGAATATGCGGGCTTCCTCTCTGCTGCTCCAACTTCCTTGCGCGTTTCGACGGAATCGGAGTCTTCCGTTTAAAGAATCAAATGTTGTCCTTAAATACGCAAAAATTCTCAGGCCCCTGTGGCAAACTTAAGTGTTGTCTCCTTTTTGAGGATGATCTCTATATAGAAGAGAAAAAGAAATATCCGCCGGTTGGCAGCATCGTTCGCGATGGTCAAAAAGAATATCAAGTGGATTCATATAACATTCTCTCGCGCACGATAACTTTAAAAAATGACGATGAGAGTCGAACGATTTCTTTAAATGAACTTTCCAAAATGAATAGACATTGACAATTATGTTAGAACGTGTCTCGACATTTCAAAACAATGGGCCAATTTTGTATTTAGTGGCCACTCCAATCGGCAATTTAAAGGAGATGTCGCCGCGAGCTTTGGAAATTTTAAATGATGTTGATTTAATCGCTTGTGAGGACACGCGTAACACCAGACGTCTGTTACATCATTTCAACTATCAAAAAGAACTATTTTCTCTCCATGCCCATAACGAAAAAGAAGCAAGCAAAGTAATTATTTCGCTTCTAAAAGAAGGAAAGAAAATTGCCTACGTTTCAGACGCCGGCTATCCATTAATTTCTGATCCCGGGCGTTTTTTAGCCCAGGAAGCGCGGAAAAACCAAATTCCAATTGCCGTTATCAATGGGCCGTCTGCTTTTCTTATGGCTCTAATTGCCTCCAATCTTGCAAGCGATCGTTTCTTTTTCCACGGCTTCTTGCCTGTCAAAAGCGGCGATCGAAGAAAAGAATTGGAGAAATTCAAAGATTTCCCTTACACGACTATTTATTACGAAGCTCCTCATCGTCTAAAATCAACTTTGAATGATTTTTTAAAAGTCTTTGGCGCTTCACGCCGATTGACTTTGGCGCGTGAATTGACAAAAGTTCACGAGGAATACATATACGGGACGATTGGCGAAATTTTTGAGTTATTAAAGGAAGAAGAACTGAAAGGCGAAATAGTTCTTGTCGTGGAAGGCAAAGAAAAAGAACAAAACACGATTTCTTCTTCACTTTTATCTGATTTAGAAAATGAATTGGAAAATTATTCTCCGAGCGTTGCGGTTAAAAACATTGCAAAAAAGTATCAACTGCCGCGCGGAGATATTTATAAGGAATATCTCAAACTCAAAGAAAAGAAATAATTTTATTCTTATTTTTTCGTTTCAATGGATAACGACTTTTTAAGTTTTCGCGTGTCTTTTAAGAATGACGCGAGTTCATATAGCAAATAAAGGCTAAAACCGCCCATCGCTAAGTAAACGCCGGTATCTAAGTATGGAGTGAAATAATCTAATTGATAACTGACTTCGCCTTCGGGAGCAATGAAACCTAGAAAACCGCCATTTAGACGATAAAGCTGAATTTCTTTTTCCTCGTCGCCAACGAGAGATTTTAAATGCCAACCAGCATCATAAGCTAATTGCGTAACAACGACTTTAGGCTCATTGAAACTAGTAGTAAAAGTGAAACGATCGCCATTGTCGTCGACATCGTTGAGCGCATGTTCTTCGTCAGTCACTCTTTCATAGATGCTCTCTAATACGGAGCGTTCCATTTTATAAGTTGTAAAGCCACGATAAGTAACTTCTCCGCTTCCTTTATAGCAAGCGACGATGTATTTAGCGCGACCTTCAACATAGAAACCGAATTGACCGCCCCAATAATTTACGTGTCCGCCAGTCCAATTTTGCATCGAACGATATTCATAAGAAAGAAGCACGTTCTCTTCTTTTATAGTTCCGTCTTCATTAAAAGTATCGCCAACGAAATAAAGCCGTGGAGCCTCGACGAAATTCGGAGAAGGAGATGAAAAATCTAAAAGGAAATAAGCGCCATTTTGATCTTCGTTAAGATAATCTCCAAAACCCGAAGATGGATAGGTAACGATTTTGTCGTAATCACGCAAAATGCTTCCGCCGCTGAAATTCTCGTGTTCCAAAACAACATTGGAATCCTCAAGATGACTGAGGAAATATGTTGGTCCCCAATCGATGCCCATTTCCTCATTTACAGCAAAGAAACCATAATTGACGCCGGAGCCGTGAACCGTTTCAACGCGTTCACGTGAAGTCGAAATTCTTTCATAGCCTAATTCGCGCATGCTCGCGACAGGTGTTGAACTGTATGCAAGAGACGAACCTTGTGCAGCCAGTTCATCAAAAAATTCCTCCGCATCCTCATCTTGAACAATCGCGCCTTCGACATAGACCCGTTCATTTCTTGCCGCTTCAGAAGCAGCGTTCGTGCCGCTTGTATTCGTGTAGAACGCCGAGTGATTGCGCGTTGAAGAACTGGCAGTTTCGTGTTCCTGATAAATATAATCAACCGCGTGTCCGAGTTCCGGCACTAAATGGTTTTCGTAAACGCGGAAAAGATCGTTTTCATAAACAAGGGTCGAACCCCATGGCACATTTGCTGTCCAATCATCATAGCCATACGTATACCCTTCGTTTTGAATAACATAATATTTATTCCCGAGAGCAAAATCGAAATCAGATCGCTTGTTCGCGTAATAGCCGCTCCAACTCTTGTTGACCACATCCTGTCCATAAACATCATGTCGATAACTTTCGTTATTCGTCATATATGAATAGCGGGCAAGATCAGCGATTTCATAATTGAAAAGGGAATGGAAAGTGGAACTCCCGTTATAGCCAAATTCCATGTTTGTGTTTTTGTCCAAGGTGGTATCAGAATACGCCCGATAATAGGAATCATCATAACCATCTAAATAATTAAAGGCGTCAGTCGCGTTTTGGTAATACGAAGGTCCGCCATTGAAGGAATTATAAGGCGTCATATAACCATAAAAGAACGAGAGATTGCCAGATATGATTATTTCAAAAGCCGTAATGCCAAAAAGAATTTTATGAAGCGAGGCTTTGTTTTTCATAACGATCAAGATGATACTGACAATCGTGACTAACGCTATTTGGTAATAAACAAGCCAAATTAAAGAAATCTCAACGCCCTGGAAAACAACGCTTCCCGGTACTTCATATTCGTTTTTGTAATAACCATCAATGATACCAACTTCAATCGTTTGATCTTTAAGTACCAAAACCGTGATTACCCAAGTAAAAAAGGTCAAAGCTAAAGAGGTCAAAGCTCCAGCTGGTAACACCCACCGCGGCTCTTCTTTTAGATGATCCAAGGCATCAACAGCGTAATAAATAATTAAAGGTATGAGCACAATATACCAGCGGCCGTATCCATCTCCGGCAAAAGCGTAAAAGAAATAATAGGCAAAATTGGTAAACACCAAATAAAGGCATAAAAGGAAAGCAATTATGTGTGACCACTTTCGTCTTCTAATCGATCTGAATAATGAAGTAAAGAACAAAATGATCAAAGGCGTATAGCAGAACAAAGACGCGGTCCAACTGTCATAATTATAGGTTCCGCCATTGACGCTGCCTTTCGCTAACGGCAACCATAAATAATTGCAAGTCGGAAAGAAAAAACCTATCAATCCTTGAAGTTCGCGGCCGGCATTCAAACCAACCGGCTCAAACAAAAGGCCAAACATCGTTGGAATGTCAAAATTTTTCGTAGCGCTGATGAGCATGTCTAAATACGCGCGACCAACAGAAACCGTTCGTCCCGACAAAGCACTTTGCCTGACAGACGGCAAAAGCGTCCATGCGCTGAGAGAAATGCCAATCACGAAAGAGAAAATTCCAATTGCAATCACTCCGAGATTTAATTTCCATGAACGTTTTTTAATGGTCATGAAATAACGCCAAACCGCGTAAATCACTCCCCAAATGCAAATGACAACTAAGAAGAAAAAGGAAATAACACCTAAAAGAAATAAGCCAAAAACCAAATAGGATATTTTCTGCTCACGTAAAAGTTTCTCAATCCCCAAAAGGATGAGCGGTAAAGAAACCGCCATCGATAAATATGTTGGGAAACCAACCATAAAATTGAGATACCCAGAAAAGGCGTAAGCCAACGCTCCTAAGCGAGACGAAGACTCGCTTATTCCCATATATCTAAGGTAAGCTCGCATTGCTAGGGCACTGCAAACGCCCTTCAGCATTGCGGAAATAACATAGATTTGCGGCATCCATGAACGGGGAAAAATAAAACCAATAATCAAAAACGGATCGAAAAGTCCGTAGTAAGAATTAGAGCCAATGTTATCGGTGCCAAAATACGTTTCACTGGAATATAGAGGGAAACTTCCCGTGGCAAAAAAATCGTGCCACATATCCCAAAATTCATAAGACATCGTCACGTATTGCGAGGAATAATCCCACCCATATAAAACTGAAAAATTATTGACTAAAATCGCATAACCCATCCACAAGAAGCCAATCAAAAGGATCGTTAAGGCATAGTAAAAGAGCGAATGGAAATCGAAAAGAAAGGAGCAACGATTATGAAGAAAACTAGAGAAAGAAGAAAAAGACACAACTTTGATGTTATTTTTAGAACTCGTAGTTGCTTTTCGAATAGCCACGCTTGTCTCCTTCTGATTCCTTATCTTTTAGATTTTCCTCTTTGTCTTATAAAAGTGGAAGACTTCTTTTTATCTTTTGCCTCTAAATTCTCATTAAAAAGCGTCAAAAATTCCTTAGGACAGGGTGTTTTAAAATCATATTCTTTACTTGTTAAAGGATTCACGAAAGATAATTCATAAGCGTGAAGAGCCAAACGCTTCAAAGGATTGGAAGGTTTTCCGTATTTATCATCGCCAACAACATAATATCCATGGTGGCCAAGTTGGACTCTGATTTGGTTTTTGCGTCCACTGTCGATATTGACGTCCAACAAAGCGTATTTTGCGTTTCGTTTGAGAGTTTTAAATTTGGTTATTGCCAGTTTCCCGTATTTTTTATTTGCCGTAACATACATTTTTTGCGTGCGATCAATGGCTAAATAATCTTGCAAAACTCCATTATCTTCAATGGTTCCTGGTTCAACAACAGCGAAATAAGCGCGCTTGCTCACAACTTGCTGCCATGATTTTTGAAGAGCTTCCCGCACCTCAATCTTCTTTGCGAAAATTAAAACTCCCGATGTGTCCTCATCGAGACGATGAACTACATATGGGCGAGCTCCTCTTTTAAAATTTGAGAGATAATCGGCAATCAAGCGATATGCCGTTCTTCCTTTTTCTTTTTCGGAGGCCACCGAAAGAAGGCCGGATGGTTTATTGATAGCAATAATGTCATCGTCTTCATAAATGATCGGCGGCTTGTTTCTTTGATAACGTCTGATAGGTTCCCAAGCAATCGTCACTTCATCCTCATTGAAGAGCGGTTCATAAAAATAGGAGACCGGTGCTCCATTAATCGCAACCTGATGATTAGCGATAATTCGCCTAACGTTTTTCTCACTCTGCTTTGGCAAATGCTTTTTAACAAAATCTAAAAGATTCTCCTCGTGTGTAACTAAATACGTCTTTGTGCGCTCGGGATTTATGAGTCCTTTTGATGAACGCTTGCGTTTTACATCATTTCTATTCATAAACAATTAATTTTCAAGATATTCTTTGACCGCGTCGATTGTAGAACGTCCGTCTTCTAAACCATCCATATAGAGTTCCATGATTTTCATAGAACTTTTCTCTGTTGATTTCACTTTCGGACTCTTGCGTGGATAAATAACAAAAATTTGTCCTTCATCGTTCAATTTGTCCATCTCGTCCATCATTTTATTATAGAGCTCGACACTTTGATCGTATGAAGAAAGAAGGGAAGGAAAATCACTATATAGATTGTGCATCAATTTTATCTGAGGTTTCTTTTCCTTTGGCTTACGATAACCGCGTTCCCGCGTAGCGATGACAACAATTTTTTCTACTTTGCCTAAAAGTGGATAAAAAGGAACGGGCATCACAAGCCCCCCGTCCAAACACGGAATGTTATGGACAGATACAGGCTTAGAGATAACCGGAAGCGAAGCGCTAGCAGCGACTCCTTGCCAAAATTCTTGATCATGTTTATCGATATAATAAGGCTCGCCAGTTAGGCAATTTGTCATGACCGGATAAAATTCAGTCACTGAAGAAAAGAAACGCTCCTTGTTAAAATAATCCCCCGATTGTGGCAGCACAAAAAACAAATAATGAAAATCAAAGACCGAGCCTTTGGATAAAAGATTTTTTAAAGAATTGAAGCGCTTGTCGCTCATCATTTTAGAAATGAGACGACCGGATCGCCCTTTATCGCCGCTCACAAAATTTAATCCCGTTAAGGCACCGCACGAGGTTCCGTATATTTGATCGAAAGTTATATCTTTTTCAAGGAAGGCATCAAGCACGCCGGCAGCATAAACCCCGCGGCTTCCACCACCTTGAATCGCCAAACCACGCCTCATAAATTTCCTCGGAAATATTCAGCCACAATATCGCGAAGTCTCACAACGGAATCGCGCGATATTTCTTCCATGTAAAGGTTATATGGAGCCTTCTCAAAAACATAAGAAATGATAATCATTTCGTAATTCGCGTTATCGTCGATTTGATTTTCAGCAATATCTAAATACGTTGACAAATAACTATCATGAGCCAATTCACGGAGATAATAGCCCGGTATTTGCACCAGCACGTTATCATTATCGAACGGCAAGGCTTGATAAAGATCCCCATATTTGACGACTCCAGCAGCTAATTCGGAACGCGCACAACCAGTATTGGTGGCGGCCCCTACTAAATTCGTCCCCCAATTTTCACGTTTGTAATAACGATAAAGCGATTCGCTAGCTAAATCGGCTAAAGCTCCACGACTGAGATACTCATCGTTGTGCCCGACTACTTCGTTCTTGATATCGTCAATTAAACTGCCGTAATAATCAATGAGCTGCGTTGTTTCCTCATGAGGTTCAAGTCGTAATAAAGAATCAAGAGGCATATTCGAATATTCATCGAAATACCAATTGCCGTCCGCGTCTTCTTTAAAATCGACACGCCAAATATTTGAACCATTGCTATAGCATTGAACATGGGGGATGCCATTGCTATCGACGTTGCCGAAAAAAGAATGAGTGTGTCCGCCGAAAACAGCGTCAATGTATTCAGCGGCCTCATCCGTTACAAAAAGATCGTCGTTATGGATTGACACAACCACTAAATCGCAATCTTCATCTGTCTTTAATCGCTCAGCCTCTTCATAGACAAGTTCGGCATAATTGTCTAAAAGCTGATAACCTCCAAGAGATGAGACGGCAATCGATGATTCTAAATTTCCAATCGCTCCGATGATTCCGATTTTGGCGCCGAAACGTTCGATGATTACAGACGGCTTGGCCCAATCCGGTCTCTGATTGCTTGTATCTGCGATGTTGATGCCAAGGAACGGGAAATCCGCTTTGAAAGAATTCTCTAAAATAGCATCGACGCCCCAATCGAATTCATGATTGCCGATGGCCATGCTCTCATAACCGATGAGATTCATCCAATTGACCATTATTTCCCCAGAAGTCAAATTTGAATCCGCGCTGCCTTGCCACATATCGCCCGATGATAAAATGACGTTGCCATCTGGATTAGCTGCGCTCTCATCGTATAAATACGTGCTCAAACGCTCAATGCCGGCCTGGTAATTGCTCTCATCCATCATCACCGCGCCGTGAGTATCGTTGATTGTGTAAAAACTGATTGTCTTTTCCTCTTGCTCGTTAGCATTTCCCTTAGTGGATGTAATGTTGATCTCCTTGATTTCAACCGGAGAAATCGGAGCCACCAAAGCAAAGAAACGATTATTTGCTAACAAGGCAGAAGGCGTGTTCGTTTCTAAATATTCGACTCCTGAGCGCGGAGAGGTTATTGGATAGAACGAGGAACGCACACCCAAAAAACCAAGTTCATCATAAGTTTCAAATTCGACGCTTATTTCAGAGAATGAAGCATAAGCGTTGAGATTCGTGATATATCCGCCTTTCTTTAAGATTAAAGAGCCGTCTTCAATTTCAGCGTTATGAATTCCCAAATTGAAGCCGGGCGCGACTTCATAGACAAAATTAACTTCTTTACTCGAGGAAGAAAAATTATTCAAAATCAAGGGAGAATCTAAAACGTCTTGGTAATCATCTCCTATAGGAAAAGAGGTAGTGGGAACGCTTGTATAATTGCTTGAAGACGAGGAACTCGTACTTGAAGAATTATCATTATTAGGGCTTGAAAGATTCGGATCTTGGCAAGCAAAAAGCAAGCTAGAGACTAACGTAAGAAAAGTTATCGAAAGCAATCCATGTTTTTTCATGATATTATCCTAGTCGAAATTAAAACCCCTATAAAGGGGTTTATGCTCTATGAAGAAATTTGATTGGCGTTATATAGTTCCTCTCATCTTAGGTTTAATGGCGATTACGATTCTCGTCTTGCTTATTGTCTACGCCTAAATAGATGTATCGTCTTTCTTTAAAATTGGACTATATAAATCTATTCTCCTATCGCGAAAAACGCCCCATGTTTGACGCTCATTGGCAATCTTTTGAAAGTCAAAATCTTTGTAGAGAAGTCCTTCCTCTTCGCGATTGAAAGAAGAGACAATCTCGCCATGTTCATCGGCAATAAAACTTGAACCATAGAAAATCATTGAGGAGTCGCCAATGCTCTCCTTTCCAAAGCGATTAGCCGCTAATAAAGGCATGATATTGGCGCTTGCATGACCGCGCATAACGTTTTGCCAATGCTTCATACTATCAAAGGGCAAAATAGGTTCGCTTCCGATGGCGGTCGGGAACATCAAAATATCAGCGCCTTTCAAAGCAAGGATTCTTGCTGTTTCGGGAAACCATTGATCCCAGCATATTCCAATTCCTAAATTGCCGCATGAACTATGAAAAACCTTAAATCCCGTATCGCCCTCCGCAAAATAAAATTTCTCTTCATAGCAAGCGCCGGTCGGAATATGGCTTTTGCGATAAAGTCCTAAATCTTTCCCGTCTTTGTCGAAGACCACCAACGAATTGAAAAAACAGTTTCCGGCTTTTTCAAAAAAAGAAATTGGAAGAACTATTTGAAAGCGCTCGGCCATCTTTTGAAAATGCTTGAGCGTTTTTGAATTAGATCTTTCTTCTGCATAAGAAAAGCTCTCATAATCCTCGATTTGACAGAAATACAGACGAGTAAATAATTCGGGCAACAATAAACAATCAACGTGTTCTTTACTTGCTTTTTCAATAAAATAATCGGCTTTTGCAATGTTTTCCTCATAAATACTGCTCATATTCATTTGAGCAAGAGCAAATCTAGGCATTTTCTTCCTCCTTAGCTGGATATTGCATTGTAATGCAGTGAATTCCACCGCCTCCTAATAGAATTTCGCGGGCATCGATTTGAATAATTTCTTTCGTCGGAAACAGCAATTTTAATTTTCTATAAACGACGCTATCTTCTTTCACGTTGAATTTAGGTGCGATAACAAACTTTTCGCCTTGATAAAAATTGATATAGGAAGCTGCTAAACGCCGCCCCCCTTTTCTTTCATCGAGGGTGGATGGCATTTTGCTCAATTCGCGAGCAGTTTCTTCAGACATATATAAAGGCGTAGCGGGTAACGGCAATTTATGAATTTTTAAATGACGTCCTTTCGCGTCTTTTGCTTTCTTTAAGGATAGATATGTTGCTTGGCAATATGCATACTGTGGATCGTCTTGATTATCCGTCCAAGCCATCACCACTTCTCCCGGTTTAACGAAAGCCACCATGTTATCAATGTGCTCATCTGTTTCATCGTTATAAATTCCGTGAGGTACCCAAATAACTTTCTGAACACCTAAATATTCTTGAAGAATTTCAACGATTTCTTCGCGCCGCAAAGTAGGGTTACGACCTTTCGACAATAAACACGCTTCAGTCGTTATAAGCGTCCCCTCCCCGTCAACAATGATGGAGCCGCCTTCTAAAACAAAGGAAGGATGAACGTAAGACATGAGTTTAAAACGTTTAGCGATTAAGGACGAAAGGCGATCATCATCGCGATAATTTCGATATAAGCCATTATAGGCTCCGCCCCAGGCATTAAAGCGGAAATCAACAGCGCGAATTTGCTGACCATTGCTTACAAATAAAGGCATATTGTCACGAGCCCAGGCGTCGTTGTAGCGCACCGAAAAAGTTCTGACGTTTTCTAAGTAATTAAACAAAGGAGCCACCTGCTTATAGATTGCGGGATGAATGCCGACCTCTACTTCTTCGTATTTAGCAATCGCTTTGATCACTTCATAAAAGGCTTTCTTTGCAGGCTCGGCTTTTTGCCGCCAAGTATCGGGACGATAAGGCATCAAAATCAAAGTCCGTTGATGTTTCTCTCCTTCAAAAGGCAAGCGATAACCATCCATCGTCGGCAAAGTCTTGCGGCTATTTCTATAGTCTTTAAGACGTTTTTCATAAACGCTATAACGTTTCCATTTATTTCGATCAATCACCTGAAATTTGTCTTTATAACTTGAGTGCAATGTAACTCCCGTTTTTTGATAATGGATTACTCGCTCGATTAACTCGCGTGTCCAAACTTCACCGGGAACGATAAGCGGAATACCGGGCGGATACATCATGACTTGCTCATGTGATATTTCGCCATCTAATTCTTCAAGCGGAAGTAGTTTCCCAGGAGCCTGAAAAGCAACCCGCGGACGGACTAACATAAACGGAAAGGAGCTGTCGAAAGGATGATACGGGTAAACGACATGCTTCTTATAATGTTTTAAAGAAATCTCTTTTAAAGCAGTTACTAATTTATCAATGTGTTCTTTTTTAGTCCCTAATGAAAGAATTCCTAAAACAGCATACGTTTCCGCTAATTCCATTTGAACGTGGTATTTGTTGCGCAACAGCCGATAAACCTCAAAGCCGTCGATATCAAGAGAATCAAGCCCGATCACCAATTTCAGTTCATCGTATGCAATCGCGCCGTGCTTTAAAAAATAATCGCAATCTTTGACGATGAAACCCGGAATCTTTTTTATTTCTTCGCGAGCATAATTGGCCAAAGAATAAACTTCCACTAATTGCTTTTTGCCCTCTTCGCTATCCATATATGCCCGTGCTCCATCTAAAGAGGCAAGAAGCAAAGATGATGGCGACGTAGTGTTTAAAATATTTAAGGCTGTTTGAACTTCCTCGCGGCGATATCGCTCCTCCTTCATTAAAAGAACAGAGGACTGAGTTAAAGAACCTGCAGTTTTATGAAAGGAAACGGAAGACAAATCAGCTCCGGCCTCCATCGCTGTCAAAGGTTGCTTGTTTAAATAAAAATAATAATGAGCGCCGTGTGCTTCATCGACTAAAACACTCATGTTATGAGCGTGCGCAAAATCTGTAATTTCTTTCAAATCGCCAATGGCGCCAAAATAAGTAGGATTAATCAAGAAAATCGCTTTCGCACTCGGATTCCTAGCAATTGTTCTTTTCCAGTTTTCGAGAATCGGCTGATGAGCGATTTCTAAATCACCATCAATTTCAGGCATTACGTATATCGGAATTGCTCCCGATAAAATCAAAGCATTTATCACTGATTTGTGGACGTTTCGTGGAAGAATCACTTTATCTCCCGCCTGAAGAGCGACTAAAAACATCGCTAAAATGCCGCTTGAAGTTCCGTTAATTAACGGAAAGGCCCAATCAGCATGACAAGTTTCAGCGATTAAGGATTCCATCTCAAACAATACTCCACTAGGATGAGCAAGATTGTCTAATCCCAGAGGGGCGTTCACATCTAATTTATAAAGGTGATGTCCTAACAATTCAGTCGCGGGATTTTTTATATTCCCCATGTGATGACCAGGGACATCGAAAGGAGCGGGACTTTCCCTCTCATACTTTTTTAAAGCTTGAAGGAATGGTGTTTTTTCTTCTGAGAGTTTTGCCATAAATGAATTCTAGAGGAGTCCTAAAGCATAGAATGCTCTAGCGATTCCATCATCATAAACATTAGGAGCAATATAGGCAGCCTTTCTTTTTAATTCCGGCTTTCCGTTGCCCATGCAAACAAAATTTCCGACATGCGAGGCTAAAGATAAATCTTGTAAATCGTCGCCGAAGCCAATCGCGTCTTCTTTCTTCAAACCATATTCTTCAAGAATCAAAGAAAGACCCGGTCCTTTTTCGTGAGGGACAGAAGAACAATCGACGCCGTCTTCGAAGAAACGTGAGAATTTTAAGTCTGGATTATAACGTTCCAGACGATCGTCTTCCTCCTCCCGACAAAAAAGATTCAAGCCTATCAGCTCTTGTCCGTTATAAGTTTCGCGTGGCGGTTCGGCTTGAAAATAGATTTCATAAAATCTTTTTCGCGAATCGTTATTTGCCGTAAGCGTATAACGTTCAAGCGGGCCGATTCCTTCGACAGAAATCTTATTTTCCTCGCAATAATTCAATAATTTCTTCACCACCGAAGGAAGGATCAGTGTTTTCTTCAAATATTTGCCTTTTGCAAAAACAACCCCGCCCGCGGAAGCGACATAACCATCGAAGCGAATTCCTAGATCAAGCGTTCCCAATCTTTTAAAGGAGTCATAATCGCGAGCCGTGCAAAGAAAAAAAGGAATTTCCGGATGCAGTTTTTGAAATTTCTTCAATGTTTCCACCATTGAAAGTGGGAACTCCTTCTTTTGATGGTCAAAAAGCGTCCAGTCAATATCGAAGAAGAAGCAACGCGGGAATGGTGTCATAGTTTTTCTCCTTTAAAAGAATTTGCAAATGCAATATTAACGGCCCTATTTAATTTCGCAAGTCTTACGGCAGAAATCTTTATCTCGCGGTCATAAGTCAATAAGCCATTCACTTCTTCCTCAACATCATTCAATTGTGTATAGACATAAAGCGTTAAAGCTTCTTTTTCGATGAGAAGCAATAACTTTGCGTAAATTTTTCTTAAGCCCTCTTCTAACAAATCAATATTTTTATACATGCGATAACCAAAGGATTTGGATGAATAAAGGTGTCCTTTAATTCGGCAAGAATAACCGCCGAATTCCGAAAGCGCCAAAAGCCTCTGCCCATCATTTCTCATTTTTAAAGGCTTGAAGTAAATATGCTCGGATTTAAAATCCCCGACTCTTTTATCGAACCAGCCAGAAGAAGCGTCCACTAAACGCGTCGAGTCTAATTCTCGTACCTTTTGCAAAAGCCTTTCGGTGTCATATTGTCCCCACCCCTCATTAAAAAGAGTCCAAGAAACTAAAGAAGTTACTTTTCTTAGATAATCTATGGTCTTTTCCATATCGCTTTCAAAGCGAGAACGTGACTTTAAACTTCCGCGTCCTAATTTCTTATTGTTGTGATCAGAAAGATTGAAGCCTAAAAACGGGGCGACCATCGTTGCCGTTTTCGAATATTGACTTCCGGAATTAACGAAATCCTGCATCACAAGGATTCCCATCAAATCGCAATAATAATAAAAACGCGGATGCTCGATCTTTATGTGCTTGCGCAATAAATTGAAGCCTGCTTCTTTCGCGTATTTTATGTCAAAAATCAAAGCTTCCTGGCTTGGAGGAGTCATTCCGCCATCTGACCAATAACCTTGGTCTAAAAGACCTCTAAGAAGTAACGGCTTGCCATTTAAAGCAAAGACTTTCTTTCCATCTTTTCTCACTAAAATCTCGATTTTTCGAAAGCCAAAGATCGTTTTGAATTTATCATCGTTCGCTTCAATTAAAACCTCGTAAAGATACGGGTCATCCGTCGACCATTCATGAAAGAAATCATGAAAATCAATCAGAGCTTCATCAGTCGCGAATTCATTCTGAAAAAGAAATTCGCCATCATGGTATATGGAAATCTTCAACGAATTGATTTTCCCTTCAAAGGCAACGTTAACCTTTAAACTTTTCTTCTCGTAAATAGGCGAAAACTGAAAAGAAGTTACATAACCATCGTCGGGAACCACCTCGTAATAGACGTCTTGCCAAATCCCGCTTGTCTCCTGATAAAAAATTCCACCCGGTCTCTTCGACTGTTTGCCGCGCATAAAAGAAGGATCGTCAATATCATCTCGAACAATCACGTAAATTTCGTTTATTGAATTTTCCACTTCTAGAGGGACAAAAAAGGGCAAGTAGCCACCCTCGTGATGAAAAACGTGTCTTTTATTACAATAAATATCTGCGATTTGATCGACGGCCAAAAAGTGCAAAAGAATCTTTTTATGAAGAAGCGAAGGCGGAAATACGAGGCTTCGTCGATAATGCAACAAAGAAGATTTTGCTTTTGTCTTTTTGATTCCGCTTAAGGAAGTTTCGGGGGCAAACGGCACGCGAATCTGCGTTTTAAATTCCTTTAAAAAGGTCTCATCATCAGCATAAGCAAAATCCCAAAAACCATTGAGACTTTGAAAATTTTCGCGTTCAAAATAAGGGTTAGGATGCCCTTCTTTCATTTCCTTCCCTTCTAAGATTTCTCTTCCCCACTTCGTCAACAAATCCATGACTTTGATATTATCAAAAAAAGAGGGACAAAGAACGTCCCTCCTTTATAATCAATCAATAAATTTTATTTGATGGCAATTTGGCTGCCGCTTTCTTCCTCTGGCTTTCGCTTTGGGAAGGAAAGGGTCAAAATGCCGTCTTTGAAGGAAGCCTCCACTGTTTTAGGATCAACGTCTCCGACATAGAAGGTCCGCTGCGAAACGCCAGCAAAGCGCTCGCGATGGATATAGCCCTTCTTCTCATTGTGTTCTTTCTTAAGCGAGGCTTTAATCGTCAAATACCCGTCTTTGAGTTTAACGTCCACATCCTCCTTATTGATGCCGGGCAATTCAACCTCCATCAAATAATTGTCGCCTTCTGTTGAGACGTCAGTCCGCATTTCAAGAGAAGAATAACTTTCGTTCTCGTCAATGAAATCTGGAGCGAAGAAGTCGAAGAATGAGTCAAGCAAGTCACCGTGACGATAAGTTGTTAAATTGTTTTTCATAAAGAATACCTCCTTGATTAGCACTCTCTATTCTCAAGTGCTAATCATATGATAGAACGCTTTTTAGCAGTGTCAATAGCCAACTGCTAATTTTTTTAACAAAAGAAAACCTCCCGTTTCTGGGAGGTGAGAATCAAGAATTCTTGACTTCAATTATCAATTATTTTTCTCGCGAAGACCTTTAATCCCGAGATAAAGGGCTAATAACGCACCGACGATTGCAAACGCACCGCTTAAATAAAGTCCGTATCCCATGCTCAAACTTGCGCCAGGCAAGAAATCGGGAGCCACAAAAAGTCCTAAGAAGAACAAAACCCCTGTTACTAAAAGCAAAAGTCCGCTCACAAAATGGAGAAATCCAGCAAACTTGTGTCCTTGTCCCCAACTGAAGAAAAGGGCTAAAAGGATGAATACCGCACTGATAATCGGGAGAATAAACATTGCCACATAAGCCGGCGTCGCATCCACGTGATTAGCAGAATTGCCGAAAACCAAATCGTAGATTGCAAAATTCTCATTAGCGTTGCTCGTTAAAGCGGGGGCTAACATTGTGAGGAAAATTGACAAAGTTAAAACAAGAACAACGATGCCAAGGATTCCGAATGTTGATGATTTTTTCTTCATATATTATTTATCCTTTTCATTAACCTAAATGATTTTAATCGTCTCTTAATTTCTATTCAACATTCCATGTGTTGTCACTGATGGTAATTGTAATTCCGTCTTCGCCCATATTTGAGAAAGAAATCTCATAATTGGAACGAGTCCCGTCATTGAAATAAGGGCCTTTGGGGAAGGAAGAACTATATCTCGCTAACGAAAAAACATCGCCGTTTTGAAAAAGCGAAGAGTTATCCGCGAATTCATACATTTCATGGAATGCTCTTTTTCTGGTAGCGTCCATCATTTGAATGAGCGTATGTCCGCTTTCTTCGCCATGCACCTGATCATAGTAACTGCGAGACGGAGAATTGGAATTAGCCACAACAGTCAAGCCACCGTTATCAGAAGAATAAGGACGATCTACTTCAAAAACGGCAAAATATCCTTCTTCGCCGCTCGGCTCTAATGCGTATAAAGAAGCATCGACGTGATAGATGCGAACGCCGCTCTCTGTGAAGGCTTGAGGTCCGGATTGAGCATAATATCCATAATGAGCATCCATGTAGTTATTTGCCTCCGGCGTGTAATATTCAAGAAGCAAATATTCGTCAAAAGCCGAACCGTTCCAACTTGAACCAGTCGGAATCAATAAGGCATCGCCAGTAGTCGCGCTGGGACGGAGGCGAATTGAACCGGGTTTATCGACATAATATGGATAAATCCATCCCAGTGAAAACTTCGAAAAAGCGTTATGATCAATGATGTTATAATCCATCATATCAACGGCGCCCATCGGAGCAATTTCTCCACCGCCATCATAATAATCATCAAGGCCCAAAAGGTGACCCGTTTCATGAATATAGGTGTGGGTATCAATGGCGCCGCGATAAGCTTGATACATAAAGTCGTATGAAGCCCATGAAAAAGATTCAACCATCATCGGCGCGGTATGATAATATGTGTTCCAATAAGTAAAGGCCCAAAATAAATCAGATAAAGAAGTATTATTTTGATGATTCGGAGCGCTATAAATGAGCCAAACAGAATCGACGATATTGTCGTTGTTGCTATCGAATTCGCTGAGATCGCTGCCTGTCACATCGGCGTAATGAGCAAGCGCTTCATCAGCCAAAAGCGAAATTCCTTCTGCAGTCTGAACACTCCCGGCACCCGTAACATTATTCATGTAATCAAGTTCTGAAGTTGTATAGCCGCAGTCATACCAATCCGCCACTACTCCATCAATATGCAACTGATTGAAGGAAGAAACTTCATAGAAGCGAGAAACTGAAAGCCAAGCCACCTCATCATCATTACCAAAAAAAGCTTTTCCCAAATCAGATTTGATGCTAGTTTGCTCACTGACGCTTAAAGGATAATCCTCCACAATGATTGGAAGAACCAAGATTTTGGAATCGCCAGTCGCGGGGAGCGGCGTTTGCTGAGACGACGTTTTAAAGTCTCCATAGGTGAACGGCGTTTCAACTGGTCGGTAATCGCCTTCGGCTAAAGAACCCGGAAGCGAAACGTATGGTATCGAATAGCCGGGATTAAAGATATTGAAATTACAAGAAGATAACGAAAGAAGCGAAAGAGAAGCCAATAAAACGATAAATTTATTTTTCATTTGTTTTCGTCTCAATAACATAATCAATCGGGTTGCCGAATTCATCTAATTCTAATGGATGTGGGTCATAGTCCGTCTGCGAAGAAATATAGGCCACCATCACAGCATAGACGCTGAAGGCCAAAGAAGAATAGACGCCGAACCAGTAATTCAAATCACCGCCTTGACCGAAGGCATCCAAAATCGGGTAACCAAATAACCAGCCGAGGAAATAGAAGGTAATCATTAACCCTGCTGAAATCTTAAACCAAATATCGGCATCGCCCACAAGCGCTTTCCGCACATAGAGAATCAATGAGGTGAAAGAAAAGAACGCGGCGATGAAGAAGAAAGCGCTGGAACCATTATTTTTCACAAGTTGCAATACAAGGCCTACGCTTAAAGCATAGGCAAAAACCAAAGCGCCAAATAAAACAATCCACAAAATGTGCGTGGCATTTTTGCGATAAAGCAAATCAACAAGGAAAAAGACAAGGAAAACCAACGCAAAAGACATCGTGACATTGAAAGTGATAATTTCTGGAGTCGCCATATTAATCGCGCCAGTCACGCCAAGTAAGATGAAATAAAGAACATCGAGCAACAAAGCGATTGCCGCAAAAAGACAATGTCCGTCAAAAACCGGACGATATGTACGCCCGTGCCAACGAATCGTCAAGACATCGCCAAGTCGATGAAAGAAAAATGAAATGCGATCTTTCATTGAGCAACCTCCTTATTTTTACGATCAAGTTCCTCAATTTCCTTCCGATATTTCTCCATTTCCACGCTATTAGCCAAAACAAAGTGACCAGGTTTAATCTCTTGTAAAGCCGGTCCTTCATTTTGATAATTGTGGGCAGTTGCAGGATTGTAAATAACTCTCTTCCGATTCTTTTCACTGCGTGGATCGGGCTTTGGAATAGCTGATAAAAGAGCTTTGGTATACGGATGGAGAGGATGCAAAAAGAGTTCATCGCTGCTAGCTAATTCAACGATGCTTCCATAATACATAACCGCGATGCGATCGCAGAAATATTTGACAACCGATAAATCGTGGGCGATGAAAATCATCGTCAAGCCCATTTCATTTTTTACATCATTGAGCAAATTCAAAATCTGAGCGCGAATTGAAACATCTAAGGCCGAGATTGGCTCATCGCAAATGAGGAGTCGCGGATTCATGATGAGAGCACGAGCAATCCCAATACGCTGTCTCTGCCCGCCAGAAAACTCATGCGGATAACGGGAAGCATATTCGGGAATTAAACCGACTTTTTCGAGCATTTCTGCGCATTTTTGATGGTTTTTGGCTCGATTGCGATGATGCTGAATTTTTAAACCTTCTTGAATGATGTCTTCAACCGTCATTCTTGGATCCAAGGAATCGACAGGATCTTGGAAAATCATTTGGATTTGCGAAGTTAATTTGGAATCGCGATGACGGTTGTCGTACCTGATTTGCGAAATAATCTTTCGCTGTTCTTTGACGTGCAGTTTGTTTTCTGCCACCAATTTATCAATCTTTTCACGATACTTCTTTTTAATTTCTTCTTTTCGCGATTGGAGATCCGAAAGAGCCTTCTCACGATTTTCACGAGCCTCGCGAATTTTAGGATCATATTCGGAATTAACGTCCGCGACATTACGTTCATGTTTTTCTTCGTCAGGATTGCCTGATTCGGCTAGAGCCGAATTCTTTTCCCGCGTCAAATTGGTGACCCGCGCATCGAGATTTGGCAAATCGGAATCCAGCACCGCTAATTCTTTACGCATTTCACGGCGGAGAGAGGCAACTTTCTCAGCAGTATGAATTCTTGACCACTTGATTTCCTTCTCATTCCAACGAGTTCCACCAGAAATCCGGTATCCGTCAAAATAAATTGAACCGGAAGTAATGTTGTAAAGATTCATGATGCAGCGGCCGGTTGTCGTTTTACCGCATCCGGACTCACCAACAATTCCAAAACATTCGCCGTTATGAACGTCAAAGGAGATGTCATGAACAGCTTTAGTTTTATATCCGCTGCCCATATCAAAAAACTGTTTAAGATGACGCACAGAGAGGAGAATGTTTTGTTCTGGTAGTTCCTTTTTATAAGTGACAGAACGGGCACCCGGCCAACGCTGTTTTAAAACCAAAAGTTCTCGTTCATAATCTTCCTTCTCGTTGAGGATAGCGTCCTCCTTCAAGGAAGGATTATCATGGTATTCTTCTTCGATTGCCGCTAAGCGCGCCTTATGTTTGTTCTTCAGAAGAATTTTTTCTTCTTTAAGCTGGGCAATTAAGGCTTTTTCTTGTTCATTATTCATGTTTTCCACCAGCCTTTCTCAGCGAATTTTTAATACGTGTTGAAACAATCTTTGGCATTTCCGCTAAAGGAGCACGCTCATCTAAAAGCCAGGTCGCGGCATAATGGCTGTCGCTGATTTCGAACATCGGCGGTTCCTTTTTAAAATCAATGCCAAGCGCATATTTAGAACGTAGAGCAAAAGCATCGCCCTTTGGCGGAAACAGCATGTTCGGAGGCGTGCCGGGAATTGCGTCGAGGCGCTCCTTTGAATCGATATCAGGAATTGAAGAAAGCAAAGCCCAAGTGTATGGATGAGCCGGATGATAGAAAACATCCTCTGCCGTTCCATATTCAACAATCTTACCGGCATACATGACGGCTACTCGATCAGCCATATTTGCCACAACACCTAAGTCGTGTGTGATAAAAATAACTGACATATGTCGTGAAGCTTTCAATTTATTAATCAATTCTAGGATTTGTGCCTGAATGGTGACGTCTAAGGCTGTGGTCGGCTCATCACAAATAAGAACTTCAGGATCAGCAGTCAATGCAATAGCGATGACAATTCTTTGACGCATACCACCAGAAAATTCGAAAGGATATTGTTTAAACCGCCGTTCAGGATCGGAAATGCCGACTTCAGTCATGACTTTTAAAGCCCGTCTTTTCGCTTCTTTGTGAGTGACGCGGAGATCGGAAGTATAACGTCTTTTTTCAGCGATGAAATCGCCATAAACATCACTCCAAGATTTCTTAGAATGATTGGCTAGGATTTCTTTTTCTTTCTCTCGATGGATGGAAAGAACTTTCTTTTTAAACTCGCGCACTTTTTTGTTCGCTTCTTTTTTCTTCTTGCGTAAAACTACGCGATCCTCCTTGATAATTGGAAGTAAGCGTTCCTTTTCTTTTTTAGCGTTTTCTTTAGCTGAGGCAATTACTTCTTTGTCTTTGCTTTTCTTTGCATAACGCAGCTCTTCTTTTGAAATTTGCAACAACCGCTGGTCATTTTTAAGTTTAATCAAAGCGTCGTTGATAATCTCGTTGCGAAGTTTTTTTACCTTGTTGCCATTGATAATCATGACCTCGGTAATTTGTTTGCCGATTCGCATGATCGGATTTAAAGACGAAAGAGGATCTTGGAAGATCATTCCAATCTTTGTTCCGCGGATTCGATGGAATTCATCTTCAGCTATTTTTGTAAGGTCTTCGCCTTCATAGGTAATCGAGCCCGAATCAATATGAGCGCTGGCGCCAAGGATTCCCATAATCGTTTTGGAAGTTACAGACTTTCCAGAACCGGATTCACCGACAATGCAAAGCGTCTCACCTTTATATAAGTCAAAAGAGACTCCTCTAACAGCGTGAACGCGTCCTTCGTCCGTATGGAAGGAAACAGCAAGATTTCGCACCGACAAAACAACTTCTTGGTTTTTGGGATTTTCGCCAACCGTTGAAGGATAATCGATGGTTTTCAAGGCTTTAATATTCTTTTCCATCTTAGTCTTGCGCTCCTTTCATCGAAGGATTCAAAGCATCACGGAGACCGTTGCCAAATAGATTAAAACAAATCATGATGATGATCATGACAATGGATGCTGCGACGATCATGTATGGATAATTTTGAATGTAATCTTGCGCTGTTGAAAGCGTGACGCCAAATGACTGCCCTCCTTGGAAAGCAAGGGCGCCAGGCAAAATGTACGAAATCGTTGCTTCTGAGAAGATGACGGACGGAATCATCAAGACAGCGCTTGTAACAATTGTCCCAACGCCATTTGGCAAAATATGACGGAAGATCAATCGACCATCAGAAGCGCCTAGAGTTCTTGAAGCTAAAACGTATTCACGCCTCTTAAAACGATAGAACTGACTTCGCGTAGTCGATGAGACACCAATCCAGCCCGTTAAACAAAGGGCCAATAGGAAGGTCCAGAAATTAGAACCTAGCAATAAAACAATAAGCGTCATGAGAACGACAAACGGCATGCCACCGAGAATCTCCGTAATTCGTTCCATGAATAGGTCAATCCAGCCGCCAAAATATCCAGAAATTGAACCCCAAATAAGACCGATTGTTACGTTAATAATGGTCGCTAATAGGCCAAGTTCAAGAGACGTTAATAAACCAGAGAAAACAATCTTAAAGAAGTCTTGTCCTTGGTTATTTGTGCCAAAGAAATATTTAACAGGGGTACATTCGGCTGTGTAACCCATGTAGTAATAATAGCGATAACGAGAGCGGACAACCGTCAAAGACTGAGAAGTGGCGCCGTTCCAACTGCTATAGTTTTCGGAGATGACGCTGCGAATCGGACTATATGTTTCACCGAGTTCTGTAAGATGGAATTCACCCGGTGCACCAGTGCTATTTTGCCATTCATAGGTAATCCAACCGCGATTTACCATATCCTGAACTTGTGAATAAGTGACGCCTTCCCAAACATCATCAGAATTGGCGGCAGCGTAATAATCGTAAACAAAATCACCCACAGTCACGATTGAACCATGAATATTGGCTTGTCCGTTTCCTTGAACCCGCCAATTGTTGGTTGTGCTGCCAAGCATTTGAGTCGCGTCATCAAAAGAAATCGTTTCATTTAGAACGCCGTTTTGCGTTAGAGAAGCTTTTGTAACAAAAATAGTCTGCCGTGTTTCAACTTCGCCTAGCGTGCGGAATCCCACTGCTCCCCGAATTGAAGTTTCACTACGTCCGCTTTCTTCTAGAACCTCGCGCACAAGAGGAGAAATATCAAATGTTTTGGCAGAATAATCTTGTGAAAAATCAGTCAAGGCCACAAGAGGCGTCACTGTCGTTCCGTCAACTTCAAAGAAATATGGAGCGAAAATAACATCTCCCGAAAGAGAATCATCCAAGCATTTTTCAACATCTAATTCATATGAGAATTCGTTGCTCACGCTCAAATCAAAAAGCGCAGTTGGAGAATAAAAGCCGAGATCAGTGTTATAAGAATTGGGGTAGAAAGTTGCATCGCCGCCATGGCCATAAGCAGTAACAGTCGATGACAGGTTGTTGTAAGTTTCTTCACGATATGTGATGCCCTCTACGCCATTCATGATGCCGGCCTCGATGTATTCAAGATTCCCCGTCCCTGGCTCCGCAGCCGGAAGCATCGTTT
This sequence comes from uncultured Bacillota bacterium, assembly GCA_949299565.1. Taxonomy (GTDB): domain Bacteria; phylum Bacillota_I; class Bacilli_A; order RFN20; family CAG-826; genus UBA4951. The sequence continues at coordinate 135,237 of OX437086.1, forward strand.
CGGGATCGATTGTCGCTCCTTCAATGTAAGAAGTGCCATCCATGAAACCGCCATTGTAGGAATCGAACCATTTCGGCGGCAAAAAACGCGTTAAAGTATTGTTTTGCGTTATTGAGTTGCCATCGGCGTAAGGCACAATCGCGGCCATAATAATCAAAACGCCTAAAATAACAGCAGCTGTAACTGAAGATTTAGATTTGCAGAAACGTTTGAAAGCATCCTTAAAATAAGTTGTGGGTTTCGTTTCAAATTTCGTATCGTGAATGGATTTATCGAGTTGAACAAAAGAGAAGTCTTTGGCTTCATCCACTGTAATTTGCGTTTCGGCACGTGTGTTCTCTTTCTTTTTTCTAAAACTTGGAAATTTCATCTTACTTCACTGCCCCCATCTTGATACGTGGATCAACGATGCCGTAAGAGAGATCCACGATTAAAGTTGCGGCTAAACCAATAAGTGTGTAAATAGCCATATCGACCATGACAACCGAATAATCAGAGCCCGTCAAAGCATTGACGAAAAGCGAACCGATACCTGGAATGCCGTATAAACGTTCAAGAATCATCGAACCAGAAAGAATTCCGATGAATTGCGAAATAATCATTGGAACAATCGGCACCATCGAGTTACGGAGAGCGTGCCGTGTGACAGCTTGACGCTTCGTTAAGCCCTTCGTTCTCGCTAAAAGCAGGAATTCAGAAGACATAACCTCGCAAAGTTCGGCCCGTGTATAACGCGCAAAACCAGCGATTGAACCAAAAGACAAAGCCATAACCGGGATGATGTAGCCTGTGAAACCGAGAATCGGGTTCGCGGCAACATCTTCGACCGATGGCCACTGCGACGGCAACCAACCTGTCGAATAACTGAGCCAAATAAGTAAGAAAGAAATCAAGACGAAAGACGGAACAGAAATGAAAACCATTACGGCGGTTGAAATAACATTGTCAACCCACGTGTTTTTCTTTAAAGCAGCTACAACGCCTAGAAGGATACCAAGCGGCACCGCAACAACAATCGAAATGATGTTGAGACGCATTGAAGCTGGCAAACGAATCATAATGATTTCGATAGCGGAACGACCGACAGAAATCGAGGTGGAAGTGCCCCAGTCCCAACGGGTAAAAATGTTTCTGAGCCACGCAAAATAACGAGTCATAATCGGTAAAGCCCGATAATAATAATCGTTAGATCCATCGAAAATATGAACGTCATAAGAACCAGGATGCGTAAAGGCATAAGCCGGGTCTACTACTTCATAATACCCAAGATCTACTTGCTGATTCCAAAATGAGATACGCGCCGTTACTGAACCACGCGGTTCATTAAGTGGCAAACATTGTATCAAAATATAAGTAATGGAAAGAATGATGAAAGCCGTTAACAGGATTAGCAAGATTCTTTTAATGACATATTTACCCATATTTATTGTCCTTATCGATTATCCGCTTGCGCTTTGTATTTTGGCACAAAGAAAGATAGAAGTCTTCTTGAATTTAAGGTTTATAACCCGAAAGGCGGGGACCAAGCCCCGCCTTCCTGAATTAAAGTTGAGGAAGAAAGGAATTAAGCAGCGAAACCGAATAGTGTTCCGACGCTACCATAATTCACACTCGGAAGAGCAATAGAAGCTACTTCACCAGTTGCTGATAAACCGCAATCAGTGTAAGAGACTGTCATGCTGCACATTGAGCTCCGTACGACCCCGGCATATTCTGCTTCATAACCTAGGGTCAAGATGACGGAATCAAATGTTATATCAGGCGTATTGCTCGCCAAACTCGTGACGTAGCTAGAAAGCGTGGCAGTATCAATGCTGAACTCCCAGCCAAGGTCCCACATATAAACATCATCGATCATCTCAAGGAAACTCGGATAGTAGTAGTCAGACGGCGAACCGTTGTGTCCCAACTGCATCCATAAGAAGCTCGCATTGTAATTGATTAACAGGTTGCCTTCATCGTCAGTCATGCCTGGCAAATCGAAGACAAATGTCGTAGTGCCATTTTCTGCAAAGGAACTAGTGCCGGCTGTTACCGGATCAATAATCAAACCTTCACGAACAATCGCGGCACCATTAGCGGCAACATAGAAAGCATCATAGGACCACCGCATATCATCATAGACAAGCGGATCATCTTCATTGACGATATCTGTTCTATCGCCCCAGTTGACAGTGAAGCCTTGCGAACGTTCATTGGTGCAAACTACGGACATAAACTCAATTGGATTGAGAACGTTACCCGTGATCGCGCCTTCAGCAAAATCGTATTCGCCTTGGTCCATTTTCGTGTAGCAATCAGCGTAACTCGGACCAGCAACTTCGTTATAAACATCGAGTTCGATACCATATTCGGAAGCCGCTCTATTGAAAGGTTCTTCAATATTTTGAGCTAAAACTTCACCGATTTCATCGATTGTTCTTTGATAACGCCACTTAAAGTAGATAGTGACATAATCGCCTCTTTCCATCGTACCTTTGGCAAGTTCTTCTTCGATAGCGATGCGGAAAAGCTGTTCAGCTAAGGAAGGATCATAACCATTGGCGTTGACATCCGTATAACGGCTGAGAACTCTTTGTCCAGCCGGGGTGCCGCGATAAGAAAGATCAGTTTCAGCATCCAACATATAAGCGTCGGATAAATAACCTAAAGCGACGTTATGACCGGTCATTTGCGCTAACGTTTGACGATCGATCGAGAAGAAAACACCATCCAAGAAATTATCGTTGCTCATAATCGGCTTAACGTCCCAGTAGTTAGACGGCTGATGGACATAAGCTGTACCAGCAACACCGAAGTAATATTCCCACTGTTCAGGTGTACAGGAGTTGACATTAATCTTAAGGGTTGTTTGTCCTAAAGTCCTATGAGCCAAAGGATCGCTTGTGTGTTGAGAAATGTATTGAGAAGGAACGGTGATGTCATCGAGACGTCCGTTGATGAAGTCGTTATAGGCTCCTTCTTCATTCTGCGGGTAAACACGTTCGGTGTATCCCGCGAAGCTTGTCGCTTCAGCCCGGAAGAACAATTCGTTGCGAGAATAGACAGTGAGAACTTCTTGTTCCCAAGAATCGACGATATATTGTCCACAGGAAAGCAAGTTATCGACGTTGTTTAAAGGATTGGATGAAGAACCGATGACACCATAGCGTGTCGGCCCGCCGATTTGATCAAGATAAGCTTGCGGAATCGGTGAGAAAAGACTCGACGAGAGGTTATACATCGCATAGAACTGAGTTTTTGGAGTAATGAACTCAAAATCGATGCAGCCGAGTTCTTCATTGATTTGAATGCCGACATTGGCCCAATCACGCGTATTGGCGTCGCCATAGAGGTAGTCATAAGCCCCTGCAAAACCAGAGGAATCGGTGATCAAGGTAGAAGCCCGAATAAAGCCATTATCAAGCATCACCTTGAAAGGAACTAAATAATCCTCTAATTCAATGCCAACATTGTTCCATGTGTCATAGAGGGAGGAGTTGCGGGAAATGGCATAACGGAAATTTCGTCCAGTTTCTTCCTCATCCGCAACGGTATAAGGATAAATACGCCAGAAACGCGAAGTCGCGCCATCGGTGTATTCTTGCTCGTTGCCGTTTTCATCGAGCATAATCGGACGTTCAGTCTTCGAAAGATCGTTACGCCAGACATAGCCGTTACGTGTTTCGTTCATCGTGACGCTGAAGAAAGAAGCAGTAATCATTGCATTCTTTCCAGAGACATCCTCTCCATTGGAATTCCAATAGTTGAAGGTGCCTGAATCTTCGGTCGCATAAGAATTGTAATAATTCGGATATGTGAGACCGTTCGCAGTTGCCGTTTGGCCATTATACATATTGCCGCTCGGGTTGAGAGTTGAATCCGAGATACCAAATCCGTAGTTAGGAATGAAGGTATTGCTGGCTAAAGTGATACGTGGTGAAAAAAGTTGATAACCAGCATCATCATAAAGGGGAATACCCGCTAAATGATGATCCATGGCATACTCTTCCATCGTAGCCAAAATTTCGGCTTTTTCTTCAGTGCTAGCACCTTGATAGTCAAGAACACCGTTAGCTAATGGCTCATCGTGAGTGATAGAACTGCTTCCGCCACCACTAGAACTGCTTCCGCCGCCACTAGAACTGCTTCCGCCACCGGCAGAACCGCCACTTGAGGAGTTACCGCTTGATGTTGCAGGATCGCCGCCGCATGACGCTAACGTAAGAATCGCCAAGACAGATGCCAGCAAGAGATTTTTGCCTTTCATCATATAATTCTCCTTTCCAAACAGGGTAAATCCGCTGTTTTCGCATTGTCTAATATCCAACAACTCGATTTTATGTCAATGATTATTTTCGAATAAAGGCGAGAAAGGGCTCTCAAACATAAGGGAAAACGATAGCTAAGATTCCCCCAATTAGAAGACTCAAAGCCCCAACTGCAAAATAAGGCCAAAGGATCAACTTGTTGCGAGAACGTTCTTCTTGTTTCCTTAATTTATAATCATATGCGCTATCATCGCGCTTGACTTTGTCTCTTCTCCAACTTTCCACAAAGCGATAACAACCATAAAAAAGGACGTCAAAGACGCCAGTTCTTCCAATCATCATCAAAAGCGGAAAGAAAATCAAACAAGCACCGTCAACAAAAAAAGCATTCGAGTAGATAACGATATCTCTAAAGAACGAACTATAGTCGCAGAGATTGCCGTTCTCACATCTATTACGAACAGATGGCAACCCTAACGCTAAAAAGACTACCCAAAAAATAATAAAAAAGAGGACCAGCGCCGCAATGCAATTTTTGAGAATTCGTTTTTCGTGTTCAGTCATCGCTAGGAAGTTTAAGCAAGAAAATTGCGACATTCAACCGCTTATAAGGAGAAAATAATCATTGAAGAAAATGGGAAAGTAGGTATTTTTAGATACGCACATAGAAGAAAGGAGATGTGGCTTATGAAGAAAAAAATTGTTCTAGCCTTAGGAATCGCTTCACTCGTCTCGTTAGCAGCCTGTGGTGAAACGCAAACTAGCAGCAGTTCCACTTCAGGAGGAAGCGGGGATAGCAGTTCGTCATCAAGTTCCGCGGCAACTGGACGCCGTGTCGAAATGACTCTCGAAAACAATGTCATTCCCGCTGGCACCAATTTCTTTGATGGGTGTCAACCAACCGTCATTTATTATGACGCCAATGAGAACGCGACTGATTACACAGATTGGAAAAATTACACCCGCTACACAATCACTAATGATGCCGGTGTAGAATTCTCGGCTGGAGACGCTCTTCCGGCCGGTCGCTATACGGCACAAGTTGTCTGTCAATCTCGAAGAACGACTGTCGATTTCACGGTAGAAAGCGGCACCGTAGTCGAAGGGGCTGAGGGATCCGGCTATAAAACTATCTACGCTGAAGATTTTGACGGAATGGAAATTAGCAAGCATCCTAATGTCGGTACCCTTGGAGCCGGCAAATTCCCTGGCAAATCGGAAAACGGACGCAATCCAAAGATGATTGTTGTTCCAGTCACTTTTTCAAATATTGTCAGTAATCCGCAATATGACTTCTCAGAAGAAGAAATCGATGTTATTGAAAAAGCCTTTTTTGGAGAGGCTGATGAAACGTCATGGCAGTCCTTACGTTCTTTCTACTACTCATCAAGTTATGGTAATCTCACAATTGATGGTATTGTAACTGATAAATTCGTTGTCAGCATGACAACTGATGAAGCTGAACGTCAAGGTTCTGGCGCGGCTGCAACAATCGCTACACAAGCGGCCAACTGGTATTTCCAAAACCATCCAGAAGAAAAACGTACCGATTACGACTTTGACGGGGATGGCTATCTCGATGGAATTAACCTTATTTATAAAACGAATAAGGCCAACACTAACGAAGATGAGAACGCTAGCGACTTATGGTGGAATTACACTTCAACCACTGGCGCCAGCGCCAATGCATCAAATCCTCCGGCTTATCGTTATTTCTGGTCTCTCTACGAATTCATTACGACCCCTTATTACAATGACGATCCCGTCATCGATGCTCACACCATCATTCATGAAAACGGACACTTAATCGGTCTCAACGACTACTATTCATATGATCGCACTGAGCAAGGAGGCGCTACTGAAGGCGTCGCCGGCTGCGTTGACATGATGGATAACAACGTTGGCGATCACAATGCTTATTCGAAGATGCTTCTCAATTGGCTTCGAAAAGAAGATGGAAGCAACGACGGCTTAAACGTCATGTATGTTGATGGTTCTAATCCGAATTTCACATTAGAGCTCAATTCTTTCACAGATACTGGCGATGTAGTTGTCATTAGAAACACGACAACCGATGCTTGGAATGAAACTCCTTACGATGAATATTTGATTCTTCAATATTATACGCCAACCGGCGTTAATGAGGGCGACTCTAACGGTTATCGTGAATGGCAGGAGCTTCAATCACACGGCGGAACTTATGCCGACCCGGGTCTTCAAGTATTCCACATTGACGCCCGTCTCGGTGCTCAAATCGGGACCTACGACTTAGAAACAGGGAATCTTCTCTCTTATGAGTGGCAATACACCGACGAACTCAACGATGCAGCTCAACGTTTGGAAGATGGTACCTATATCGGTGCTTCCACTTTCCTCACTGATAATACTGGCTCACGTTCGCGGAACATTGTTGACGGCACAATTCAAAGCAATTCCGCGTTCCGCGAAATTTCTGCTATCCTCAGTTCTGGTGTCAATGGTTTAAGCGGTTCCACTTACTACAATTTGTTCGGTGAAACTTCTAACTTATTCGGCACTGATACATATGCAGAAGAAATCAACGCAACCTATGGCGGCAACACCTACTCCAACTTCCAAGCTCGCGATTTCTACTCTAATGACTTAGTTTGGAACGATGGAAGTGAATTTAACTGGACTTTCTCAGTTGAATCACAAGATGCTGATAGTTGCGTCATTCACTTTGTCGACAACTCCGCTATTTAATTTCGAGAAACTTAAAATAATTGTTGAGTTTTTATGAAAATAGGCTATTTTAGCCGCGAAAGGAAGGAAACTTATGAAGAAAAAACTTCTGACTGCCACCTTAGCAGTCTTAGCAGGAGCCGGATTAGTGCTCGGTTCTTGCGGTGAAACTCCGACTAGTAGTTCAGCGGGCGATAGTTCATCCACTACTGATAGTTCTATCAATTCCGGTGACTCTAGCGACACAAGCAATGGCAATTCTAGCGACACAAGCAATGGCGACTCTAGTTCTTCTAGTAGTTCTGAAGGGACAAGCGCCTCTCAGATCACTTGGAATCGGGGCGCCAGCACGGATTTAGTCATTGGCACTCCGTTAGATCTTACAACGGTTATCACGATTAACCCGAGCGGAGCCTCTATCGTTGAGGTCGAAGCAATCAGCGACAACGTCTCCGTGAACGGCACAACAATCGAAGCTACCGAAATCGGTGATTGGAGCATCCGTGTTTATGCTGGAAGTAATCGTCTCCCGCGCGTTTTCAACGGAAACGCCATCTCATCAGAACTCGCTGCGCTTCGCGAATTCGTTTCACAAGACATCAGTTCATTCACCGCTACTGCTTTCGCTTTAGACAGCAATCTCAGTAGTGTTGGTTATCTCTCAAGCGTTGTTCACGATGACCAATATGTCCTCTTTGCAGGTGACACAAACACTGAATGGAATGGTTATGGTCAGATTGGAAATAATTTCTATTCAATTGCCTATAATTCTCAAAACGAGACAACTACTGTCGATCCCGGAAGTTATCCTCCGTTAGAGTGGTGGGCTGCTGGCCAAGGATGGACTCTTGAATCCTCTCAATTATCAGATGCTGGAACTAGCATTGAGGATAACTACGTATCAATTAGCGGCGAGGATCTCTACTACTTCTCGTTCTATAACTGCAGCCTTGGATTAAATTCACTCGCGCAATCCGAAGGCATCGTGACGGCCATCACTGATGAAACAAGCGGAGAAATTACCGCTATTCAAGTTATTGCGCCTGTCAGTGAACTTTCAAGTATGGGCATTGTTGCTGTTGCCTATGTTTTAGAGGGCATCAATGAAGATTTTGCCCCTGCTCTCACTACTTTCTTGGGCAATAACGAAAATGCCCCAGCTAAATTAGACAGCAACGGCTTTGAAGAAGCTCTCACCAGCATCGGTGCAGAAAAGAAGAGCTACACAATCACTTCTTCGACAGAGCTTGGCTATTTCAACAATAGCGACGCTTGGGTTGAAACAACTGATCCTGCCGTCTATGCTGACCTTGCTTCTCGTGGTTGGGAATTTACTTTCGCTGATTATACAGCCTACGTCACTGGCGAAGATTACGTTGCCATCGATGAAGAGGGCGCATTAACTGCTTATGTCATCAATGACAGCGACAGTACCTTGCACCAAGTGCAAGGCACATATAGCGATGGTGTCGGTAGCAATTACTCTGATAGCGGCGCGATGAGCATCGATAGCATTTGGGCTGAAGGCATCGGCATGAGCGATGGTATGGGCGGCGCGATTCCTGCTCCATTCACTCCTGTCGACATTACAGATGAACTTTTAGCGGCCAACGACTACTACTCTGTTACTACTTCTGGAACTGTCACCACCATCGACATTTCTGCCTACTCTGATCTTGGCAATTTCTTAACCTATGTCTTAGCGACATTCATCCCGATCTCCGGAGCAATTGACGCCTATTATTGCTCTGCTTTGCAGTTCACAGATATGCCGGACATGAACTGGTCTGCTGCCTTTGATTACTTCACGGCAACTTATGACAGCAGTACCGGCAATATCAGTTTTGATGCTTATTTGAGCGGGTTGGCTATTGATGGTGACAACATGGTTGGTGTCCGCTGGACAAGCGAAGTGAGCAACATTGGTTCGACGACCGAAGCCTCGACAATCGCTGACGCGATTAACGCTGCTCTTTGGGCAACCGCGTAAGAAGTTGTTCTTAATAAAAGAAAGCCTTGCATTTCGCAAGGCTTTTTATTTTATTTATCCTTCGTCTTGTATTCTTTTAATAAGGCATTTAAATTTCGGATTTTATGTTTTAACTTCTGCTGTTCACTCGGTTTAAGAGTACGAACAAGTTTAATTTGAGCTTCTAAATCTGCAACTTTATTTGAAATAGAATAATTAGAGTTTGGCAAATTGCAGTCTAAATTTCGTTCATTCTTTTGAGCTTCTAGAAGTGCATCCGAGATCTTTTTTGTCTTTTTAGGAAGTGCTTGAACTTTTTTCGGCATGTTTTTCACGCGCGCTTTTGAAACGATAAGAACTTTATTGATGGTCAAACGATAGGTTTTGCCATCAAACGCATAAATAACTTCATATGGAAGCGTTATAAACTTCTTTTCGCCAATAAAGTTTTTAAGCGCAGAAACCCCTTTTTCAAAACGTGTTTTCGTGACATTAAGAGGACCATGAACAGCCGGAAGATATGGAACACTGTCGTCTCGAACAATGATGCCAAGAGAAGAAGCAACGCGCGTAAACAAGCGCTCAAGAGAACTATCTTCGCTTTTAAGAATTTCAGGATTTGTCAAAGCACGAGGCGGCATATCACGTCCTGAACGCATAGATACTAGAACAGCAACTGGAATTTCGCTTTTCTTTTTTAATTCTTCTTTTTCTTGAAGAAGCGCAGCTCTGTCTTTTTTTAAAAAAGAACGTAAATAAGGCGATAAGTTGTCGTATTCATTAATGTAAGCATCTAAGGCTTGCAGCCTTTCCTTTTTGCTAAGGTGCACATTATGAATAAGAGATAAAATTCTATGTTCTTTGGAGCATAAAGAACTTATGGCTATCGGTGCGGTTTTGGAATTTTCTTTTGTGTTTTTCTTGGTTCTTTGATGGTTATTATCACTACTTTTTTCTTCTTCGCCGGGATTTAATTCTAAATCACCGCCATTTTTAAGGCGATATACTTTTAAATACCGACCATTTTGCGATTTTAGGTTATTAAGACCATTCAAATCATCTGAGAGTTTTTTATCTTGCGTGATAATGAGAATTTTCTTATCTCCTCTTAAAGAAGCAACTAACGAATAAAGCGCACGATCAGCAAAGCCTCTTTCATCAGCCTGAGGATAAACATCAAAAATCTTATTTTTCTTTTCTTTTTGATCTTGTTTTAGAATTTTCAATGCGCGTTTTGCGTCGATTCTTGCATCAGAGTTATCTTTTTCGTGACGGTTCTTTTCTAATTCATTCAAGCATTCGGCGAGAATATAGGCTTTCGTTTCATCATGCCAATATTCGTGAGCAAGAACCAACTTATCCATGAAAAGCGGAAAATTCTCATCCATCAAGGAACAGGTGTCAACGAACATATAATCAAAATTCGCCAGGAATTTTGCTAGGTTCGAGGAACTTGTTTCCTCTTTATACATTTTTATTAAAACCTCCTTTGATTTAATTTAGCACAAAAAAGACAAACATAGAAAGGCGTGTGATTCTTGTCGATGAATTGAAAACTCTGGGAAAAGGTTATTTACATTAAATTTTCATTTTCCCAAAAAACCCGATTTTTTTGAAAGCGTTTACTTTTATTCATTTTTTCTTTAGTGTTTATCGATGTTTTTAATGTAAGGGGTTTCTGAAAGGGATTTCTGAAAACCCTTTCTTGCTTACCCTACTTGTTTAAAAACTTTAAAAGCCTATATTGATGGCGGTCTTGAAAAAGAGACCATTAAGGAGGACCTAGACATGATCTATAAGTCGAACGCGAAAACCGTCAATTTAGATGAAGAACTTGACAGTTATTACAGCCTTAAACTTGAGAAGATCGCCGAACAAGGCCCCATCTTCTCGGATGACGAGGATTTTGTAAAACACGAAGATCGTTAATTCATTTAGATTGAAGGACCGGGAAACCGGTCTTTTTTTGTACTTATTCGGATTGATGATAAAATCATAAGGCTTATGAAAGACTTAGGACCAATCATCGGACATAATCTCGCTGAGTTACGCAAGGCACGAGGTCTCACGCAGCTCCAAGTCGCTGAGCATTTTCATTATACCGATAAAAGCGTTTCCAAATGGGAACACGGGGACGTCATTCCCGATATTGAAGTTCTCAGCGAATTGTCAGATTTTTACGGCGTCACGGTTGACTTTCTTATTCAAGAACAAGCCTCTGATACTTTGAAATCTTATGGCGAACGCGACCAGGAAAAAATTAAGACAAACCAAATAATCATCACGGTTCTTGCTGTGGTGCTTGTGTGGACTTTGGCTTCAATAGTCTATGTAGGTGCTACAATCTTTGAAGCTTCTTGGCATGGCTGGCTAGCTTTCATATGGGCCATTCCCGGCTCTTTTATCGCTCTCAATTACACAAGCAAAAAATATTGGGGTTCGAGATTTCGCCTGCCGCTTCTTATCGCGATTGGTTGGACGTTAAATCTTGCGACATATCTAGAATTAACTTTCGATTTGGAAAATGGTTATAACTTATGGTTTATTTTCTTCCTCGGAATCCCTTGGACTATTTGTGTAATCCTCATTGAGCGGCAAAAAAGCCTTAAAAAACTTAAATCCGTCAACGAGAATAAAGATGTTCTAGAAGATAATTCGTCTCTTCCCAATTAGCGATTTTTGCCTTTTCGAAAGCTAAATTGCATTGAAAAACGTGCTCTAATTTTTCTTTTTCATCGCTTTCATAAATTTTAAAAGCATGGGGAATTTTCTTCTCATTAAGCACTTTATCAAAATAGATACTGTCATCCTTTAAGAAGTCATTATCCGCGGTCATAAGATAGATAGGCGGGAAATGATTCGGCAAATATTCAAGAGGATTGTAGCGAGGGTCTTGCGGATCATAATGCTTTGGCAAATACCATTTCGCGACTTGCATCGCCGCAGCGTTTGGACTATTTAGTCCGCGATAAGTTCCGCAGTTTAGACCATATCCTTTAATTGAAAGCGGGAATGAAAAAGGGAATAACGAAGCATAGTCTTTATTAGCAAGCATCACTCCGTATTGAAAAGCCATCTGGGCTCCTGCCGAATCGCCGATCAAAAAGATCTTGTTCAAGTCAAAAGCATAATCCTTCGCATGCTCTTTTGTAAAAAGCAACACCTCATCTAAACATTTTAGTTGAAGAGGGAATTTATGCTCAGGCGCTAAAGGATAGGAATAAGAGATAACGGCAAAACCTAAAGAAGCAAGATAACGGCAATAAAGATAATAGGTTTCTTTTGTGCCGTACATCCAACCGCCACCATGGACATTAATGATTGTCGGCAGCAATTTGTCTTCTGAGGCTTCCGGACGAAAAACATCTAAAAGACCGTATTTCTTGTACGAGGGATTATAAATGACGTCTCGATAGTCTTTGACCCCTTCAACTGGTTTAATCTTCGCGTCACGCGCTTGATCAACTTTTGCAATTTTATGACGAATATAACGAGCTAATAATGACATGTTTATATTTTAGCATCCAAAAAGAAAAAGAAGGGCTTTAACCCTTCTTGATTTGTAGATTTGTTCCGTCATATTCCAAGAGATACGGAGTATTGATATGCAACTCTCCTTTGATGATTAATTCTGAAAGGAAAGTTTCAATCTTATCTTGAATGAAGCGCTTCAAAGGACGCGCGCCATAGGTTTCTGAGTACGCTGATTCGAGAATCCAATCAACGAGCGAAGGAGCAAATTCCACATTGAAGTATTGTTCCGTGAGACGCACGTCTAATTCCTTCAACATCTTCTTCACGACTTTCCGTTGAACTTCATAACTAAGAGGCGAAAAATAAACAATCTCATCGATTCTATTTAAAAATTCCGGTTTAAAGGTATGTTCTAAAAGAAGTTTGACTTCTTCTTTCTTGCCTTCTAATAACAACTGGCTTCCTAAATTTGAAGTCATGATTATAACTGTATTCTTAAAATCGATAAGACGTCCTTGTGAATCAGTCAAACGCCCTTCATCCAAAACTTGCAACAACAAATTGAAGACTTCGACATTCGCTTTCTCAATCTCATCGAAAAGCACGATTGAATAAGGATTCCGCCGCACTTTTTCTGTCAGTTGTCCCCCTTCCTCATAACCGACATAGCCCGGAGGCGCACCGATAAGACGCGAAACCGAATATTTCTCCATGTATTCAGACATATCAATCCGAATAATGTTATTTTCGTTATCGAAAAGAGCCTCCGCTAAAGCCTTAGCCACTTCAGTCTTGCCGACACCGGTCGGTCCGAGAAACAAGAAAGAACCAATCGGACGATTAGGATTTTTAATGCCAGCTCTTTGACGAATGATTGCGTTGGCCACAAGACGGATGGCCTCATCTTGTCCAATCACTCTCTTGCTCAATGTATCGCGAAGTTCTAAAACTTTTTCGCGGTCGCCCTTTTGAATTCTTGAAACAGGGATTCCTGTCATTCTCGCAACAATCTTTGCAATTTCTTCTTCATCAACCGTCTCAGAAACAATCCGTTCTTTATCGCGACTAGATTCAGTTAAGGCTGAAAGTTGTTTCTCAAGATCGGGGATTATTTGATATTGCAGTTTTGAAGCCTCGGCGTAATCGCCTCGCGAGAAATAAATAGCTAAATCAGAACGCGACTTCTCTAACTCTTTTTTTATTTCTTTGGCTTTTTGAATTTCTCCTTTTTCCTTTTCCCATTCATTTACCAACTTCGTCATCTGCTCTTTGGCTCTTGTAAGTTCATCTTCAAGAGAAGAGAGGCGTTTCAAAGACGCTTCGTCCTTTTCTTTTTTAAGAGCAACCTTTTCAATCTCCAGTTGACGAACACGCCTATTCAATTCATCTAATTCAGTCGGCATCGATTCAATCTCAACCTTAATGCCCGCGCACGCTTCATCGACCAAATCAATAGCTTTATCAGGCAAAAAGCGATTGGTAATGTAACGATTCGAAAGAGTTGCCGCGGCAACAAGCGCACCATCGGTAATTTTCACACCATGAAAACTCTCAAAGCGTTCCTTTAAACCGCGCAAAATAGATATCGTGTCTTCCACTGTCGGTTCACCGACCATAATCGGCTGAAAACGACGTTCTAGAGATCGATCTTTTTCAATGTATTCTCGATATTCATTAAGAGTTGTCGCACCGATACAATCAATCTCTCCACGCGCTAATAGCGGCTTCAACATATTGGAAGCATCGAGCGCACCATCGCTTTTGCCAGCTCCAACAATTAAATGAATTTCATCGATGAAAAGTATGATCTTGCCGTCCGAAGCCTTGATTTTATTGAGAACAGCCTTCAAGCGTTCCTCAAATTCGCCGCGATATTTAGCGCCAGCAACAAGCGCACCCATATCCAATTCATAGACTTCTTTATCTTTTAAAGTCGCCGGCACGTCATTTTTAACTATTCGCTCAGCTAATCCCTCGACAATCGCCGTTTTACCAACGCCCGGCTCCCCTAATAAAATGACATTATTTTTGGTTTTTCTCGCTAAAACCTGAATAACTTTTCGAATTTCCTCATCGCGTCCTATGACAGGATCGACTTTAGAGGCCCGAACGTCATCGTTGATATTTCGCCCGAATTTGGCAAGGATGTTTTCATCATTTGCATAATCTTCCATTCCGTTGATTTCCATATTAATAGCCTCCTTCGGTCATAATCATAACACATAAATTAGCAGTCGCAATATTAGAGTGCTAAAAAGTCTCTCTTTATTTTCCTTTAGCGCCCTTTATAATCTATGGTCGCTTTCTATGCTGAAGAAAATTGATTTAACTAAAGGAAATATTTGGAAGGGACTGCTTCTCTTCGTAATACCGTTATTGATCGGCAACGTTTTCCAACAGGCTTATTCGCTGGTTGATGCAATCATCGTTGGCCAAACGCTTTCGCCGGAAGCTTTTACCGGAGTTTCGGTTACCGGTTCTGCCTCTTCGTTCATTTTAGGTTTTGCGAGCGGTCTCTGTTCAGGTCTAGCAGTACCGGTTGCCCAATTTTATGGCGCAAAAGATGAAAAATCTGTTCGCAAAAGCATGGCTACGGGATTTGTCATTGCCGCGATAGCGGGCCTTCTTTTAACAGGTATCGGGCTCGCTTGTTGCCGCCCGCTTCTTCTCCTTTTAAATACCAGAAGCGAGGTTTTCTCTTACGCAGAAGATTACCTTTGGGCTATTTTCTCCGGGATCGTTTTCACTGTTTTTTATAACGTTATTTCTTTCTATCTCCGCTCGCTCGGCGACAGCGTCACTCCTTTAATCGCCCTCGTTGTGGCTTGCTTATTAAACATCGGCTTAGACTTTCTTTTCATCGCTGTTTTGAATATGGGCACAGCCGGTGCCGGTTGGGCCACCGTAATCGCTAATCTTTGTTCGGCTCTTGTTTGTTTCTTTTCTCTTTATAAACGTTTCCCCTCCTACCGCATCAAACTTAGAGACTTTCAACTGCAAAAGGGAATGGTTTTGAACACTTTAAAAATTTCACTTCCAATGGCTCTCCAATATTCGATTATCGGAATCGGACTCATGGTTCAACAAAGCGCCGTAAACAGTCTCGGCTATATCGCTGGAACGGAAATCGGCTATGATACGGCCTATGGAGCGGCTGGCAAAATCGATGGATTTTCCAACTGCGTAATTATGGCTCTTGGAACAGCAATGGCCACTTTTGCCGGACAAAATTATGGTTCAAGAGATTTAGAACGCATTAAAAAAGGTCTAAAAATAGGAACTATTCTGGGATTATTGACTGTTGCGTTGATGGCTGCAATCATCATCCCTCTCACGCCATATATTATGAAACTTTTTATAAGCGTTGATGATCCTGCTCTCAACGAAGCAACGCTTCTTTATATGTCTATCGACTTAGGGATGTACGCTCTTTTGACGCTTCTTTATACTTATCGTTCTGCTCTTCAAGGACTAGGAAAATCGTTCATCACAATGATTGTGGGAGCTATCGAATTGGCGATGCGCATTTCGGCCGCTCTTCTTCTCGCTCATTTTGGCGGGTGGTTAGGATTGTGCTTCTCCAATCCTTGCAGTTGGTTCATCTCAGATATTGTTTTAATCCCAGCTTTGATTCATTGTTTGCGTGTCTATACTCAGCAAGTTAAAGATGGCACTTTCGGGCAATTAAGGACGAACTAACAATTGTTTAATAAAATTTCTGACTTCTAAATTATCGCTTTTCTTTCCCTTACTAAGTTAGAATATAGCGATGTCTTCTCCGCGCTCTTACTATCAAAAATTAACTCCGATAGAACAAAAAAAGCTAAAAAAGAGTCTCTATAAAATTTTAGTAAGCGCTCTTTTGATCGGTTTAATTGTTTTGGCTATCTATCTTCTGCTCCGCCATTTCGGGATCACTGACATCACGCCAGAAACTTTGCAAGAATATATCGCCGGCTTCGGCGTTGCCGGACCGATAATCTTCATCGTTATTTCCTTTTTGCAAGTAACGTTCATTCCGATTCCTTCATCCGTCACGATAATTGCGGGCAGTTTCTTATTCGGAACGTGGCTTTCTTTCGCCTATTCCTTAATTGGAATTATTGCTGGATCTTTTTTCGCCTTTTTCTTAGGAAGAATCGTTGGGCAACCTTTCGTTCGTTGGTTGGCTGGCGATCAAGAAACCGTCGACAAATACATTAAAAAGATGCGGGGAAAGGAAGGAGTAACAATCTTTTTTATGTTTCTTTTCCCTTTTTTTCCTGATGATTTCATCTGCGCTTTAGCGGGTATTCTTCCGATCTCTTGGTTCAGTTTCGCCCTCATGCAGTTCATCACAAGACCTATTTCCACCCTTGGAAATCTCCTTTTCCTTTCGGGCGAATTTTTGCCATACGATGAGCCTTGGGGATTGACCCTCATCATCATTCTTTGTTTGATTGGCGTCGCTCTTTTTGTTTTCTTCTTTATCAAATCAGATTTAATCAACGCTTATTTCGACCGCTTTACAACATGGATCAAAAATAAAATGCCTTGGTATAAACATAAAATGAAGACTACTCACAAATATCATCGCGCTCCATTATGGCGTCAAAAAAAGCCGCGCTTTTCACGCGGCCGAAAATTATATTTTTCTAGTTATATTTCTACCACGCAGAACGGCGGGAAATTAAAAGCACCGATGTTCCGGCACAGACAAGACCGCCGCTCAAAAACATGGCGACGAAAAACTGCATAGTATCAAAACTTCCGCCGTCCACTAAGCCCATAATCATCACGACGAAATAAGAAACAAGAACAAACAAAGCGTAAATTAAAGAACCGAACGAAAAAACATAACCAAGCACTTTGTTGTGGAAGAAAAGATAAACGAAGCCGCTGACAATGATGAGCGTGAAAATCATGCTAGCAATTCCAGCAACATAACGACTCACGTCCGGATTTCCAAAATTCATCGCATATTGACCATAAAGCGCCAAAACAAGAATTGAAGGAGCCAGAGCTCTTGTCGTCGAACTGCATCCTTTAACAAAGAAAAGGAAGCAGCAATAAAATCCGATGATAACGATGAGCGTGAAAAGTCCGGCGATGAACGTGATAAGGTCAGAACTCGGGCTGGGCATGCCGCCGTCTAAAAGAAATTTCAGAATAAACAAAAGTCCTGCTACCAACAAAAGAATGTGGGGCAGAGAAAGTTTCTGTTTCGTTGTGGAAGAAGTTTTAGTTGCCATGTTTTTCTCCTTTTTTGACTCTCAAATTATATGTTCTCGAAAAAGAAAAAACTATTATTCGAGACGGGAAATTATCTCGTTCATGAAACTGCCGAGTTCTTGAACGTCAAGTTTGATTGTTCCCCGGTAAAAATCAGCGATCAAATAGACCATGCCGTTGACTAAAAAAGAAATAGCCGCGTCTTTTTGCCTAGGTTCTGCCCAATGAATGAGAATGTTGGGGTTATCGTTGATCTTTTTTGAAAGATATCGTCTCAAACGCGAGATAAAGTGATCCTGACTATTGGAAGCAAAGACTAAAACAAAAAGCGAACGATTCTTATCAACTGAGGCCAAAAGTGAGTTTAGATAAACATCTGTCTTATTTTGTTTGTCGCGATTAATCAAGTATTCATCAATAGTTTGGTTGATGATATCTAGCATTTCGTTTTCTAAATCTTCAATGATCGCATAGATGTCGCGGTAATGAGCGTAAAAGGTACTTTTGGAAATGTCCGCTTTCTCCACCACTTCTTTGACACTAACTTTGGAAATATCTTTCTTTTTAGCAAAGATTTCTCGAAAAGCCTGCCTGATGGCACGCCGTGTTTTCTCATTTCGACGGTCAGGTCTTTTTGGTTCGCTTTCGTACTTTTTTGTCATAAAGGTACGTTTTCCCCCTTCCTTCAAAAACCATTATTGCCTTTTTCAAATTTAGATATATATCTAGTAGTGGGAATAGTCAAACCCAAGTTCGAAAACGAACTAGCGTCTAGTTTTGGAAGGAGGTCTAAACATGGCTGTCATTGAAGTTGATCACTTGACTAAAGATTATGGTTCCGGCCGCGGTGTTTTCGATGTCTCTTTTCAGATTGAGCGTGGGGAAGTTTATGGCTTTTTAGGCCCGAATGGAGCTGGTAAATCCACAACAATTCGCCACATCATGGGCTTTTCCAAACCCGATAAAGGCGCGACACGAGTTTTAGGCATCGAATCCTTCAACGGATATTCGCGTTTTCTTTATAAAGTTGGCTATATTCCTGGTGAAATCGCTCTCCCGGCTGGTTTATCCGGTTATGCGTTTTTAGAAATGCTAGAGGATATGCGTCACATCCATAATGAAGAGAGGAAGAAAGAAATGATTGCTCTCTTCGAATTAGAGGACAACATTCTCAAAAGCGATGTTAAAAAAATGTCTTTGGGCGTAAAGCGGAAATTAGCGATTGTCGCAGCCTCAATGCACGATCCAGAAGTTTTGATTCTCGATGAGCCAACCTCCGGTCTTGACCCAATAATGCAAGATGTTTTCATCAAATTTATTAAAAATGAGAAAGCGCGAGGAAAAACAATTCTTCTTTCTTCCCACATCTTTTCTGAAGTCGATGCCACATGTGACCGAATCGGCATCATTAAAGATGGTTATCTAGTTTCGGAAGTGGTCGCGAACGATTTAAAACATGCTTCGCTTAAATTCTATGATGTCTCTTTTGAGAAAGAGGAGGACTATCACGAATTTCTCCAATATCTCACCAAGCATCCAGAAATTAAAACGAGCACTCAAGATGAAGAAAAATTGAGTCTTGTTCTCCAAGTAGAAGACAAAGACGTCAATGCTTTAGTGGACGTTCTCTCTAAATTCCATTTAAGAGAATTCGGCAACCGCCGCGAATCTCTACAAGATTATTTCATGCACTTCTACAAGGAAGATCAACACTTCGGAGGTTTCTTATCATGAGTCTTATTGAACTACAAAACCTCACAAAGGATTATGGCTCCGGCCGTGGTGTTTTTAATTTGAATTTTAAAATTGAAAAGGGCGAAATGCTTGGTTTCGTTGGGGCGAACGGCTCAGGAAAAACAACAACCATCCGTTCAATCATGGGTTTTATTAAGCCGAGTAAAGGACATTGTTACGTTGATGGGCTAGAAAGTTGGGATCGAGCTTCTGATGTAGCTCGTCTCGTCGGTTATGTTCCGGGAGAGATTGCTTTCCCTGATTTAAAAACTGGAACTGCTTTCTTAAAATCACAGGCTGAATTCTTCGGTCTCAAAGATTTAAGTTACGCAATGGAACTGGTCAACGATTTACAGTTGGATCCGCGCGCGAATTTAAAACGAATGTCGAAAGGCATGAAACAAAAAACAGCCCTAGTTGCCGCGCTTATGAACAACCAGCCGATTCTCATCATGGATGAACCGACAACAGGCCTTGATCCATTGATGCGTGAAACGTTTTTGAAAATCGTCAAAAACGAACATAAAAAGGGCAAAACTATCTTCATGTCTTCAAATACTTTTCAAGAAATTGAAGATACGTGCGACAAAGTCGCGCTTATAAGCGACGGACATATCATCGATATCGTTAAGATGGAAGATATCTATAACCGTTCACTGCGTGAATTTAAAATTGAATTTTACGATAAAGACGACTATCAGAAATTTACAAGTTCTAAAAAATATCAAATCATCCGTCTACAAGCGCAATATCACCAAGCCACCATTGAGGTCAAAAAGGAAGATTTAAACAAAATGCTTCTCGATTTGCGCAATTATCGCGTGAAATTCATTTCTGAAATCAAATATAGTTTGGAACGTTACTTCCGTGAAATGATGATGAAAGCTGGAAAGGAGAAAGAATATGACGTTATCGAAAAAGAAAAAGCAAACTGAAGAGAAAACAGAACGCGGCAAGATAAGCCATGGTCTTTTTTCGCTTGCTCTCTTCAAACAATCTTGGAAAGCCAACGGCCTCATGTGGGGCATAATCACTTTTTGCACATGCTTGATTTTGGCTTTTGTAATGGTTGTTTCCGGTGGCGGATCAATTTCTGACCTCACAACGTCATTGGAAGATGAGATAATCTCTCAAACTCTCGATAGCCAGATTCAATCAACTTCACTTACCTATTACAATTACAGTAACGATGCCTTGGAGGATTTCGATAACGATTTTATCGATGCTTATGAAGATGCGTATTTAGCCGACCCTTTTCAAAACGCGGAAGAGGCCGCCACTAAAATTCCAGAATACACGACTTCTGCTTACACGGTGGCTGTTAGTAACATCTTCAGCACCGCTTTAGAAATCACACAGGGAGCCTACCCGGATTTGCCTGTCAATAGCGATGATTTTCGCGATCGCATGAGTGAAATTGCCGGCGTTTTGATGTTTGTAATTAACCCCAACGGGCAAGCTGATAATCAATACAACAACTACGAAGAAGGCTCGGCGCCGGGAACTTACGATGTCAGCGCGCTCGTCAGTAACGTCACTAGCGAGGACTACGCCAGTTGGCAAAACGGAGAAGAAGCGACAAACATCACTTCTTATCTCATCTCGACTGAAAGAATGACATTCCGCGCTGATCGTTCAGAGTATTCAGTAGCCATCATGTTAGGGGGCAACATGACAAGCGACACCTACATCGATGTAATATTGGAGAGCCTTTCAGACTTTGGAATTACGAAGGAACGTTATCTCTCATACGGCTTCGATTATGATTATGTAAAACACGAAGCCGCCACCACCATCGTCACATATCGCGCTCGTTATGATTATGAATTGAGCCTCATCGACCGCAACGACTATGCAAATGACGAAGAATATTACGCTGCTATCAAAGAGATGGACGCTGCTTTAAGAAGCGAATTGTCATCGAACATCCTTACCGAACTTCCAGAAAATGTCGCAACCGCTCTTGAAGAAATCGGAGAATTAGACCTCTATGGTTTAATTGTCGGTACCATTTTCTACAAAGTTGCCGGCTTACTGTTGCCTATAATCTTCATCATCATGGTGTCGAATGGCTTAATCGCCGGTCAAGTAGATTCTGGTTCTATGGCTTATGTGCTTTCAACTTCCACTAAGCGAAATCAAATTGTCTTCACGCAAGCAATTTTCATGGTGACGTCGCTCTTCCTTATGTTTGTATGCACTTCGATTGTTGGCTGTTGCTGTTTGGCCGCCATTGATTTGACTAGCACCTCCATTACATTCGGAAAACTTATAATGATGAATGTCGGGGCTTTCATCACGATGATTGCAATCGCCGGCATCAACTTCTTAACTTCTTGTTGGTTCGATCGCAGCAAGCGTTCAATGGCACTCGGCGGCGGTCTTTCAATGTTCTTCTTGGTCGCGACAATGTTAGGACTTTTTGGCTCTCCCGTTGTTCCTTCTGTCGTGAGAATGGATGCTTTAAACGGCTTCAACTACGTCTCAATCATCACGCTCTTTGATGTCGTGTCGATTATCAATGGTACTTTAGATTGGGTTTGGCAAATTTTCATTCTTCTAGCCATCGGGATTGCTGGCTTCATCATCGGATCTTGGAAATTTAAAAAGAAGGATTTGCCTCTTTGATCCTCTTCAACATCTCCTAAACCTCCTCTCCTTTTACCAGGGGAGGTTTTTTATCGCAACAAATATGACACAAGAAGAGAAGGAGAAATTACGATGTGTTTATCATCAATTTGGTCGATTGTTTCTACCTTCTCAGAAATTTCTACAAGATAGGATGAAGGAATAAGGTTTGAGCCCCATCCCTCAGACGCAAAACTGAAAAATAGATATTGACCGCTTAAATCTTTCAAAGCATAAAAATAATTCGCTTTTGAAGTAACTAAGTAACCCTCTTCGTACCCATCATTTTTAAAGTATTTATGAAGAAGAGAGAGAAGAAAATTCTTTAAGGAAAATTCTTCTCCGCTCAAATAACGCCTAAAACTTTCAGATGGAAAATAAATAAGCGGTCGTTGAAGGACTTTCTCATAGCCTTTCGCTTTAAGCGGCAACAAAACTTTGATGCAAGAAGCGCTGGCAAGATAACCTAAATATTTCTCAATCGTTCCTCTAGCTATATCTTTTATTGTCTCAATTAAAGATTGCACATTTAAAGGAACGCCTGCATTGAAAGACAAAAGAACAAGAAGTTCATAAATGCTTTGGCTGTCTCTAATTGGATAATTTTTCGTCATCATTCGTAAACTTCTTAAAAATTGTTGGCAAGAAATTGGGACTATCTCTTGTGAAATCCTCCTCAACAAATCATTTGATTCTTTGAAGGAAAGAAGTTTTCTAAACCACTCTTCAAATGAATAAGAAGGAGAAGTTATTTCTTTTGAATAATTCATGATCACTTCCGGAAGTAGTTCTAAAGACTCCCATCGCAAAAATCCTGTTCTCTTGCCTTCTTCATTCTCTAACGGCGTCAAATTGACAAAAGCAAAGAAATCTAGTTGCGTTTCCGTATCTAAGAGGAACCGTGTTTGTAAATCCCACTTCGGATCAATATCTAAATCAGTTACAAATAAGCGAAACGGTCCGTTGAGACCACGTAATCGTTGATAAACGTTTATGAGGGCCGTTAATGAACAATTCTGAAGTAAAGGGTGCTCATAAGGAATGTAAAGCAATGCGTGCGCATCCCAGCCATCATCCAATGATTTAAGAATCATTCGCTTAATGATTTTTTGATTCTTTTCTTCGAACGGAGAAAAAACAATTAAGGCTTTGCGTTCTTTTTGCCCGTCCCCAAAACGTTGATATATTGTCTCAGTCTCTTTTTGATATTCATCGGAAAGAGCAATTTCTCGATCATTCCACCAAGGATTAAACGATGAGAGCAGGCGCCAAATTTTTTCTTCCTCGTAGACACTTTTTGTCATATGAATAATTTTACCATATCTTCTCTTTTCGTCTTTAAAATAGTAAGAGAAACTCAAAGAAAATAATTTACAAAAAATATATGAAAAGTTTTAATCTAAAGAGATGAAAGTTAAGGAATTGCCATCTTTAAAAAAGCGCAGCAAGAAAGTTTATGTATTTTTAGTTCTATACAGCATTCTCAGCCTTTTTATTGTCGTTGAATCAGCGTTGCCAGGCAGTGTCAGCGGGGCTCAATCTGGATTTTTCAGCGATATCATCGCGTATATCATCAATATTTTTACAGGTGGCCAGACGCCTTCTTTAGTAGAGCCAGAAACAATTGTTCTTGAAAGCGATTCTTCTTATTTAGGAGAGGGAAAAATCGCTTTGGGGTCCTCTTCACGTTTAACCTTTCGAATTGAATATCCAGAGGCCGATTCCTATCGACAAGATTTTGAAATTGAGCGAATAAAGGGAGGAGAAGGCGAATATCAACTTACGATCGGAAGCGCCGTTTTAGATAACAATTTACTTTATCAAACAGTTAATGTTATTGGACTAGAGGTTGGCGAATATCAATTCAATTTTCGAATGAATGAAGAACTGTTCTTGCCCTACTCTTTTTCTGTTGTTGATTTACCTGCTCCGGAAGATTTTGTCATCGGTGAAGTTCCAAATACCTTGAGCGTTGGCGAATCTTGTTACATTCCTCTTTATTTAACTGATCCGGACAACAAATTATCCGGCCGTTTAGACACGGAAAATATGAACGAAGAAGAAAGAAAAATTGCAGTTGATCACTATTTAAGAAGAATCTATGATCCGGAGAAATTAGATTCCCATATTCCTTCAGGGCTTTCTTTAACAAATGATGGAATTTTAACAGCAACGCAAAGCGGAACTTATAAATGCTGGATCGGTGATGAGACTCATTCTTTTATAGTGAACGTAATAGATGACGGCATTGTTTCAGTTCCAACTGACTTCTCTTTAGAAACTAGCGGAAGAGCTTATCTTAATGATTACGACTATTATTTAGAGGATGATTTTTATGGTTTCCGTCTTGATGGCGTCTTCTCTAATTCTTCTGATAATCAATTCGTCTCGTTCACGATTAAAAATGATGATAATTCGTATGGACAATTAAGAAGAATCGACGCAAATTCTGTATATGTTTTAGGATATCGAAAATTAGGAACTATCGTTATTGAAGCCAGCAGTCCTTTAGATTCATCAATTAAACATACAATTGAAGTGCAAGTAGAAGAGGCAATGCCTGAAAGTTTTTCTCTAAATATCGGATCTGAAGCAAATTTAGAAGTCGGCTCCTATCTTCGGGTGAATGGACTATTCTCTCCGCTTCAAACTGCTAATCGAGGATTAACCATAAGCGAAAATACTAACCCGGAAGTCGTTAGTATCAGCGGCAATTCTTCTTCCACCATCACCATTAGAGGAGAAAAAGAAGGGACAACAACTTTAACTTTTATAAGCGCAGCCAATCCTTCTTTGAGCGCTAGGCTCACGCTAAATATAGAAAGCAGACACGTTATAAACGATGATAACGCCTCGTCGTTTCACCAATCGTTGAGGAAATTTATCGGCCATTTCTCACTTTTTGCCATTGATGCTATCTTTGGTTTCTTCTTTTTCTTTTACTACTTAGAAGGCGATAAACGGCGTTGGTGGCTAACTCTTGCATCCGTATTGTTCCTCTCACTATTTATGGCAGGACTCACTGAATTATTACAGTTATTAGTGCCTGAACGTGGTCCTTCTTTCTACGATGCAGGTATCGACTTCCTTGGAGCTGTCTGTGGTTTAGTTTTAATTTTCTTAATTTATCTACTTATCTATTACATAAGAAGGAAAAAAGAGAAAAAGTAAAGAAGGTTATTTCTCAATTTTCTTCTTCGTTATTCTAAAGGTGATTTCCACCATTAAAAGCATTAAGACCATGAATGCCAAAAGATAAAGCGGAAGGAAAGAAAAACCGATTAAATTCGCTAAAAGACCGAAAAGAGGCGAAATAAACGTCGTTCCCACATAAGCGCTGGCCATTTGAATGCCGATTATGGTTTCCGAATTTTCTTGACCAAAGTTTTTCGGAGTTGCATGGATGATGGAAGGATAAATAGGTGCGCACCCAAGTCCAATTATGACAAAGCCAGAAGAAGCAAGAATCAAAGAATCAAATGGTAAAAGCAAAATGATCACACCAATTATGGCAATGAGGCTGCCAAATAGAATCATTTTATGGTCTCCTAATTTGTTAGCAACGAAACCGCTGATAAATCTGCCACCAGTAATCCCAATATAAAATAAGGAGGCTAATTGAGCGGCATTCTCAATTGTTGCCCCCTTCACTTCAACAAAATAGGTGCTAGCCCACTGCATGGCTGTCGCTTCAGCTGCACAATAAGCGAAAAAGCCAATCAAAAGAAATAAAACTCCTTTGATTTTTAAAGCTGACAAAAGTCCTACGCTTTTCTTTTTTTCTTCTTTTTCCTTTTTATTAACTTTCCAAACAGGAAGCGTGGCTAAAAGAAAAATCCCTATTCCTAATTGAATAAATCCGACAATGCGATAACCGCTGTTCCAATTCAAATTCTCGAGTGAATAGCCCATGATAAAGGGACTTATAATCGCTCCCAGACCCCAAAAGCAATGAAGCCAACTCATGTGGCGCGATGAATAATGAAGAGCGACATAATTGTTCAAAGCTGCATCAACCGCCCCGGCCCCTAAGCCATACGGGATGGCAAAAACAATTAGCATCCAGAATTCATTGGCGAACGAAAAACCAAAAAGAGCTAATGCGGTGAGAAAAACACTGACGACAGTCACGATCCTTGTGCCAAATCTATTGATCAATTTGCTGGAAAAAAGGCTTGAGACAATTGTTCCTCCGGAAATAACCATTGAAACAATGCCCATGAATGAAGAAGAAACACCTAAATCTACACTCATGGCAGGCCATCCAGAGCCTAATAAAGAGTCGGGAAGCCCAAGACTTAAGAAAGATAGATAGATTATGACGAGCAAAAAAGAATACATAGGCCGGTGACATTATAACTATTTGTATTCTAGATAGGCAGATAACTATCCAGCGTCAAATTATCTAACGCATATTTTTATATC
Organism: uncultured Bacillota bacterium; assembly: GCA_949299565.1. Taxonomy (GTDB): domain Bacteria; phylum Bacillota_I; class Bacilli_A; order RFN20; family CAG-826; genus UBA4951. Next base: position 161,631 of record OX437086.1, read on the forward strand.
GCCCAACTCAATTAAATAAATCATTTGGGCGTAACAAGCTTTTTATCAACTTTTAACCTAATGGCATTGGATGTTGAAATAGTCATGTCATAGGAATGTTCTGGAGAATCGTAATCTAAGTAAATTGTGACAAACGAGGAAAACGTATTGTGCTCATCAACAATTTCTCCGTCCACGATTAAATAGTGGTGATACCACCCGGCATACCCAACAACTGCAACGCCATCAACATCGTATTCTCTTAGCCGCAAAAACAATGATCCAATAGCCAAAAAAACCGAAACAACAGAAACAATGGAATTGATATAAATAATAATCGGAGAAATAAAAATCGTGACTTCATTGTCTGAATTAATAAGAATAAGCAAAATAGAAAAAGTCAAAGTGCTAAAGATAAAAATAAGCCAATATAAAGCGCGATTAAGTTCGATAAATGTTCTAAGATTTTTTACATTCACTTTAACGCTTCCTGTCTTTCATTTTATTGTACCCCCACGAAAATAACAACTGAATTCAGGCTTTGCTGTTAATAAAACGAAAAAGCAACGCGCTGGGCGTGCTTTCATAATCATCAAAGCCTTTTAAAAGTACTTTAAAACTATTGCGGCAACTTCCGTTTCAATGCCACCAATGTTTCAACATGATGCGTGTACGGGAACATATCAAAAGGCTGAACAAGATCAACATCATATTTTTCTAAGAGACTCACTAAATCACGCCCAAGCGTTTTAGGATCGCAAGAAACATAAATTACCTTTTCAGGCATAAGAGTCAAAACGGCTTTTAGAAACTCTTCCGTTGTTCCTTTTCTTGGCGGGTCTAAGATAATCGCACCATAATTTGCTTTCTTCTGCGTTTCTTTCATGATGAATTCTGTGGAATCCATGACAAACGGCGAGAAAGAGGAAATTCCGTTAATTTGAGCTGCATATTTTGCGTCCGCCACTGCCTCTTCCATGATTTCAACCGCGATGACATTATGCCCTTCAGAAGCTAAGGAAAGGCCGATTGTTCCAATCCCGGAATATGCATCAAGTATTTTCTTTCCCTTGATATCCTCTACTTCTTTTAACAATGAATTCACCAAAAGTTCCGCGACCGCATGATTAGTCTGAAAAAAAGATTGAGGAGAAAGACGGAACTTTAAACCATGAAAATCCTCATCGAGATATCCTTTGCCCCAAAGACATTTATTTGTTTTGCCTAAAACAACATTTGTCTTTTGGTCATTAAGATTTAAAAGACATGTTTCAATGTCTTTGTCTTTTTTTAATTCGCTGATGAATTGTTCAGGCAAACGATAAGATAAATCATTAACCACCAAAACAAGCATCGCTTTGTTTCGGCTGGAGATGCGCACCAAAGCGTGCCTTAAATATCCAGTTCCATTTTCTTCATCATATGGAGCAATTCGATACTTATTTACTAAATAATTCAGAGATTTTAAGATGCGTTTCGCCAACGCCATTTCAGTAACGCAATTTTCATTTTCGATAATTTCATGCGTGTTTTCGCGGTAAAAACCTGAAATTGCTTTTCGGCGATAACGATCATAGCCAAATGGAACTTGAATTTTGTTGCGGCCAACTGTATTTGGAGCAGAAACAACATCTTTCACATCAAAATGCCTTGAGGTATGAAAGAAAAGTTGTTCTTCAACCACTCTCTTTTTAAAGAGCAATTGCTCATCGTATGAAAGGCCGTCGAGCGAGCAGCCGCCGCAAGCATTATGAACCGGACAAAGAGGAGGAACGCGTTTTTCGCTCATCTTAAAAAGATGTTTGATTTTCCCGTAATAAAGACCATTTCGCTTATAAAGAACTTCAACGTCAGCTTCTTCGCCGACAAAAAGCCCTTTAACAAGTATCTTTTCTTTTTCAGGCGTCAACAAAACGCCCTTCCCTTCAAAAGAAAGGGAACTACAAACGCCGTGATAGAACTTTAAGTCGCGCTCTTTCTTCATCTTAGGCAGCGGCTTTTGCATGAGGCACCAGCATTATGTTTTTAATGTAATCAATTTCTTTTGCAGTTTCTAAACGCGGAAACAATGGATTGCCCTTCTTGATTTGTAAGCCGGACAAAACACCAATTTGCTTTAAATTCTCAAATTTTTGAAATTCGTCAGAAACTCCTAATTGTTCTAAAAGCTCTGGCGCTTTGGTTACAAGAACCGGCGAAAGAAGTAGACCCGCTACAAAAAGAACATGCGCCACTAAAGACAAACAAGTTTCAAGTTCTTCTTTTTTCGTTTCATCTTTTGCCAAGGACCAAGGAGCTGATTCGGCTAAATATTTATTGCCGGCATCGACTAAAGCCATGACGATCGCTTGCGCTTCACTGAGTTTTAAACTATCCATCAAGCTTTCGTATTTATCGATGGTGCTGGAAATCAAGGAAATCAGTTGGCTATCCAATTCGTTATGCGCACCAGAAAATTGCGGAATAATCCCCGCAAAATATTTATCGATCATCGCTAAACTACGATTTAACAGGTTCCCGAGACTATTAGCCAAATCAGCGTTAATCCGCTCTACAAATTGTTCTGGAGTAAATTCGCCATCCTGTCCAAAAACAATTTCACGGGCTAAATACCAGCGGACGGCATCGACGCCATAACGCTCAACCATCGGTACTGGCGGAATCACGTTTCCTTTGCTTTTTGACATCTTGCCTTCTTTTGTCATCATCAGGCCATGCACGAAAATCGTATTTGGTTCTCTCAAATTCAAGGCCTTCAAAAACATCGGCCAATAGATAACATGGAAACGCGTAATGTCCGCGCCTATTAAATGGACGATCTCAGTATCGGGATCATTCCAAAATTTTTGGAAAAGGCTGTCATCTTTTTGTCGGTAGCCTAAGGCACTTAAATAATTTGCAAGAGCGTCAAGCCAAACGTAGATAACGTGTCCTGGTGCTTCTTTAATCGGAATTCCCCAATCAAAGCTTGTGCGTGTCACGCAAAGATCGCTTAAGCCCGGTTTGATGAAATTATTAATCATCTCAGTTTTACGGCCCTCAGGAACAACAAACATGGGGTGTTCTTTGTAATAATCTAAGAGAAAGTCTACATATTTTTGGCATCGGAAAAAATAAGCGCCTTCTTTTTTCTCTTCAACTGGTCGATGGCATTCAGGGCAAAGATGCCCGTCTAAAAGTTGCGTTTCCGCCCAATAAGTCTCTTCGTGAACACAATACCAGCCCTTATATTCTGAAAGATAAACATCGCCTTGCTTTAAAAAATCAGAAAAAATAGATTGAACAGTTTCAACATGTCTTTTTTCTGTTGTTCTAATAAAATCATCATTTGAAATTTTAAGCAATGACCAGAGGTTTTTGAATTCTTTCGCTTCTTCGTCCACGAATGCTTGCGGAGTCATTCCTTGCGCCATCGCGTTTTTTGCAATCTTTTCTCCGTGTTCGTCTAATCCAGTTAGGAAAAATGTTTCATAGCCCCTCAAGGCTTTGCTGCGCTTAAGAATGTCCGCCATGACTGTACAATAACCATGTCCTAAATGTGGAGCGGCGCTCGGGTAATAAATGGGTGTGGTGATATAGAACTTTTTCTTTTGAGACATCGTAAAACCTCGTGGAAATTGTAGCATCATATAGAAATTATTTTAATAAAAGAAAACCGCCTCTCGGCGGTAAATCTTCTCTTACTTTTTATGAGCTTTAGCAAGCTTCCGATTAAATTTATCAATCGTGCCATCAGCCATAACAGTCCGTTGCTTACCAGTATAGAACGGGTGGCAGTTGCTGCAGGTATCGACTTTGATCTCATTGAGGACTGAACCGGTTTTGAAGGTATTGCCGCAAGAGACGCAAGTCACTGTGCACTCATGATATTCCGGATGAATATCTTTTTTCATTTCCAACTCCTTTCGCCTTATGAATATATTCATAAAGAGAGCGGCTCTAATTTACATGAATCTCTATTTATTTGCAATGAAAGTTTTTAGTTTCTTTGATCTTCTTCCTCTTCTTCCTTCTTTCGGTAAACAGCCAGTTTCTCAACTGTTTGATTAGGCCCGAGGGACAATACTTTCAATTCTAGATTTTCAAATTCGATGACGCTTCCAACATCCGCGAAATGATCGTCCAAAAGTTCGATGCAATATCCGCCAATCGTATTGTACTCGGTATCAATTTCTTCAAAATTCAAATTGAAGAAGGAGCAAAAATCTTCTAACGAAAGTCCGCCATCAACGATATAACTTCCATCGCTCCGCTTGCTGAACATTGTTTCGCGTTCATCGTTCTCATCATAAATTTCGCCAACAATTTCTTCGATTATGTCTTCTTTAGAAATAAGGCCTTCAACTCCCCCATATTCGTCGATGACGAGAGCCAAATGTTCTTTTTCATCGCGGAAAGTTTTCAAAATATCGTTGACTTCGCTCGAACGCGGAAAGCGCAAAAGTGGATGTAAGAGCCTGTCGATGACGATTGGCCGTTTGTTTAAGTGTAGAAGCATCAAATCTTTCGTCAGAATATAACCTTTAATGTCGTCAATTGTTCCTTGGTAAACAGGCAAACGACTATAAGAAAGCAAATCGGAATTTTCTAAAATCTTCTCAACATCTTCATCATAATCAATGGCCATAATGTCAACGCGAGGCGTCATCACTTCATACGCTTCTGTATGGGTATAACGAATTGTTTCATGAAGAATTGTCGCCCGATGTTCATCAACTACGCCTTGCGTTTTGATCGCGTCGACCATCGCATGCAAATCATCCTCAGAGATTTGAATTTCCTTGATGCTCTTCGTTAGAGGCCAAGACACCACTTTTCCAAAGGTCGAAACCAAATATGTAATCGGCAAGAAAATGTAGCCTAAAATATTGATTACCGGCGCATATAAAATGGAAAGTTTCAAATTCTTAATTTTCCCATAGGATTTTGCAAGGATTTCTCCAAATGTAATCTTGACTATTAAACAAATCATCGAAGCGACAAAACCCCACAGTTCCGCTTGAGAATTTCCTGCTCCTAAAGCAAGGCTCGCCAATGTTACGCCTAAAAGAGTCGATACCGAGTCAAGCCCGGCATTGACTGTGTCGTTAAGCAAGAGGATTGTAGAAATTGTTTTATCATATCCTTTGCTTAATTTGATGGCGGTTTTGACCGATTTTCGTTCACGAACTGCCAATTCGTTCTCTAATTTAAAAAGCGGAACAGAGCCATAAACCATATCTGAGCTAGAGAAAAAGAAAGAAAGACCTAAAAGAATGACAAGGACAATAGAATAAACAATCGTGAGAATAATATCCCCGCTCATAATTGCTTCTCCTTACTCCTTGCAAGAGGTTCTGGCGCATTCAAATCATTAATTAGTTCGTCAAGAATATCCTCCATTGTAATGACGCCAACGAATTTATTGTTTTGGACAACGATTGCCATATGCGTTTTTTCTTTTTTAAGTGTCGCAAAAACTTTAGTGATCGGTTCATCGAGATTTGTTACGACAGGTTCTACAAGAACGGACAAAATGTTTAAATGCTCATCTTTTGCGTATTCTTCGAAGTAATTTTTCAAAACCAAAATTCCGATTACTTCGTTACGGTTTTCTTCGCTGCATACCGGAATCCGACTATACGGAATGCGCGGTAATTTACGATTTAAAGAACTGGCCACCAAATCTTTGCTGCTTAAGGTCACAACGCGTTCGCGCGGAGTGTAAATATCACGAACCTTAATTCGCCCGATCGTGAAAACGTTATCGATAATTTCCTTCTCGTCTTCTTCGAAAAGTGCCTCGGGTTTCTCTCCTTCTTCCGTTTCTTCTTCAACATTGATAGCCTCATCAACTGAATTAAAAAGGTCGTCTGGCGATAATAAATTATCGCTTTTGATATGAAATAAGCGGTAAACGCCTTTTAAAACTAAGCGGAAAATGAAAATGATCGGATAAAGAAGAATTCCGACAATCAAGACAGGATACGCCAAAAAAACTGCCATGCGATTCGGGAAAGACTTCGAAATGATTTTTGGAACAGTGTCGGAAACCACATAAACCAAAACTGCCATGACGACAGTTGAAAGAACCGCCTCAATACCAGCGCCTAAGCCATACAATTGGCAGAGGTTATAAAAAAGCATCGCGCTCAAATAGGACATCAAAGTCTGAACGATGTTGTTGCCGACGAGAACACTAATTAAAGTATTGTCAAAATTATCAACCAAGCGAGTGACGAGTTTAGCAGTCCGCTTGCCCTTGGCCGCCTCTGCGTGAAAATGGTATTTGTTGCAGTTGCTGTAGGCGTTTTCAGCCGCGGAAAATAAACCGCTCACAAGCAAAAGAACAGCAATAATAATCCAAACAACCCAATCAGGCATTCCCCAAACTGTCGTGTTAGTCGTAACGTTGTCAGCGGCTCTTGAGATTAACAAAGTACACAAGTCAGGGTCCATAAGTGAGATGAATATAACAAAAATAATAAAAGAATGCAAAAAAAGAGGGGTTAACTAAGCCCCTCTATAAAATCAAATTTGCGTGTCGCCGCACGGACCCATCCGTCCCCGAAACTACAATCTTCTCCCTTCCAAGGCGATCATGCCGCGTTTCCATAAATCCGCGAATGGTCTTTTCAAAAAATCTCTTGCCCATGCCCAGGCAGCCTCGCATAAGGAAAAAGCAGGCACCGTCTGGCTTGTCCGGGCTTGCCACGAAGCGATCCGGGCTTGCATGGGAAGCGTTTCTCGCAGGCTAAGGAATTCGCCAAGGAATAAGAAAAAGGCCTCGCCGAGGGAATCGGCCATTACCCGGCCTTCAAGCCGGGATTTTCCCTATTCCTGCCAATTGATCTTAGAACAAGCGAAATCAAATAGGCCAAAAGGAAGGAAAGCACGGCAACCAACAACGGGCGAAGCCACTCCACCGCGAATTCCGGCCAAGGCCAAACGGTCGAGTTCAGCGACCTGACCGTATAGCCGACGAGATGGTGATAGAGATAGACGTAGACCGAGCAGTACCTGCCTAGATAGCCGAGCACCGGGACGGGACGGCGCACATTCGACCTGAGGCAGCATAGCAAGAGCAACGAACCCGTTGTTATCTTGAAGATCATGGAAATGTCCGCTGCGTCAACCTTCAGGCAGACGGTCAGGAAGAGCAACCCGAAAGAGGCGGCCAACGACAGCAATAACGGCCAAGTCGGAACCCTGTCGGTAAGTTCCTTATATCGGCGGAGAGCTGAACCTAATATGACGATGGGCAAGCCGCCGAAAAGGAATATGCTGCCGGCGTGGTAGTCGAACCATTCCCCCGAAGGGTAGATACTTATGTATATCTCGACCGTTATCTTGCCAATAAGCAGAAGCGGCAACAGCCAATAGAAGATCTTCTGGAGACGGTATTTCTCCATCAGGTAAAGTATCGGATAGCATATCAGCAGGTTTACCATGAACCAGAGGTGCCCGGCCCTGATGAAGGAAAAATCCATCAGGTAGACGGCCTTGAGGTAAACGTAGGGATCTTTATATTGTTCCCAATACGAAGAAGAGGTCCCAAGGGCATAGGCGCTTACCATGGAGTAGATGAAATACACCGCGAAGGCGACCACGGTGATGATGAGGTTTCGCTTGGCCCGCACGAGCAGTTTGGTCGGACTGCTGCCGTCCGCGGTCGAGGACTGGTAGCCGGTTATCAGGAAAAAGACGATGACGCCCATGGTACCGAAACTCCCCATTATCTTCCCGAAATACCCCGGAAACTGGTAATGAGCGAAAACCACGCCGAGGGCCAATAGAGCCTTGACGGCATCAAGCAGGTTGTTCCTCTTCCCCATATTCTCCCCGGGGAATTCTACCATAAATCCTCCAGCAACGAGGAAAAATCAGCATCGCCAACCGTCTCGTAGCAATTACCGAGGTAGCGGAAATGGGTTTTGCCGTATACCTCGATGAGACCGCCTTTGTAGCCGGAAAGGATTACCGGAATTGAAGATGCCACGAGATCGGAACGTACGAATTCGAGACTAAAAAGCGAATCGAACCGCCCCATCATCCGTCCATCGGGACCGTAGGCCACGATTTCGTCCTCTTCGCATCCGGCGAAGGCGCCGGCGGTCAACGACGGGTTACTAGGCTGGGGCAAGCCACACGGGGGAATGTAGTTGGAATCCCCATTGCGCAGCAGTCCGCGTTTCCCTCGATCCGCGAACGGCTTTTCCAAAGGATCCCTTGCCCACGCCCAGGCAACCGGGCGACGGGAAAACGCAGGCGCCGTCTTGATTATTCGGGCTCGCCACGAAGCGATCCGGGCCCGTTTGGGAAGCGTTTCTGGCAGGCTAGGCAATTCGCCAATACATAGAAAAAGGGCCTCGCCGAGGAGGCCAATGGAGAACGGTTCTTGTTGTGATTTCCGGGAAAATCGAGCCCGGGAAACTACAATTGCGAATTAACGAACGCCAACTTCTGGCAAAAGACCCATAAAGCGTGCGTTTTTAATTGCTTTGGCGAGCTGACGTTGATATTTTGCGCTCGTGCCAGTCGCGCTGCGGGGAGCAATCTTTCCATCAGGATTGATGAAACGACTCAAAAGTTCCACATCCTTGTAATCAATATGCTTTATATGGTTCTTTGTGAAATAACAAACCTTTTTACGGGTTCGAATCTTTTTATAAGCCATCAAACAAAACTCCTTTTCTTTAGAACGGCAAATCGTCGTCAACAACGTCAATGCTGTCTAAATTGTCGTCATCGCGCGATGTGTCAGAGAGTGAAACATCCGCGTTACGATCCGGCATATAGCCGCTATTGTTAGAGGTATTGTTTTGCGATTGAGCATTTCTTGAATCTAAGAAATTCACATGATCGCAGACAATCTCTGTAGTTGTGATTTCGACATTATCACTGCGACGCGTATATTTACGCTGCGTCAAGCGCCCATCGACAGAAACTAAAGAGCCTTTCCGTGTATATTTAGCAACTGTTTCACCGCGATTACCAAAGCATGAACAATTCATGAAAATTGTCGCACGCTCGCCGTTAGGACCACGATAATCATCATCGACCGCGATTGAGAAGGAGGCAACCGAAGTTCCCGATGTAGTTTTTCTTAATTCAGGGTCGCGTGTCAAACGACCGACCAACGTAACACGATTCAGCATTCAATTTCTCTCCTATATCAGGATTTTCCGCTTTATTCTTCGTCGACAGTAATCAGATGCCGAATGACATTCTGATCAAGACGAGCTACCCGGTCAAATTCTTTCAAAGCGGCGCTTTCGGCTGTGATCTTTAAAATCACATAAGCACCCTTTGTTTGCTTTTTGATTGGGTAAGCGAAATCGCGGACGCCCCATTCTTTAACATCATTGACCTTGGCTTTATTGCTTTCCAAAGTCTTTTGGAGCTTTTCCGTTTCTTTCTTGCGCGCTTCATCGTCTAAAGCGGCGGAAAGAATGTACATGATTTCGTACTTTTTCATCTCGCACCTCCTAAATTCGGTCTACGGATTATCTTTTGATAACCATAAGAGCTGCGCTTCCACTCCTTCATGAAAGCCCGATAATTTTAGCAAGGCGAAACAAGAAGGGCAAAGGTTTCCTGCGGAAAATCTAAGAAAGGACTTTGCCCCTCATTTTATTTTAGAAAGAAAAAGAACAAAATGCCCTTTATTCATCTTTTAAAGTCGGGAAAAGAAGAACTTCACGAATGCTGTTTTCTTCAGTCAACAACATTGCGAGTCGATCAATTCCTAAACCGATGCCTCCTGCCGGCGGCATTCCATAGGCTAACGCGTCAAGAAATGAGAGGTCCATGTCGTTTGCCTCATCGTCTCCCCTTTCGCGCGCTGCTAATTCAGCCTCAAAACGCTCTTTTTGATCAAAAGGGTTATTTAGTTCACTGTAGGCGTTACAGAATTCAGTGCCGCAAATAAAAAGTTCAAAACGTTCAACGAAACGCGGATCCGGACTCTTTTTCGTAAGAGGCGAAACTTCGATTGGATAAGTATGAACAATCGTGGGTTCAATTAAATCATCCTCACATAATTCGTCAAAGAACGCCTGCATAATATAACCGGTTGCATTCCAGCTTGGATCAAGAGGAACTTTCCATTTCTTGGCCAAATCAACTGCTTCTTCAAAGCTTATTTCCTTGCGGAAATCGATACCGGTTTTCGCATAAATCAACTCCCACATTGCCACTTTCTTAAATGGCTGCGTGAGATCTACTTCATGCCCGTTCCAATTGTATTTATCTTTTTTGATGACGTTTTTAGCAAGATATTGCAGCAATTCCTCAATCCACTTCATCATATCCGATAGATCAGCGTACGCTTGATATAACTCGATGGTCGTAAATTCTGGATTGTGTTTTGAATCGATTCCTTCGTTGCGGAAATTTCTCCCGATTTCATAAACGCGATCAATGCCGCCGACCATGCACTTTTTAAGGTTCAATTCAGTCGCGATTCGCAAATAAAAATCCTTGTCCAAAGCATTGTGATGCGTAATGAAGGGGCGAGCCGCCGCGCCTCCTAAAATCGGAGAAAGAATTGATGTTTCAACTTCCAAAAACCCATGTTCATCGCAAAATTTGCGAACGCCAGAAACAATATGAGAACGTAAAATAGCAACGCGTTTTGAATCCTCGTTGACGAGTAAGTCTAGATAACGTTTCCGATAACGCTCCTCAGTATCTACCAAACCATGAAATTTTTCTGGCAACGGTTTCAAACATTTAACTAAATGCGTGTATTCATGCGCTTTGATGGTCAATTCTCCGGTTTTAGTCTTCATCAAAGTTCCAGAAATTCCCACGATATCTCCGCGATCAGCTAATTTAAAAAGCGTATAGCTCTTCTCGCCTAATTCATTCAAAGAAAGCCATGCTTGAATCGAACCGCTTCTATCTTGCAAATGGACAAAAGAAGCTTTACCCATTCGCCTGATGGCCATTAAACGACCGGCGACTTTTACTTCAATATTTTGCTCAAGCAATTCTTCGTTGCTCAAACTCCCGTATTTCTCTTTTATTTCTTCGGCTAACGCATTGAATTCATAACGTGAGCCATAAGGATCTACTCCGAGTTCGCGATACTTTTCTAATTTAGCGTAACGGGCCTCTTCTTGGTCATTCATTTTCTCTTCCATAGATAAAACCTCAATTTATTAGTTTATGATAATTCTAATCGACTCTCTACAAAAAAAAGGCCCGAAGGCCTTTTCTAAAAATTGTTCTCGCCTTATTTCGCGGTAACTTGTCCGCCTGTATAAAGCTGCCAGTATTTGCCTTGTTTAGCAAGCAATTCATCGTGTGAACCGCGCTCAATGATCCGGCCTTGATCAATGACCATAATGACATCAGAGTTTTTAACAGTCGAGAGACGGTGAGCGATAACGAAAGTCGTCCGGCCTTTCATGATGGCATCCATGCCTTGCTGGACTAATTCTTCAGTGCGCGAATCGATAGAAGAAGTCGCTTCATCTAAAATCATGACCGGAGGATTCGCGATTGCACATCTTGCAATTGCGATTAGTTGCCTTTGTCCTTGCGACAAATTAGTGCCGGCTTTTGTAAGGACAGTATCATAGCCTTGCGGCAACTGAGAAATGAAACGATCGGCGTTCGCTAATTTAGCGGCAGCAATAACTTCTTCATCTGTCGCATCGAGCTTCCCGAAGCGGATATTTTCTTTGACAGTTCCGGTAAAAAGCTCGGTTTCTTGAAGAACCATGCCTAAAGAACGACGAAGATCCGCCTTTTTAATCTTGTTGATATTGATGTCATCATAACGAATTTTGCCATCTGCAATATCATAAAAACGATTGATCAAATTCGTGATTGTCGTTTTGCCAGCGCCCGTAGGTCCAACAAAGGCCACCTTTTGACCGGGTTCAGCGTAAAGAGTGATGTTGTGAAGTACAATCTTCTCGGGGTTATATCCAAAGTCAACATCGTAGAAATTAATTTTGCCTTGTAACCATGTGTAGGTGGTTTGGGAGCCATCTTGATGCGGATGTTTCCATGCCCAACGTCCCGTTCTTTCGACTACTTCAACAGGATTGCCGTCGGGTCCTTCTTTGGCGTTCACTAATTCAACATAGCCGTCATCAGTTTCAATCGGTTCATCAAGGAGAGCAAAGATTCTCACCATACCGGCAAACGCCATGACAATTGAATTCGTTTGTTGCGCCATCTGTCCAATCGGGGAAGTATATGAACGCGAAAGCATGATGCTACTGAGAATCGTGCCGATCGAGAAAGAAGCGCCCAAAAAGATAACCGGAGTCTCGTTACTATCAATAACCCCTTGCGAAGTGCCAATAAAGTAATAAAGAAGGCTGCCGATAATCGCTAAAAGAATGTATTGAACGTTGCCAATTTGGTTGACGGCCGGAAGCATGATATTTGCATAACGGTTGGCTTTGATTGATTCATCGCAAAGGCGATCATTGATTTCATCAAACTTCCGAATTGATTCTTCTTCGTAGTTAAAAACCTTAACAACCCTTTGGCCATTCATCATCTCTTCGACATAACCGTTTGTCCGTCCTAAAGATTTTTGATAGGCAATAAAATATCGGCTCGAACGTGAAGCGATTGCTTTGGCAATGAAGATGGTCGGAATCGACATCGCGATAGTGATGAGGGCTAAAATCCAGTTTTGCACGAACATTGTGACGACAACGACCAACAAAGTAGAAACAGAATTGACCAAAGCCGGCCAGCTGCGCGACAAAGCTTCTCTCAAGGTATCAACATCATTTGTATAAATAGACATGATGTCCCCGCGAGTGTGACGATCGAAGAAAGAAACCGGCAAATCCTGCATGTGATTAAATAAATCATCACGAATATGCTTTTGCGTTCCCTGCGCCACATAAGCCATCAAATAGCTATATAGATACATCGAAACCAAGCAGACAAAGAGAATCGCCGCTAAAATGATTGTTAGTTGCGTTAATGGCCAATAATCAACCTCTAGGCCGTTTTGTGCTTGGTCTAGCATGCTGCTAATCGGACCATCAACGACAATTCCGATAAAAATAGTTGAGAAAACATTGCAAACGGCGCTGATAATCATGCAAACAAAAGAAGAAAAGAAGGCAATCGGATAATAATGAATCTCGTATTTGAAAACTCTTTTTACAGCTGAGAGCAATTCGCCCTTGCTGGCTTTTTCTTTCTTATTCAGCGACGACATCGAAATCACCTCCACCCAGTTGCGATTCATAAAGTTCTTTATAAACTGTGCAATTTTCCAAAAGTTCTTCGTTCGTGCCTTTAGCCACGATTTCACCATCATCCATCACGAGAATCGTGTCGCAATCTTTGACCGACAACACGCGTTCAGCCACGATGAATTTTGTGGTGCCAGGCATTGTTTCTTGAAGCGTTTTGCGAATCATCGCGTCAGTGTGAGTATCGACCGCGCTGGTTGAGTCGTCGAGAATTAAAATCTTCGGCTTTTTCAAAAGAGCACGCGCGATACAAAGCCGTTGCTTTTGGCCGCCAGAAACGTTGCTGCCGCCTTGCTCAATATGCGTTTGATATTTATCTGGCATGTTTTGAATGAAGTCATCGGCTTGTGCCCATTTGGCGGCCTGCACGATTTCATCTATCGTCGCATTCTTATTGCCCCAACGGAGATTCTCTTCAACCGTTCCGCTGAAAAGCATGTTTTTTTGTAACACGACGGCGACCGCGTCGCGTAAAACTTTTAAGTCATAGTCACGCACATCGACTCCGCCGACTTCTACCGATCCGCCCGTAACGTCATATAGACGCGCTAACATCGAAAGCAAAGTCGACTTGGAAGAGCCGGTTGTGCCGACGATGCCGACGACCGCCCCGCTTTTGAAATGCAAATCGATATTCTTCAAAACATCGTTTTCAGGGTTGTCCTTAAAGTGAAAAGTTACATTATTGAAGTCAACTCGTCCATCTTTGACTTCCATAACGGGATTTTCAGGAGATGTGATATCCGGCACTTCCTCAAGAATATGAACAACACGTTCTGCGCTATTGCGCGACATGATGATCATCGTGTACACCATCGTCACCAACATCATTGCCAACATTATTTGCATAACATAAGAAAGCATCGATGTTAAGGCACCGGTTGTAAGAGTACCTATAGGATTATTCGGACCAACGTTTTGAACGATTAAAACAGCGCCGAAATAACTGATCACCAAGATGCAAATATAAGAGGCCAACATCATCAAAGGACTATTCAAAGCCAAGAACTTTTCGACTTTGACGAAGGCACGATTGATATATTCGGATGTCTTGTTGAATTTTTCTTTTTGCTGCGTTTGACGACCGAAGGCTTTTACAGCGCGGATGCCGGCCACGTTTTCTTCAACATCTTCATTGAGACGATCGTAAGTCCGGAAAATGCGGACAAAAATCGGATGCGCGTAATTAGCGAGAACAAGAAGCAATCCTCCAATGATAGGGATAACAAGCAAGAAGACAAAGGCCAATTGCCACGCAGTCACAAAACTCATAATAAGGGCAAAAAACATCAACATCGGAGCCCGCAATAGAGCTCTAATCGTCATTTGATAAGCGAATTGAACATTTGTAACGTCGGTCGTCATCCGCGTGACAATCGAAGAAGTAGAGAATTTATCGATATTATAGAAGGAGAAATCCTGGATATGGTAATACATCGCTTTGCGAAGGTTATGACCAAGACCCGAAGAAGCTGAAGCTGCCCAATAACCGGCCGCAATCCCGAAAACAACCCCACAGATTGCAAGGCCGACCATTAAAAGACCCCAAAGAAAAACTTCCCCAAGATTGATGGTGGCTGGGTTCTCCTTGTCGATCGAATTGATCATAAACTGCATCAAATAAGGAATTAGAATCTCGCAAAGAGTTTCTAACGCCACGAATAACCAAGTCAGAAGAACATCTTTTTTATATTTGCCGAGTTGCTTATTGAGTTTACCGACTGTTTTCAAAACAGAGTCTTTATAAATCGGCATTCCCTTTTCATCATAAAGCTCGTCTGCGCTCGTACCGCGTTCTACTGCTTCTGCCATAGTCTTCCTCCTTGTTCTCCTTATCTATTCGCGTTGCTGGTGAAGAATCAAGGCGTTATTGCGAATCTTCACAAGCACTTTTTCAGCAATTTTTAGATCGTTGTCATCAATTCCTACTAACAGCCGAGAAGAAAAATAAGCAAACGAATCCTTCATCATTTTAACCGTTTTCTTTCCTTCTTTCGTCAAAGACAAAAGTTTTTGACGACGATCAGATTTGGCAACCGTCATTTTGATTAGCCTTTTTTCTTCAAGTCCTTTTAATGTTTGAGAAATCGTAGCCTTGCTGACATTTGCAGCCCCCATTACATCGCGAGCTGTAATCTTGGTTTTATCGCTGAAAGCTATAAAATTCAATGTGAAGCCTTCAAAAGACGTAACGCCCAAGTTTGGGATATGTTCACATTCGGCATCCATGTACCGTTTAGCGGTATTCCGCACCTGGCGCACCAGGTTCATAATCGTATTGTCTGACATTATTGCTATTGTTAGATTGCGAACCAAAACTTCGCGTGGGATATTTTAATCCCAACTTTTGTTTTTTCAACAGGTGAAAAATAGAAAATAAAGGAAAGCGTTTCTTTATTGAAAAGTCTTGCTTTATTTAAGAGTTTTTATCGTTGAAACTCCCTTTTAAATCCAATAAAAAGTCTGACATTTCTTGTAAGGACGTCGCTTCGCTTGCAAGAAAATTGCGTGCCTTGCGATAGCCGGAAAAGCCTTTAAGAAAATGCGGAAGAATTCCTTTTAAATGAAGGAAGGCCTTTTGCTCACCGCTATTGTTTTTGCAAACTTCTAAAAAAGACAAAGCGTAGTCTATTTGTTCTTTATAAGTTTCTTTTGGGAGAGGAGAAAGACCCTTTAAAGAACGATCTAGATCAAGAACCAAACGCGGATGACCGACTCCGCCGCGGGCCACCATCACAAGTTGTGCCCCAACATCTTCCATGGCTTTGATGGCTTCTTCTACCGAAAAGATGTCACCGGATATACAAAGAGGTATTTTGAGTTCTCGCCCTAAATTCGCGATTTCTTGATACTGAGCTTGTCCAGAATAAAGTTGTTTTGTCGTGCGGGCATGGATGCTGATGAGCGAGACGCCTGCTTCTTCTAGAAGTTTGCTGACTTCGCGTGCATTGATGTGTTCTTGATCAAAACCCAGACGTATTTTTGCACTGACGGGTTTATGAGAATGCGCAACAATCGTTCGAACATGTTCATAAAGAGCACTCGGATCTTTGAGCCAAAAAGAGCCGCCTTTCCCTTTAAGAACTTTCGGCATCGGACATCCGAAATTCAAATCTAAAATCTCGTATTCGGCGTCCCTTTCTAAAATCTCGATAGCCTTCAAATGATCCTCGGTCCTTCCGCCGAACAGTTGAAGCGCTAACGGGTGATCGTTAAAAGAAGAACGATAATATTCCTTGGTGGCTTGATTGCCATAAACCAGTCCTGTAGCTGAAATCATTTCAGAAATGCTTAAAGCAACGCCAAAAGGTTTCATGAATTCGCGATATGCTAAATCAGTAATCCCGGCCATCGGGCCCAAGACTACTTGTCCGTTCAGTGAAATGTTCCCAATTTGTATCATAAAGAAAAGGGGACTTGCCGTCCCCGTTTATTTTAAGCGTTTGAAGAAGTGTCGTCCTTTGTCGATTTTTCTTCCGCTTGAGAATTTGTTTCTTCTTTTGTCTCTTGCGCCTTTTGCCCTAAAGGACCGTCGCTTTTTTCAATCGCTTCAGCTTTTTCTTTGCTGGGAAGCTGACCAGTTTTTACAAGAGACTCAATTTCCTCAGCAGTAATCGTCTCCTTCTCTAATAATGTATTAGCGATAAGAGTAACTTGATCGGCGTGTTCTTTAATAATGGCAATCGCCTGCTGATGGCAATTTTCAATAATCTGTCGGACGGCATTATCGATTTCAAAGGCCACTTGTGTCGAAAAATTCTTCTGCGTATCCATATAATCACGACCAAGGAAAACAGAAGAATTGCTCTGTTCATATTGAATAGGACCGAGCGAAGACATGCCAAACGTTGTGACCATCATTCTTGCAATCTTCGTCGCCTGTTTGATGTCCTCTTCAGCGCCGGTGGAAATATCGTCGAAGAATACTTCTTCTGAAGAACGACCACCAAGCAATCCCGTAATTTGCGCTAACAATTCTTTCTTCGTGAGAAGGAAACGGTCATCTTCCGGCGTCATCAAAACGTGCCCGCCGGTTTGTCCGCGCGGAATGATTGTGATTTTTTGCACTTTTTCAGCATGCGGAAGCACAAGGCCGATAATCGCGTGACCCGATTCATGGAAAGCATCTATCTTCCGCTCTTGTTCAGACATTCCGCGTCCAGATTTGGCAGGTCCGGCAATCCGGCGATCAATCGCCTCATCGATTTCCGCCATCGTGATCGATTCTTTGTTAAAACGGACAGCAAGAATTGCCGCCTCATTGAGAATATTTTCAATATCGGCACCAGAGAAACCGACCGTTCTTTGAGCTAAAGCCTTGAAGTCAACAGAAGGATCAATATGTTTGTTGCGAGCATGGACACGGAAAATAGCTTCGCGTCCAACTTTATCGGGCAAAGAAACAGTGATGATTCGATCGAAACGTCCAGGTCTTAAAAGCGCTGGATCTAAAACATCATCACGGTTGGTAGCTGCCATTACAAGAATGCCAGCATTGTAATCAAAGCCGTCCATTTCGACTAAGAGTTGATTGAGCGTTTGCTCGCGTTCATCATTGCCGCCGCCAAGACCTGCACCTCTTTGTCGACCAACAGCGTCAATTTCATCGATGAAGATGATGCAAGGAGCCGTAGCCTTCGCCTTCTTGAAAAGATCGCGAACACGTCCAGCGCCAACGCCGACAAACATTTCCACAAAATCAGAACCGGAAATGCTATAGAACGGAACGCCGGCTTCACCAGCCACCGCTTTAGCCAATAACGTTTTACCAGTGCCGGGCGGACCAATCAAAAGGACGCCTTTCGGCAAGCGCGCACCGTATTTAGAATACTTTTTCGGTTCTTTGAGATATTCCACCATCTCAACCATTTCGGCTTTTTCTTCATCATTGCCGGCAACATCGCTGAAACGCACTTTGGAAGCGTCTTCGCGCCGGGCGGGCGATTTATTGAAATCCATCGCTTGACGGTTAGAGCCGTTGACCGCGCCAGAAAGGCGACTGATGAGGAAAATCGCTAAACCAGCGATAAGAACAATATAAATAAGAGTCGGACCCCACGTATCCCACCACGAAACCGCGAAAGCATCATTAACAATTAAGCCTGGCGCTCTTCCGAATTGATCAACGATTTCGGCATTGGAATTCCATTGTTCGGTTTTTGCGAGGAAGATGGCCGAATAAGAATCGTGTTCAACTCTGACTTGACCGCTTCCATCTTCAGCGGGGATGAAAATTGTAAACGGCTCATTCCAATGACTTTCATTGATATTGACCGTGAAATTAAAACTTGAATAACGATTTGTTTCGAAATTGATTGAATAGGCAACGCCAGAGACAGTCACCATTCGGCTGTTTGTTGATTCGCTATACTGTGGAATGAAATAAGATTCGTTTGTTTCAACAATCTGAATATCTTCTTCCTCGTTTCCGTTCCCGTCATCGCGGAGACTCAATTGGTAGCCCAAATAAGTGTCGAGCATACCTTCGTTCCACGTCACCGTATTGTTCCATGAATTCCCGAATATCAAAAAGACGAAAAGAAAGATAATAACTGCAATAATAATGGCGGGTAAGAGCATCGACCACATGCTGCGGCGAGGAGCTTTATTGTTATCGTTCATAGACTCTCCTATCTGCTGTTCAACAAACTATTCACTGCTTTGACGCTCAAATCCTAAAAAGCGTCGAAGTTATAATACGCAAACGCAACTATTTGTCACTTAAAATAATGCAAATTAGCGTTCATCGTCGTTCATGTGAATTGTCAGCTTTGACTGCGAATGATACTCACGAAAATCTTTGCGATATCGTGGCACATAAATTATTTTACCATCTTTAGAAATGAAAACGGGCCACAAATGCACAAGGCGTGCTGGCGTGCCGGCAGCGATAAGCATTCGCTTCACCGGCACCAAGTAGCCGCCATAAATCATCATGTCAGCCGGCAAAACGTTGCGAATTGTCAAAGGGTAGTCGCTAGCCTTAATTCCGCGATCTTCAGCCCCGTTAGAAAAATCTAAATCAAAGACTTCGCAAGAAAACTTTCCGGGTTTTTCCATCGTGTAACTGTAGGGTAAATCAAGACCATCTGTATCTAAAGTCAACATGTCATACTCTTTGACGAAAGAAACTTTTCCTTGCACATGAAGCGACATAATGGGTTTAGGGTTCGTGCAAAGTTTTCGAATATCTTCTAACAATTCAGGTGTGACCGTTATGTGCTCCGGCGATTTGGCATTTACAAAATCAATGATCGCCTTAGCGTAAACGCCTTGAGGCAAGGCCAGAAGAGGGCGAATTTCTAATTCATCTTGAACCTTGATTTCCTCAGAAACCTGCTCTGCCAATTCTTGACGTTCGCTCATTTCGCTCTTCATCTGTGTAAGAATCTGATCGCGTTCCACCTCATTGAGACGTGAAACAACATCCTTTCGAATTGTAGATCCTTGGTTTTCTAATTCAAATTTAGAGACGTCTAAAGAAAAAGGAACGCCGTTCTCCTGGCAATAATCCAATAAATCATCGCGTGTATAACTGAGAAGAGGACGCACAACAATCATCTCACGGAAGGTCGATATCGGCTCCCAGCCATATTTGGTTGCTTGAATTCCTTGCTTTTTAAGAAGCAAATAATTCTCAATCACATCATCTTGATGGTGCGAAACAAAAATAGCGGCAGCCTTATATTTTTTATAAATCTTTTGGAAAAAATTATAACGGACTTCGCGCGACCATTGACCAAAATTCTTGTCGCGTCCTTTTTGTTCAACTTGAGTAGTATCGCAAACTTCAAGGACCAAACGTTTTTGCAAACAATAATGGCGGAGCATTTCTTCGCTTTCCTCGCTCAAAGTTCCCGCATGGTAATTAACATAACAAACAATAGGACTGACGCCAGCCTTCCGCATCATATCAAGCAAAGCCATCGAGTCCGGCCCATAACTACAAGCGACAAGATAGGTGTTATTTGGTCCGAATTTATAGTCCAGCATCGGTCGTCCCTCCTTTTGTTTCTATAAGAATGTACATATCTTTAGCGTTTTCCTTTGAAGCGTAGGCCTTCTCCATAGCGACTTTCAAACGGATCTCTTGTGTGGCAATTTTTAGAATAATCATATCGCCCGCTTTCACGTCGCTTGCGGGTTTCGCCACCTTTCCGTTTAAGATCACGCCTCCCGTCTCCACTAACTTCTTTGCGGTCTCGCGCCTCTTAATAAGACGTGAGACTTTCAAAAATTTATCAAGCCTCATTTCTTAAAATATAGCACATTAAGCGTGAGACAATGAGTGGCGATATGTAAGATGGATGGTCTTTAACACCGCCAATAAATCATCGAGCCAAATTTCTGGCCTCTTTGTGATTTGAATCCTGACTTGTCGATTGAGAAAAGAAACTTTTAAAAGCGGCAAATATTGTTCTAAAGCTTTAAAAAGACGCGCTCCGATGCCGCTCACGCGCGAAAATGAAGATGATAAAAGCAAATCCAATATTTCTTCACGGTCTTCAATGCTTGCAAATTCTTCATTGTCCAAAAGAAGATCAATGTCTCTCTTTTTGAAAAGCTTTTGCACTTCTTGCGGGAGAGGGCCGTGCATATCTTTTAAATGCTTGGCATATTCTTTTAAATAGTCAGAATCTTTAGCGTTCTCAATTTCTTGATATATTTCAACCTTTTCTTCATTAGAAGCATAGGAGTCGGGGATATAGGCGTTGATTTTGAAAACCTTGACGGGCCGCGGTGGCTTTTCGTTTGCAGCGCCGGTTTTTCTTTCTTCAACGGCTTCGTTGAGCATTTTTAAATAGAGATCGAGTCCTATTGAGTCGATGAAACCGGCTTGTTCTGGACCGAGGATATCGCCTGCGCCTCTGATCATTAAATCGCGCTGAGCAATCTTGTATCCGCTTCCTAATTCCGTAAATTCTTGAATCGCTTCTAGCCGTTTCCTCGCCTCTTCGTTCAATTCTTTCCCCGGACGATAAAAAAGGTAAGCATAAGCTACTCGATCCCCTCGCCCGACGCGTCCTTTAATTTGATAGAGTTGAGAAAGACCGAAAGCGTCAGCATCTTCGACGATCAAAAGATTAGCGTTCGGAATATCAATCCCGTTTTCTACGATTGACGTCGCGACTAAAACATCCGTCTTGCCGTCATAAAAATCATTCATCGCATCTTCAATTTCTTCTTTTGCCATTTGTCCATGCACGACAGAAAAGCGCGCTTCCGGTAGTAGCGAAGAAAGACGATGCGCTACGCTATAAATGCTCGCCACTTTGTTATAAACGTAAAAGGCCTGGCCTCCTCTTGCAAGTTCGCGCGAAAGAAGTTCAGCCACAACTTTCTCTTTATAGGGCGCTACATATGTTTGAACAGGCATCCGCGTTTTCGGAGCAGTATTGATTTCTGAAAGCGGTCTTAACCCTACTAGTGACATCTGTAATGTCCGCGGAATCGGCGTCGCGCTCAAAGTTAAAACATCAACATTACGCGCCAATTCCTTAATTTTTTCTTTTTGTTCGACGCCGAAACGCTGCTCTTCGTCAACGATCAATAGCCCTAAATCACGAAATTTAAGATCCTTAGCCAAAAGAGCGTGCGTTCCGATTGCAAAATCAATCTTCCCCGCCGCTAATTCCTCTTTTTCTTCCTCTATTTCTTTCGGAGACAAAAGACGCGAAAACATTGCAATCTTCATCGGAAAATTGCGAAATCTCTCCTTAGCTACCAAAAAATGCTGCCGTGCTAAAAGAGTTGTCGGGCAAAGAAGCGCTACTTGTTTTCCAACCTTGAGGGCTTTGAAAGCGGCTCGGAAAGCTATCTCGGTTTTTCCAAACCCGACATCGCCACAAAGGAGACGATCCATAATCTCGGGTTTTTCCATGTCTTTCTTAATCTCTTCCCACGAAGACATTTGATCGGGAGTTAATTCATAAGGAAAAGCGGAGGCAAACTTTTGATCCTCCAAATCCTCCTCAGGAAAGGCATAACCTGGAATTTTTACACGGTCACGGTATAAAACGAGGAGACGATCTGCTAATTCGTTCACGCGTTCCTTGATTTGCTTTTTGCGTTTGTCCCATTCACCGCTGAAAAGATGCGAGAGTCGAGGGCTCGCCCCTTCACGTCCAGCATATTTCCGAATCAAGCGGAATTGCTCTAAAGGCACGAAGAGTTTTTCTTCATTTGCATAAACGATTTCAAGATAATCGCGATGAATGCCTTCAGATTCAATATCCTTAATCCCGAGATATTGTCCGATGCCGTTATATTCATGAACGACGTAGTCTCCAACTTTTAAATCTTCATATGTTCTTAAAATAGTTGCGTTTTGAAAGCGAGATGAAAAACGTGATTTGTGGCTTTTCTGACCAAAGATTTCCTTAGGAGACAAAACGACTAATTTTTCGTCCGGTAATTCAAAACCCTCAACCAAATTTAAATTGTTGATCCCGATTTGATCGCTTGGAGGAATTTCGTCGCTTTTAAGGTCGACGTAAGAAATTTTTTGTTCTTTTAATTCTTCTTCTATGAGACTGCGTTGACGGAGATCCGGCAACGTCAAAAGTACGCGCGTTTGCGTTTTTCGATAAACATTTAAGGTGTCCGTTAAACCATCTAAAGAATGACTGTAGGAAATCGCCGGACGTACATTCAGCTCAAAATCAATTGAGTCATCGCGATAACGATGGCCATGAATGATTTTCTTACGTCCTGCAAATACTTCGTTAAGGTCTAAATAATGACGAGCTTTAGATGGCAATTTGCCCTCGCTATAGAGTTCATAATAATAGTCGTGCGCTTCTTTAAGAAGCAAATTAACGCCTCCGTCGAACCCTTCTTGATCAGTGATATATATGAAACGCGGCTTGAAATAGTCTAAGACAGAAGCGTGAGAATCACGCAATAAAGAGAAAAATTTATAACTGAAGGAAGAGAAACTGCCTTGCAAAAAATCTTCGCATTCACGTTCAACGTTATCCTTGAGAATCTCGTATCTTTCTTCCGGCAAGCGCTTTTTATCCTCAAGAAGGAGTTCTTCGATTTTCTTTCTAGCGTTCTCTTTTTCTTCTTCTTTTAAAAGGAATTCGTGAGCTGGCAAAATTTGAAGAGATTCAAGTTGCTTTAATGATGCCTGCGTTGCAATGTCGAATTCACGGAGAGAATCAATTTCATCGCCAAAAAATTCAATGCGGCAAGGGTTTAAGCTATTGACCGAGAAAACGTCAACAACATCGCCGCGAGCGGCATATTGAAGGCTTTGATCGATTTTATCGACACGACGGTAACCAAGCGTACTCAAACGTTTCTTGAAATTTGAAAGAGAGATTCTTTCGCCTTTTTTCACTTCGATGAGAGATTCTTTAAAAAGCGCGGGATCCGGCAAAAAGCGAAGCAAGGCGCTTGGATGCGTAATCAAAATCTTCGGCTGTGGCTTCAAAAGAATTCCGAGCGCATATAGCCTCTGCGCCAAAAGCTCAGAACTAGATGCCAATGATTCAGCGCGTAAGAGTTCATCAGAAGGAAAAAAAGCAATCTCTTCCTCTTTTAAAAAGCTTAATAGAAATTCATATATCCGTTGAGCGGCATATTGATTGGGAGCAATTAAGGCACAATCTTTTCTTTCATTAATAAAAGAGGTGATTGTTAAAAGAGAAGCCCCGATAATCGGATCGGTGAAGACGTTAGAAGCTTCCGCAAAATTTTTGGTTCTAAATTTTTGAGTTAAAAGAGAGAACAGCTTTTCCAAAGCGTTATGACTCCTTTTTGTTATAAATATTCATCGCGTGAGAAAAATCATGGTGAATGATGTCTTCTAGCGCATCGACGGCTCTAATGATTCCGTTTTGCCACTTATTTTTTTCTTCCCCGCTCGGAGTTCCTAAAACAAAGGAGACAGCGTCTTTGTGTGGAGGCTCTCCGATGCCAATTTTTAAGCGCGCGATTTTATCAGTATGCGTTTTCTCAATGATGTCTTGAATTCCTTTATGCCCGGCGCTTGATCCACCTGGTTTAAGACGAATAGAGCCTGGTTCGAGAGCCATCTCGTCATAAACAACTAATAAATCATCTGCAGATAAATGGAAATAATTCAGAAAAAGGCTGACTGCGGTTCCGCTCTTGTTCATGAAAGTCTGCGGCTTCAAAAGAGCGATTGGCTCCAAAAGGTCAGCGTTTTTAATAATTGTATATTCAGCTTCAAAGCCTCTACGGTCAAAACCCACGCCAAGTTTGGAAGCTAGAGCCTCAACGGCTAAAAATCCTGAGTTATGACGCGTCTTTATATATTCCGGTCCCGGGTTCCCTAGTCCAACAATAACCTTCATATTCTAATCTTCTTTTGATGAATTTGTTTCGCTTTTCTTGCGGAGACGTAACGTCTCGATTACTGAACAAACTTTATCGACTTTATTTTGGTCGTAAACTTCAACAGAACGCGATAAAAGTTCGTTCACGTAATTTACGTCAGTACCGGGTCGCTCTTCTTTCAACAAAGCGTCCAATGAATGCTTGATGAGCCAAGAATAAGGAAAGTGCAGTTTCTTCAAATTAAAATTTCCGCGGAATTGATAAAAGCGCACATGGTATAAATCCAAGACGTTTTTTTCAATCAAGTCATTGCGTCCTGATTGTGTCGGAAGAGCCAAACCGCAAGCAAAAACAATAACTTCTTTGTCTTTCATCAAATCATAATAACTTAGAAAGTCGTTGAGACCTTGGATGTTGCCACCCATAATCCACCCGCCAAAAACAATAATGTCATAGTCTTTTATTTTGTTTTTGGGAAAACGCCGTTTCAGAGGCATCACATCAGCCCCGACACGAGAGGCAATATCCTCCGCGTATTTTTTGGTGCTTCCCATTTTTGAACGATAAAGAATCAATGTATCCATAATCTAACAAAGTTTATCATGCTTCTTTCGCGGAAAAAGAGCAAAGATACTTTTCAAAAAAGTATGCCTCTTTGCTGAAGGACAAAAAGATTGACGATTGACAAGCAACTTTCTTTTTCTTATTGATAATTTAAGGAGTGAAAAGATGCCACGATCAAAAGAGCAAAACGCTGTTCTAAGAGATGAACGGAAACAAAAGATTCTCAGTGAAGCTCTCCGCCTTTTTGCAATCCGCGGTTTCGATAATGTCACAATCGACGACATCACTAAAGCTTGTGAATGCTCACATGGGCTTTTTTATCATTATTTTCGAAACCGAAACGATGTCTTGAAAGCAGTTTTAAAATGGCGTGATGAGACGTATCCGGAATATGTGATGCCGATTCACGAAGCTTTGGCGCTTGAAGGAATCAGAGGATTGAAATTGATCGCCGATTATTGCATTAAAATTTCAAAAGCTCCGATTGAAATGCTCTACTTTTCGCGCTTGACCTCTATTTCTCGTTACGCCAGCAAACAAGCGCCGAAGAAATTATTCAACGAAGACGTCTTCGCTTCGATTTGCACCCTCATAAATCAAGCTATGCAACGCGAAGAAATTCGAAAAGGAAAAGTTGAAGAAATTGCTCTTTTGTTTTTTGATTTCGTGTCAGGCGCCACGTACCGGCGTCTTTATGAACGCGACAATATCGATGTTTCTCTCTCTTCAGAAACAATCATGCGCATTTTCCGTTAATTTGCAGTTGATTACTTGCCAAAAAACTTTTCAAAACGCGCTTCTTTTTCCATTTCTTTGTTGTAATTCTTAATATCGCGATAGATGCCTTTAAGGCGCGGATACATCTTCTCGTAAGCGCGAGTGTATAAATAATCATATTTGCGATGAGCGGTTTCGACAGGCTTAAAAACATCCTGTGGATGCACCATCGCTTCAACCGCTTCCTTTGGAGTTTTAAATTCTCCGATTGCTAAAAATCCGGCGATAGCTGCTCCTAAGGAAGAAGTTTCACATGTTTGAACGCGCTGAACCTCGCGCCCCATGATATCAGCCGTAATCTGACAAATCTCAGAAGATTGAGAACCGCCGCCAGCGATTCTGATACGCGGAATGTAGTGATGAATTTTCTTTTCAAAGTGTTCAAGCCCTTCACGTAAAGCGTAAGCGATTCCTTCGATAATCGCGCGGTAAAAATGTTCCTGCGTAATCGAATCGCTGAAACCGATAATCGCACCCTTGGCTAGCGGTCTCGCTAATCCTGGACCCCAGTACGGTTGTAAAACCAATCCGTCAGATCCGGGAGGGACAAGTGACAATTTGCGGTTGAAATCATCAGCAGAAACATCAGAAATGATGATATCGTTCACTTCTTTGCCACCAAATTCCTTCAAAAACCAGTTAATCATCCAATAACCGCGATAAACTTGAATGTCCATGTTGTAATATCCGGGTATACAAGAAGAATATCCCGGCAAAAACGGCTCGGATGATGTGTATTTAGTGCGTGTCGTTTCAACGGTAGACGCTGTGCCGTAAGAAATAGCCGCTGTTTGATCGTCTAAAACGCCAAGACCTAATGTTTCGCATGACTTATCAGACCCGGTTGCATAAAGCGGAAGGCCTATAGGGAGGCCTGTTTCCGATGCAGCCGCTTCATTGATGTTTCCAATAAGATCCCCTTCTTTCACGAGCTCTGGAAGCATTGAAGCTTTAATTCCGAAAATCTGTCCTTTGAAGTGTTTTTCAGGATTTTTATACCAAGCCCGATGGCGGAAATTGATTGGATAATGTCCGGCGTAATTAGAAGCACTATCGCGCATAGAGCCAGTCAATAACCAATTAAAATATGTGGAAATTGAAATATATTTATTGGTTTTAGCCCAATTTTCCGGTTCGTTCTCTTGTATCCAATTTGCAACCGAACGTTGTCGATTAAAGGTGACCGTATTGCCCATGCCAACAATCCAAAACATGAAGCGATGATACCAAGGTAGCGGCTTTTTACACTCTGCTGTCCTCTGGTCAATCCAAAGAATCGTTGGTCTAATGACTTTGTTATCCTTATCAAGAATTACAGCGCTATCGCGGAAACAAGTGAGCGTCAACGCTTTTAAATTTGGCATTAAGCTTGCGTTAACACTCGTCAATCTTTTAAGGCAGCGGCAAAGCGACTCGTAATAAAGATGCGGATCTTGTTCCGCATAATTTGGTAAAAGAGAAAAATAAGGCGGTTGATACTTCTCTTTTTCTTGAGCTAAAACTTCTCCTTGTTTGTTATAAACGGAAGTTCTGACGCTCTGCGTGCCAAAGTCAATCGTCAGAAGCAATGGTTCTAGTTTCGTCTCCATAAAAAACCTCATAGTGATTATATCAAAGTTGAAAAGAATCAACTCTTCTTTCTTTCCTTTTAAAGGAAAGCCATCTCGTGTTATAGTTTCAGCGTTGGGCTTATTCTATAGGCTCGTTGATGTAATTATTGTCATAGGAGGACAAAATGGCAGACAAGAAATATGTCTATTCCTTCCAAGAAGGTCATGCCGCTCATTTAGGCAAGGACATCTTAGGCGGAAAAGGTGCTGGTCTTTGTGAAATGACCGCCGCTGGAATCAACATTCCACCGGGATTTACTGTCACAACCGAAGCTTGCACTCTTTACTACGAATCTGGAAAGCAAATTCCGGATTATGTGTGGAACGATATCGTGGCCCACATTCACGGCATTGAAAAACAAACAGGAAAAGAGTTTGGCGGAACCGGTTTACCTTTATTGGTTTCTGTCCGTTCTGGCGCAAGAATGTCAATGCCAGGCATGATGGATACTATCCTCAATTTAGGTCTTAACGATGTGACTGTTGAAGCGTTAGCGAAAGCTTCTAGCAACGAACGTTTCGCTTACGATTCCTATCGTCGTTTCATCTTGATGTTCACAAATATTGCAAAAGGCCATCCGCGGACCGACATGGACCGGATGCTCGATGAACTCAAAGAGAAAAATGGTTATAAATTGGATACCGAAGTCACGGCCGAACAATTGAAAGTCTTGGTCAAAGAATACAAGGAATATTACAAGAAAGTTTTCGGCGAAGACTTCCCATCTGATCCATACGTTCAATTGAGAGAGGCTGTCGCGGCCGTTTTCCGTTCTTGGGACAACCCACGCGCCAACGTCTATCGTCAAATGAATGGCATTCCATATGAATGGGGCACCGCTGTCAACGTTCAATCGATGGTCTTCGGCAACATGGGCGAAGATTGCGGAACTGGTGTTGCTTTCTCCCGTAATCCTTCAACCGGCGAGAAAAAGATTTATGCCGAATTCCTTCCGAACGCTCAAGGTGAAGACGTTGTTGCCGGTATCCGTACACCGCTCCATATCGATGAATTAGCGAAGCGGATGCCTGATGTTTATAAACAATTCATTGAAACCATCACTCGCATGGAGAATTACTTCAAAGACATGCAAGATATGGAATACACAATCGAGAAAGGCACGCTTTACTTCTTGCAGACTCGTAATGGCAAAAGAACTGCAAGAGCGGCCGTTAAGATTGCTTGTGATTTAGTGGATGAAGGTTTAATCGATGAGAAGGAAGCTTGCTTAAGAGTTGAACCTAAAGCTCTCAACGATTTGTTGCACCCGACATTCGATCCAGATGATTTAAAGAAACACAGCCCAGTTTTAACGGGTCTTCCGGCCTCTCCTGGTGCTGGAACCGGACACTTAGTCTTCACAGCCGAAGAAGCGAAAGCCGAACACGATGCTGGACGGAAAGTTATCCTTTGCCGTGCCGAAACTTCGCCAGAAGATATCATCGGTATGGTGAACGCTGAAGCCATCATCACCGCTCGTGGCGGTATGACTTCACACGCCGCTGTCGTTGCGCGTTCAATGGGCAAATGCTGCACTGCTGGTTGTACAGACGCCATCATCGACGAAGAAAAGAAGACAATGACGATTAAAGGCAAAGTCTACACTGAAAAAGATGTTCTTTCTGTCGATGGTAACACCGGTTTTGTTTATGAAGGCGCCATCAAAACGATGGATGCTGATTTAAGCGGCGACTTCGGCCGTATCATGGGTTGGGCCGATAAATATCGCCGTCTCAAGATCCGGGCAAACTGCAATACGCCGCTCGATGCACAAAATGCTCGTAAATTCGGCGCTGAAGGCATCGGTTTATGCCGCACTGAACGGATGTTCTTCGCTGATGATCGCATCCTCAACATGCGCGCGATGATTCTCTCTGACACAACCGAAATGCGGGAAGAAGCTCTCGAGAGACTTCGGCCGTATCAAGTCAGTGACTTCTATGCCATGTATATGGCCAATCCTGATAGCCACGTTTGCATCCGTCTTTTAGATCCACCGCTTCATGAATTCTTACCAGACATTCACGAAGAAGAAAAAATCAAAGCGATTGCCAAACAATTGAATGTCACGGAACAAAAAGTCAAAGACAGAATTAATCAGTTGCACCAAGCCAACCCGATGATGGGCTTCCGCGGCGTCCGTCTCTGCGTTGCCTATCCAGAGATCTATAAGATGCAGGCCACTGCTATTATCCAAGCTGCTTTAAAAGCCAGCCACGATCTCGGACATGACATCGAACCAGAGATTATGATTCCGCTTTCTGGCGAACTTAAAGAATTCAAGTTTGCCAAAGAAATCGTCGTATCCGCTGTTGAAGGAGAAATGGCTAAAGCCAAGCACACTCTCCGTTATCACGTCGGTACAATGATTGAAATCCCAAGAGCTTGCATTAGAGCCGGCGATATTGCCAAAGAAGCTGAATTCTTCTCATTCGGCACTAACGACTTAACCCAATTAACAATGGGCTTCAGCCGTGATGATTCCGGTCAATTCTTGCCGTTCTATTATGACAAAAAGATCTATGAGTTCGATCCATTCCAAACCGTCGATCAAGAAGGCGTTGGCGAACTCGTAAAGATGGCTTTCGATCGTGGTCGGGCGACAAAGAAAGACTTAACAGTCGGCGTTTGCGGTGAAACTGGAGGCGATGCCGCTTCGATTGAGTTCTACGATAAAGTCGGACTTGATTATGTTTCCTGCTCACCATTCCGTGTCCCGCTTGCTCGTCTAGCCGCTGCTCAAGCTAACATCAAGCATGAGCGCGAAAAAGCCGGCAAGTAATCTCATCGGAAATAAATAAAAGCTCCGCATATACGGAGCTTTTTTATTGCATTTCTTTCATCAATAAATTTCGTTCGTTTTCATAATCTAAAGGAGTAATGATTCTGGCACGATAAGCGCGTTCCAACATGTCCATCGCTTTCGCTTTTGAACCTTTGGTTCTTTCTTCTTCGATAGCCTCTAAAGCGTTTTTCCGTTTATCGATTTCTTCTTTTTTTCGCCACTTAAACATTTAATCATCCTCCAGCATCTTGTAGCATTTTTCATATATTTCTTGGTTATCGGTCGCGATAGCAACAATAAGATTATTATCCATTTGATAAATGGCGTCGATAGCGGAATCTATCGCAATGGAAATAACTTCCTTCGGTGAGAAAAAATTTTCCTCCAATCCGATAAGAGGCAGCACTAAAGAGCGGGCTTTGATTTTTCTTGCGGCCAAAAACACGCGTTTATAAGTTTTCATCAAGAGTGTTATCTCATGATCTGTTGGACGACGACCGCTTTTAGGCGTAACAGCATGAATGATGAATCTGTTCGCGAGGTTATATCCTTTACTTACGCCTACAAAAGACGGATATCCCTTTATGTTTTTAAGCGTGAATTCATGGTAACAAGCAAAACGACAAGCAAGACCGGCACCGGAATGAATTTGATTGTCAATGCAATTATGCCCAGGAACATAGCATCCCGTTAAATCCTCGCTGGCTTCATTTACGATCGCGTCAGCCTCAACGCGCGTGAAGTCACCGAAAAATAAAGCTAAACGAGGAATTCTAGTCTGTGGCAAACTTTCGATTTTCACTACTCCTTTTTTAGTTTTTTCGTAATTTAAAATTTCCTTCTCTAACAAGAAATAAGTGTCGTCAATTTTGCGGTTGGGCGAAAATAAATTCCTTAAACCTCGATAAACCTTTTCTAAAAAGAGCAGGCTGCTACTTTTATTCGCGCCTTTTGCATAAAAATTTAGGTCTGGATCGGCCTCTAAAATCATCCTTATAGCGTCTAGATAACAATCAACAAGGTTCATTAGATTTTCTTAAAAGCTTCTTCCAAAGAAATTGTTTCTTCTTCAAAGGAAGAATCGGAAATCTCTTCCGTTTTTCTTTCAGATATCACTTTGGCATCCTTAATGTCGGAAACAAGTGAAAAAGGTATTCCTTTATGCCTAACAAGGGCTTTCAAAAAGAGATTGATTCCTGAGCTTAGATTAAGCCCCAGATCTTCCAAGATTATCTCTGCTTGTTCTTTGACTTCCTCGTCAACTCGAATATTCACAACTGTCTTCATATTATATACACATTGTATATTTTTAATTAATGTTTGTATATACATTGTATTTACAATATCAAAAGACAATTTACAACATAATAGTCCATTAGCCTTTAAGACGATTGCCGAAAAAATGGAGATCAGAAGATGCGTCGATTTCGCCAACAACTCTCCCGTTCAAAATTAATTCGCCTTCATCATTTATATATCCGACCTGTTTTTCTTTAAAATAGATTTCTCCGTCGGAAGTAAGGTCTGCGAACTTCTTGCCATTTATATAAATAATTCCATCACCTAAATGATTGCTGCCAACATAGCCAACTAACGTTGAGTCTATATAAATATTGTGTCCTAAAACAAATGTCCAATTCATGAACAATTAGTTACCACCTATTAGAAAAATTTCAATAAATTATTTTTTGGCCGCTTTATCTAAAATTTTTCTAGCGTAGTTCTTTTTAGTAACTTGTCTTGCACGAGCGATTGCAAAATCGCCCTTTTCTAAATTTTCGGTGATTGTCGAGCCAGCAGCAATGAACGAGTCTTTTTCTATCGTTACAGGGGCAACAAGCGTTGTCCCGCAGCCGATAAATGAATTCTCGCCAATTGATGTGTGGTGCTTATTGATTCCGTCATAATTAGCGGTTATCGTTCCACATCCAACGTTAACGGCTTCTCCAATTTCTGCATCGCCAAGGTAAGATAAATGCGCACATTTCGCTTTTGTTCCAAATTTCGTAGCCTTTAACTCGTTGAAATTTCCAATATGCGCCTCGTCCATAATTTCAACGTGTCCTCTTGTTCGCAAGAAGGGACCTAAAGTTGTCCTATTATGAACGACCGTATCAACTAAATGCGAATAGGCAATAATGTTATGATTACCCACACTTACATTTTCTAAATATGTATCTGGGCCTAAGACATTCCCAATTCCAATCGTCGTTTCACCATAAATATGCGTGCCTGGCTTAATTATTGTATCTGGGCCTATTGTTACATTTGGAGCAATGTAGGTGTTTTCGGGATCCTCGATGCTGACGCCGTTGAGCATGTGCTTGCGGTTGATGCGCCTTTTTAAAATATGTGCCGCTTCCGCTAATTGAGAACGATCGTTCACGCCAAGCGTTTCTTGAATATCAGATACAACATGGGTGCCGACTTTTAATCCTTTTTTAACGAATAGACCAATAACGTCCGTTAAATAATATTCACCCGCTGCGTTATTGGTGGTTAGGTGTCCTAATGATTCAAAGAGTTCTTCGTTATCAAAAACATAGACGCCAGCATTCACTTCTTTTATGTCTTTCTCTAAATCGGTCGTATCTTTTTGCTCGCAAATTCGCAAAACATTTCCTTGGTCATCTTTAACGATTCGTCCGTAACCATAAGGATTATCGAGAACCATTGTCATAATCGTTAAATCATTATGGTTTGCTTCATGCGTCTCTATGAGACCACGCATGGTTTCGTCAGTCATGAGCGGCGTGTCTCCGCAAGTAATCAACGTCTCGCCTTTTAAATCTTTAAGGATGGGGGCTGTCATCATGACTGCATGTCCGGCGCCTTTTTGTTCCCTTTGCCAAACAACTTCACAGTAATCTTTGACGATAGCTTCTGATGTTTTCCCGCCGTGCCCGATAACCGCAATCAGATGTTCGAAATTAAGCGGTAAAAGGCTTTCAATCACATAACGGACAAGCGGCACTCCTAAAATAGGAAAAGAAATCTTCGATATATTCTCGTCTTGAGATTTCATGCGGCTGCCTTTTCCGGCGGCCAAAATTACAGCGTAACGTTTCATATTTCCCCTTCCTTCTACATCATTGTTCTTGTTAAAAACACTGTATATTTATCAGTTCTTATATATTTTTTAGCAATTTCTTTGGCGGTTTTAAAGTTCTCAAAAAGAGCAAAAACCGTCGAACCGGATCCTGTCATTCCGACAACAGGGACCTTTTCCTCTTGAAGAGAATCAATGAGATTTTGAATCTCCGGCAAAAGAGAGATGGCCGGCTTTTCTAAATCGTTGATTCTAAGAACGGACAAATCATTCAATCTGCCTTCTTTAAAAGCCTCCGCAATGTCTTGAACGTTAGAATCATGCGTTTCCAATCCAATTTGGTCATATTTCTCAAAAACATCTTTAGTAGCTAATCCATCATCTGGTTTTATAAGAAGGCAAAAATATGTTTTTTGACAGTTAACTGGCAAAACTATTTCCCCAATCCCTTTGACAATGGCCGGTTTGTTCATAAGGAAAAACGGAACGTCTGCCCCGATGTCTTTACCGATATTCATAAGTTCTTCTACATTCGTGTTTAAATGTAGAAGATCAACAATTCCTCTCATCAAGGCTGCAGCATTACTGGATCCGCCGCCTAATCCGGCCGCAAACGGAATTTCTTTATGAATTTTAATCATAAAATGTTCACGAAAGTTAAATCTTTCGCGCATAGCGTTCAATGCTTTAGTGCATATATTAGCGCGCATATGGTGCTTGAGCGCTATGTCATCTACAGTTATGAACGATTCGTCAGAATCTGGCGCCATATCAATTTCTAACGCATCATGCAGTTCCAACGGAACATTAAACATTTCGAGAAGGTGATAATCTGCCGTATTTTTACCAAGGACACGCAAACTGACGTTTATTTTAGCGTGTGAACGAACCAAGATCGAACTACTACGGAAAAACATATTTGACTAAGCCATTTTACTAGGCTCTATTTCTCTTGCAATCAAGTTTGTTAATTCAAGAAACTTTTCGGCCTCAATTTCTTCCGGACGAGCATTTAAAGCAATGTTAGCCTTAAACAAAAGATCGCTTGCAGTATCGCGCGATTTTATAATCGTCATTAAATTGCTTAAAATGTTTTTTCTTCTGTGAAGAAAAAGTTGCTTTGCGATTAAATAAACATCTTTAAGTTTTTTTGTATCAATATCATTCGCGTCCATCTCTAAAACGGTCGATTCCACGTTCGGAACCGGAATAAATTGCTGACGGTCTACATTTAAAAGCCGTTTAGATCTAAAACGGAGAGATAAAATGACATTTAAAGCTCCGTAATCTTTAGATTTAGGGCCGGATAAAATTCTAGCCGCTGCTTCTTTTTGAACCATCAAAACAGCCCGTCTAAGTCGCGGAGTCTCCAAGGCGATTCTCTCAATAATCGAAGATGTGATGTAATAGGGGAGGTTTCCTACAATCAAATCAAAATCATCCATGTTGATTTTCAAAGCATTCTCTTGAATTATCTTTATATCGTCGCTTCGAAAATCGTTTTGCAATTTGACAACCAATCCGGGGTCGATATCAATTGCGGTTTTCTCGCCATTTGCATCTTTCAGAAAGTATGTTAACGAACCAGCGCCAGAACCAATTTCAAGCACATTATCGCCTTCTTTAACTTCCAAAAAATCAATTATTCTTTTAGCTACAGATTGATTAATTAAGAAGTTTTGCCCAACTTCTTTTTTAGCGTAATAGTAATAGGTTGCAATCTCTTCAAAATATTTATTCGCGTCCATTTATTACCTTCTCCAAATCATCTTTTGTCACACCAAGCGCATTGAGCCGCTTCAAAAAAGTTTTGCAGTTTACATGTCCTATATGAAAATAATCCGCAACAAAATTCCTTAAATCAACCGCATTGTCAGAACCTGAAAGGCCAAGCTTTTCAACATCCGTCAACGATAAAGAACCATTGGAAGACGTGTAGTTCGGAATTAAATGTTCCAAAGCCTCAACAATCGCTTGAGGGCTGGCTTCCGCCACGCCTACTTTATGCTTTTTGATTGCTTTCTTTTTTTCAATAAAGGCGTGCTTAACGTTATCGACATTTTGATCGATGATACTCCTAATCCTTTCGCCTGGCGAGTCAGGATCGGTAAAAACGATTATTTCATGCGACAAAGAAGCCCTTTTTAAATAGTCTATTGTTTCACGTGAAACTGCCGATCCGTTGGTAATCACAACATCGCACTTATACAAAGATGAAATAATAGCAGCGTCAGTCTTTCCTTCTACAACAATAATCGGGCTTTTGTTTTTCATATTCATAGTTTCACGTGAAAAAAATTCTCAGTATTTTTTACCAATATTGCATCGATTTCAGAAGAGCTTTTTCCAAGCAATTCCCCCATTTTATCCGCAATATGCATAACCGCGTTCGGCTCATTGACTCTCTGCCAATTAGGCGAAAGATACGGACTATCGGTCTCGCTTAAAATACGATTGAGGCTCGCGGTTTTTAAGGACTCTTTAGGAGCCACTGCCTTTTTATAACAAAGTGGACCATCAAAACCGAAATATAAGTCTAATTTGGAGAATTCTTTAACCATTTCAGGTGATCCGCTATAGCAATGAAGAACAGCCCCGTGGTTTGGCCGATAAGTTTTTAAAATCTCCAAAGTATCATTTAAGGCATCGCGGGCGTGAATCGAGAGCGGAAGTCCTAATTCATTGGCTAATTCAATTTGCGAAATAAAAAACTGCTTTTGGAGTTTTTTTGTCTCCTCGTCTTTTTCCCAGTGATAATCTAAGCCAATTTCACCGATTGCTAAAACCTTTTCGCATGTAGCCAAGGTTCTTAGTCGTTGAATAACTGAGTCGATGTTGTCTATAGAATATTCTTTGACGTTTTCTGGATGAATTCCGACCGCGGCATAAATTTCGGGAAATTCCTGCGCAATCTCAATAGCCATCTCAGATGATTTTAAATTCCACCCCACTGTGAGCATAAAAATCACGCCAGCCTCACGGGCTCTTTTTACAATTTCTGCTCGATTTTCATAGAGAGCCTCGTCATTTAAATGCATGTGTGTATCAACAAGCCTTCTCATATCATTTTCCTACACAAAAATTGCCGAAGACTTCATCTTCGAGATCGCTTGAAACTTCTTCGCCCACCAGCGCTTTTAATCCTTGATAGGCCGAAAGAAGAGAGGCGGAAATTAAATCCAGCGGGGCGCCTTCTTCATTATCTTCTAACGCTTGTTTCAAATCGCTATTTATTCTGCCTAAAAGCGATAACTGCCTTTTATTGGCTAAAGATGGAAGCGAAAACGTTTGCTCAGAAGTTATAGCCTTATCGCGAATGGCCTTTAAAACATTCTCGACTTCACCTTTTAAGGCAGATGTATGGAGTTCGTTATTCGGCGGCGTTTTTAAATCGTCTTTATTGTAAACGACTATCAAAATTTGATCTTGTTTCTTTTGCACCGGCAACGGTTCATCTTTATCCTCACTTTCCTTTATCCACAGCAAAACGTCTGCTTCTGATACGATTTCTTGCGTTTTTTTAATTCCTAGTCCTTCTAAAAAATCCGAACTTTCATGAAGACCGGCCGTATCATAAAAATGAAACATCAACCCGTCATAAAAGACGTCGCCCTC
Organism: uncultured Bacillota bacterium; assembly: GCA_949299565.1. Lineage (GTDB taxonomy): Bacteria > Bacillota_I > Bacilli_A > RFN20 > CAG-826 > UBA4951. The sequence goes on from OX437086.1 coordinate 198,535, forward strand.
AACAATATCGCGCGTCGTTCCGGGAATCGCGCTGACTAACGCTTTATCCTTTTTAACAAGAGCATTTAATAATGAAGACTTTCCGACATTAGGTTTCCCGATTAACGCAACCTTGATGCCTTCATGAACGAAACGCGCTTCCGTTCCTGAACTTAATATTTTTTCTATTTGCTTTTGTAATGGTTTTACTTCCTTCTTAATAAGCTCTTGGTTGGCTTCTTCGACATCGTCATATTCCGGGTAATCGATATTCGTCTCAATAAGACCTATTAATTTACCTAATTGGTTTTTTAAATTAATGACGAGAGTTGAAGCTTGGCCTGATAACGACTTTAAAGACAAAGCGCGCGCTTCCCGCGTTGTTGAATTGATTAAATCGTTTACAGCTTCAGCCTCAATCAAATCCACCTTACCATTCAAGAACGCCCTCTCAGTAAATTCACCTCTAGTTGCATATATCGCCCCGTTTTCCAAATAAGCTTTGATAATGTCGTCAGCGATCAAAGGGTTACCGTGACAAAAAATTTCTACGACATTTTCGCCAGTCATCGAACGTGGAGCTGGATAAGCCAAAAGGACAACTTCATCTATAACCATTCCGTGTTTGTCAGAGATTTTCCCAACAAAAGAAGAACGGCTTTTGACAGTTGATATCTTTTTGTTAAACAAAGAATCGGTGATATTGAAAGCCTCGTCTCCAGAAACACGAATGACGGCGAGAGCTGATTTTAAAGGAGGCGTCGCTAATGCAATGATTGTTTTTCGCATCTTTATTCTTTACGTAATTTTCCTTTTACTGAATGAACGCGGATTGAACCGCCGTTTTTACGAACAAGGTTTTTGGCGTAATCGATTGCTTCTTGCTGAGTGAGGAAGGTTCGAATCGCTCGTTGACCTGTCGCTAATTTTACTTGCCACTTGTTCGCGTTTTTTTGCTTTGAAATGTGGTAGACGCGAGGGCGACCTAAATATCCTGAGCGCTTATCAGATTCAATTAAAGCTCGTTCTTCGGCTTCTTCGCGTTCTTCTGAATAAGCGGAAACATGTTCAATTTTTATTGAGACGTTTTTGTTTTTCGGAGCCTTCTTCTTTATTTCGTCTTTTTGGGAATCGCTACTGACTTCTTCTTCATTTAAGATAGGTTCTTCGGGTTCATTTGTTAACTCGCTTTTTTTATCAAGAGAATCATTGATTTTCGTGTTGCGATCGAATTCTTCAATCTTCTTCATATCAACGATTGGAATTTCAATCGTAGCCTTTAAATTCTTTTCGATTGTTCTATCTTCGGTGGACGGAACTTTCTTAGCATAAATTTTGCTAATCGCATTTCGGAAAGGAATGACAATTAAAGAAATTAAGAAGGTACCCAGAATCATCGAAAGGCAAATAGCAACCAAAATCAAATAATTGCTTTGAGTATCAAAAGCAAAGAACGGATAAAGCGGTCCAATCACGCCGTTGATTGATAACGGCAAAATCACCGCCAAATAAAGAGTGCCAGGTATCAAAGCGTAAAGAGAAGTCACTAAACTCAATCGTTTTTCATTTTCAAAGAAGACGAAGGAAACGAAGGTGATAATCGGAATTAAAAGATTTACCCATAGACCCCATGTTAAGCCATATATCGAATAATCAGGCGTATTGTAATTACCAGCAAAAAGAGAGGAGTAATAAATATTGAAAATCGGCGTGCTGATGGCGATTACCACAAGCATCGAAACAGATAGCATCTTAAAAAGAGAAACAATCTTCGGGAAGCTTTTCACGCTCGAAAGCGAGACGATATCAAAAATCAAAGTTAATATAGAAGAAAAACCAAGCAGAATTAGCGTCAAAACTTCATATTTTGCAAAAAACAAATAATCTTTAACAATATTTGTTTCCCCTAAAAACCCCGTAAAAGCGTTGCAAAACAAAAGAATGATTAGAGCAGCCAGAAGAATGTTTATTATCAAAGAAATTACATGACTAGCTTTTTTCATAAGTTTCTCCTCTAATAAATTATCATCCTAATCGTAGTCAAAAACACTCTTTTCCTAAAAGAGATAAAGAAAAGGCAGCAATCGCTGCCGTTATTCTACGTATTTAATAACTACCGCTCGATTATTTCCTTCGCCTTCTGACTCGGTTTTAATGTGTTCCATGCCATTTAACGCGTTATGGACAGCCCTTCTTTCATCCGGCGTCATTGGATCAAGGTGTGCATCAACATGACTACGTAAAACATAGCGCGCCTCCTTGCGGGCTAAGTATGCAAGCCGTGAATATTTATCTTCTTTATAGCCATTAACATCTAAAAGAACGCGATAACGATGTTGGAAGTGATTAGAAACCGCTAAACGTGTCAATTCATTTAAAGCTTGCAGAGTTCTGCCGCCTTTGCCGATCAAAACCGGATTACGTGAAGAATTTAAAGAAATTCTAATTACACCGTTTTTGACTTCGCTTGTGGTCTCGATGTCGATTCCGAGTCCGGCGATAACTTTCTTTAAATATTCCTCAGCGTAAATAGAAGCATCTTCTTCATCAAACACTTCAATTGTGACCTTTTTTGAAAAAAGTCCCTTCTTTTCGTCGACAATTCTATAAACGAGGCTTTCAATCGCTACGCCTAATTCAAGAGCAGCATCATTTAAAGCTTCTTCTTTTGTTTTCGCAGAATATTCTTTCATTTTCTATCTTACCTCTTTTCTTTTTTATTCATCCGCTTAGCCATCCATAATTGAGTGAAGACGGTTTGAAGCATTGAAACAAACGATCCAATAAGCCAATAAACGCCCATCGCGGAAGGCAAAGCAAAACCCATCAAAATCGTCATAATCAACATACCATAGGAAACCCATTTCATCGTTTTAGTGTTGCGATCTTGAGCTGGATTCGCTGTGGTGCGACTAAGCTTCTTAATTCTCCTTTTTGTAATCCATTGCGGGAGCATCATTGCCAACCATTGAGACACTGACATGAGCAAAAACAAGATTAAGGCTGTCCAGAAGCCCGTCGAGTTCAAATACCACTCGCCAGTAAAGTTGAAAAGAATTGACGAAATCGAACTAGAAAGCGACATGTTAAGGAATTCGCCAGACGAAAGAACCGCCGATCCTTGAAGAGCGCCCCAAACAGAGATAAAGACCGGGAATTGAATAATCAAAACAAGAATCATCGAGAAGGGGTTAATGTGGTTCCGTTTATAAAGCGCCATTTGCTCTTGAGCTAAACGTGCCTTCTCGGCTTGATTGGTGTTCGAATTTGGATATTTAGCTTGAAGTTTTGCCAATTGCGGCTGAAGAGCTTGCGTTTTTTGCTGATCCATCGTCGATTTGAATGTCAAAGCCAAAACAACAATACGAACAATGATGGTGACAAAAACAATAGCTAAAATCTGACCAAAACCAGTAAGAGCCGGATCCATGCCGACTGAGAAAACATCGACTAGCCACGCAACAGGATAAACAATAAATCCTTCAAGGAAACCTTTGCCCCAAGCATAGCCCCAGTCTTTCGCTTCTAGGGCAACTTCCCAGTTTTCAGCTTGTCCATAATGTCCGAAAGAACCGCCTGACGCTGTTGTAATGCAGCTGCGAGCGTTATTTAAAACGGTGTTGATGTTATTTTGATAAAGGGTAACAAAATCGTTGCTAGGGCAATTGCTGGCCCCTAAAGTCAACGCTAATTCGTGATTCCATTCTGTCCAGTTCGTCCAATTGTTGCCATCATCTCCATAAAATTTCACATAGCCATAGTTACGTAAAATTGAATTCTCGTTAGCAGAAACCCCTGCCTCGTTTCCAACACAATCAGGTTCAGAAAAAGGGTTGATGTCGTCAGCGCTTAAAGTTGGTATATCAACCGTAACTCCATCTTCAATCGCGGTCGCGATAGCTTCCTCAAGAACCAATTGGTCCATTTGCTTAAAATACTCAAAAGACGGCACGGTGTAGTTGTTCGTCAAAGCATTCGCAATGATTTCGCTATTTAAGCGCTGCGCCTTCTTAGCGGTAAAATTTCCGTTTCTATCAACAGGGATATAAGCATATAGCTCATCGTTTTCAGGAAAAACTTGCCATGACAAGCCTTCGCCTTGATATGCCTCGGGTATTTCATCGTGATCAACGTAAATCGTGACACCCTGTTCATAAGGGTAGGCGATTGACGCTTTATCGAAGTTACTGCAAAAATTCTGTGTACAGCCAGTCAAAGCTAGTCCACCGACAATAAGGGCCATGATCCCTAAAAATTTAATTTTCGTACTTTTTTTCAAGACTTTTCTCCAATCTCTTTCAGCAATGCTTCAAGTTCGTTTTTGTTGGTGTGAAAATCGTCTAAATTGTAGTTTGTTTTCACAATAATAACTAGGTCAAACTCTTTCGCAAAATCCCATGAATCGACAAGCATCGCGCGAATTTGCCTCTTTATGCGGTTGCGGACTACCGCGTTTCCGTTCTTTTTCGTCACGCGAAGCCCTATCCGTGCGTGTTTTTCTGTATTGGCAAGAAAATAAATGACAAATGACGACGACTTAATTTTGTGTCCCGACTTCATTAAACGCGTAAAATCATCAAATTTCAGAAGTCGGTATTCTTTTTTCATTGCTGGATCAAAAAGACTTAAGCGGCGATTTTAGCACGGCCTTTCGCTCTCCGGCGTGATAAAACTTTACGACCATTATGGGTAGCCATCCGAGCGCGGAAACCAGCCACATTACTATGCTTGATTTTGGAAGGTTGATATGTTCTTTTCATTTTCTATTCCTCCGAAGTTCACGTTATACGCTGAAAGATTATAGAAGTTAAAGACCTTTCGCTCAATGAAATTCTTTTTGAAACGCACGCTCGCGCGTGTAGATAGATGGTGCGATTTAGATTAATTTGAACTTTTAAATGCATTGAGAGCGAACTGTGGAAAAATTTTTGTCAACAACTCACTTTATAAGTTATCAACATATTTGTGGATAACTTCATTTTTGCTAGATTGTTTCAGCACTTTATTTCTGATAATTAATGTTGATAAGTCGTCATTAAACAAATTTGTCCACACATGCTTGTCAACAAGTTTTTGAGTAAACCAGTTATTCACAAAATGCAGATTGTGGAAAACTTAAACATCAGCATTCATCGAAAGTTTTTATATTTTCTTTGTGGATAACTTATTTTTATCGGTTTATCTAGTGATTTTTTATTGTGGATATGTTACCTTTTTAGCCGTTCTTTTATGGATAAAACAATAAGCGAAACAACAGCTCTCTGGGATCGAGTGCTCAAAAAGATTAATGACAAACTTCAAAACAAAACTACTTACGATTTTTTCTTTTCAGGCACTTACATTTCATCCATTGAGCAAAACCAATTGATCATTGTAACCACAACAAAAATAGCGAGCGAAATCTTAAGCACTTCATACAAAGCGCTTGTGGATTCAGCCATCCAAGAGGTCTCAGAAACGAATTATGAAGCGGTTTTTATCGATAAAGATTCTCTTAAAAAATCTCAGAAAAAAATTACAAATACAACAAGAAAATATTTCCAAAATTCTTGTTTGAATCCTAAATATAATTTTGAAAATTTTGTTGTTGGTTCTTCTAACAGAGAGGCTTGCCAAGCTGCTTTATGCGTAAGCCAAAATCCTGGTAAATTTTATAATCCTGTTTTAATTTATGGTAATTCTGGACTCGGAAAAACTCACTTGTTGCACGCTATCGGAAACGAAATAAATAAATGCTTCCCTTCTTATAGAGTGCTTTATATGCACGCACAAGATTTCCTAGATGAATATGTCAAATACGTCAACGGCAACAAAACAGGCGAAAGCCTGATTGATTGGTTTAAAAGTTCAGTTGACGTCTTGCTTGTTGATGATGTTCAATTTTTAGTAAACAAGAAGAAAACAGAAGAAACATTCTTTTCGATTTACGATTCTTTCTACTCGATGAACAAACAAGTTGTCTTAACTTCCGATCAGCATCCATCAAAATTAAACGGACTTGATGAAAGATTAAAATCACGCTTTGTTCAAGGGTTGCCGTTATCAATCGATGCTCCAGAAAAAGAAACCTGTGAATTGATTCTAAAATTAAAAATAAAATCGAACGGATTGGATGTTAATGATTTTTCTCCAGAAGTGATTTCTTTTTTTGCTGAAAAATTTAGAAAAAATATTCGTGAATTAGAAGGAGCTTTCGATCGTTTACTCTTCTATGTCGTCAACATCAAAAAGACAAAAAAGATCGATATCGAGATAGCGATGGATTCTATAAGATCGCTTATTGATGTTAAAAATAGCGAAGAAGAGCTTTCGATGGACGCGATCGTTAAAGCCGTCGCGAATTTCTATAACCTCGCGCCATATCAATTGACTGGTAAAATACGCACTTCGCAAATCGCTCTGGCACGTCATATTTCGATGTATCTATCACGAACACTCCTAAACGTTCCATTGATCAAAATAGGTGAATATTTCGGAGGCAAAGATCACACCACTGTGATTAACGGTGTAAAAAAAGTGGAGAAGATGTTGAAAACCGATACTGATATGCAAGATGCGATAAACAAGATAAAGGCGTCATTAAACATTAGTTAATATGCTGCTTTCACTGTTTTATACGTTAAATTACAACCGTTTCGGTAAGTGGATAAAAACAAGTTTTCCACCATTTCAACATTGCTAATGATTATTATTAATAAATATATAAAAGTAGAGAAGAAAGGATACGTAGAGTATGCGCTTCACAATCGCTAAAGCTAAATTTGAAAAAGCTCTAAACATCGCTAGTCATGCAATCGGAAGCCGTTCAGCCAATCCGCTTTTGATGTGTTTTAAACTTGAAGTCAGTGCCAAAGGATTAGAAATCACTTCTTCTAATAATGACATTTCAATTTGGACCTTAATTCCAATAGAAGAAAACGGAGGAGAAAACATCCGTTCAGTGATTCCTGGAGCCACTCTTTTGGATGCCAAAATACTTTCAGAAATTGTTCATAAATTTGAAGGTAACGAAGTTTCTGTCGATGTTGTTGATGATGCGATTGCGAAAATCGATGACGGACGTGCTGTTTTTAAACTCAACTGCGTAAAAGCGGAAGAGTATCCGGATATCGATATGGAGAGAAGTGGAAATTCCTTCACTTTAGATTCTGCGGGCTTGATTCAACTTGTTGATCAAACAGCGTTTGCGGCACTTGACAAAGATACAAGGCCGATTCTTACAGCAATAAATTTGAAAGCCGAAGCTGGAAAGCTCATCGCTACAGCAACTGACTCTGCTCGTCTGTCGAGAAAGAGCACGGAAGTTGACTCAACTTTACGTTTTATCGCCAATATTCCGGCCAAGACTTTAGAGGACATTGTAAAACTTCTTGACGGGGTTAAGAGTGTTGAAATTTCTGCTTCTAGCGAAAAAGCAGTTTTCTCGTTCGCGAACACTTTGATTTCATGCCGGTTGATTGCCGGAGAATATCCGGTTTCAAATTCAATAATTCCTCAAAATTTCAGTTACTTCCTAGAGGTTAATAGTCAGCAATTGTTGAATGCCGTCGATAGAGCTTCAATCCTTTCAACTGATCGCGCTCCGGTTGTTAAATTGACGATGTCGGAGGAAAAGGTTGAGATTTCTTCTTCTAGTGATCAAAACGGAAGCGCAGCGGAGCAATTAACAACACTCCAATATTCCGGCGAACGCCTTGAAATAGCTTTCAACGCCTCTTTCGTCAGTCAGGCGGTCCGTGCTTTGGGGTCCGAAGATGTTACAATGTCTTTTCTTGGAGAAATGAAACCGTTTGTTATTAAAAATCCAAAAGACGATTCGATCGTCGAGTTGATAACACCGATGAGAACCCGTTAGAGGTAATAAAATCGAAAAGAAAAGAAACGCTGTTTAGCGTTTCTTTTTTTACTACGTAGTAGTAAAATATTTCCATGAGTGTTCAGACTTTCAATGTAGCTATTCACACTGAGACAATCGCGCTTGGACAATTTTTAAAATTTGTCGGATTGATTGAGCAAGGCGGCGAGGCTAAGAGATTCTTAAATGAACACAATGTTTTGATAAACGGAGCAAAAAGAACGGAACGAGGAGCAAAATTAAAGCCTGGGGATGTTGTTGACGTTGATCAAAACACGTATGTGTTACAAAAAGAATGATCATTAAAGAATTGACACTCAGGAATTTCCGCAACCACGAGCGGCTGTCGCTCGAGCCTGAAAAAGGAATTAATGTTATAACCGGTGAGAACGGAACCGGTAAAACGAATCTCGTCGAAGCGATTTATTATTTATCCTTCGGAAGAAGCTGGCGAGTTAAAGACACGCAACCATTAATTCTATCAGGCAGTCCTTCCTCGTTTTTGAAAGCTGATTTAGCGATCGGTAAGAGACATCATGAATTGGAAATCCTTTTGACTTCAAAAGGCAAAAGGATATCTCTCGATCAAAAACCCATCCGCCGCTTAAGCGAACTATCCTCGGTGATTAATGTTGTTCTTTTTACCCCAGACGATGTCTTCTTGTTCAAAGATTCTCCGAGCAATCGACGTTCGTTCTTGGATACAAGCATTTCGAAACAAGTTGATGATTATTTGGAATTATTGCTCCGATATCATCGCGTGCTTGAGGAGCGAAACGCTCTTCTAAAAAGAAAAAATCCTCAAACAGAACTTTTAGAAATCTTAACCGAGAAGCTTATCGCTTATGAAGAACCGCTCATCGCTTACCGTCTGCTCTACATTCAAAAAATAAATACCGTTCTTGACGAATGTGCATCGCGCCTTTATGGGAGGGCGAGAAAACTCCAATTGAAGTATCAGCCGTTCATCAAAGTAAACGACTTCAAAAAAGAAGCGAAGGAAGCGTATCAGAGAAGTCTTGAAACCGATATGCGGCATCAAAGCACGACAATCGGCATTCACCGAGAAGACTTTAAGGCATATTTGGACGGAAAGGACATCGCCATTTATGGAAGCCAAGGAGAGAACAGAATAGCAGCCATCGCTCTTAAGATGGCTCCTCGGTATTTAGTGGAAGACGCCGATCGTGAGCCGATAGCGGTATTGGACGATGTTTATGGAGAACTTGATCAAACAAGGCAAGGCACGCTCACGAATCTCTTGAAAGAATTTGGGCAATGCTTTGTGACTTCGCACCGAGGTTATAGTGTCGATAACGCGAAAATCTTCGCTTTGACTGGAAATAGAAAAGGAGACTGATGAAGATGGAAGAAGAGAAAAAGACAATCGTCAATGAAAACAAAGAAGATGACGACAACCTTATTTACAAAATCGAAGAGGTTGAAGGCGAAGAAGAATTAGAAAAAGCCGACGAACATTATGATGCTTCTAACATCAAAGTCCTCAAGGGACTTGAAGCGGTTCGTAAACGCCCTGGCATGTACATCGCGAATACCGGTGAAGCAGGGCTTCATCATCTTGTTTGGGAAATAGTCGATAACGCTATCGATGAGTCTTTAGCGGGCTTTTGCCACAACATTGAAGTCACGATAAATAAAGACGGTTCGATCAGCGTCCAAGATGATGGACGCGGGATTCCGGTTGATATCGTTGCCGATAGCGGGCTTTCAGGCGTTGAAACGGCTTTTACCGTTCTCCATGCCGGCGGTAAATTTGGAGAAGGCGGAGGCTATAAAGTCTCAGGAGGTTTGCACGGAGTCGGCGCTTCTGTTGTCAACGCTTTATCGACATGGTGCGAAGTGACCGTCCATAAGGATGGCGGAGCCTATTTTGTTCGTTTTGAAGACGGCGGACACCCTGTTGGTCATCTCGAAAAGGTCGGGGAGGCTGATGATCAAGGAACGAAAGTTACTTTTATGCCAGATCCCGAGATCTTTACCGAAACAACGACCTTCAATTATGAAACAATTAAAACGCGTTTGCGGCAGACGGCTTTTCTTAATGCCGGCGTCAAAATAATTCTCACTGATTTACGCGGAGAAAACGCCAGGAGCGACACTTTTTGCTATGAAGGCGGAATTAAGGAATATGTTAAATTCTTAAATTCGAGCAAAACTCCGATAAACGCAAACGTCATCTATTGCTCTGGTGCCGAGAAAGTGACTTTAATAAACGGCGAAGTGGAAGAAATTATCGCTGAAGTAGCGATGCAATGGACAGACACAGCGAATTCGAACGGCGTTTATTCTTTCTGCAACAATATTTTAACGAAAGAAGGCGGGACGCATGTGGACGGCTTTAATTCTGCTTTGAATAGAACGGTCAACTCACATGCCCGGCGTTTAAAGGTTTTAGGCGACAAGGATGATAATTTTGTCGGTGATGATTGCCGCGAAGGTTTAACGTGCATCATCTCTGTCAAACATCCAAACCCGCAGTATGAAGGACAAACCAAGACAAAACTCGGAAATACAGAAGTTCGAAAAGTTGTTTCGAACATTGTCAGCAAGCAACTTGATCAATATTTCCTCGAAAACCCTGATCAAGTCAATTTGATTTTAGCCACCGTTAAAAGAGCCGCGAACGGAAGAATGGCTGCTCAAAAAGCTCGCGAAACCGCGCGCAAAAGTTCGCTCACTATCACGAATCTCCCTGGCAAATTAGCTGATTGCTCGTCTAAGGATCCTTCTGAGTGCGAATTATATATCGTTGAGGGAAATTCGGCCGGCGGCAACGCAAAGAGCGGACGCGACAGCAGAACGCAAGCGATCCTTCCTTTACGAGGCAAAATCCTCAACGTCAAAAAAGCTAATGAAGCACGTATTTACAACAATGCTGAGATCGGAAACATGATTACCGCTATCGGAGCGGGCATCGATTCTTCTTTTGATGTCAGCAAAATCCGCTATCACAAAATCGTCATCATGACTGATGCTGATGTCGATGGAGATCACATTAGAATTCTCTTACTCACTTTCTTTTATCGTTTCATGCGGCCGCTTCTCGACGGAGGTTATGTTTATATTGCGCAACCACCGCTTTATAAAATCGATTACAAAGGGAAACCGTATTACGCCTATAATGACGAACAATTAGAGAGACTTAAAAAAGCCCTCAATTTAAAACCCGGCTATCCGTTCCAACGTTACAAAGGGTTGGGTGAAATGGATGCCGAGCAGTTATGGGAAACAACGATGGATCCGCAGGCGCGAAAAATGATTCGGATCACAATCGATGATGCGGCTGAGGCTGACAAAATCTTCTCCGATTTAATGGGTGATGATGTCGAACCTCGTAAAACCTTCATCAACGAAAACGCTAAATTTGTAACAAATCTTGATATTTAAAAAGAAGAGGAGCAAAAAAATGGAAAACGAAGAAATGAAAAAAACAGAATTGGACGAATCTGATTCACACGAAGATAACGGCTCTTCTTCGGAAGAAACGACAATAGTTTCAGGTATCATGCCCGGAATGATTGAACGTGAGATTACGAATGAAGTTAAGACGGCCTTCTTGTCTTATGCGATGTCGGTCATTGAGGCGCGGGCGATTCCGGATGTTCGTGATGGTTTAAAGCCTGTTCAAAGAAGAATTATTTACGGGATGGATGAATCCGGGATGCAGCCGAGCAAACCGCATAAAAAATGTGCGCGTATTGTCGGCGATGTCATGGGTAAATACCATCCGCACGGCGACTCTGCGATTTATTCGACGCTTGTGCGTTTAGCACAGCCATTTTCGATGCGTTACACGTTGGTTGATGGACACGGTAACTTTGGCTCCATCGATGGCGATGAAGCAGCGGCCATGCGTTACACCGAAGCGAGAATGGCGAAAATTGCTTTGGAGATGGTGCGTGGTCTTGATGAAGACACGGTCGATTTCCAAGACAATTATGATGGCACCGAAAAAGAACCAGTCGTTCTTCCTTCAAGGATTCCAAACCTTTTAATCAACGGCTCAGAAGGCATCGCCGTCGGTATGGCAACAAACATGCCTCCGCACAATTTGGCGGAAGTTATTAACGCCATCGTCGCTTTGGCTAAAAATCCCGAAATAACAGTTGATGAAATTATTCGCGATTATTTGCACGGCCCGGATTTTCCGACAGGTGGCATTATTTTAGGACGGCAAGGAATTCGCGATGCTTATACCACCGGCACCGGGACAATTCCGATTCGTTCGCGTTATAGCATTGAAGATTTGCCTGGCGGGAGAAGCCAAATCATCGTTACTGAAATCCCTTATCAAGTTAACAAATCGAAGATGGTTGAAGGGATTGCTAACCTCGTAAAAGATAAGTTGATTGAGGGAATAAGCGATATTCGTGATGAATCGAATCGCGAAGGAATTCGGGTTGTCATCGAAGTTAAACGTGACGCGATTCCCGAAGTCGTTATCAACAATCTTTTGAAACATTCGCAATTGCAAGTCAATTTCGGCGTTATCAATCTTTGCCTTGTTAATGGCGAACCGAAGGTTTTGCCAATCATCCCGCTTCTTCAAAATTATATCGATTTCCAAGTTGAAGTTCTTACGCGACGAACAAATTCACGTTTAAAACGCGACACAGACCGCGACCACATTGTTCTCGGTTTGATTTTAGCTCACGACAATATCGATGAAGTTATTCACATCATTCGTTCCTCGCAAAACGATGAAGAAAGTGCCCTTAAATTACATGAGCGTTTCGATCTCACAAGCGAACAAAGCGCTGCGATTTTAGCGATGACGCTTCGTCGTTTGCAAGGCTTAGAACAAGAAAAACTTCAAGTCGAGCATCACGAATTGAGCGCGAATATCATTGAATATAAGCGGCTTTTGTCGAGCAAAGAGAACATTATCGACCTAATGATTCAAGAATTGAATGAAATTCGTGATAAATACGGAGACAAGCGATTGACAGAAATTTCTGATCAAGAAGCTAACATCGACTCCGAGGATTTGATTCCGGAAGAAGACATTGTTGTCGTCCTCACGCGCAATGGTTACCTCAAGAGGATGAATGATCAAACATTCCGTTCGCAAAACCGCGGAGGACGAGGCGTTAAAGGAATCAGCACAACAGCGGGCGATATGGTGCGGATCATGCTCCATACAAAAACGCATACCGATTTGTTGTTCTTCTCCTCTTTAGGTTTTGTTTATCGCTTAAGAGGATATGCCGTTCCCGACGGAGCGCGTGAAGGCAAGGGAATCCCGGCTGTCAATTTGTTGAAATTAGAAAAGGACGAAAAAATCGTTTCAATTGTTCCTCTTGATGAATATCCGGAGGAGGATTATTTGTTCTTCGCAACCACGAATGGCATTGTCAAACGAACACCTCTTAAAGAATTTGCCTCAATTCATTCAAACGGCAAACGTGCTTTGACGTTGAAGGATGATGATTCTTTGCTTGACGTAAAACACACGAACGGACAGGCGATTGTTTCTTTAGCATCTTCAAACGGGAAAGTTTGCTCGTTTTATGAAAATGATGTCCGCGCAATGGGGAGAAGTGCGGCCGGTGTGCGCGGCATGAATCTTGATGATGGTTCGCACCTCGTTGACATCACAACATCATTAGAGGGCGACAAAATTCTTGTTTTGACTGATTTAGGATATGGAAAAATATCATATGCCAAAGACACAGAAGTCACAGCAGCTGATGGCAGCGTTAGACATTATGACGGTTATCGTCTGACGAGCCGTGGCGCCAAAGGCGTTCTTTCTTTAAAAATGGGGAAGAAGAACGGCGAACTCACTGCGATGCGGGCTGTCAATGGCGATGAAGATTTGATGGTCATTACAACGCACGGCATTGTTTTGAGAACGCATCTTTCGCAAGTTAAAGTGGCTGGAAGAAATACGCAAGGCGTCAAGATTATCAATCTTGAACCACGGCAAAAAGTCGCGTCGTTGACGATCGTTCCTTTTAGCGAAGAAGCTGATGGCGAGAGCCAAGAGACGATAGAAGCTGAAATAACCGAGGACACGGATCCTGTTATTAAAGACGAAGAAATCGTCACGCCCGACGACATTGATTGATATGAAGGTTCTAGTCCATTTTGATTCTAAAAAGGACCGAGAAGCTTATGAAGCATCTCGTCTTCAAAAAAACATTAAAGGCGCTTTGAATTTGGCCGGAGTTGAGACGGTTGATTCACTCTTTTCTTCGCCAGACATCATTCATCTTCTTTCTCCGCAAGACGAAATGAAAGCACGTGATGCGAAAATCGACGGCATCAAAGTCGTGACGAGCGCGCTTTATGCGGAGCGTGATTTCAAAGCGCGGTTCTTGGAGGAAAAAGAAGAGAATGGTTTTCGTCTCCGCTCAGAGGCCGAGCGCCTTCTTCATCAAAGCGACTTGGTACTCGTTCCTGACGAAAAGGCTAAATCTTTCCTCCAAAAACTTGTTCCTGATTGCGATATAAAAGTCGTTTCTCCCGGCGTTAATTTCGCGAGATTTGAGGAACTTGACGAAGTTGAATGCCGCCTCTTTTCTTATTATTTTCGTCTTAAAGAAGGGACGCCATACGTCATTTCGATGGCCAACAATTACGAGAGCGAGGTTTTTTCTTGTCTTGAGCTTTTAGCGCAGCTCCTTCCGAAATTGCACTTCTTTTTGCTCGTTAATTCCAAAAAAGGGCGCAATAATTCATTGTTTTTGCGGAAATATAATCGAAAAACTCCGCCAAACATCCATGTACACTCCTTGCTTGAAGACGACGTTTATCGGAGCGGGCTCTTAGGGGCCAAAGCGTTTTTGGCTTTAGGAAACTACGGAATTGAACACTTAATTGTTTTAGAAGCGAACGCGGCTCATACCCCTGTTTATGTTTTGGGGAATCAAGAAAGCGGCATTGATTTAATCGACGATGAGGATGTTTTGTATCGCCCCACGATTGCTTCTTTAGCTGAATCGTTGAAAAAGTTAATCAACGAACCAAACATAGAATTCAGCGAAAAAGCATATAAGAAAGCGAGCAATTATTCATTAAAGAATATCGGAGACATCTTAAAGCGTTATTATTTATATCTCTTGGAGGGAAAAGAAAATGATTGACTGGCGTCTCATTGAAGAAAAACCTGAAGAAGTGAAAGAACTTTTAAGTAGAAAAGGTTGGGAATTTGATCCAAAGCCTCTGCTTTTGTTGTTTAGCGAAAGAAGAAATCTTTTAAAAGAAGTTGAAGAAAATAAGGCTCAGCAAAACAAAATCACCGCGGAAGTCCCGCTTTATAAAAAAGAAGGAAAGAATCCGCAAGAATTGTTCTTAAAAGTGAAAGAACTTGCTTTGCAAAATAAGGAAAAGGAAGAAAAACTCTCAGAAGTAGAAACGAAAATCCAAAAAGAAATTGAAGTTTTGCCGAATTTACCGGATCCGGATTTGGCTTCCGGCGGCAAAGAAAACAACCATCCGATTTATAGTTACGGCGATCCTAATCGCTTTAAAGGACGGAAATTAAAAAATCACGTTGAATTAGCCGAATCGTTGGGACTCATTGATTACAAAAGAGCAGCCAAGATCAGCGGCGCGGGAACCTGGATTTATACGAACAAAGGTGCTCAGTTAGAGTGGGCTCTCCTTAACTATTTCATTTCCACACATCTTCGAGATGGATATCAATTCATGCTTGTGCCTCATCTTTTGAATGAAGAGTCCGGATATACGGCCGGACAATTTCCGAAATTTAAAAACGAAGTCTTTTGGCTTGAGGGCGAGGATAAATTCCTTCTTCCGACAGCTGAAACAGCTCTCGTAAATCTTCATCGCGGAGAAATATTGAGCGAAGCCGATTTGCCGAAAAAATATTTTGCTTACACGCCCTGCTATCGCAAAGAAGCCGGATCATATCGAAGCGAAGAACGCGGAATGATTCGAGGTTATCAATTCAATAAAGTGGAAATGGTCCAATATACGACAAGCGAAGGCAGCGACGCTGCATTTGAAGAACTTGTTAAGAAAGCACAAACTCTTTTAGAGGGCTTAAATTTAACTTACAGATTGGATAAATTGGCCGCTGGCGATTGCTCGCATTCGATGGCACGCACGTATGACTTAGAAGTTTATTTGCCATCGCTTGACATCTATAAAGAAGTTTCAAGCGTTTCTAACGCACGTGATTATCAAGCGCGGCGAGGAATGATTCGCTATAAAGGCAAAGACGGGAAAACGCATTTCTGTCATACGTTAAACGGATCGGGTTTAGCGACATCGCGCGTTTTCCCTGCTCTTCTTGAACAGAACCAAAATGACGATGGAAGCGTTACAATTCCCAAAGTTTTACGTCCGTTTATGGGTGGATTAGAAATTTTGACCCGCGAGAAATAAAAAGTTTTGTATAATAATAAAGCCATCGCGAGAAGCGTTTTCCGAACCAGGTCAGGCGGGGAACCGAGCAGCCTTAAGGTTAATTCTTCTGTGCGGTGGTTTTTCTTATGATAAAAAAGATTGATTACGAAAAATATATGCGTAAAGCGCTCGCTCTTGCTAAAGAGGCTTCTAATTCTTCCGATGTCCAGGTTGGGGCGCTTGTTTTATATGAAGATAAAATCATTGGCGTCGGTTTCAATGAACGCGAAAAACATCAGGCGATTACAAAACACGCGGAAATCGTCGCTATCGAAGAAGCAGAAAAGTTTCTCCATAATTGGCGGCTTGACAATTGTTCGTTAGTCGTAACGCTTGAACCGTGTTTAATGTGCATGGGAGCGATTATTTCAAGCAGGATTTCCTCTCTTGTTTATGGCGCTTCAGATCAAGAGGCGGGAGCGATCTCGCGTTTTCATGTTCTCGATTATTTAGAAGGCAAAAAACAGCCATTAATTTTTCCGGGAGTTCTTGAGAAAGAGTGTCAAGAATTGTTGAAAAATAGTTGGAAACAAACTACAAAAAAAGAGCTCTAAATGTTAAATTAATCTTCTAAATCATTGTTACGGATGAATTATGCTTGAACTACACAATATAACTAAGGATTATTTCGTCAACAAAGTCCCTTTTCAGGCTTTGCGCGGCTTAAATTTGACATTTCCCGATTCTGGTCTCATTGCGATTTTAGGTCCTTCCGGATGCGGAAAGACGACGCTTCTTAATATAATCGGCGGTCTTGATCACGCAACAGAGGGCGATTTGTTAATAAATGGCAAATCTACTAAGGAATTTAACGATAAAGAATGGGATGCTTATCGCAACGAAAGGGTTGGTTTTGTTTTTCAATCTTACAATTTGATTCCTCATATGAACGTTATCCGTAACGTAGAAATCGCTTTGACGTTGAACGGAGTCAGCCGTTCTGAACGAGAGAAACGAGCGTTGAAAGCTCTCCGAGAAGTCGGACTAGAGGGCATGGAAAAGAAGAAGCCTAATCAATTATCGGGCGGACAAGCCCAGCGCGTGGCAATTGCGCGTGCTTTAGTCAATAATCCGAAAATAGTATTGGCTGATGAACCGACGGGTGCTTTAGATTCCGTTACCTCTATTCAAGTGATGAATTTATTGAAGGAAGTCTCGAAGGAACGCCTTGTGATTATGGTCACCCACAATCGCGAATTAGCAGAAAAATACGCAAGTCGGATTATCGAAATGAAAGACGGACTTGTCATTTCGGATACAGACCCTCTTCCCTTATCGGAAAACAATAGTCAAGGCAAAGAAATCAACAAAAAAACTTCGATGTCTTTCCTTACGGCCTTATCTTCATCTTTATCTAACCTTTTAACGAAAAAAGGACGAACGATCATGACAGCCGTTGCTTCTAGCATCGGAATTATTGGCGTAGCTTTAGTGCTTTCGGTATCGAACGGCTTTTCGGTTTATATTGGAAACGTCGAGGCTTCTGTTGCGTCCTCTGTGCCTATTTCGATCACTAAAACGCAATATAGTTTGTTCGGGAACGTGGATTCTGATGATTTTGTGGATTCCCCCGATGATGATTTGCTTCATGTTTACAATAACGAAGCGCAAACATACGTCAGTCACACTAACGAATTTACCGATGAATATATCAACAACGTCCTATTACCTTTAGAAGAAGACGGTCTAGCCAGGTCTATTTTGATAAATCATCAAGGGTTGTCGTTTAATGTCTTAACAGAAAAAGGAGTTAACGAAGGCTCTGGCGAGTATATGATGATTGATCAATATCAAGACGCCGGTTTAGCGGGCTCTCTTTTAAATTCTATCGCAGCTTTACCTGCTACAGTTTTCCATGAAATTTACGCGGAAGAACAGGGTATAGACGCGATGTATGACTTGATTTATGGTGAATACCCCGATAGCCCGAACGAGCTTGTTCTCATCACCGATCGATATAACCGCGTTGAATCATCCACTCTTAAAGCGCTTGGTTTTTTTGCTGAAAACGCGATAACTCCGGAAACGATTTCTTTTTCTGACATCATCAGCACCGACGAGCATGAAGGCAAGACGTTTAAAGCATACCCGAACTCCTCATTTTATCAAAACGAAGACCTTTCTTATCCGATTGAAACATATGAAGAAGTAAGGATGGAGATTAATAACGAATCGGGCGGAACGCCGAGCGTCGAGCTTATTCCAAGCAGCAATACAGTGACGCGAAACATTCCTTCTTTTACGCGAGTTGACGATGACTCTGATGGTTATCGAGAAATGTATCTGAATGATGATAAGTACAACCCATTAGAATTAAAAATTGTTGGCGTTTTGCGCCCGTCGCAAAACAGTTACATCGCAATGATGCCGTCTTCTGTCGGATATTTATCTTCTTTGAAAGATTATTTTGTGAGCGACAGCGAGAATAACTGCGACGCGATTCATGATGTAGCGACGACTAGTTGGTATATTCCTTCTGATGATGGTGGGCTTGCTCTTACAAGATTAGAAAGTGCCTTAAATTCGTTGCTTTCAGTTTTTTATAATCAGGATAGCGCAGGAGCTTCCTCTGATATTTTCTCAAACATCGCGAACGCTTTGACTTATCGCTTCTTCAATGTACAAAACGCTGATGTGGTTGATGGGGACGGGCCAAGCAACACTAACGCGAGTTCGTTCTTTAACGCCGCTTTATCGGTAGGTGCTGAATTTAGAACCGAGAACATCGCAAGGATTATGGGCAAACTTCAAACAGGGACCGTTGCCGAAAAGATTGAAGCCGCGCAAGCGCTTCTTAATAGAATGCTCTCTCCCAACTTCTTCAATCCGTTACGAGTCGATAACGAGTTTAACATCATTGATTTAATCGCGTATTTTAATTCTTATTCCACAATCTCTTCGATTCTTATTTTCCCAGAATCATTGACTGTCAAAGGCGAAATTACTCAACGTTTAGATGAATATAATAATAGCCAGAGCGATCCTTTAGATACGATTGTTTATAGCGATGTAATGTCAACGTTTACCGATTCTTTATCAACAATGATTGAAGTTATTTCGACGGTTCTCATTGTTTTTGCTTCAATTTCTTTAGTTGTTTCTTCCGTCATGACAGCAATTATCACTTACGTGTCTGTCATCGAGCGCACAAAAGAAATCGGTATTCTTCGCGCTTGCGGCGCAAGAAAAAAAGATGTTGGAAGGTTATTCGAGGCTGAATGCGTGTTGATAGGTTTAGCTTCTGGCCTCATCGGAATCATTGTTACAGTTATTGCTTGTTTCCCAATTAACATGATTATAAACGCAATGTTCCCGGATATTTATTTAGGCAATATTGCTCAATTATCCCCAATTTCTGCTGTGATTTTGCTTTTAATAGCTGTTGTTTTGGCGTTCATTTCTGGCTTTATACCTTCAAGAATTGCCGCTAAACGAGATCCAGTAGTTGCATTGAGAACGGAGTAAAATATGAGGCGTTTTATTGAACTAGAAAACAAAAAAAAGAACGAGATGATAGCGCGCATTAAAAACGCGTCACCGATTTATGTTGACCCGTCTTATGGTCTTTCTGAAGAAGAGGTCAAGACGCGCTTAAATGAAAATCTGCTCAACAAAACTCCTAAAAACGTAACGAAGACATATTGGCGTATTTTTGTTGATAATTTCTTTAGTTTTTTCAACATGGTGTTTTTGGCTATCGTTATTTTGTTAGTGGTCGCCGGCGCTGATATATCCTACTTCTTTTTTACGCTGCCGATTATTTGTAACATTGCTTTGGGTCTCATTTGCGATATACACGCTAGACGAATGGTTGATAAGCTGCGTTTGGTGACAGAGCCCAAGGTAACAGTCATCCGTGACGGGAAAGAAAATGAATTGCCGCTTGGGGAATTAGTTTTAAGTGACATCTATATTTTAAGAGCCGGTGATCAAATTCCGACTGATAGCACAATTGTTCAAGGCAGCATCACCGTTGACGAAGCGCTTCTTACCGGTGAATCTGATCCAATTTTTAAGGAAGTCGGTGCTTCTATTTATGGCGGTTCGTATGTAAAAAGTGGAACAGCGCGTGCTCAGGTCACATCTGTCGGCATTGCGAATTATGCTGAATCATTGCAGCAAGAAGCTAAAAAGTTTTCACGTCCAAAATCTGAACTTAAAAAATCTTGCCTTTTGATTTTTAGATTTACTGGAATTGGTGCGGTTATTTTAGGATTCGCTATGCTTCTAACTTGGCTTATTCAAAGCGTGATTGGCGGAGATTTGAATTACGCATCTTATTCAAAATTCGCTATTGAAAATTTTTCTGGTTCCTTAACAGCGATGATTCCGGCGGGACTTTATCTCTTAACATCCCTTACTCTCTCCATCGGCGTCATAAATTTAGCTAGTAAAAGAATGCATGTTCAGGAACTTTATTGCATTGAAATGTTGGCCCGCGTTGATGTAATTTGCTTTGATAAAACAGGAACAATCACTGACGGGAAACTAAAAGTACTGAATTTCTATAGTTTCTCCAATCTTTTTTCTAAAGAGGAGTTGAAAAAATACATTATTGCTTTAGTGACACAAACGGGCGATAAGAACGCGACCGCAGAAGCGATTCTTGAATTAAAAGATGATTTTGATAACGAATTGACCACCATTGCTTTTTGGCCGTTTGATTCAAGCAAAAAGCAATCAGCTGTTTCATTTAAAGACCTCGGCACCTTTGTGATGGGCGCGCAAGAATTTATTGATGGAAAAAAAGATAAACAAGCACTCTCCTTAATCAAAGAAGAAGAAAATACGGGAAAACGGGTTATTTCGATTTTTTATAGCCCAAGAACTTTTGCCAAGAATGAAAAAATAAGTGATTTAGAGCTTGTTGGATATGTATCTTTCTCTGATCATATAAAGGATGATGCCTTTGAAAATATCGCGTGGTTTCAAAAAAACGGAGTCGAAGTAAAAATTATTTCCGGGGACAATTCTTTAACAGTGTCGCGCATCGCTGAAGAAGTTGGTGTTAAAAACGCCCAAAATTCCGTTTCTTTAGAAAGCGTTTCCGATGACGAACTCATTGCCTTATCCCCAAAAACGACCGTTTTCGGACGCGTTAAGCCGGAACAAAAAGCTTTGATAATTGAAAGCCTTCAAAAATCAGGCCATGTTGTGGCAATGACTGGAGATGGCGTCAATGATATTTTGGCCTTAAAGAAATCCGATTGTTCGATTGCAATGGCGAGCGGTTCTAGCGCCACTCGAAATATAGCGCACATCGTTTCGCTCGATAACGACTTTTCTAAGCTTCCGCGGGTAGTTTTTGAAGGGAGAAGAGTAATCAACAACCTTCAAAGAACATCATCTCTATTTTTAGCGAAGACCGTTTTCGCTTTCATGATGACGATTGTCTTCCTTATTTCGCAGTGGTGCGGCGGGCCTAGATATCCATTCACGACGAAAAATATGGTTCTTTGGGAAGTCGTCACGATTGGCCTCGGCGGTTTTTTGTTAGCGCTTCAACCATCAAACGAACGTTTGCAAGGCTCATTCCTAATCAACACATTAAAACGAGCATTCCCGGCCGGAATTGTCGCTGTTCTTTCATGCTTGATTATCTTTTTAATTACAATCATCAACCCATCTTTAATTTCTTTTGAACAAGCAAGGGCGATGGCGGTTATCCTTTTCTCTCTGCTTAGTTTCTGTACTCTCTTCAGAATTTGTTGGCCGTTTGATCTTTATCGAATTCTAGTTTATGGCGGACTTTTGATTTTGGCTTTCGCCTTATTGTTTGTCGATTTGTACACGCGTTTTGATATTTTTGACATTAATTTCTCAATTTTAGGCGGTTTGAATTACGGCATATGTGCTGGAATTTTTGTTGGAGCGGCCGCTCTTTATGCTCTCCTTGATTATTTATTTTCAAAGTGGAAGATAAAAAGGAGAGTTGATTGAATGCGGATAAAAGATGATGTCGCCATTGCGCTTAAACACGGAAAGCCTATTGTTGCGTTAGAGACGACGATAATTTCCCACGGCCTTCCATATCCTACAAATTTAGAAACCGCTTTTGAACTGGAGGAGATTATTCGTTCTCTAGGAGCAACGCCGGCAACGCTAGGAATTGTCGATGGCGAGATAGCGATTGGTTTAAGCAAAGACGAAATAAGATCCTTCGCTACAAGAAAAGATATCATCAAAGTCTCAAAAAGAGATTTGCCGATTGTGATGGCCAAAAAGCTTTGGGGCGCGACAACCGTCTCAGCCACTCTGATTTTAGCTAAAATGGCTGGCATCAAATATTTTGCGACTGGCGGTATTGGCGGCGTCCATCGAGGGGCCTCTAATTCTTTTGATGTTTCGCGCGACTTATATGAGATTGCATCTTCTCCCGTCGTCACCATTTGTTCGGGAGCGAAAGCAATTCTCGATATTCCTAAAACATTAGAGGTTTTGGAGACGTTGGGTGTTTCGATCCTTTCTTATAAGAGCCGTTGCTTCCCTGCTTTTTATTCGCGATCAACATCGTATCCTGTTGACTACGATTGTCAGACAATTGACGATTTATTGAGAATTATTCAAGATAATAGAAAGCTGGACAAAAACGGGATTTTAGTTGTTAACCCTTGTCCCGAGGAAGATGAAATACCATTCGAAAGAATTGAACCGCTTATCGAAGAAGCTATTCAAACGGCTGGAAGAAAAGGCGTTTACGGTAAGGACGTAACTCCGTTTTTATTGTCTTCGCTCTGTGAGATCAGCGATGGTCAAACTTTAAAAGCAAATGTCTCATTAGTTAAAAACAACGCACATTTGGCTGCGCAATTAGCCGTACATGATATATCCTAAATAAAGGGTAAAATTTATGATGACAGAAGCTAAATTTAAGCATGCTCTACGAACAATGATTCTTGAGATGCCCCTAGAGGAAATTAACGTCAAAGGACTTTGCGAACGTTGTCATTGTCATCGGCAAACGTTTTACTATCATTTTGAAAATATTTACGATCTTCTAGATGCTATTTTTTTAACGGAAGAAGTTAAGGGCTTAGATAACGCCACTGAACCGGAAGAGGTTTTAGTGGCCCTCGTGTCTTATATGAAAGAGAACTTTGATTTTGTGAAGGCCGTCTCAGCTTCTTCGGCCCGTGATTTAGTGATTGATTTTGTAGAGAGCAAAATTACGACGAAACTTTTTCCGCTTCTTCATTTACAAGATAATGAAAAATTAAGTAAGGATGCCTATCGATCGATTGCAAGAAGATATGCACATATTGTGAGTGAAGAATTTGGTCAATGCTTCAAAGACAAGGCTATAACGCCACTAAAATTCGAGAGGAGAATGAAGGCCTTTGCTATAGCAAGCCTCCATACCGTCCTTCCCGCTTTAGTGACCTTGGCCAAAGAGGAACGCGCGCGATGAACGCTTTTTCTTATTGCATGTCTACAAAAATCATCTTCGGCAATTATATTGTTGAAGATGTTGGTTTTCATTTAAAAAACGCCGGTTTTACCAATATTTTGTTTATATATGGCACGAATTCTCTCAAAGCAAGCGGGAATTACGACATTATCATAAAATCGCTGCAAAACAATGGAATTTCTTTTGTCGAATATGGAGGCATCACGCCAAATCCGGATATTCATTTTGTTTATGACTGCTTAGATATTTTTAGGAAACGCCATTTTGAAGCTATTTTGGCTGTTGGGGGCGGTTCTACGATTGATGTTGCTAAATCGGTAGCAGTGAGTTGCTTTTTAGAGTCGGATAAAGATCCACTTCTTTTCAATAAGAAGAAACTTCGCCCACAAAAAGCGCTTCCCTTTATAGCTGTTCCAACAATCGTTGGATCCGGTAGCGAATGCTCTGATTCCTGCGTTATATCTGATTACAAAAATAATTTCAAAGCAGGCTTCAACAGCGATTTGATTCGTCCGAAAATGGCAATTTTGGATCCCGCTCTTACCTATAGCGTTTCTAAAAAACAGACGACTGCTGGCGTTCTTGATACGATGATGCATGCTTTGGAACGTTATTTCGAACCAACGAATTATGAGTTAGTTGACGCTTGGGCTTTAGAATTAGTTAGTAACGGACGGATCGTCTTAAATGATCTTAAAAACGAAAAGGCCAGAAGCACTTTGATGCTCAATTCTTCTTTTGCTCATAACGGTATTTTAGGTTTAGCAAAAATCCAATCTTTTTCTGTCCATCCTTTAGAACACGCCTTGAGTGCTTTATATCCTAATATCACTCATGGTCTCGGCGTCGGGCTTGTGTTTTTAGGATGGGCAAGTTTTATGCGCTTAAAAATCGAAAAGAAATTAGCGAGAATGGCGAGAATTGTCTTTGAAAATAATATTCAGGATGATAAAGAATCGTCTATAATGTGCCTTGATGCTTGGCGGCAAATGTTAAGCGATTTAGGCGCCCCGACATCCTTAAAAGAATTAGGAATTCTAGATAGCGATATTGATATTCTCGCTGATATAGTAACCGCTGGTGGCACACGTGTGGTTGGCCCAACGGGACTTACCATAAATAGAGACGATGTAGTTGCGATATATCGTTTGATATCGAAATAAAGGAGAAGAATATGAAACGCAGTAATTTGTGGGGATGGATTATATACATCGCCATGCTTGTGATTGCCGTGGTAGTAGGACTTGTTGTTGTCCGCCCTTACTTTAACAGAGAAATTTTAGCGCCGGTTCCAATGAATGGGATTGTCTTCATTCTTTTGGCCGTCCTTTTGGGTGTTATTGGTAATGCTTTGCTTGTTGAACTTGGACATTTGCTTGGTGCTAAAGCCGGAGGATATAAAGTTCTTTCTTGGAACTGCTTAGGCTTCACTTTCAAAAGAGACACTAACGATAAATTCCGTTTTTGTTTCTCGAATTTTGATGGTTTAACTGGAGAGACTAAGGTCGGTCCTAAGGATATTAAAAAATCCAATCCTTCTTTAATGGGCTATTTTTCTCTTCTCCTTTTCCTATTAGAAGTCATAGGCTTAGTTATCGTTATAGTACTAGGCGGCATGGCAGAGGCTAACGACCCAGCAAATCCGATTATTTGGTGGAAGGTTTTTGCGATTGTCGTTTTAACTGTTGGTGGAATGATTTATCTTTATGATATTTTTCCTGCCCCCCTTGATAGCAAAAACGATGGTTATGTCCTTGTAATTGCTTCAAATAAGACCAACCGTGTTGCGTACAATCAAATGCTTAAAGCCGAATATGATGCCGCGCTTGGCTTACCGGTTGAAGAATTACCGATTTATGAAGACGTCACTGATTTTACAGAGCGTGTAAATCAGGTTTCTGTTTATCGGCATTTGGCTAAGCATGAATACGTAGAAGCTCTTTCTATTGTTGAAAAAACTATCGCGTGTAAAGGGAAAGTAAGCGATACAACTTATCGTTCTGCCGTCGCCCAAAAATGCTCATTGTTGTTGTTAAACGGTCAATTTGAGGAGGGGCGTGAATATTACGTTTCAATACCTTTAGACTGCAAGAAATTTATCGCATCGATGGAGAACGCCCCCGCTAATCGCGCATATATTTTGATCAGTGGTTTGATTGAATCTTCTATTCAAGAGACAACGCAAGCTTTAGATCATGCAGATACTGCTATTAGAAACGCTGATAAAGATAAGCAAGATATTGAAGAAGACTTAATAAGAATCGCTTTGCAGATGGTAATCAAAGCTCATCCTGATTGGGATATGAGTGCTTATAATTCCGGCGAAGAAGATAGTTCTGCTTCAACTGATAACGACACTAAGCAAGCCTCTAACGAGAATAAAAACGAAGCATCTAACGACGATACTGAACAAAATAATTAAAGCAAAATTATTTATATACCGCCTCATTTCTTGTGGCGGTTTTTTTGTTGTCGTCCCTAAAAATAAACGCAAGATGAAAACTAGGTTTTATTTATAAGTTGCTAACGTTCTTTACGAATTAAGTTGCGCTTCTCGTGGGGGGTATAATCAACAAGACGAAATAAAATTACGAATCAAGCTTTCTCTTTAGGAAAAGGTAAAGAATTGTTTATGGAAGAAAATCAGCAATTTAACATAGAAACGAAATCAAACGAAGGGTTGGATGACGTTGTCCGTTGTCCGAATTGTGGATCAACGCAAATTGAATTTGTTACATATCAAGCAAGCCAAGGCTACGATGCCGCTCAAGGCTGTTGTGGCATTTTAATGTGTGGTCCTTTAGGAGCCTTATGCGGAGTTGGACCAAAAGAAAAGCCGAAAACTGTTCGCAAATGCAAAAAGTGCGGCCATGAATTTTAGAAACAAAAGACATAAGCCGGTTACTGAAGAACAGTATAAAAAATGGCAAAGGTTTATGGATTTAGGATACAAACTTTGCCGCTGTCATCAATTGCCAGAAAGAAGTTTTTATTATCACGGATTTCAATTTCCTGTATGTGCAAGATGTACAGGAATTTTATGCGGTTTTTTCATTTTAGGCCCAATTATAACTATTTTTACATTTGGGAATATGTATGTTTCGCTGCTTCTTTTCTTTTTAATGATTTTTGATGGAGGGCTGCAATTGATTACGAAATATCATTCGAACAATCTTTTGCGACTCATGACAGGCCTAGGGTTTGGTTACGCCTCTTTTTCTCTTATTGTTCATATTGTTGAGAGAACAATATATTTGATTTGTAATATTTGAGTGCTAGTTATTTTATATCCATAGAAAATACTGATCACAATATATTTAATAAATGATGATTAACATATTTCTTAGTATATATCTAATAAAATTAATACCTAAAAATATGAACCAATTAATGCTTCCACAAACTTCTATATATATCGTAGAGAAAGAGTCTTTTCGTTGCTTTTGCAGGGAAAAATTTCCCATATTTCATAGCCTCATCCGCGGTCAAATGCTTTCTTCGACAGAACGATTGGAGGATCGGCAAGTTTTCTTTAATAGTCGTGTCATCATTTGCGGTTAAATAGGTTAAAAGCAAGTTTATCGCTAAATTATCGTTTGTTATAGGAAGATATGGCTTTCGAATAGTTATCCGCCTTTCGAAAGAATAGATTGTCTTTTTCCCTGATGTTGCTTTGTTTGTGTAAATGTCGATTTGTTCTTTAAAATCCGGATTCATATCTAGCAAAGAATTTTTAAAATTTTTGCCGGCATAGAAGCCGATGTTGTTGCCCGCCGCAAGAATATATCGTTCAGAAATCGCGGACTCATAAGTGTAACTGCCAGCATTGAGAACATAGGTTCCATATCCCAGATGTTTCAGATCTTTTGACTTAACTAAAAAATTTAAGCTTTGTCTGATTTCAGATATTTTTAGCCCAGTACCTAGTAGATCTTGCGGACTAAATGGATTATTTTTGCCTATTTTCTTTTTGATGTAATTCAAAATCAATTCGTTCATGACTATATAATATATTACCTAAAAAATAGGTATCAATTATAAGATTCACCATTGCGATTTTTTTATTTTCAACTAGCCTAAGTTTTTGTTCTTTTAAACTTTAGAAAAAGAACGTGCTGATTATGATTCTATTTTTATAACTGTTTATGTCTCTTGTTTTTGCTGTTTTAAAAAAGACGATTCGGTAAACAAATCATCTCTAAAGTTTTTGATAATTTTTATTCTCCGCCTATCGACATTTTTTTGACATAAACATTCGGGCACGAGACTTCATTTGCCAAAATTGAATGTTCGTTATCGATGTCTTTTATGTCCTTAAACATTTGAAATAGATTTCCAGAAAGAGTTATGAGGCTTAAAGGTCTATCTATCTTCCCGTTTTTGATCAAGAAGCCTTCGGCTTGGCATGAGAAGTTACCAGATTCAGCATTCATTCCAGTGCCTAGTCCGGCTAAGTCGGTTATATAGACGCCGTTCTCGATGGGTTTAATCATTTCGTTAAAACCTTTGCGCGATGGTTTGACTGTGACGTAAGAGACGCCAATACCCATCTTGCCTCCTGACCATACGGCATTAGCGGTTGTTTTAGCGTTATCTTTAGCGGCCGTTTCGCGGTTATATAGATATGTTAATAGACGCCCTTTTTTCACGATGTCTTTGTTGAATTTGGCAACCCCTTCATCGTCAAAATAAGAATAGAAGCAAGTCTTGTCCAAAGGCCTTTCAGAAATAGTTATTATGCTGCTTGCTACTTTTTCGTTGAGTTTGCCAATTAATTGAGAAGAATTTTTTTGAATTTCTTCAGCGCTTGTAGAGCGCAAGAAATAGCGGAGCAAAGAAGCGAAGCAATCGTGTTTTAATACCGTGGGGTAATAACCGGAAGAGCAAGAAGTTCCGCCTAATTTGTCGATTGCGTTTTTCGCAACCTTTTGAGCAAATTTTAAATAATCAAATTCTTGAAAATTGCTTCCAAAGAAAATTTCGCCGGATGTCTTGGTTTCATTGCTTTCTTTCGCGATTGCTGAAGCCTGAACAACGAAAACGTTGCTCTTCTCTTTTAAAGCCAATCCGTATGAATTGTAAAATTCCGAAGAAGACTCCTCATCTTCGTAGACCACTGACTCTACTTCAGAAATACGAGAATCATAGGATAATATTGCCTGCTCTATCTTTTTCAAAATATCGATTTTATCTTCGTTTTTAATGGAGGAAAGGCTGGAGGAAAAAACTCTCTTTCGACAATATTTTTCGCTTCCTTTAAAAAGACCGACTTCATTTTTCTTTTCATTATTTTTCGCTGTTTCTAAAATGCCGTCGATGAGAAAGCTATTGCTTTCCTTATCAAGCCTTTCAGTTGAAGCGGACCCTAGTTTTCCATCAACAATCCCTGAAGCCAAAACCGATTGAGAGGAGGCGATCGTGCAATTATCAATTTCGCCATGAAATAGAGAATATGAAGTTGTCTTGCTTTTAAAAATTTGAACTTGCGACGTTTCGATACCTTTATTTTTCGCTTCTTCGAAGAAAATATGACGATTCCACATCTTTATCACCTCTTTCTATTCAAGTTTGCCGCCGCGCCCGCCAACAGTAATTTCTTTCACGCGGATGGTTGGCTGTCCAACGTTGACTGGGACTGATCCCGAAAGAGAACCGCACATTCCAGTTCCTTGGGCGTCTAAATCGTTCCCAATGCGGTCAATGTTCATTAAAACTTCGCTGCCGCTGCCTATTAGAGTGCATCCTTTAACTGGGTCAGCTATTTTCCCGTCACGGATGATGTAGGCCTCGCTGGCCGAGAAGTTGAATTCACCAGTAGCTGGATTGACAGAACCGCCACCGAAATCTGAAACATAGATGCCAAGCTTTGTGTCTTTGATTATGTCTTCAGGGTTGTCTTTTCCCGGTGCGATGTATGTGTTGCTCATTCTCGACGTCGGTTCATATTTATAACTTTCACGGCGAGAGCAGCCGTTTGGTTCCATATTTAAACGCCTGCCATTAAATTTATCGACCAAAAATCCGACGCAAACGCCGTCTTTAATCAATTGATTCTTTTGTGTTTTATGACCTTCGGAATCGATGTTATTAGAACCCCAGTGGAAGGGCAGGGTTCCATCATCATAGGCGCTGACGATCGGGGAAGCGATTTGCTTTCCGATAGAATCAGAAAAAACCGATATATGTTTAGCGGTGCTTGTAGCTTCTAAAGAATGACCGCAGGCTTCGTGAAAAATTACGCCGCCCCAACCGTTTCCGATAACGACAGGATAACGCCCGGAAGGACATTCTTTCGCATCAAGGAATTTCATTGCTTTTAAGGCGGTGTTTTTTGCCAGTTCACGCCATGGTATTTCGTCGCGAAATACATGCCAACCGGCAGAGCGGCCAGGATTGGCTGAAGAGACTTGAAGCGATTTGCCGTCACTTGCAAAAGCGACAAAAGAGAAACGTCCGCGTTCCTCCTCGTTTCGTTTGATTGTTCCAGTAGCGTTTTCGGCGCTATAAATCATGACGTTTCTTAAAGTGCTAGAGAAACTTGAAATCGCCCTTACGATAGAGGGCGAAACTCCTCTCGTTATATTGTTTGCTTCCTTAAGAAGAGAAATTTTTTCCTCGGCCGGAACATCTAAAAGATGATCGTCAATCGGATATATAGATTTTACTTTTTGCCCTATTAATTTTTCGACAGAAATTAATCTTTCACCGATGAATGAAGCGGCTAAACCGTGCGCTAAAGCTAGAAGAGAAGCGCGTGAAACATCTGACGTATAACCATAAACGCTGCGGAGACCTTTTAAAATTCTTAGGCCAACACCGAACGATTCGCGTTTTATACAAGATTCAACCAATCCGTTTTCAACTCTGAACGATTGAGTGAGAGTTTTTTCATAATAGATTTCCGCATAGTCTCCTCCTGTTTCTAGAGAAGCATTCAAGACATCCAAGGCTATTTTTTTCGTGAGCATAAAACTTCCTTTCAACGAAACACGCTAGCACAAATGACGTTTATTTTCACTTTTATTGTTGTCCTTAAGCATATTAAAATATGCAGATGAATTGGCTAGAAAACATCAAAGACATAAATTCGAAGTGGATTTTGCAAAGAAGTTCTTTGTCTAAGGAAGATTTCAAATATATTCTAGCGAGAAAAGGATTTAATGGAGTTTTGCGTGGTTTTTTAACAAAAGAGTATTATAAACGAAAAAAACTCGTGGAAACCGGGGAAATTATTTACGGATATTGCTTCAAAATGTGGTCAAATAGCAAAAAAACGAATGAAGCCGATTTCCCTGTTTGGGTTATTCATTCGCCAATGAGCGTTATCAACGAAAAACCTGAAATTCTTCGCGATACCGCATTCAAATGTTTGGATTTTGCTTCTAAGAACAAAGATTCACATGATAAATTTGCTGACCTTATAAATAAGCCTTTATCCGACACCTTGATGTTTCCTGTCCCCATGGAATGCTCAAACAATCATTTATGCTACTTATCGATTATTGAAAGGAGGGCTTTAAACATGGCCCGTTTCTCCTTAGGCCTCAATCTTTTTATTTCTTCGCCAAGCGTTACGCACGAGATTTTGTTTTTGCCTGACCGCTATTGGAGCGAAGAATTTCGTAATGGCTATGAGCCAGCCGGTTACCCATTATAATAAATTAGTTATGGCACAGCTTTTCTATCAAGGACATTCATCGTTCAGAATCACATCAAATGATGGTTATGTATGCTTTATTGATCCATATGCGGGAGTCGGATATCAAACACCGGCCGATTTGGTGCTCATTACACACGAACATTACGATCACAACGATATCTCGCTTATTGTAAAAAAGCCGACCACGATTGTTATTAGGGCCGCTGATGCTTTGAAAAACGGCGTTTATCAAACTTTTTTTGAATACGGATTTCATGTGCAAGCAGTTGCTGCTTATAACAAACATCACAAAAAAGAAGAATCAGTTGGCTATCTTGTCGATGTTGATGGAATTCGCCTATATCACACGGGCGACACAGGATTAATTCCCGAAATGTCTCTTTTGAAAGATCAAAAAATTGACTACGCCTTATTGCCGATTGATGGTTTTTATACGATGACGCCGGAAGAAGCGTCTGAGGCTGCTAAAGAAATTCAAGCAAAGCACGTCATCGCGATGCATACGCATGTCGGGCGCCTTTTTGACATAACGCAAGCGATGAAATTAAATGTTGCGAACGGAATTTTAATGCGTCCTAACGATTCGATTGTTTTAGGAAGGTCTAATCATGAATAGCGCTTCTTTGGTAAGAAAAATAGGCGGATATATTTTTTATTACATTTCAGCCATTCTTTTTTACTATTTTTCCATAAGCATGGCCCTTCACTTTTATTTGAATGCTTCATCAATGGTTATCAGTGAATTTTTCCCTTTGATATTACGCGCTTGTACATGCTTAATCATTATGCTTTTGAGTGAATTTTTCCTTTTGCATTCTAAGGGACCATTGGAATTGAAGTGGTCATCCATTTTCAACATGGCATATCATGGCGTCTACTTTTTAGCTCTTGTTTTGATCGCGGTTTGGGGGTTTAGCTCAATCTCTGATGGTCAGCTTGATTTTGTTCCGCTTCTTTCGATTTTGCTGCCTCTTTTTATCTTTTCTCTTTTTCAAATCTTTTTCGGCGCCAAGAATTTTTATCTTTATAAGAAGATTGAAACTGAAGAGAAAAAAATACCCGAGAAAGAAAGCAAATAGTTCTACTCGATGTGGAGATACCCTTTAATAAGGGTATATAATACCAAAGATGGTTAAGTTTTTGGCAAAAATACGGTTAGGAGCTTTCATTACAATGCTCCTTGAGATGTTGATTGTTATCCTTCTTTTTTGTTTTTGGTTTTTCAATTGGTTTGGGTTCGCTTCAATCGAAGGCGCTGAAATTTATGTTTTCGGCGTTTTTGCCTTCTTCATTGTCCTAGACATTCTCTTTTTCTGGATTTCTTTCATTCACTTGAATTCGATCAGGCAACGCAACGATTTGGATGCTGCCTCTCTTATCGGCACGGATATTCAAGACGCCTATGATTTTGGCCAATTGGGTCTTCTTGTTGTCGACCAAGACAACGTCGTTATTTGGACGAGCAGTCTTTTTCATGACCGCGGGATTGATGTTATTGATTCGAATATCTTGACGCTACTACCGCCATTAAAGGAATTATTGAATTCCCCCGCTGATAAAGTAGTCAAAGTCGAATTTAAAGGACGGCTTTATGACATCAAATACATCTCTGAAGCAAGACTTTTCATTTTCAAAGATTGTACGGAATACGAGAACGTTTTGAATTATTCAAAGGAACAAGCAATCGTTCTTGGTCTCATCACGATTGACAATTATAACGATGTTGCTTCAGACACTGATGAGTCCGCGGATGCTGTCAACCAGGTTCGTTCGTTGATTACTGATTATTGTCGTGATTTTGGAGTTCTCCTTCGCCGAGTGAAAAACGACACTTATTTTGCGGTTTGTAATTACGCTTCACTGAAGAAGATGGAAGATGACAAGTTCACTCTCATCGAAGATGTGCGGGTCGCGATGATGAAAGAGACGACGCCTTTAACTCTTTCGATTGGTTTTGCTTACGATTTCCCGGATGTCGGCAAATTAAACGAAATGGCTGGCAATGCAATCGATGTAGCTCTTTCTAGAGGCGGCGACCAAGTCGTCGTATCTCAATACGGAGCAGAGTTGCGCTTCTTTGGCGGAAAAACGACCGCAGTTGAAACAACAAGCAAAATAAAAGTGCGTTCCGTTGCAGACTCCTTAATCTCTTTGATTAAGAGTTCTGGCAATGTTTATGTGATGGGTCATATCGACATGGATATGGACGCGCTTGGATCGTGCCTCGGAATCGTTGCCATCGCTGATTGGTGCAATAAGAATGCCAAAATAGTTTATAACCCGCGTTTAGCTGAAAAGAAAGCGCGTTTGGCCTTTCAATCAGCCTTCCCGCGAGAAACGTTTGACAAGATGACAATCTCCCCTGAGGATGCGCTGAATAACATCAAAAGCACAACTCTTTTGGTAGTGGTTGACGTCGGGGTGCCGGACATGGTTTTGGCCCCCAAAGTTTTAGATAAAGCATCGAAAGTGATTGTCATCGACCATCATCGCCGCTCTGATAAATACGTTGAGCGTCCAGTTTTGAATTATGTTGAACCGAGTGCTTCCAGCGCTTCAGAAATCATCGCCGAAATGATCAAATACGCGACCGCGAACCCGCGTATCAATTTAAAGCCGGCCTTTGCCACTTTAATGCTGTCCGGGATTTTCCTTGACAGCAACTATTTCAAGAGCAAAAGCACAGGCATGCGGACATTTGAGGCTGCCGAGATTTTAAAAGAATATGGGGCGGACAACGCGCAAGCGGATGATTATTTGAAGGACGAATACGAAGAATATTCCTTAATTACAAAGATTATCTCTACGATGGAAACTCCTTCTTATGGCGTTGTCTACTGCACGAGTTCTGATAAGGACATTATTGAGCGAAGCACGATTGCCAAAGTCGCAAATCAAGTAATGCAGCTTAAAGGAATTAACGCTTGTTTCGTTATCGGGAAAACTGACGATAAAACAATCCGCATGTCTGCTAGAAGTGACGGGACAATTAATGTTCAATTACTTTGTGAAAGGATGGGCGGCGGCGGTCATTTCACGATGGCAGCCTGCTTATTTACAAACACAACAGTTGAAGATGTTGCCGGAATCTTAAAAGACACGTTACATGATTATCTTGATTCAGCACGCAACGTTCCGGCGGGAGGTGAAGTATGAAAGTAATTATGTTGAAAGATGTGAAGGGCATCGGCAAAAAAGGCGAAGTAGTCGAAGTCTCTTCTGGCTATGGTGCGAATTTTTTGCTTCCTCGAGGATTGGCTATCATTTCAACTCCAGATGCTCAAAAGAAACTTGCTAAAAATAACGAATTAGAAAAAGAACGGCAAAAAGAGCTTAAGGCGGAGGCCGAAGAATTGGCCAAGCGCTTAGAGCATATTGATGTTGAGTTTAAAGCCAAAACCGGAAGCGATGGCCGAATGTTTGGCACAATCTCGCCGAAAGAAATTGAAGAAGGAATGCTTAAACAATGGGGCATCAAGATCGATAAAAGAAAATTTATCGACAAATATCCCGCGAACGCATTAGGCTACACGCGCTTAAAAATCGAACTTTATAAAGGGAGCGAAGGCGTTGTAGTCGGGACAGTCAATGTCCATATTTCCGAGGAGAAATAATGGATAAAAAAAGTATTCCCGGAAACGTTGACGCTGAGCGAGCAGTCTTAGGCTCAGCGATTATGGATGATACGGCCGCTTCTCTTGTTGTGGCCTCTTTGACTGAGGAGTCATTTTCTGGCAAGGACATGCGCAATATTCTTGTTTTCCGCGCTTTAAAAAATTTGAGCGAACGGAAAACGGTTATTGAAACAACCTCGATTATCGACGAGCTCATAAACACTAAAACATTAAACGACGCCGGAGGAACTGAATATATTTTTAAACTTGTCGATGGCGTTATTGATCCTGATAATGTTGATCACTACATCACTATCGTCCAAAATCAGGCTGTTTTGCGTGATTTTTTAAATTGTACTGCAGAAATAGGCGAGCAATATCAAAATGGTGAAGTTACCGATATTGGCGATTTCATTTCCTCGGCCACGCAAAAATTAGAAGGAATAGCTGCAAGGCGATCTGTCGGCGATTTCCAAGACGCGTCCGTTTTATCAGAAGCTGTGCGGATTAAAATTGAAAACGAATCTAATTTTGCAAATCGCGGCATCACCGGCGTCGATACTGGATATCGCCGGCTAAATCTTTATACACATGGCTGGCAAAAAGGAGATTTGATAATTTTAGCGGCTCGTCCTTCCGTCGGAAAAACCGCTTTCGCTTTAAATTTGGCTTTGAAAGCTACAAAAAGCACGGGTAAGCCAGTCGCTTTCTTCTCGGGCGAAATGAGCAGCGAGCAGGTGATGAAGCGTCTACTTTCAGCGACGGCAATGGTTAATTCTGAAAGCATTCAGACTGGTCAGTTGAACGCTCGCGACAAACAAAAAATCGCTTCCGGAATTGAAGAACTTAAAAAAACGAAACTTTATTTCGATGATACGCCTAATCCGGCGTTAGGCGATATTGTCGTGAAGGCCCGCAAGCTTAAAGCCGCCCACCCCGATCTTTGCCTCATTCTCATTGACTATTTGAATATCATTCGTACCGAGAGCAAAATCGAGAACCGGTCGCTTGAAATAGCACTCATAACAAGCACTTTAAAAGAGATGGCAAGAACGCTTCATGTTCCGGTTATCTGCTTATCGCAGCTCAATCGTAACGCTGATGAAAGCGGGACTCCGATGCTTTCGAATTTAAAAGAATCAGGCGCCATCGAGCAGGACGCTGATATTGTCATGCTGATGTACCGTAAGGATTATTACACTTCACTTGGACAAAAAAGCGGAGCACGCGGGTTCGCAAATAGCGACTTCTCTAAAAAATTAGAAGAAGATTTAAAAAACAGCAAAGCGAACAATGAAGACAAAGGAAGCGTCTCAGTCGTCGATATCGCTGTAGCGAAAAATAGAAACGGGCGAACGGGAGTCATTGTTCTCCTTTTCCAAAAAAGTTATTCGCGTTTTGATAATCCTGCCTTAGAGATGGAGCAGCAGATCGCTGCGGCTGAAGGGCGAGTTTTGGAAGTTGAAGACGAATAATGCTGCGTTTTTTGATTGTTGCGAGCGGTTCTAAAGGAAACTGCACTCTTCTAGACGACGGTCATGACGTCATCATGATTGATTGCGGAATCTCTTGCGCCAAGATAAAAGAAGGGTTTGAGCAATTAGGAAGGACCATGTCTTCTCTTTCCGCTCTATTTATCACTCATGAGCATATCGATCATGTTTTATCTTTAAAATCTTTCAAAGGTCTTGCACCGATTTATGGCGGACGCGGGACTCCTCTCGAATTTGATTATCAATTAGATGATTTTCAAGAAATAAAGATTGGAAACTTTCGCGTTTTAACGCTTCCGACGATGCATGATGCGGCACATCCGCTGGGCTATTTATTTTTTAACGGCGAAGAAAAACTTGTTTATATTACCGACACCGGATTGCTATCAGACGATGTGTTGAAGCATTTAATGAACGCGGACTTTTATATTTTTGAAAGCAATCACGATTATCGTCTTTTAAAAAGATCGCATCGTCCAATAGCGCTTATCGAGCGAATTCATTCGGAACACGGGCACCTTTCAAATTTAGAATCTGCTAAATATCTTGCAAACTTAATTGGTCCAAAAACAAAAGAAGTTATCCTCGCCCATGTTTCTGAAGAATGCAATAGCGACAAGTGCCTATTAGAAACGTTCCATCGGATTTTCCTGAAGAACAATCTTTCGTCTTTTAATTTCAAGATGGAAATCGCTCGACAATATCTTCCTTTGTTCGGAGGAGATAACGATTTATGAAAATTCGCATTTTGGTAGTTGGCAAACTTAAAGAAGATTATTGGCGAGCAGCCATCCAAGAATATCAGAAACGTTTAAAACCATACGCAGAAATCGAAATTGAAGAAGTAAATGACTTGCCGTGCCCTGAAAAATTATCCTCTAAGGAAGAAGAATTGATTAAAGAAAAAGAAGGAGAACTTCTCCTTCATAAATGGAACGGACAAGGCTGGCCCATCGCGCTTGATATAAAAGGCAAAAACTATGATTCGCTCCAATTTAGCGATTTTCTTGTCAAAAGCCTCGAAAGAGGACGAAGTAGTGTCGCTTTCTTTATCGGAGGATCTCTCGGGCTCGGAAATAACGTTTTAAATGCCGCGCGGGAAAGAGTTTCCTTCTCACCTTTAACATTTCCTCATCAATTATGTCGCGTTATTTTGTTGGAACAATTGTATCGCTCGTTTCGAATTCTTAATCACGAGCCGTATCATAAATAAAATTAAATTAATTTGAAGTGCTGCATGGCCTTGGCCCAACCGTCATTATCGATGTCATCAGTAACATAATCAGCAACGGCTTTGGTTTCAGGACGGGCATTTCCCATCGCGATTGAAGTGCCGGTGAACAAAAGCATTTCAATGTCATTGTTGCCATCGCCGATTGAGAGGGCGTTTTGCGGTCCCCAGCCATAATATTCTAAAACAGCCAAAATTCCTTTGGCTTTATCGCTGTCTTTCGGCATGATATCGACCGCATATTCATCCCATCTGGCAGCCTTGCATTCTTTTAAGTGCGGAAGGAATAGCGATTCATCGAAAGCGTCGCAAAAAGCAATCATTTGGTAAACGGTGCGGTCATAGGGAATCGGAAATTTTCGCGGTTGCGGGAATCTCGTTCCGTATTTTGCATGAGCGTCGATTACGCGGTCGTCGATGAAATTGATATGTCCTTCGCTTTCTTCGATTAAAGTTAAACCGAATTTTAAGCGATATGAGAATTTGATCATGGCGTCTACGGTTTCGCGTGGTATTGGGTATTTATAAATGAGAGTGTCGCCGATGAGAACGCCCGCGCCATTCATCATAATAAGCCCGTCTGGATGGACAATATTGAGAATGCCGGTTTTTCTAATGAGATAGTAATTGCGACCAGAAGAAAGAAAAACTTTAATCCCACGTCGTTGCAGTTCCTTGAAGGCCGTCAACGCAGATTCGGGGACGCGACCCATCGTGTGGGAAAAAAGAGTTGCATCAATATCGGTGAAAACAATTTTTATATTTTCTGGTGTCTTCATTAATGAGGCCTCTTTAAAATAGTATCATAAATGAGTAGTTTGAAATTATGAAATACGAAGAATTTAAGAAATATAAGCCATATCCTCAGGAGAATTCTCTTGTGAAAGCCTATCAAGATGAACACGGACATGTTTTTTATGTGGAACCCGGCTTTTATTATGCGCTTGAAGGGTTTAAAGAAAGAAAAAAAGAAGAATATCCCCGCATTTTAGAGAGAATTTATAGTGAAATTGCCAAATATCCGCTTCTGGTTTTCACCAGCAATTATGAAAGTCCGTTTTTTGAAAAAGAAGGCTGTATTTACCGTGAAATTACTGACATTACCGATCCTCTCAATATCTTTGTTGAAGACAAGAGTCGCGGCAGCGACTATGGTGATTAATAATGCGCAAAATCCTTTTTCTTTATCCGACGCCCGCTGATGATTTAGAGATCGCCTCTCTTGTTAACGATGGTGGTTATCATCTGGATCTTCTTTTAAAAAGCGAACCGTCACCTCATTTAACTTCCAACAAAATTTCGATTGTGAAACAAGTTGGAGATTTGAAAGTCTATGATGCGATTTATTTAAATTTTTCAAATTATGAATCTAGCGAACGCCTTTTAGACATGCTCGATGCAGAACTTGATAGAAAAAAGTTTTTGTATTTATGCGGTTTGATTTCTCTTGCAGTTTTAAGAAGGCTGGTCGAGAAAAAGTTCAGGCATCTAGACTGGGGCTATATACCTCCTTTTTCTTTTGATGCAACGCTTGATGACTATCACAATCCCTTTTTGCTCGTCATCGGCAGTAATTCTTTAAGCAATTCCAAGCAATACGAAAAAATCAAACGAAAGGTTTTGACAAGAGGCGCGCCTCTTTACGTTGTATCGCCTTTAGAAGCCTATCTTTTTTCCTTTTCGGAGAATCTTATTTTGAATTTAGAAAAAGATCTCGCTGCTTCTTTAAAACTATATGCTTCACGAGAACAAATTCCTTTCGATACTATTTTCCGGGCCTTAAAAAGCGACCCATCGCTTCTTTTTTCTCATCGTGAAGCTCACTTTTCTTTATCAATATTTCCAGAAATTAATGCTTTTTCGTCATTTAGCAAGATTAAAGAGGCTTTTGATGAAAATAGAATGGAGACGCTTGTTTCTTTTTATAAGTGGTGCGTAGGGCAAATAAAAGACAATAAAATCGCCTTTATTGCAAGCGACGTTAATGAAGAGACTTTTTTCTTATTAGAAAAATTCAAGAGTTCATATGAGATATATTTATGGGCGGCTAATAAAGATGAGGGGATTAAAATCAAAAAACAATTTCCTTCTTTTCGCGTTTTCTCGGATTTAAAAGAGACGATGCTAAGCGTGAAAGAAATAATTGTTTTAGATGTGAACGCCTGCTCAAATCTCAATCAAAAAGAAAGGAAGGCTCTTTCTCTCGGGCGTAATTTTTACGCTTTCGAAAAAAGAAATTTGCCTTCCGAATTCCTTTCAAATTCCAAAACGTTTCTTTGATTATTTAGGATTATATGGTTTTAAGGAACGGAATGACATCCACATGACGCGCATGCCGAACGTCAAAATATAAAGCATTAAGGCCATTCCCGGGATAAGGAAGCCGAAGATTAAAGAAATGATGCCTGGCGTCAGAGAAGCCCAATAAGCAATTTTTTGGCATTCCCAGAAGGTATAAATTCTAAAGGGGTTATTCTTTCCCCGCGTTACAAAATAGACGACTAAACCTAAAACGAAGTCTAAGATGGCATATACCGCGAAGATGATGCCGGTTGTTGACCAGCTGCTAGAAATCTTCAAGGAATTGTAACCCCGATCAAGGAACGATTTCCAAGCAGTGAAGGATTCGTTGATAACGTCGGCATTATTGATATCACCCTTAATTGCTGTTCCTTCGTCATTCGTTGTGACGAGTTCAGCAAGTGTTTTTCCTTGGAAAGAAGGATCATCCCAACGGAAGAAACGCGCTCCGTTATTAGATTCAGTGCCGTTGGGCATTTTATAGATAACGAAACCATCGCGGTTCATGAACAAAGCATTGATAGAGAAAACCGCATCTTCATCATCGGGATCATCTCCCGGATCGGGATTTTCAAGATGAATTCGGGCGAAGTTTTCTAACGTCATCGAAGTGCTGCTTGAATAATAGGCGGCAAAATCCACGACCTGAACTTCCGTAATAATCGGAGTGTCGCCTACCGATTCAATGATGCTGCTATCAGAGGAGGTGGTGTCAACCGGTAGTTCTACCTCTTCGCGCGTATAACTATGAACGTAGACTGCCTCTTCGCCATAACTGCCATAAGCGTCATTCCAAGTATTGTTAGGATCAGATAATTGGTTGTTTTCAATTCGCAATTCAACGCCTTTATCTAACATGTCTTGGCCAAAGGCCGTTAACGATGTTTCTAAACTGTAGGTTGGGGAGGCTAACAAGTCACTTCCTTTGGCTTGGAAATTCGCGGTCATGATCGGCGTTAAAGCGAGGATCGTCGCACACAAAACGATAAGAACCGCGGCATACCAAGGTTTGTTACGTCCTTCGACGCAATAATCATTCTTGAACAAGGAAGCAAAAAAGAATTTGATGTTTCCCCAAATGTTTAAAGATTTTTTTGATTTTTGTTTTTTTGGCCCGGAGGTCATATAAGTTTTTTTTGCAGTAGTCATATTAAAGAAGACCTTAATATAAGGCAAAGAAAGGGTACAACAAATAACAGTTGCATGCAAAGGAAACTCGCGAGCTCTACCAATACAATTTGTAACTATTTGCTATTACACAATTTATAAAGATGGTAAGAATGTGCTAAAATGCTTCTCCTTGGGAAAACCAAGGAAAACAGTGGGGCCGTTTTGGCTTTGACGTGGAATTGATCGGTAAGGACTGCAGTGGCGTGATTAGCCATAAAATCAACAAACAATAACCGACAAACCGAGTTATTTCCATGCGATGCCCACAATGCGGACATCGTACGCTTGCGCTTAATAAGTAGCCCAAGGGTTTCCCTTCTGAGATAAGGGAGCAGCGCGTCCTCCTTTTGGTGGCATCTAACAAAAGATGAGGGCGTTATATTAGATGCTGGGCACTGAATCTTGGTCTTGATGAGGTGCTAAGAAACAAAGACCTCGCCTTAGAGTCTTGATTGTATTTAACTCTAATGGTTAAACATGATGCAGTCTAAACTGTAGACGTCTTTATGCGAGATTTTACGGACAGGGGTTCGAGTCCCCTCGGCTCCACCATATTTGTACGACATGCCTGATACGCTCATACAAAAATTTATAGCTCACCAGTATTAAGACTGATACCTCTTAAGACAGAATATACTCAGGAGGTTTTTATTGTGGAAAAGACTAAACCAAAAAGATTCACTAATGAATTTAAGCAAAAGTAATTAAGGAACTCTTGAAAGACACTTATAAAGATTATCAATGTCTTAATTATCTCGATATTAGCGCGAACGCTTCCTTCCCGAATTAAAAATCAAAAGTTTTACCCGCTTATTGCATTTTTTATTATAAAGGTAGCACATCACCGTATTGAAGGTTATCAATGCTCATGCCGTTATCTAAATAGAAGTGATAGGAAAGTTCTCCTTCGTTTTTAAACTGATAACGGAAAGTTTCCATACCTTTCATTAAGAAAATTTCAATCACTTCATGGTCGACAACGATTTCAAAATCAAATTCATTCTCTATAAGAGGTCGATCAAAATAAGCGCCTGTAACAGTATAATCGTAGCTAAAATTATAAGACTCTTCTTCCCATGGATAACTTACAAGAACATATTCACCTGTATCGCTTGAGAAAGTGGTTTTGTTCAGTCCGTAGTTATTTTCTGCTTGTAGACGCAAAGTGTGATCACCAGATTGAATTTCTAGTCTCCACTTTTCACTGTTGTCGTTTTGCCTCGTAGTGTTAATTGTTCCTTTCAAATACTTTCGGCTTCCTGAGATAGGTAAAGTAATAAGGCTGTCATTTCCTGAGATTGGCTCTAAAGAGGAAAGGTTTTCTATTTGCTCATAGAATGGAGAATATAGTTTTTGCCGAATCCTACCATCTTCTTCTAATTCAACTTCTACTGGGATACTAAAACAGCTATACATATTAGAAAGATTGCCTATCATGTATGTTTTTTCATCTCTTTCAAAAAACATTGGAGAATGGAGACAGCCATGATCGATCGCGTAACTAGTTTGACTTCCGTCAGTATTAGCTTCAAAGGTAATTTTTTCGGAATCATAATCGCCTGTAACATAATGACAAGTAGAAAAATAGACAGCTTCCTCTTGTTCGCTCACGCTAGCAGTGTATGTAAAACCCTCTTTGTCTCCTATAGAAAAATAATGTGGATTTTCTATTCCATAGTAGCCTTGTTCATAAAGTTCCGTTTTGTTAGTGTCTACATCCATTGCATAGATAGAGTCGCCTGACGTAATTAAAAAGCGCTTATTTTCTTCGCTAGAAGGGAGATAGTAAGGAATATAATAGGATTCAAAATGTTGTTTTATTATCTCTTTACTTTCATAGCGGTCATCTTCGCCGATAAAAACACGATATAAAGTATTTCTAGGCATGTCGTTGTAGTAGGCGTAATATCCATCCTCTGTTTTTGTGATCTCACCATAATCTTTTCTTGGATATAAGGATGAGACCGGTTCAGTCCAGCGCACAAGATCCTCGCTATATGTGACGTATAACCTGCCGTTTTTATTTAAAAATAAGGTATACCCATTTTCGGTAATAAAAAGTTCATGAAAATAATCAAAAGGAATATAACTTGGGCGATAATGGAAAGTGTCTAAATAATCTTCATCTATAGGAGAGCGATATTCTTTTGTCCAAATTCTATCTTCTAATTCTAAATTTCCATTACTCGCTTCTAAAGTTGAGTCTAGAACTAGTTCTGTAAAATAGAGAAAACCATCAATCCATTCACCATCTCCTAGATTGGTTACCACCAATCTTAATGGTGCATTTAAATACCGCGAAGCGTCCATTTCGTAGCGGTAGCAAAATGTTTCTCCATCAAGGCGGTTGCTATGCTTTAGTTCTATTTGATTAACTAGAGTACCATCCTCTTTTAAAAGTTCTATTTTTCCTTTCGCACTATCATTATTTCCTCTTCCTTTCACCATCACGCGGAAGGTAATTCTTCCGTTTTCTTTCAGTACAAAGGGTGCTGTTTTCATTACGCATTCATTGTTGTTTGAAACAGCATAATAAGGAGAAGTAATGTGATAAAGTTCTCTATATTCGTTTGAGGTTTCCCGTGTCATAAATCCTTCGACACTTTCCCAACCATTTAAATTATCTTCTTGAAAATCATAATTATGAGAACTTTCACTCGTTTGGAATAGCCCTTCTATAAATTCACAAGAAGTTAAAGACAGCAATGAAACAAAGCAAAAGGAGATAGGGAAGAAGGCACGAAGTATACCTCTTGTTATATTTTTCTTTCCATTTCTTTTCATCAAAGAAAATATTCCAAAAAGAAGAAAAAATAGCAAGTATAGAAAAACATTGATATATAAGGCATGTTATTGCTTCCATCCAGAAGGAGTGATTTATGGTTATGAATCGCAGTATTAGGATGGCTTAATGCCACGTCTACAAACGATGAACGAGAATTATAAAGTTCGCGGACTTCGTTTTGTTGGAGGTTATAGCATGTGCTTATCTGGTTGTTCTAGTTCTTGCTTCTCAGGCGATATTCTTGGTCGCTAAACAGAAGAAAGAAATTAGAAGAAGGTTCTTCTTCTCCTCTTCCTGTTTCTTACGTAGTGAATGAGACTGCAAAAATCCTACACTCTGGTTATCAAAAGGCTGTTTTTATCGAAATGAAACATCTTCCGTTCCTATGAGCGAAGAAGAAATTGAAAGACGGTTCATTTCTTTTCTAGATTATAAGCACACTCTATTGAGCAAAATGCCACCGTCGCTTGACGTGATTTTTTGCAGTGAACAAGTTTCTAAGCAATTTTATTCATAATATCCGATTGTGACGGAACGGATAAAAAGACGCGATTTTCCTTGTAACGTTTTTAAACTCACGCTTGAGGTCGGAGAGGTCAATTCTTCTTCAACTATTTTTGTGTTGTCGAGCGTTAAATCGCTTAAATCGATCGCTTGTTCGTTTAATGTAAAAGCAAAGTCTTCATCATAAGAATACGTATCGTTGTAACTGATGTATTTTGAATAGCCCTCCAGTTCCACGCTGATGAAGGAAATTGTTTGGCATTCAAAATTTATGGTCAGTTCCCCTCCGTAGCTGCCAGAACCGAGCGTGAAATACGGATGTGGCGCAGCATCCTTGCTTTCTTTAACTTGAATATAGCAATTTTCAACTATT
This sequence comes from uncultured Bacillota bacterium, assembly GCA_949299565.1. Classification (GTDB taxonomy): domain Bacteria; phylum Bacillota_I; class Bacilli_A; order RFN20; family CAG-826; genus UBA4951. The sequence goes on from OX437086.1 coordinate 243,305, forward strand.
AGGTTTTCAGCGATGAGAGAACCGTTGCTATTGATAGCGTCTAACAATTCATCAATGTTATCTTGAAAACGATAACCAGATGAATAGCCTTCAAAGCAATCGAGGTTGATGGTCGTGTATTGCATTTCTTGCGGAAGAGAGGATTCGCTTGAAGACTCGCTTGAGGAAGATGACGAGGAACTTTCGCTAGAAGATGATTCTTCCTTGCTGCTACTTTCTTGACTGCTTGTGATATCGCTTGAAGAGGAATCAACGATAGTCGAAGAGGTGCTGCTTGTAATATTTTCTCCGCAAGAAAAAAGAAGCGGAAGGAGAGTTAAAACTAATAATCGCTTTTTCATAATTATATTGAAGCACAACGAAGGCTAATCATTAATTAAATGTTGGCTTTGAGGTATTCTCCCCACTCATACATTGAAGCGATAACCGGTTTTAACGTCTTTCCTAATTCTGTTAGAGAATATTCCACTTTAGGAGGAACAACAGGGTAAACTTCGCGATGAACAATACCGTCGCGTTCTAATTCTCGTAGTTGTTGTGTCAGCATTTTTTGCGTTACGTTGTGCAATGATTTTTTAAGTTCGCTGAAACGTTTAGTTCCATTGAATAAATCGCGCAAAATCAAAACCTTCCATTTATCGCCAATAATGGTGAGAGTTGTTTCTACTGGACAGGCTGGCAAATTCTTTTTTTCGATCATAAATATCTCAAAACAGTATCTTTTAAGATACTATACAACAATTAAGTGCGTACTTTTTAATATTGAATCTTTATTTACCATATATTGAGGAGACCGAATATGGATGAAGATTTAGTGTGGTGCATAAATTATCTTAAAAACATAAACCATCTTACTGAGGAAATTCATTTAACTCCCGAACTGGCCTTAAGAGCGTTGATGAATATTACAATGCCTCTTTCTTTAAGTGATGAATTTTATGAAAGACAAGACAAAATTTTAAAAAGACTTATAAGCCGAAAAGAAACAATTGACGTTGAGAATTTAGAAGAAATCAGGCCACATATCTCGATAGTGAAATCTGACATTGTCTCTCTTAAAGCTGATGCGATTGTCGATGCTGGAAATGAAAAGTTATTAGGTTGTTTCCTGCCTTTACACGGTTGCGTCGACAACGCGATTCATTCTTTCGCTGGATTAGAAGTAAGAAGAGATCTTTTAAAAATGATGGAAAGGCAAGGACATGATGAAGCGTGCGGTCTAGTTAAAGTTACCAAGGGCTATAATCTTCAAGCCAAATACATTTTTCATACAGTCGGACCTCAGATCATTCATCGCGTTAATGAGAAAAACGAGAGAGATTTGAAGAGTTCTTATCTATCATGTTTAAAAAAGGCGGATGAAATGCATCTAAAAAGCCTGGTTTTCCCATCAATTTCGACAGGAATTTATGGATATCCAATTGAAAAAGCCTGTAAAATCGCGATTAATGTCACGAAAAACTATCTTTTAAATTCCAAGATCAAACGTGTAGTTTTCGATCTTTTTTCTCAAGGTGATTACAATGTCTACTTTGATGCAATTAAAGAAAGCTATCGATGAATCTGAGGCGCTTGTCATCGGAGCGGGGGCAGGTTTATCAACAGCCGCAGGCTTTGAATATGGAGGCTCATTCTTTTTAAAATACTTTCGTTATATGCACGATTTATACGGTTATGAAGACATGTATTCAGCTGGTTTTCATGATTTTAGCTCTAGTGAAGAGAAGTGGGGGTATTGGAGCAAAGCCATCTATCTAAATAGATATCAAAGAGGTCCGCAAAAATTGTATTTGGAACTTAAAAAGTTGTTGGCTGATAAAAATTATTTCATCATTACCACAAACGTTGATCATCAATTTCAGTTAGCGGGCTTTGACAAAGAAAGACTTCATTACACACAAGGTGATTATGGACTTTTTCAATGCTCCGTGCCTTGTCACCAATTGACATATGATAATCAGACACAAATTTTGGAAATGATTCAAAACATTGATCCGATAACGCACAAAATACCCTCTTTTTTAGTTCCGCGTTGCCCGATATGCGGAAGCGAAATGGAGACGAACCTTCGCGTCGATGAACGCTTTGTTGAAGATAAAGGATGGCATGAAGCACGGAAACGCTACCTTAGATTTTTAGAAGACAATCACAATAAGAAGGTTCTCTTTCTTGAGATAGGAGTCGGGTTTAATACACCGGGCATCATCAAATATCCTTTTTGGCAGATGATGATAGAAAACCCAAAATCCGTCTACGCTTGTTTAAACCACGAAACATCACATTTTCCGAGAGAAATTGAGGAACGCACGATTTTTATTAAGAACGACATTAAAGAAACACTGGAATTTATGTTATCTATTACCAGTTTTAAAGAAACGACAGGCAATTCCTGTTGATTGCAATTATTAAAATCGCTAGATGCTAACGATATTTAGGATAATTTGTAAATAAAAGCAAAAAAAATAAAAAAATTCTTGAAACTCTTTTGTTGAACTATATATTGCGCCTATGAAGGAGATTTTAGAAATGAAAAAACAATTTTTGCTCATTGGCAGCTCCACTTTTTTGCTTCTAGCAGGGTGCAACGGAGCGACAACATCGTCCCCGGTTTCTTCACCTGATGAAAGTTCAGAAGAAACGATTTCAAGCATCAGTGAAGAAGAACGTCTTGCCTCCGCTTTGTCAGCCTTGGGTGGATCCATTCGTCTAGAAGGAACCTCAGACTGGGCTCGCGAATTTCCCAATCCCTATTACTTATTGAACAACAACGATTTCACAAACGAAGACGTGATAAACATCACGCCTACAGCCTTTCAAGCCACTTATGATCGCGTTGTATCCGCCGAAGAAGATCCGGTCAGCGATCAACGTCTCGCCTATAAAAATGATGAAGGTTTAGCCTGCACAACATATGTTGCTTATGATGGTTCAACGCAGCTGACTCCTATCATAAACGATGGCGAGAGTTCGCTTTTCAGTGATGATTACGCGAATCCGTTTGCTTTTTTAACGGTTGATGATTTAGTTCCTACAGATGGCGGTTATAGCGTTTCCGGAGATTGGGCTTTAAAATTCTCTCACGTCGTTTTTGGGGAGAATTATAGTGGTTCGCTTCTTTTAACTCTCAATGAAGACGGGACTTCTTTTACCTCTATCCAAGGGAGTTTGAGCGCGCTTGAAGATTTTGTGAGCACCGGCGTTTATACCAAAGTTCAAATTGATGTGACTTTTACTTACACAATTAGTTATGAGCCCACAATCGATAGAAACGAATTTATCGGAACTGAAGATCAAACTCTTCAAGCGGTTTTAGATAAGATGGCTGATGGCTTCGTCTTCTCAATTCTTTCCGATGGAGATGTGAGTTTGTCCACTTATTTTGACGGCGACAGCGCTCTTTTCCAAATGATGATGCCCGGTGCGACTGAAGCAAATTATTTTGATATGTATTTATATCCGAATGCTGAAGGAACAATGGATTTAGCGTGGTGCAACATGGATGAAAATACATATGAACTCTACTGGGAAGAAAACGACCCATCATACACTGAAATGTATTTTGAAAAGGTCGACTATGGATTTTTGACGGGAGATATTGTTGGTCTTTCTTCCACGGTTTTCACTCTTGGCACAGATAATCTATATCATCCAGTGGAGGGCGCTCTCCGATATATAGGGAGTATCATCCCTGGCATCTATGATGCATTAGGTTTAACAAGTTATGATGATTTCCGTTACCAATGCACGTCGATGACGTTGAATATGGTTGATGAAACGACATTAGAAATGGATTTTCAATCTAGTTACGGAAGTCCGACCGTGACAACCGTCAGCGCTTCTTTCCGTTTCTCAGAAATTGGAACAGCGACTCTTCCTTATACTCCGACTCTCCCTTAAGAAATAAAAAAGTTAAGTTGGAGCACACTATAAGATAGAAAAGCTTTTTTCTACGTGCCATATTGATTAAAGACGGAGGTTTTTATGAACGAAAAGAAAATTTCTGGAACTGGCGGTGACCATTATCTTCCTTATGAGGAGCGGGCCGGAAATGAGTCGATTGTTTATTTCACACGCGACTTGTCTTCAGCTGGCTTAGAAAAAATCTATCAAAAAATTTCGAGTGAGATTAGAGGACGAGTAGCAATCAAGCTTCATACCGGCGAGCCTCACGGACCAAACATCATCCCTCATGCTTGGGTTGAAAATTTGGTCAAAAAAGAACTGCCGAATGCTCATATCGTTGAAACCAACACCTATTATGAAGGCGGACGTTATGTGACAGAAGACCATCGCAAAACATTAGCCATCAATGGTTGGGATTTTTGCCCCGTTGACATAACTGATGAAGATGGAGTTGCCTATCTCCCAATCAAAAACGGAAAGTGGTTTAAAGAAATGGCGGTAGGACAAAACCTTCTCAACTACGATTCGCTTTTGGTGCTTACGCATTTTAAAGGACATGCGATGGGCGGTTTTGGCGGCTCTGACAAAAACATCGGAATCGGTTGCGCTGATGGGCGAATCGGCAAAGCAATGATTCACACTATCCCCGGTTCTTCTAATATGTGGAGTATTGCGCAAGAGGAATTTATGGAGCGGATGACAGAATCAGCCAAAGCGATCGTCGATCATTTTGCTCCTCATATCAGTTTCATCAATGTCTTACGCAATATGTCCGTCTCTTGCGACTGCGAAGGCGTTGCGGCAGAGCCTGTTGTTACGCCAAACATTGGCATCCTCGCTTCTTTAGACATTTTGGCGATTGATCAAGCTTCCGTAGATCTTGTCTACGCTTTGAAAGAAGATGAGCGGCATGCTCTTGTGGAGCGAATCGAATCGCGACACGGTCTCCGTCAGTTGACTTATATGAAGGAATTAGGAATGGGCAACGATCGTTATGTTCTCATCGATTTAGATAACGATGAAAAGCGTATTCTTCCTTCGTTTGCAGTCAAAGACGTCAAGCCCTTCGTTAAAGACTAAGAAAGCAGAATTACAAGCGTCTCTAAAAATGGAGACGCTTTTTTACTAGTTTAAAAGGCGTAAAATAAAAAATAGGAGGAAAGAGAAAATGATCAGTCGCTTGATTCACATTATCTTTCATTTGGGGAAAGTCTTAACTGCAAACGGCAAAAGGCGTTTTTGGTATTCTTTATATCACATCATTTTGATGGCGATTGCTTGCGGTCTTTTTTACTACGCTTATTGGTTCGTTAGTTACAACGAAATCATTCTCGAAACATCGGGACTTGGAATTTACGTCGGTTATATCATTGCGATGATTGTAGCAGCAATCGTCGGTTTATATTGCGTCATCGAGGGCGTGTTAGCCCAGGTTGTGACTTTTATCACGTCGTTTATTGGAATCTTCATCCCGGAACAGCATCTCTTTAACTTCTTAGCTTTCCTTATATCTGGCGCGACTGTGGCTGTTTTAGGGTATGTGGTTTATTACATTGTGATGAACACAGGACTTATTGCTTAATTAAAAACGAGAAATAAAAAACGGCTGGAGTTCCAGCCGTTTTATTATCTCAACTTTTCTTATTTATGGAGGTTATAGAAGGCTTCTAAACCAGGATATTCAGCGGTGTCGCCAAGTTCCTCTTCAATGCGGAGAAGTTGGTTGTATTTAGCGATACGATCAGTGCGGCTCATAGAACCAGTCTTGATTTGACCAGCATTCAAGGCCACGACAAGATCGGCGATCGTCGTGTCTTCCGTTTCTCCAGAACGATGAGAAACAACACAGGTATAACCAGCGCGCATCGCCATCTCGCAAGTATCGAGAGTTTCGGTCAAACTGCCAATTTGATTGACTTTGATGAGGACGGAATTAGCAACGCCCATTTCAATTCCTTTTTTGACGTAGATTTTGTTGGTGACAAAGAGATCGTCGCCGACGAGTTGAACTTTGCTTCCAAGACGTTCTGTTAACTTCTTCCAGCCGTCCCAGTCATTTTCTGAAAGGGCATCTTCAACGGTGATTAAAGGATATTTTTCAACAAAGGAGGCGATGAGATCAATCATTTCGTCGGATGTTAGGTTACCGCCTTTGGAGCGCTTGAGTTCATAACGTTTCGTCTCGGCGTTATAGAATTCAGAGCTGGCTAAATCCATGCCGAGGAAAATATCTTTGCCTGGCACATAGCCGGCTGCCTTAATGGCCTCGACAAGAACTTCTAACGGCTCTTCATTGCTCTTTAAACCATTGGGGGCAAAGCCGCCTTCATCGCCGACAGCGGTGATGTCGCCGCGAGCTTTTAAAATTTTATGAAGGGCTTGGAAAGTTTCAGCGCCCATTTTTAAAGCTTCACGGAAGGACTTCGCGCCAGCTGGCATAATCATGTATTCTTGGAAGTCAACAGAACTATCAGCGTGCTTTCCGCCATTGATGACATTCATCATCGGAACCGGAAGCTTTTTGGCATTCGGGCCGCCGAGATAACGATAAAGCGGTAAACCGAGATAATCGGCTGCAGCTTTGGCGACCGCTAATGAAACGCCTAAAATCGCGTTAGCACCTAAATTAGATTTGGTGGGGGTTCCATCAAGAGCAATCATCGTTTCATCGATCTTTACTTGCTCAAGCACTGAGAGACCTAAAAGTTTAGGAGCGATAACGTCGTTGACGTTTTTAACTGCTTTGAGAACGCCTTTTCCGCCGTAGGCCTTTTTATCGCCGTCGCGAAGTTCAAGAGCTTCGCGTTCGCCAGTCGAGGCGCCACTCGGAACGGCTGCTCGACCGAAAGCTCCTGATTCGGTCCGAACTTCCACTTCCACGGTCGGATTGCCGCGGGAATCAATAATTTGTCTGGCATGAATTGATTCAATAAATGGCATGCTTTTAATACTCCTTCTCGACACTTAAACGTGTCGCCCGGAATAAACCGGTACCTATAAATTATAAACATACTCTTCGTTCTTCTCTACAAGCGAGTATGGAAATCTAATGATTGCGGGATAAAACGCAAAAAGAGAACAAAAAAGTGTATAATCAAAAGGCATGAATGAACGTTTGATTTACGCACGTTATTTTCTCAAAAACCTGCCAGGCGCTTTGAATGAACGCTTGTTTCATCATTCTCGCAAGATAGAAGGTTTTTCCGGCGAGAAGCTATTGTTAAAAGAAGGAGCTTCAATAATTGAAAAAGCTATTCTTGATGAAAAACCATGTGCGCTTATTCGTCTTGGCGGCTCTGAACTGAGCGGTCTTAACGGATACGAGAAAAAAAGGCTAGGTTTTAAAAAGAGTTATAAGGAAAAGACGCGTTGGGCAATGCAAGTCAGAGCGGGTTATTATCCCACTGATGATGAGAGCTTGGACCAATATGCGGTGAAATTATTGAAAACAGCCTCTGAAGCTGATTTATTCGCGGTAATGGCCTTTCACATGGAGGATTATTTTATTGCCCGTTATTTTTCACATCTTAAGCGTCTCAATTCAATGTCTTTGGAACCGCTTTTGGGCTTTTATACGCATGCTTTAGCAGGGAAAAACGTCTTGGTTATCACCTCGTTTCCTGCTGAAGTAAAAGAACAATATGCAAAAAAAGACAAGCTTTTTGTAGGCAATAATTCGATTTTGCCGTCGTTTAACTTAGAAGTTATCAAAGCCCCGTCTTCAAACGGAGAACGTAAACAATTTATGGATGTCAGCTTTTTTGCTGAATTAGAGAAAACGAAAGAAAAAATGAAAGCTTCAAAGGCGGAAATTGTTTTGATTGCTGCCGGAGCTTATAGTCCGTTTCTTGCTGTTGAGGCCAAAAGAGAAGGAAAAGTAGGTCTTCAGATTGGCGGATCTTTACAAACACTATTTGGTATTATCGGAAAAAGATGGGAAAATAGAGAACATGTTAAGCGATGGATTAATGACTCTTGGATTCATCCGCGGCAAAAGATAGTTGGTTATGAAAAAATCGACGGGGGAGCTTACTGGTGAAAAGTAAAGTGCGGTTACCGAAAGGAAAAGAGTGGTTGTCGCTTTTCCTTTATCTATTCATTTTTCTATTAGGGTTCGACTTTTTAGGTTCAAGCAATAACTTGATTTTCTTAGCCTTTGGGCTCCTTTTGCTCATTGTTTTTGTTTTCTTTCATAATCAAAAGGAAAAGAAAGAGGAAACAAAAGAAGCACTCATTCTAATTGTTCCCTTTTTGATTTTTGCTATTTTCATCTCCTTTTCTAATTTTTGGTTCCATTTGTATGACGGATCTATCGTTACGAGTTTAGCGTCCTTCGTTTACATGAATTCAATTTTCTTCTTAGGATATGTTAGTTCTAAGCATCAAGAGATTAAGGGGCGTTATCTCCTTTTCGCTTTCATGAGTGGGATTTTCCTTTTAACTCTTGTTTCATATCTTGCCATGATTTCTTCATACGGCTTTTTTCATCCGTGGATTCATCGCGGTGAAGTTTATTACTACGACGGCATCGCTTATTCATTAGCTGATGAAACCTTAATGCTTTATGGATTTCAACTTGAGACCATGAGTGTAGAGTATGCGCTTCTTCCGCCTTTTCTCCTTGCTTCTTCCTTATTCGCGTTATTTTTCGTTTCGCTAAAGAAAGATAAATCGCTTTTCATCTTCCTTTTGATAAACGGAGCGTTTGGATTTTGGGTTCTGCTCAACTATTTTGAGAAATATTCTCTTCTTCTTTTCCTTGTTTTAGGTGTTATTTGTCTTCTTGTTCGCCTTTTCTATCATCCGAAGGAAAAAATTAAACGTTACGAAAAAATCAGTTATTGGACAGTCGTTGGCGTCCTCTTTTGCCTTTTGACGATGGTTTTCGTGATTGCTCTTTTAGGAAACGATGTTTATTTAAGCAATAGCGTCATTCGTTTAATTTTCGATAATGGTCGTTTGATGCATCCGATAAATTCAATCATTAATGCGGCTGGTGGCTTTAATGGTAATCGTGGATTTTTATCTTCCTTACTCGGCCTCCTTTTTGGTCTTAATCCATATATCGATTCGTATAACGGGGGACTTCAATTTTCCTATTCCTATTTCGGCTTCCCTAATAATGACATCGTGAGTTGGAACAATTTAAATTTAAGGTCTTTTGAATTCATGGTTTTTCAAGAAGGCGGAATCTTCGCCTTCCTTTCTTTCGTGAGTTTAATTTTTGTTGCCGTCTATCTTTTACGAAAGAAAATTGTTACTTTCCACGACCGTAACTTCTATAGTGTTTTAACGATTATTCTTTTCACTTATCTATGCTATCAAACGTTGTCCGCGGATAATTTCCCTCTTATCCGCTCATCGCTTTCTTATATCAGCGCATTTCACCTTAATTCTTTCTTTCTTGGTATCGTTTTCTTCTTATCCTACGGCGCGCGAAGGAAAGACCTTGATGCAATGACGGAGGCTACAAAATGAAAAAGAAGATTAGTTTAATATTCATCGCGTGTTCATTTTTTGCCCTCACGTCTTGCTTTTCTCGCATCAATGAAACATTTGATTCGGGAGAATATTTAAATGGAGAAATAGGAGACCTTTATTACCATCGTTCCGACTTTTCTGACGTGACTTCATTAGGCGAGACCACAATTGATTCTTCTCTATATTGGAACGGCATCTGCTTTGGTGACTATACTTCAACTTTAGAAGGATATAACGATCATCAAGGCTTAAATAGTAGGGCTCCCGAAGTGTTGAATTATCGAATGCCGAATGGCGAGATTGTCACTTTAGATGAAGCCACATACACGATCGACGATCAGCCGAACGCTTCTTCCTTTATCGGACGAGATTTCGGGCGTACGAAGTGTTTGGCTGAAATTTCCGATGATTTTAAAAAAGCGGGAATTGTTTCTAAATTGTATGATGGACAACTCCTTTGTTACACTCATCACTCTGAAGCTTTCCTTTGCCTTGATCAAAACGGAATTAATTTCTCATTCCCCAAAACGATGGAAGAAGGAGAAACTGTTCTTTTCGTTTTGAGAGGAGGATCGAATATCGGAACTAGAAGACAAGTTGTTTTGGATTTGAACTTAGAGTTTTTCTACGAAGAGGCAGGGAACGTTGTCTCTTACAAAGTGATCGCGGACGATGTTTATATTCCGACCGATGCCGGCGGCGACTTCCCGACTTTCTTTGGCTTTTCTTTAGAGGAAGCGGGCTTGTCATCTAAAGGTATCATCGGAGTTGGATTATCTTTCTCAGATTTCCGGGATTTAAGTTTTGACGGAGAAGAAAGCATATTAGATGATGAAAAAGATGGCAATCACTTCGGACTGCTCACTTATGAAATAATGTTTCCGGATTCTACTTGGAATTAGGTAGATACTCGCTTATATCCAGCCATTCTCCTTGTTCAAAATCAGCCTCATCATCGTCGAAACGGAGAGTTCCTTTCGCGGGTGTGAAGGTAAATTCGTTGAAATAAATATGGTTGTTGATATCGAAGAAATCGATGCGGACGAAAGGGAAAGGTTTCGCTAAAGTCTCAGCCACATAAATCATTTCTTGAAAATTATCGGGTCTCGTAGGTGGTATTTGACTGGCAGTCCAGCCATTGAATTGAGAAGCAGGGAAGGGCGACCAGTCAATGTAGAATTGGTTGTAATGGATATCCTTTCCGCGACCCACGACGACATAAAGATTTTTGGCTTTTCCGTTGAAGCAATGAATTTTATATTCAATCGGAAGTTCACTTTCGCCAAGGCGTTTTTCAATAATTAGTTGGCGAGCGACAGCGCTATAATGACGTTCTAATGTCAATTCACCATAGTCAGTTTGAAGCCATTTTTCGATTTTGTTTGAAGCTTCTCGATGATTTATTTTATCTTTATCGTCCACTAAATAGTTGAAACCAGAAGCGTGATTGCATTTAATGATGAAAGAACGAGGCAGGCGCTCGAAATGAATGTCAGCGTAATGACGATAAGGCCCCCACGCCGGAATCAAATAATCTTGAAAGCCGTGATTGCGGACATAATCGCGCCCGCCGAAACGAGAAGCGCAATAAGAGACTAATGGCATTTTCGGATAAACAAAGAGACGCAAATATTGCAATTTTTCAGTATAGCGAACCGGTTTTTGAAGATTTAAGCGATGATGTGTAATGTAGCGATATTGTCCCTTTACAAAGGTTACCGGCGCGCATTTTTTAAGGATTTTGGCAAAAGGATAAACGAAAGCCCGTTTGATTTTATTTTCGTGGAGATTCGGATTGGCCATATCGAAATTATAGTTCCTTCTCAAAAACTGGAAATGTCTCCGTTAAAAAAAGGTGGATCTTTTCACTGAGTGCCTTATTTCCGTAAAGAGAAATTAAGCGTTCCCTCCCTTCGTTTATTAAAAGGTTATTAAGGCTCCCGTTTTCTTGATGCGCATTTAAAAAAGTTAAAAAGTCTTCTTCTTTATCGCCCTTCAACCAATTTATGTCATCAGGAAATAGAGAAAAGAATGTTTCTTCATATGTTGAAAGAATCTTTTTTGCGTAATGGACATCTTCCATCAATTTAGAGGGGAACGACTCTCTTGCTAGATTTTCTTGATAGGGGCGAGGATTGATCACTAATTCAGCGTTCTTTAAATATTTAAGATGTTCCATCCGCGAGAGGAGACCTAAATATTTAAGGCGATGAGGATTTTTATTTGCCAAATTTAATAGCTCGGAAGAAATGAAGGACCCCGAGAAGAAGAGAGGAATTTTAATAGAACTTTTCAAATACGCGGAAGCGAAGGTATAAAAGCCGAAGCGTTCCCTTAGATTCCCGCCATAATACAAATATGATTCATCAGTATTTTCAACATCTGACATCGCTTCTTCATCAAGCAAACCCGGGAATATTAATGATGGTTTCTCTTTAATCGCAAGTCCTTCTTTTAAAGACAACGTCGCATCTGCATATTTGAGATCATTTTGATATTTTCTCGCTAAAAAACCCGGGAAATTTGTGATATTTCGCGGATTATCCGTCATTACATAAATCAATGCCAAACGATATTTCTTTTTTAAATAGATTGCGGTTTTCCTTAAAGTGTAATTCAAGGGATCTAACAAAATGAGGTCGATGTTTTCTATTAACTCGCGTGCGATAGTTTTGGTTTCTTGAAGACGAGGCATCTTATATGGTCCGATATGAAATAACGGATATTGAACGTAATGAAAAAGTTCGCTATCGAGCAAACGGTAGGGCTTTGTCTTAGTGGGAACAAGCGAAAGGACATTCACTTCCTCAAGGCTTGAAAGAACTTTGATGAGGCGCGTATGAAAATTTTGATTAGATGGATTTATCAACAGATAGCCTTTCTTTAGAAGAAAGTTATAATCCTCTTCCTTAATCGCGTTGGTCAAATAAAGAATTTTCATTGTTCATAAATTCCTCAAAGACGGAAAGATGGGCTCGAACAGTCTCTTCGATTGTATATTTTCTTGCTGTCGAGAGACAAGACTCATAATTAGAAGTCGTGAAAGGATAATTGAGGGCCTCTAATAACGATTCTTTTTTATTGAAATCAACGAAGAAGCCAGTCTCTTTATTTTTTAGAAGAGCGAGGCTCGCGTTCGCGTGAAGCGAGGCAATAACTGGAGTTCCTTGCGATAAAGATTCATTGACGACATGACCATAGATGTCATCGTTTGAGGGGAAAAGAGAAAGAGTCGCCAAAGAAAAAAGGCGGAGAATTTCTTCGTGTTTTTGAAACGGTAATAATTGAACATTTGTTAGATTATGTGAGGCGATGAGTTTGCGATATTTTTTCTCTAGCGGCCCGCCTCCGACAAGTAACAAAAGCGAATCTTTTGGCATCAAAGTCCAAAAATTGATCAAAGGTTCGAGATTTTTGCGAGCGATAAAAGAAGAGACTGTTAAATAAAGTTTTTTGAAAGGAAGTTTTAAATCTTTAAGACCTTTAAGTTTCTCCTCTGCACTTAAAGGCTTTTCAAGAATCTCATCGGCGAAAAGCGTCGAATAAGGGAAAAGCCGTATTTTTTCTTTTTGCGCGCCATAGAAAGTCAAATAATCCGCACTTCTTTCATCGGGCGCTAAATAGAGCCGCGCACCAGGAATCATCGTTTGTTTCATCTTTCTTATCAATGGCAATTCCTTCTTTTTCGCGCGGCCTCCGTTGATTGCAAAAATATAAGGAATTCTCTCCTTTTTCAGCTTTCTAATGAAGGACATCTCAGTGAAACTGCTCCAGCCGTTTATCACCACAATATCCGGCTCAATATCTTTATAATAACGATATGGATGCCCCCCCAAATTATTGCGGTTCCCAAGCGGTATCCCCTTCAATTGGATAGAAGTATAGTTGCTTGGTTTTTCGTTATAAAAAGAAGCGAATCTCTCATTTTCTTTTTTTCGTTCTAGAAGAACGTATAGTTCGCTTTCTTTCCCAAGTTCATTCCAAAAATTCACCTTATATGGAGCGGGGTGCAAGAAGAGATAAAGGATTCGCATATGCGCATTATAATCTAATGACAAAATGTTTATAATTGGCAATATGTTACGAGACTGGGAAACTTTGTTTAAGCGTGTCAAGAATCGTCCATATTCGCGTTCTTTGCATGAATTTTTAGAGAAAGAATACCAGAACGAAATTGTTTATCCGCCGCGCAGCATGATTTTTCAGGCTTTCAAATATACGAATCCTTCCACTCTTAAAGCGGTGATTATCGGCCAAGATCCATACCATAATCCAGGGGAGGCGATGGGTCTTTCCTTCTCGGTTCCAAACGGCACAACGATACCGCCTTCTCTTCAAAACATTTATCAAGAGATTGAAAATGATCTCAATCTCCATCTCAATAAAGAGAAGGGCGACTTAAGTATATGGGCTCGGCAAGGAGTTCTTTTGCTCAATGCTTATTTGACTGTTCGCGCCCATCAACCATTAAGTCACGCTAAAGAGGAATATCGTCTCTTTTTAGAAGATGTTCTTCGTTATTTAGAAGAGCAGAAACAGCCGCTGGTTTATTTTTTATGGGGCAGTTTTGCTAGAAGCTATAAGAAATTTATCTATAATCCCAAACACCTAGTTTTAGAAAGTGTTCATCCTTCGCCTTTATCCGCCAATCGGGGCGGATGGTTTAATCAGCACCAATTCTCGCGCTGCAATCAATTTTTGCTAGAACATGATGTTTCGCCGATTGACTGGCGCAACGAATAATCATAGGCTTATAGACGTCCGGAGCTTCACCTTTGAGGCTGAGAGGAACCTAAACGGAGGTTCGACGGCACCTGATCCAGGTAATGCTGGCGGAGGTAATCGCTTTTCTTGCTGTGCCTCCGAGAGATTGGAGGCTTTTTTATGGATGAAGAAAAGAAAGAAGTCGAAGCATCTTCATTGTCCGTTCAAGGGGAAAAAGTGAAGAAATGGTTAGCTGATCATTTATGGATTATTGCGTTAGTTACTAGTTTCTTTATCTTCTTGTCTTTGGCGATGCCGATTTTCACTTCCCATCCCGTGAGTGTAACGCCCATCGAAGACGGCTATTTGATAAGTGAGGCTGGAGAGCGTTTAGATGTTTATGCTGACGCCTTTTTTAACCTCGGAGGGAATTACCCCGTTCTTATCATTTATCTATTAGTCATCATCGGAATTGTTTTCGTCGGTTTAGCGCATTTGAAATCTGATTTAGGGGTTGCTGCTAGTTTAATTTTCCTTGTCTCTGGGATCCTCTTTCTTATTTCCAATAGCCTTTTTGATTTAGGGAATAGTTGGCATTTTTTAGACGCCAATGCGATTTATAATGGCGATTACGCCATTTTCTCGCAAACTGCCGGGACTGAGCTTTATGCGGGGGCAGTCATCGGTGCTGTTTTCTCTTTTTTGGCTGCCATTTTGTCATTTGTTTGTGCTTCTAAAAAAGAGACGTTTTCTGTCGCAAATTTGACGGAAATTGCAGTTTTTTCAGCGCTTGCTATCGCTCTTCAATTCATCAAGATTGAAATCGGTGCCACTGGAGGATCAATCAACCTCGGTTTAATTCCGTTATTTTTCATCGCTCTTCGTCATGGACCAGTTAAGGGCTTCTTTGCCAGCGCTTTTGTTTACGGAATTATCACTTGCGTGACGGACGGCTATGGATTTTATACCTACCCGCTCGATTATTTGGTTGGTTATGGTGGAGTGGCAGTTTTGGGTTTTGCTAGACAATACGTCTTTAGAAAAGATAAAGATTCTACGGTTCCCGGTTTCTTCATCATTACTGGAGGAGTGATCATAGCTACTTTGATTCGTTATGTTGGTTCAACAACTTCTTCAATGGTCAATTATGGCTATGGCTTCATCGATGCGCTTGTTTATAACGGGGTTTACATTCCAGTTACAGGGGCTATTTCTTTAGCGGCGATGTTGTTATTATATCCGGCTATCGGACGCTTGAATCGTCTTTTCCCGCCTAAGAACGCTTTTTGATTCCTTTTATTGAAATATTTTTAGTCAGTTTTTCCTCTCTTTGTGGTAGAGTGCTTTTAGCCTAGGAAAAAGGAAAACTATGAACGACGAAACAAAAGAAAAATTAGAAAACAAAGAAAAAGCTATAAGCGAAGAAACATCTATCGAAGATGCTGATTTTAATGTGGTGGGAGAGCAAGATTCTAACGAAAAGAAAGAAGATGTTGCTCTCGATGATTTCGCGGATACGCAGAAAGTAGAAGAAACTCCGAAAGAAGCGGAAACAGTAGCTCCGCAAGAAACAAAAGAGGAAGAAGGCATTAACGTCTATAAAGAAGAAGAGACAGTGGCTGCTAAAGAAGAAGCGGTCGCGGCCGAAGAGTTACGGGACAAAAAAGGCCGTGTCATCGGCGTTAAATATGCCTATCCCAATCAAAAATTAGAAGATATTGAGAAGTCTCGGGCTAAATTCTATAGCTACTATAAAAAGCAAAACACGATTAAATGGTTAGTGACGGGCATTTGTTTGCTCATCATTATCATCGGTTGGATTGTACCGAATTACATTCCTTATTTCGCGACTGAGCCAGGGAACGCTTATACAATTTGGATGGTTCTCGGAATTACGGTGGTGGCAGTCATCGTTTTAGCGGTCTATAGCATTTTGATGAAGAGAAAACTCAATGCGGCCCTTTCAAATTATTTCCAGTCCTATTACGAAGATAATGATGCTTTCGTGTTTGGCGACTTAGTAACCGATAAGCGCGGGAGCGTCGATGATAAACTTCAAGAATCTCTTTTTAACGGGGCTAACCTGTATAAGGATGTCATCAAAGTCGGAAGCCGCAATTGCATTGAATTTAAATATCGCGGACGTCTCTGCGTTTTCGCTGATGCGGCCGCGCAAATTAAAGGTCCTAAAGCTCTGCAAACCGTTTTCCTCGGTAAGTTTTTTACGATTTCTAATGATTACAATGGTCCGGATTTTTTGATTTATCGGAAGGGCAACAAACGCGCGTTGCCGCCGACGACGTTAGATCGTTATCCTCTTTTTGAGGATAGCAAATTGATGGTCATTTATGGTCCGAAAGAAATAAAACGTTACTTAACAAAAGAAGTCCGTGATGCCTTAAATGCTTTCCAAACCAACGCCACATTGGTGGATGTTTCAATCTCCGTTAGAGCTGGCAGAACTTATGTGGCTCTCGGCTATGAAGACGATTTGATGGTAATGCCTCTTGAGAAGCCTTTTAATCCGAATCCGACATTGCAGCATCAAGAGGACATGAAAAAGGTTTTCAATTTCGTCGATGCTTTGGATTTTGCGATTTCTCGCCGCAAGCATTGAAACTCTTAACAGATATTCTTTATCCCACCGCGCAAGTAGTTTATGATGGCGTGGTGGGATTTTCCTTAAAAGACGAAAAACGTAAATTTCAACTTCAGTGGCGGGTTGTTCGTGCTTATAAGCACGACGGCTCTTTTCATCGCGAATGGTCTCCGGCTTTCTTAGTGGAGGAGACTCCGGAATATTGGGCTTTAGCGAGCCGTGAATCGCTTGTCATTGAAGACAATGGCCGCAGTTGGATTACGAAAGAACAAGCCGTCTTCTATTTATTTAAAAAGAAGTGGGCCAACGTTATTGCGATGAAAAAGAAAGACGGAATTTGTTATTACGCAAATGTCGCTACTCCGACAATCTCTGATCAAGGAATTCTTAAATACATCGATTATGATCTAGATGTCAAACTCTATCCGAATAAGACAACGCGTTTCTTAGATGAAAAAGAATTCAATTCGCATCAAAAACTTTATGGGTATTCAAAAGAACTTTCTGATCGTTGCAATCTGGCTAAGCAAAGCTTAGAAAGCGATATGCTGGAGGGCAAATTTCCTTTCCAAGATCAAAAATTCTTTGAACTATTCAATAAATTCGAAGAAACCGTGGCTTATAAAGAATCAACGTGACCGTCGTTCTTCTAGCGCCTTAATCAAATTTTTGATTTCTTCTAAAGCTGGCGCGACGCGTTTGGCACGATTGCTCATGAAAGCAACATCGCCTACAGCGAAAATGTTTTTATCAATCTCTTGATTTTCGTCTACTAATAATCCGAATCCTTTCGGCGTTTGCGGCAAGTTGAAAGTTGAAGGCGAGGGTATTTGCCCGTAATTGACAAGGAGATAATCGCAGGGCAGTTTGATTAAAGAACTGTCTTCAACGTTTCTGATGGTGACGGCCTCTACTTTCTTTTTTTTGATAATCAATTGATACGGAACATACGGAACATGGATAGTGACGTTCGCGTTTTCAATCGTGGTCACGTCGCCCCTAAATTCTCTTCTTCGATGGACAAGATGCGTTTCAGAAGCGAGAGTCGAAAGTCTTTTCGCCCAATCCAAGGCTGAATCTCCGCCTCCAAAAACAACAACTCTCTTATTTTTAAGAGGAGCAAGGTCATGAACTGCATAGAGAATATTCGTTGCCGCGTCTTCTCCTTCTAAACCTAAAGGGCGGGGGCGATAAGACCCTAGACCCGTGACAATGACAACAAAGAAAAATTTTTCTTCTTTTCCGTTTTTTAGACGAAGAATAAATTCATCGCCTTGTCTTTCGATCGTTTCGACGAAAGAATCAAGAAAGAGATTATTGGAATCTATTTCCGAGAGAATTGTGTCAATCAGCTCTTTTGCAGTCATCGGCGGATAACCGGGGACATCATTAACAGGCTTTTCTGGATATGTTTTAGTCATTTGTCCTCCGAAAAGTCCCGATGCCTCGAAGAGAACATAACTAAAATGATGTTTTTCTAATTCTTTGGCTAGCAATAAGCCGACAGGGCCTCCCCCGATAATTGCGACTTCTTTTGTTTTTTCGCTCATGAAATGATTTTGTAGTGACGAAGCGTATAATGCAACTTGAAGTAGACTTATGGAATTTAAATTTTATTCAGACGGCGTTAACGACACCTACACCTTGGCTAAGCTTCTGGCTCCTAATTTGCAAATTGGCGATGTTTTGTTGCTTAAAGGTGATTTAGGGGCGGGAAAAACAACTTTTGTGAAGGGTTTAGGACTCTCTTTCGGCGTGAAGGGAGAAATTCAGTCGCCAACCTTCAATATTCTTAAATGTTATTTTGAATCCACGCCTCCTTTGTATCACATCGATGCTTATAGATTGGAAGGGCAAAACATCGATATCGGCTTAGATGAATGGATCGGCACCGACGGCATAACAGTCATCGAATGGCCGCAATACATTGAGCCTCTCTTGCCGAAAGAGACTCTTTCGTTAGTCTTTCATCGCTTAGGTGATAAGGAACGGGAAATCACGCTCCTTAGCGATAGCCCTCATTACGATGAAATCGTTCGTAAAATCCAAGGAGAAATAAATGCTTAGATTGTTATTAGATTCTAGTCAAAACGCTCTATATGTTGCTTTGTCGCGCGACGCGACAATCATCGATCGAATAGTTGATACGACTCCTCATCGTCAAAGCGAACTTCTGGTGGCGAAAATCGATGAACTTTTAAAACGAAACAAAATCGAGGCTCATAATATTGAAGGCGTCGTAGTTACTAAAGGACCCGGATCGTATACGGGAGTTCGCTTAGCTTTGACGGTCGCTAAAGTCATGAGCATTGTTCTCAACATCCCTCTTTATTTAGTTTCGACCTTGCGCAGCTACGCCGACAAAGAAAAAACGACGATAACCTTAATGAATGCGCGGGCAGGACGAAGCTATTTTGCTGTATATCAAGGCAAAAAAGCTTTGATTGAAGACTGTATTTTAAATAATGATGAGGTTTTCCTTTTCATTAAAGAACATCCCGATTATTTATTGAGCGGCGATTTAAAATATTTAAATCTCAACCCTTCTTTTTCCTTACCGCTCATTGAAAATTTAGCTTTAGCGGACGCTGAAGATTTATGCCCTAATTCTTTAAAAGCCGCTCCGGTTTATTTGAAAGGCACAGCCAGCATCTATGGTAATTAGAAGAGCCACGAAAGATGATGCAATCGCGATTGCGAATCTAGAGAAAGAGGCGTTTTCCGATCCTTGGCCGCTCAAACAAATTATTTACGAATTAGAAGAAAACCCTTGTTCGCGAGTCTTATTGTCCTTATCAGAAGAAGGGGAAACGGTTGGCTATCTCGACTATATGGTGACCTTTGATTCTTCAACTATCAATCGTTTGGCGGTTGCTTCTTCCTTTCGTCAACAAGGAGTGGCAACTGCGCTTCTTATAGAGATGTTTGAAGACTTAAAAAAAGAAGAGGAACCAGTTAGTTATTCGACATTAGAAGTACGATTATCTAATCAAAAAGCCCGTAAACTTTATGAAAAAGTCGGATACCATTTCATTGTTATGAAGAAGAAATACTATGATGACGGCGAGGACGCTTGTTATTTAGTGAAGGAGTTATAAATGGCAAAGATTTTAGGGATTGAATCAAGTTGTGACGAAACGGCTGCAGCGGTTATTGTCGATGGCGTGCTCAAATCGAATATTATTTCTTCACAAGCGAGCATACATGCTCAATATGGCGGCGTCATGCCGGAGATTGCTTCGCGTCTTCACGTTGAAAATATCGGTGTTGTCTTAAAAGAGGCGATTGCTCAAAGCGGCGTAACTTATGAGGAATTAGATGCAATTGCCGTGACGCGAGGGCCGGGCCTCATCGGATCTTTACATGTCGGGCTCCAAGCCGCGAAAACTTTAGCGCTTCTTTACAAGAAGCCTTTGATTCCCGTTCATCACTTAGCGGGACACATTTACGCTAACGAATTTGTTGGTGAATTTCATTATCCGTTACTTGCTCTGGTTGTCAGCGGCGGCAATACCGAAATCGTTTATATGAAAGAGCCGTTATCTTTTGAAATTATCGGAGAGACGAAAGACGACGCAGTCGGCGAGTGCTTCGATAAAGTTGCCCGCGTTTTAGGACTTCCGTATCCCGGTGGCCTTCCGATTGATCGTCTAGGACAAGAAGGAAAAGACACTTATCCTTTGCCAGAGCCGCTTAAAGGACAAAAAACTTACGATTTTTCATATTCAGGTCTTAAGACTGGCGTTTTAAATCTCGTCAATCACTTGAAAGAAAAGAGCGAAGAAATTCGTTTGAATGATTTATGCCGTTCTTTTGAAGAGAAAGCCTTAACTCCGCTTGTAGAAAAAACGATGAAGGCGGCGAAAGAATATAAAGTGCGACAAGTCATCATTGCGGGAGGAGTTTCTGCGAATACACTTCTTAGAGCAAAGATTAAAGAAGCGGCCATGAAGAGAAATCTTGAGGTCTTGATTCCTCCGCTTTGGTGCACGACTGATAACGCGGCGATGATTGCTAAAGTTGGAGAAAAATTATATTCAGAAAAACTTTTCGCTCCTCTTACATTAGGCGTTGATCCGAATTGGCTGCTCAAGGATTTTCGCTCTTTCTAATCTAAACGTTTAGAAATCTTATATAATAGGCAACGTTATAAGGAGTGCGCAGTTTATGGCCATCGAAGTGAAAAAACTCTTCGACAACTTGAAAGACTCTAAGTTAGTTGAAGGCGAAGAAATTGAAGTTTCTGGATGGGTAAAAACGAATCGTCCTTCTGGGCAGATCGGTTTCCTTGAACTTCATGATGGGACGTGTTTTAAGTCTCTGCAAGTCGTCTATGATCCAACGAAAGCTGATGATGTTGCACACTTCAGGACCGGGGCCGCAATAATCGTTCGCGGTGTTTTACACTTAACACCAGAACTTAAACAGCCGTTTGAACTACATTTATCAAATGCGACTTTGGTCGGCGATGTCGATGATGATTATCCGCTTCAAAAGAAGCGCGCCAGTTTTGAATTTCTCCGGGAACAAGCTCATTTGCGTCCGCGTGCGAATACTTTCCAAGCAGTTTATCGCATCCGCTCAGTTTTGGCGATGGCAATTCATACCTTCTTTCAAGAGCATGGTTTTGTTTATGTTCATACGCCGATTATTACCGGCAACGATGCAGAAGGAGCGGGACAAGTTTTTACAGTGGCAACAGAAGGGAAAAATCCTTATACCGATTTCTTCGGTTGCCGAGCTTCCTTAACTGTCTCGGGTCAACTTCATGTCGAGCCGTTTGCGTTGGCTTTTAAGAACGTTTATACATTTGGCCCGACTTTCCGGGCTGAGAAGAGCAATACTACGCGTCACGCTTCTGAATTTTGGATGATTGAGCCAGAGCTTGCTTTTGCTCATCTAGAGGAAGACATGGAATGTATTGAAAAGATGCTCAAATTCTGCCTCCAATATGTTTTAGAACATTGTCCGGACGAGATGATGTTCTGCGAGAAATTTATCGCGCCCGGCCTTTTAGAAAAATTGAATCATGTCCTTAAATCATCCTTCCAACGCATGACGTATACAGAAGCTATTGAGATTTTGAAGAAAGCTGTGCAAAACAGCCATAAATTTGTCGTTAACGAGATTAATTGGGGGATGGATTTACAGTCAGAGCATGAGCGGTATCTTACTGAAGAAGTCGCGAAGGGACCGTTATTCCTTACCGATTATCCAAAAGAAATCAAAGCTTTCTACATGAAGAACAATCCCGATGGGAAAACCGTTGCCGCTTGTGACTTATTAGTGCCGGGCGAAGGGGAGATTGTCGGAGGTTCAGAACGGGAAGTTCGTTATGATGTCTTGAAAGAAAAAATGGAGAAAGCTGGCAATGAAGAGGGTCTCAAGTGGTATCTTGATCTCCGGAGATTCGGTTCAGCTCCTCACGCTGGTTTTGGCCTTGGCTTTGATCGTTTCCTCATGTATATCACTGGTATAAACAATATTCGTGATGTTCAGCCTTACCCGCGGACATCGAATGCCTTAAAATATTAATGTCTATGGATAACGACGCCTTAAGCAATTTAGAAAATGCTAAAAACGCCCGTGAAGTTTTAGCCCGCAAGACATTGGCTCGCAAGCGTTTATTTTATGTTTTGATTGCTTTAGATATCCTTGTGGCAATTCTTTTGATTGTCGCAATCCTTGATCTTTTTATTTACTGAGTTTTTTGTTCGTTATTATCTAAATTTCTATTGGCTTTTTTGATTTCTTCTTGTTTAGCTTCGGTTTTTAAATCGTCGTAGTAGTTAAAACCTTCAAGGGTCTTTTTAAAGACTGTTTTCATTCGCTTATTGATTTGCAACTCTCGAACGATAAAGGCTTGCGCGGTAATCAAATAGTAGATGAGCGAAATAATGAAAAGCGGAATAAGAATATAGGAAGCCCAATATTCATTGACCCAATGAGGAGTGTTGATTAAAGGAGGCCATTGAGCCAAAAGCGTGAGACCGAAGAAATTAGCAAAATTATCGGGATTTCCCCAATCCCATTGATACAAGAGGCTGCCGAAACGTTCAAAATGATTGAGCGTCCAAAGGCCCGTCACGCCCGAATAGATAAGATAAAATAAAAGCGTTATGAGCGATAACAATAGAGGAATGCTTGCCTCTTTAAACCAGAGACGAACATTCTTTTTTTGCCCGTATTTTTTAAGTTGTTCAGGAGTTTTTATTACGCGGTAAACACAAACGTCGTGGAGTTCGCGGTCCATCTTTTTTTGGAAAAAGGAGTTGAGCGCTCTGATTGCCATTCCTATAAGGGCGAGAAGAATAAAAAGAATGATGATGATTACGAGCAAAATAACAATCAATTTCCGGTCGTTATCATTGATGCTGGCTAATAAAAACAGTGAGTTATTCATCTTTTTGATCCTGGATGCTTTCTATTTCTTCTTTCACTTCGCTTGGCGGAAGCTCAAGGATGTTTTCTTTTTCTATTTTATTCGCGGCTAAGGCTTTCCTTTCTTCTAACATTTTCAAATATTCTTCCGCGTCCATCATTCTCGGAGGAAGCTGTTGGTTATTTAGATTTTGATAGGGTGGGAGACTTACGTTGGGATTAGGGAAGCTATTTGGAGAATTCGTGTAATAATTCTGCTGGATATAGACATTAGAAACGCTTGGTTCCGCTTTTTCTTTCGGAGTTTCTTTCGGCAATTCTTCTTTCAGACGTTCTTCTTCAATTTGCTTGACCAACAAATCTTCTTCTAACGTCGGGAAAATTTTTTCACCGCGAAAGAAACGAATTAAGCTCCTGAAGAGAACAAAAATATAAATAAAGAGACCAGCGACCGCGCCTAAGGCCAATATCGCGAGCAACAGGGGGAGAAGGAAGATATAGACGAGTCCGAGACCGAAATTGCGGAGGAATTTACCCATAATTAGATTTTATTCTTCTTTTTTACTTCTTGGTATCCTTCTTCGAATAATCGCGTGAAGAAGATTGAGGAGCGAGAATGCAAGGGGAAAAAGAGCAAAAAGAGTTAAAGATAGTGCCTCTCCATAAAAACCATGCAATAAAGTGAAAGCGTAAAAGCTGATGACAATGAGAATGGTGAGAGTAAAAAAATAAAAGAAACGAGGACGTTCTACTTCTAAGAAACTGATGATTCCGAAATAAAGCGCTAAACCAAGGAAGAAAAAGCCAGTTGAAACGTCTAAAAAGACAATACCCAAAGAAAACGATGAAGCAAGAATCGCTATTGAAGAATAGAGACAATAGCTCCTTTTAAAGGAGAAATTGATCTGAACTTTTTTATGCCAGAGAGTCAAAAACAAATAAGAGATTGATGATATAAACAAAGAATAAGCAAAAAGGAAAAGAGGAACTAAAGCTTGAATGTTTTTGATTTCAGCGATTCCTAAAAAATTCAAAAAGAGAAGTAAGAAATCTACGCCGCTTAATAAATTCGTTATTTGAAGACCAAGCCAACTGGAAAACGAGAACACAATGCTTATAAGTGCGAGAGTCAATCCTAGATGCCACTTGATTTTAAAAAGGTAACCGGACAATGAGCCGGAGATGAGACCGGGAATTAAAAAGAAAAGAAGAGAGGCAATATCCGAAAATCCGCATAAAAAAACTAACGCTAAAGAGGAAGAAAGATAGAGAGGAATGTATTTTGATCTTATAAGAAAACTGAAAATCGTCGCTAACGAGGAAGAAAAAAGAAGAGCAACCAAAGAGAAAAAAGGAATGTATGCAGAACCGAGGGCGAGGATGCCCATTAGGGCAGCTCCGATGGCGATAAATGATATGTTAGCAGGCAAAGAAGAATCTAAACGCGAGAAATTCATCGCCATAATTATGACATTGGATAATTTTCTTGTCTTCGGAAGAAAGAAAAGCAAATTTCCGTGCTATGATTTGGCGTATGGATTACGCCTCAGTTTTAAACGAACAACAATATAAAGCCGTTACAACTTCTAGCCAATATGTTCGCGTCATCGCTGGAGCCGGATCAGGGAAAACCCGGGTTTTAACATATCGCATCGCTTATTTAGTCGGTGCTTTGAGAGTGCCGTCTTCAAAGATTTTGGCGATTGCTTTCACGAACAAAGTAGCACAGGAAATGTCGAATCGAGCTTCTAATTTAGTGGATGAAATGTTAGGTTTTCATGTTCCTCTTTCGATTTCGACTTTCCATGCTTTCTGCGCCCGCTTTTTAAGAATTGAATCTAAAAGCATCAACTATCCGCGAACTTATGCGATATGGGATGAGAGCGATTTTGATCGTGCAGTGAAAAACGCCGGCGTTGCTTGCGGCTATAAAAAAGGAGACGATCAAATCAAAAAAGCAGGGAGTTACATTCGCCTTATGAAAGGGATAAACCGTTATCCGGAGGATATCAGCGTTTCCTCTTGGAATGAGGATGAAAAAGTCTCTTTAAAAATCTATGAAGAATATGAAAAAATCAAGAGAGCTTCTTTCGCTTTGGATTTTGACGATCTTTTGTTATTAACGATTCGCGTTCTCGAAAACAATTCAGAAATCCGCGAGCATTGGTCTCACAAATATCAACATATCTTAATTGATGAATTTCAAGACACGAACGACATTCAGTTCCGTCTTCTTTCGCTTCTTCAAACGCCGGAAACCAGTGTCTATGTTGTCGGCGATCCCGATCAAACAATCTACACTTGGCGGGGTGCGAATCCAAAGAACATCATGGATTTTTCGAAACATTTTTTAGGTGCCGAAACAATTATCCTCAATCAGAATTACCGCTCGACCGGAAAAATATTAGAGGCGGCCAATAAACTTATTTCTCATAACAACGATCGCGTCAAAAAGGATTTATTTACAAAAGGAGAAGAAGGAGAAGACATTAAGACTTTTGAAGCTTTTACGGCCGAAAAAGAAGCAGAATGGGTTGTGCGTGGACTCGTGCGTCTCGCAAATAAATATCCGTTAGAAGACGGACGGCCCAATTATTTGCAGTCGGCGATCCTTTATCGTTCCGCGTATTTGACGCGCCCCATTGAACGCGCGCTCAAAAACGAAGGAATTCCTTATCGCATTTATGGCGGGGTTCGTTTCTATGAAAGAATGGAAGTGAAGGATCTACTTTCGTATTGCAGTCTTCTCATTAATCCGAAAGATTCTGTGGCTTTTGAACGCATCATCAATGTCCCCAGACGTTCCATCGGGGAGAAAACTTTGCTCCTTTTAAAACAGGAAGCCTCTAGGCATTCGTTGCAACCGCTAGAATACGTGATGGCTTTAGCGACAGATTCTACATTTGAAACCGAAATTAAAGGAAACGCGTTGAATTCTTTAAAGGACTTAGGGAAGGCAGTCATCAAAGCTCAAGAAAATCTCAATGGAACCGGAGAGGCCTTGTCATCGATCATTCATACATTCGCGGATGATATTTCCTATTTTGAATACTTGAAAGAAACAGAAGAAAACGGGGAAGACAGAATCGAAAACGTTCAAAGTTTGTTTGACGATATGGATGATTATGTCACCAAACATCCGGAGGCAGATCTTTCAAGTTATTTGCAGCAAGTCTCTTTATTGTCAGCTCAAGATGACATCAATGACGGGAATTATGTTTCCTTAATGACGGTGCATGTGGCTAAAGGTTTAGAGTTTGACAATGTTTTTGTCATCGATTTTCAAGAAGGTGCCTTCCCGAATCAAAGAGCTTTAGAAGAAGATGGAAGAGACGCGGAAGAGGAAGAAAGGCGTTTAGCTTATGTTGCTTTTACAAGAGCGAGGAAGCGCCTTTTTGTCAGTTGCAACGATTCATATTCTTATGCGACTGATAGCCATGGGGCTCCGTCTCCTTACTATGCAGAAGCGGGTCTAAAAGTTCAAAACGACTCTCCGAGTTTCTATCGACCAAATAGTTCCTCTTTCTACCGCCAAAATTCTTTCAAAAAGCAAAATGGTGGCTTTTCTTTTTTTGGAGACGGAGAACATATATCGCCATTTAATGAAAAACGAAGAAAAGAAGAAGAGATGCCGAAGACAAACGGAATTACTGATTGGAAAGTCGGGGATTTAGTTGAACATAAAAAGTTTGGGCGAGGAAAAGTCATCGCTTTGATTTCTGATGAAATCATTCAGATTGATTTTGAAAAGGAAGGGAAGAAATTGATCGTTCCTAGTCACGCGATGCTTTCGCGTCTAAAATCTCCAGGAGGTGAAGCATGAACGAAAAAGAAATAGAAGCGCGGATCCGCGAACTGAGCGAGCTTTTAGAGCGTTATAACTATGAATATTATGTTTTGAATCAATCGAGTGTTTCTGATCAGGAATTCGATCGTTTGATGGGGGAATTGCGGCTTTTAGAAGAAAAGTTTCCAAATTTAAAACGCAAAACCAGCCCAACTCAGCGAGTTGGAGGCGAGGTTCAAGATGAATTTAAGAAAATTCCCCACAAAAGACTGATGCTTTCTTTGGGAAACGTTTTTAACGCGGATGAATTAAGGGATTTTGATCGCAAGGTGCGAGAAACCTTAGGACTATTGAAAGTGCGTTACATGGGCGAAGTTAAAATCGATGGACTCGGAATGTCTCTCATCTACGAGAATGGTGAATTGCAATACGCGGTCACGCGTGGAGACGGGGTGACTGGAGAAGATGTAACCTCAAACGTTTTAACAATTAAATCGATTCCGGTTTATGTCAAGGAGAAGCGGCCCTTTGAGGTGCGCGGCGAAGTCTATATGCCGAAATCTTCTTTGAAGGAGACAAATGAAGCGCGAGCGAAAGAAAATCTTCCGCTTTTCGCTAATTGCCGGAATGCGGCGGCTGGTTCTATCAGAAATCTCGATCCGAAGGTCGCGGCTTCTCGTAAATTAGAGGCTTATTGGTATTATTTAGTTAATGCCCGTGAACTCGGCATTCACTCGCAAGCGGAGGCTCTCAATTATCTTGATGAATTAGGCTTTCGCACCAATCATGAACGCAAAGCGCTTTATGGTGTCGAGGAAGCTATCCAATATATGGACGAGATGGAGGCTAAGCGCCAAGCTCTAACTTACGATATCGATGGTTTGGTTTTTAAAGTTGATGACTTAGATAGTTATGATCGACTTGGCTATACAGCTAAAGAACCAAAATGGGCGACCGCTTATAAATTTCCGCCAGAAGAGGTGAGCACGAAATTGATTGATATCGTTTTAACTATCGGGCGAACAGGTAGAGCAACTCCGAACGCTATTTTAGAACCGGTACGGGTGGCCGGTTCTTTAGTGCAACGCGCGACTTTAAATAATGAAGAATTCGTGCGTGAGAAAGGACTGATGATTGGTGACATTGTCTCTCTTCATAAAGCGGCGGATGTAATTCCCGAGGTTACGGGACCTCTCACTCAATTTCGAACCGGAAATGAAAGAAAGTGGGTGATGCCGGAAACTTGTCCCGTTTGCGGGCATCATCTTCAAAAGGTCAAAGGACTTCATTATTGTTTAAATCCCGATTGCGGTTCGCGAAAGATTGAAGCCATTATTCATTTTGCGAGCCGTAACGCGATGGATATTAACGGGATGGGACAAGGAGTGGTTGAGGAATTTTTTGCCGAGAATTTTTGGCGAGACATCCCCGACATCTATCTTTTAAAGGATCATGCACAAGAGATTAAGGAACTAGATGGTTGGAGTGATCGTTCAGTGAATCAATTATTAGACGCCATCGAAAATTCTAAAAAACAATCCTTAGAACGCCTTTTAATCGGTTTAGGCATCAAAGAGGTCGGCGAGAAAATGGCTAAAGTTTTAGCGAGAAAATATTTGACGCTCGATAACATTAAAGCGGCGACTGAGGAAGAATTATTAAATATTCGCGATGTCGGACCGATCGCTGCCTCTTCCATCTATTCATATTTCCATAATGAAGAGAATTTGAAGGAAATTGAAAAGTTACGTTCCTTCGGCTTGAACTTCATGTATTTAGGAACCGATACTTTAGATGTGAATTCCTATTTCTATGGCAAAACAATCGTTTTAACCGGAACATTAGTCTCTCATTCTCGAGAAGAAATGACGGAAATTCTAGAAGGAATCGGCGCGAAAGTCAGCGGTTCGGTTTCGAAAAAAACTGACATTGTCATCTATGGTCCGGGGGCCGGATCTAAGTTAACGAAAGCGCAAGAACTCGGAGTGGAGCTGATGAACGAAGAAGAAGCTTTGAATCATTTAGGCAACCTCAGAGGATAAAATCGTTCGTAACCTTCCTTTTATTTCTAAATCAAGATATGATACTTTCCTAAGACGAAAGGGGGAGAAAAAATGAAAAATGAATTAGCCCCCATTGCTCTAGCGCTTTCTGAATATGAGGAGGAAGACAAGCCCCTCACGCTCAATTTGAAAAGCGTGCGCGAGAATCTAGATTTTCCTTTAAATAACATCGATGATTGGAGTCAAGAAACTAGTTCTTTGACTTTAGAGGAAGCGCCCTCTTGGACGTTCTCTTTAAGCGGCGAACAAATGCTTTCAATCGATCCTAAAATTTTGAAGGACGAATTCCCTTCTTCTAGCGATTTTGCTTTGGAGGAAGAGGATTCTCTGGAAATTAAAAACATTTATAACAACCCCTCGTTTGAAAAGTCATTCGCGGTTTCTTCACGCATGAGAAAAAATTCGAAAACGAAGAAAGAAAACATCTATAGCGAAACTAGCTCTTGGGACCATCAAGGAAATCAAATTCCCGACGTCATCGATTATCTCTATCATAAAGAAGAAAACTGAATGCCTTTTTGCTATACTTTAGCAGGATAAAGGGCCGGAAAAAGATGAAGAAAGTTACAATGGATGTCTTAAAGGATGCCGCGCGGCGTCTTCTTTTTGACATGAGCGAAGAAGAATATCAAACGCTTTATGAAGAATTCGATATTTTAAGCAAGCTGATGGAAAAGATGGGTGAGGTTGAAGGGATTGATTCTTGTGAACCGATGACGTTCCCTTTTTCCGTTGAGACTGATTATCTCCGTGAGGATTCTCCTGTTGAGCCGTTAAAAGTCGCGGACGTTTTAAAAAACGCCGGTGACACTAAAGATCAACAAATACGGGTGCCGAGGGTTGTACAATGAGTTTTTTAGATTTATCGATCAGAGAAATTCACGAAGCGCTTCTTGAAGGAAAAGTTACGCCTCTTGAATTGACGAAAGAAGCTTTAGAACGGGCGAAAGCGAATAAAGACAACGCCTTTGAAAAAATACTTGAAGAAGAGGCACTTTCCTTCGCTAAATCGTTAGGCCCAATAGAAAAGGACAATTTGCTTTTCGGCATTCCTTTTGTCGCGAAAGACAATTTTTCAACCGAAGGAATTGAGACGACGGCTTCCTCAAACATTTTAAATGGTTACGTTCCTCTTTTTGATGCGACAGCGATTGCTAAATTAAAGGAACATAAAGCAGTTTTGATCGGCAAAACGACACTCGATGAATTGGCGATGGGCGGGACAGGAACTTCTGGGCATCTCGGTTATACCTACAATCCGTATGATCCAACTCATACGCGAGAAGTTGGCGGTTCTTCGTGCGGAAGCGCGGCAGCGGTTGCAGCTGGTATTGTGCCTTTCGCTTTAGGGAGCGATACCGGCGACTCAGTTCGGAAACCCGCTTCTTTGGCAGGTCTGGTCGGTTTTAAACCAACTTGGGGACGCATTTCACGTTGGGGACTTTTCCCATTCGCTCCATCATTAGACACCGTAGCCTATTTCACTCGTTATGTGGATGACGCTTCAATTCTTCTAAACGTTCTTGCCGGGCGCGATGAAAAAGATTCAACCTCAAGCACAAAAACTGTCGAAGATTATTCTCCGAGCGAAACGCCATCTTTAGCGGGCAAAAGGATTGCGGTCTTAAAAGAGATCAACGATTCTTTGATCGATGAAGAAAATAGACAGAAATTCAACGATTCTTTAAAAGAGATGGAAAAAGAAGGAGCGTATTTAGAAACCATTGAATTCGGACGTGAACTTCTCGAATCTCTCTATGCTTCTTATATTGTCATCAGTTCAGCGGAAGCGACCTCGAACAACGCAAACCTCGATGGTTTGAAGTTCGGCCCCCGCGGAGAGGGCAAAACTTATAGCGAAGCGATGATGGACGCGCGGACAAAAGGTTTTTCGACTCTCATTAAAAGACGGTTTGTGATCGGTTCTTATTCCTTGATGCGCGAGAATCGCGAAGAACTCTTTTTAAGAGCGCAGAGGTGCCGAGCAAAAGTCACTTCGCGTTTGGGAGAAATTTTAAAAGATTTCGATTTCATTTATGCTCCAGCCACTCCGTCTATTGCTCCACGTTTCAATGAAACAAGCGATAAATTGTCTGCGCTTTCTCTTATTGCCGACAATCACTTGGTTTTAGGCAATTTTGCGGGTCTCCCGTCGATTACGATTCCTTTATTTTTAGAGAACGGGATGCCGATAGGCGTCAATTTAACGGGCAGAGCTTTTGAAGAAAAAGAATTGTTGAACGCCGCGAAGGCGTTAGAAAACATCACCGGCTTAAAAGGCTTATCGATTAGAATGAAAGGAGAACTGAAATGAATTTTGAAGCAGTCATCGGTTTAGAAATTCATGTGGAGATGAAAACAAAATCTAAGATGTTTTCCGGTGCTCCTGTAAGTTTTGCCAAAGAGCCGAATAGCGAAGTGACATTTTTAGACATGGGCTTTCCGGGCACGATGCCGAGCGTCAATAAAGAAGCGGTGATCAACGCGATTCGGGTCGCGCATGCGCTTCATATGGAAATTGATCGATATGTGCGTTTTGACCGAAAAAATTATTTTTATGCTGATTTGCCGAAGGGTTATCAGATAACGCAACAATTTCATCCAATCGGAAAGAATGGTTATTTAGACATTGAAGAGAAAAACGGCGAAATCAAAAGAATTCCGATTGAACGCATCCATATGGAGGAGGATACCTGCAAGCAACTTCATTTTCCCGATTGCACTCTTTTAGACTACAACCGGGCGGGTGTTCCGCTGGTGGAAATTGTCTCTTTGCCCGCGATTCGTAACGGCTATGAAGCCATGAAATATGTGGAAGGCATCCGCAATATCGTCGTCTACTCCAATACGAGCGACGGCAAGATGGAGGAAGGGTCGTTACGCTGCGACGTCAACATTTCTTTAAGGCCTTACGGACAAAAGGAATTCGGCACCAAAGTCGAAATTAAAAACCTCAATTCCTTGAAGAATATTCAGGAGGCTATCGATTACGAAGCGAAGCGGCAAGCTTCTATCCTTCTTTCCGGAGGTTTTATTCAACAAGAAACTCGAAGGTTTGATGAAAATAGCGGAAAAACAGTTCTCATGCGTGTCAAAACCGATGCGGTTGATTATAAATATTTTCCAGAGCCCAACATTACGCCAATCGTTTTGAGTGAAGAATTTGTTTCTGACGCCATAAAGACTTGCCCCGAATTATATGATGCGAAAAAGGCCAGGTTTTTAGCAAAAGGATTAAGCGAGAACGACGTTGAAATAATTTTAGCGAATCCATCGATGGCTTCTTTCTTCGATCAAGCTTCTAAAGAAAATAAAAACGCGAAAATCATTGCCAATTTCCTCATTGTCGAGATCAACGCTTATCTCAATAAAAAGAATCTCAAAATTGAGGATTTATCGCTTGAGCCTTCAAAACTTGGAGAGATTGCCAATTATCAGGCTCAAGGACTAACACATAAACAGTGCGCGGATATTTTGAATTTGGTTTTAGAAAAACAAATTGAACCTCAAGAAGCAAAAAAAGAACTCAAGATTGTCGAACAAGTGCGCGATGAAGAAACATTGCTGCCCTTAGTTCAAAAAATCATTGAGGACAATCAGCAGTCCGTTAATGATTATCTCAACGGCAAGGATCGAGCATTGGGTTATCTGGTCGGGCAAGCGATGAAAGTTTCTCGAGGAAAGGCTAATCCAGCGATTGTTTCTAAACTTATCGTTGAAGAGATCAAGAAAAAAGTATGAAACAAGAAGTTGAGAAGTTGAAGCAGTGGCTCGATGAATTGGAAAATTTGTCGTTGCCGTCTTATGAGGAACTACCATCGATTCCTCTTTACATGGATCAAGTTGTTTCTTATGTGAATGACAATTTATCTTCGCTCGGCAAAGAGACTTTGACGCCTTTTATGGTCAACAATTACGTGAAGGCGGATATTATCAAGGAACCGGTCAACAAGAAATACAATCGTGACCAAGTCGGTCATCTTCTAGCGATTACCGCTTTAAAAACAACGCTCAATATGGGAGAAATCTCGCTTCTGATTGAGATGGACTGTAAAGAAAATGAAACCAAAGACACGCTTTATAGTTTCTTCCGACAAAAGTTTGAAGAATTGTCGCATCAAATCGGGCTTGATGTCGGAGAAAAGATGGCGAAATTAGCGGACGAATACGAAAACGCGAACGAAGACAAAAAAAGCGAAATAAAAAAAGAACTTTATCAAAAAACCGCTTCTCTATCTTTAGAATTGGCTATCAAATCCGGGATATATGAGAGGATCGCTAAAGCATTGATTTCTGGGATTGGGCTTGATGCGTTAGGCGAAGACAGTGGAGAAATGGTCTTTCAAGAACCAGCAAATAACAAAAAAGAGAAGAAAGAGGCGAAACGCCTGGCTTCTTATAAAGAAAAAAGAAAAGAACAGAATAAGAAAAACAACAAAAAGGAGAAATAACGATGAAAGAGGTTTTAGTAACCGGCGGACTTGGTTTTATCGGAAGCGAAACAGTTGTCACGCTCATCGAGCATGGGTATCACCCGGTTATTGTCGATGATTGTTCTAATGCGAAAGAAGCAGTGCTTGAACGCATTGAGACGATCACGGGTTTTAAGCCAAGTTTCTATAAAATCGATATTCGTGATCATCAGAAATTACATGAGGTTTTTAAGGAGCATTCTTTCTTCGCCGTTCTTCATTTTGCTGGTTTTAAAGCGGTCGGAGAATCAGTGCAAAAACCGCTTGAATATTACGAAAACAATTTAGGAGGGGCTTTGTCTCTTCTGCGTTTAATGAAGGAATTTATGGTTAAAAACCTTATTTTTTCTTCCTCCGCCACTGTCTACGGAAATCCGACGGAGTTGCCGCTACTAGAAACGATGGAACGGAAAGAAGCCACGAATCCTTATGGCGAAACCAAAATCATGATTGAAAGAATTTCAGAGGATTATGTAAAAGCGAACCCCGAATGGAATGTGATTCTTTTACGATATTTCAATCCAATCGGTGCGCATCCTTCATCGCTACTAGGAGAAGATCCTCAAGGAATTCCGAATAACTTGCTTCCTTATGTAAGCCAAGTGGCTATCGGAAAAAGAGATCATTTGACCGTTTTTGGAAATGATTACGATACGCCCGATGGCACTTGCATCCGTGATTATCTTCATGTTTTGGATTTGGCGGAAGGCCATGTCGCGGCATTAAAAAAGATAGAGGAAAAGCCAGGGCTTGAGATTTATAACTTAGGCACTGGACACGGAAGTTCCGTCCTTGAAATCATTCGAGCATATGAAGAGGCGACGGGATTAAAAATTCCTTATGAGATTGGTCCTCGAAGAGCGGGGGACGTCCCGGTTTGCTATGCTGGCGTTGAGAAAGCGAAAAAAGAATTGCATTGGGAAGCCAAGCGGAGTTTGAAGGATGCTTGCTTAGACGCTTATAACTTTCAAAAGCGGAATCCGGACGGGATTAAATAACTGATAACTTTTTTGCGCATTTTGCAATTTTTTAGTCAATCGACCAACTGAGGCCTTTAAGTATTTTTTTAGCGATTTCTTTTACTATAATGTTGATTGATAAAAGGAGGCAAAGAGATGGCCTATAGATTCAATCTCAATGAAACAAGTTTCCATGGTTATGGCGCGATTGAGGCGATTCCTGAAGAAATTGTCAAACGCGGATTCAAAAAAGGACTTATCTGCACGGATGAAAGCCTTGTGAAATTTAAGGTTGTTGAAAAAGTAACGACCCTTTTGGACAAGGCAAATTTGGCATATGAAGTCTATGACAAGATTAAACCGAACCCAACGATCGAAAACGTGAAGGAAGGTGTTGCCGCTTTCAAAGCAGCCGGTGCGGATTATATCTTGGCAATTGGCGGTGGTTCTTCGATGGATACTGCCAAAGCAATCGGCATCATCATTACGAATCCGGAATTCAGTGATGTGCGTTCCTTAGAGGGCACCGCTCCTACCAAATATCCATGCGCACCAATCATCGCAGTCCCAACAACGGCTGGTACTGCTGCCGAAGTTACAATCAACTACGTTATTACCGATGAAGAAAAGCATCGTAAATTCGTCTGTGTTGATCCTAACGACATGCCGATTATCGCTGTCGTTGACCCGACGATGATGTCCTCAATGCCAAAGGGTTTGACCGCAGCCACCGGAATGGATGCTTTGACTCACGCAATCGAAGGCTATATCACCAAAGGAGCTTGGGCTCTCTCCGATATGTTCCACATCGAGGCGATCAGAATCATTTCTCATAACATTGAGAAGGCTGTCAACAACGAGAAAGACGGCCGTGAAGCGATGGCGCTCGGACAATACATTGCCGGCATGGGCTTCTCCAATGTTGGTTTAGGACTTGTCCACGCGATGGCGCACCCGTTGAGCGCTCTTTATGACACTCCGCATGGTGTTGCTTGTTCAATTCTTTTGCCGACCGTCATGCGTTTCAACGCTCCTTATACAGGCGAGAAATATCGTAATATTGCCGCTGCGATGGGCGTTAAGGATACTGACAAGATGAGCGAGGAAGAATATCGGAAAGCAGCGTGTGACGCTGTTCAAAATCTTTCTTTAGCTGTTGGGATTCCCGCCAATCTCAAGGGTATCGTCAAAGAGAGCGATCTTTCGTTCTTAGCCGACAGCGCTTTGGCAGATGCTTGCTATCCTGGTAACCCGACCGAGGTAACTAAAGAGCAAGTCATCGCGATTTATAAGTCGCTTCTCTAATTAGAACAAATCTAATTTCATAAGCAGGTCTTGAAGGCCTGCTTTTTCTTTTATCTTCTTGTAGTAAACTTAATATGAAGAGCAAGGAAAACGTTATGGAAATTTTTGAGGTCAAACTTTCAAATGGTGATTCTTTAAAAGGACGGAGCTTTTTAAGCAAAAACGCCAGAGCAAACCTCCTGATTATGACAGGAATGTGCGAGCACGCGACGCGTTATGAAGACTTCGCTTCTTTTCTTAATGAAAAAGGGATTTCAGTCGATGTTTTAGATGCCTATGGGCAGGGTTTAAATGTCGATGATTTAAGTAAATTAGGCCGCTGGAAAAAAGGCGATTTCATGCGAAATGTTGAAGCAGCGCATCTGCACATCGAAACTTTAAAAAAGACAACCGGACTTCCTACATACATTCTAGGTCATTCGATGGGTTCGTTTATGACGCAGGCTTTTTTATGTGAATACCCTCACGATGTTGAACGGGCAATCATTATGTCAAGCATGGGGCCGGCGAAACTTTTGATGAAAAGCGGTTCTTTCTTGGCGAAATTAATAGTTCATCGAAACAACTGGGAGAAAGATGCAAAGTTATTGCATGCCTTATCGCTAGGAAGTTATTCGCGAGCAATCAAGAATAGAAAAACAACGGAAGATTGGCTTTCATATAACGAAGAGAACGTTAAAAAATATATCAATGATCCTTATTGCCATTACCGCAACAGCAATGGTTTTTATCGTGTCTTCCTCCAGGCAATGGCTCACCTATGGGATCAAAAGAAGATTAAAAAATTGAATCCACAGACCGAAGTTCTCATTGTTGGCGGTGACAGCGATCCTCTCTCGCATAACGGGAAGTCGCTTTACAAATTAAAGAAAATGTATGAGAAAAAGGGCCTTAATGTAGATTTACATATTTATGAGAGAATGCGTCATGAAATTTTAAATGAAGATAAACATCTCGATGTCTATAACGCGATTGCCGATTTTCTCTTAGTCTAACTTCTCTTCTTGAATTTCAGGGGGGGGGCTTATCATCGATAATATACCTACAAATTCTTGTCCATGATGGTAAAATCTATGCAAATGGGATATAAAAGTCGCGAAAATACATCGTTGTACAATCCACTTAAAGGCTTTGTTTTACAGCCCCGTCCCTATTTGTTCAGTTACATTCTTTTTCTTTTTCTTGTTCTTGCAACTTCCTTTTTGGTCGCGAACTGCATGTTCTTCTCTTCCGATCCTTATGTGCCGTTCAAGAACAATGAATTCTTTTTAATGGCAAGCGTCGACGTAATTTTGATTGTCTTGATTTTCGTTTTTGCCTACAAGCAATTTAAGATTACGCCTAAGTGGTGGTTACTTATATTATTCCTCACAATGCTCGCTTCTGGAGGGGTAGCGGTTTTTTTGCCATCAACCATTGTAAATCCCGAGAACGGGATTTCTTTTTCGATTTCGCTCATCGATGGTTTTCGAAGCTTCGTGCTTCTTTTTTGTTCGTTGTTAACCATCTATCTCCTTCTCGCTTATCTACCGCGTATGGTGCGAGGAATAGAAGGCTTTCGTTCAGTTTTTCGAATCATCATCGTGCTCGCGTTGGTGGCTTGCGTTTTTTCTTATAGCACGGAATATGAATCCTATGCTCAAATCTTTCAGGGTTTAGGGTGGGAAGCGGATATCTATATCGGGAGCTTTTTTAAGAACCCCAATCCTTATTCTTTTTTGCTTTTGCTTGGGATTCTTAGCCTCATTTACTTAGAGGCCAAACGTCCGAGTTTTTGGCACTGGATTTTCATCTTTTTTTTCATGGCCAATCAATGTTTAATCAATTCACGAACTTCGCTTTTACTTTCCGCTTTTGCTTTTATTTCTGCCTTTATTTGGCATATTGCTCGCTCGTTTCGCTCTCATCGAGTTCGTTCATC
This sequence comes from uncultured Bacillota bacterium, assembly GCA_949299565.1. GTDB lineage: Bacteria > Bacillota_I > Bacilli_A > RFN20 > CAG-826 > UBA4951. The sequence continues at coordinate 280,880 of OX437086.1, forward strand.
GATCTTTTTAACTTTTGGAATTGTGATTTTTATTTTTCTCGCCCTCACCCCTTTATATTTATACCTTGATTTGATGCCGAAATTTTCCTCTTATGTCATTCATCTAGTGGAGCAATTTTTTGTCGATTCAAACGGCAATGTTCCAAGCCACATTTTTTCTGGACGTCTAAAAATTTCTTTAGATGTCATCAATCTTCTTTTAGCGAATCCTCTACATTTTGTTTTTGGTTTCGGAATTTATACTTCGACAATAGTTTTGGATGCCAGTTTTGAAAAACACTTACCGATTGACGTCTTGCCAATTAAGGTTTTGAGCGACGGCGGTCTCATCATGCTTATCCTCGATATTGTTCTTTGGGCTTATGTTTTTGTTTTGATTGTCAAACGCGCACGGAAAAGGAGCAGCTATGCTTTTCCAGCCTTCCTAGCTTTTTTCCTTTTCGCATTTCGTGCATTGATGGAGGCTGATGATTTTATTCGGCCCAATATTATGGGAATTTTCATGTTGCTTCTAACAGCTATTCCGATTTCAGCCGAGCGATATGGCGAAGTCACGAAAACAGATTTCATTTATGATGATCGAAAGTTCTTAGATCAGCAGGGGATTTTAGAGGTTTCAAGCGTCAGAAAAAATTTGCCGCTTATCTCTCTTTGGTCCTTCCCGCTTATCGCTTATCTTTTGGCTTTATGGCCTTCTTTAAGCCAAATGTCTAATTGCTACCTTTTTGATAGTCCTTACTATTGGGGATCTTTGGCAGCGCTTCTCTTCTTTTTGCCATACCAAGTCGCGGTCGTAAACGAGGCCTTCCTTCATAAAAAGTATCTCATTGCTTGTTTAGAAGTTCTTCTTGTGATTTTTTCGTGGCTGAATGTTCTTTTGCTGGCCTTTTTTATCGATAGCAATTGGGCGTTGCTGATTGCTTCTTTAACAGCAGTTTCTTTGCTCCTCTTGTGGCTTCTTTCTTATTTATCAAATTCTGGTCCTCAACCTAATGAAATAGGGCGTTATTTCTTGCGCTTTGTCATTCCGTGTTTTTTGCTTTTCATTGGCGGTTTTGCTGGTTGTCGTTTCTTTGCTCCTCTTCCGATTTCTTATTATGTCCTTGTTCTTTTCCTTGTTCTTTCAGTTTCTCTGCTTCTTATTTTCTCCTTCAATGAGATGGCGCTTTTACCGCGTCTTACATTCTCGTTAGAACGTTTCTATTTTGTTTTGCAAACGAAAATGAATATTCGGACGCAAAAAATATATAAAAAACGTTTAGGCCCGAAAGCGAAGAATGTAAAATATAGGTCATGATTAGAGGGACGCAACTAAAAATTTCTCAGCAAAATCTTGAAAGTTGTGATCTTGATTTTTCTTTTGAAAATGGTGTTCATCTTTTGAAAAATCAAGAAAAAGACCTTCTTAGTTTTTTAAGATTTGATTTTAGTTCTCTTGCTTCCGGAAGCTTCTTTGTCGATGAACAGTTATTCGATAAAAATTCAGTTTTTTCAGAACATTTTTTCCTTTTTGACGTGAGCCTTAAAGGCTATTTTTCTGCCAAGTTTGTTTTTTGCACGGATCAAGCATCGCGCGTACAAAAAGAAGCGCAAGAGATTCTTTTAAGTTATCGCGGCGCATTTCTAAAGGAGGGACCTGAACGCGAGAAGCACCTTAAATCGCTTTTAGCTGATTTAAAAAAGTGCGGGCTTCTTTATTTGCTTTTAAATTTTCATGATCAAGACACTTATCGCAATCAAAACAGTTGGCTTCGTGTTTTTAACAAAAGAGATGATTTAATGTTTTTTGTTATCGATGATGTCAAAAAAAGAAGAATTAAAAATCTCCACACGCATTTCTTTTTTGATAAAACTTTCACGCTTGGAGATTTTCTTCACTATAGCCCGTCTTTCTTTTTCTTCGATGCAGTTTTTCTTATTGTCTCTATTTTGGCCTATATTCTGAGTTTCGTTCTTTTTAGAGACGGAAGCCAGCCTTTAGCGATTCTTGGCGTTTTCTTTGCAACAATCGCCCTTTTCTTTTTTGAGATCAACATTTCATATTTCGAAGAGGAAGTTTATCCGTTTTTCATAAGAAAAAAGGACGAAGTTCTCGCTTGTTTTTTATTAGCGGTTTTGAATCTTGCTTCTTCGTTATTAGCGGGACTCATCATTTATTTGATTGGGAACTTAGGAATTTTCAGTACTGGCAACTTTTCAACAACTTTGATCATCGAAGTTTCTTTAACTTTCGGACTCTTATCTTTTCTTTTACCTTTCTTACCCTTTTTCTTTTCTTTTCTGAAGGTCAAACATGGATCGTAAGAAGGGCTTGCTCAATGTCGGTTTCGCAATCTTCTTTCGCCTCATTGGTCTTATTTTGAATTTCTTTGCTCTCAGAGCTTTGATACATAGTTTCGGAGTGGAATACCAAGGATATAACACCCTTTTCAATAGTTTAATGAGTATCTTGGCTCTTGCTGAATTAGGTTTCGCGGGCGGGATTGCTTTCTCGCTTTATGAGCCGATTGTTCACGATGACAAAAGGAAAGTCAGCGCGCTTTATCATTATTTGAAGCGGATTTATTTTTGGGTCGCTTTAGCGATTTTGGCGCTTGGAATTTTTTTAATTCCCTTTCTTTCATTTTTTAGCGGCGTTTCAGAATTGCCTAACGAAGTTATTTTTGCCTACCTTTTCTATGTTTTATCTTCCTCCGGCGTCTATTTCTTTTCCGCCAAATCGACGCTTATTTCAGCTTATAAGGACAACTACAAACGTGATTTTGCCTCCTCAAGCGGACTTATCGTCCAGCATCTATTGCAGATTGTCTTCGTCTATTTTTGTCATTCTTATCTTCTTTTCGCTTGCGCGGGTCTCATTGGAATTTTATTGCAGGCATTGATTGTTAATTGTTTCGTTAAGCATGACCATAAAGAAATCTTAAAATTGCCTGCGACTCTCGGCGAAGAAGAAAAAAGAACGCTTTGGAATTTTGTGAAAGCCACGCTTTTTCATCGGGTCGGGAATGTAGCGATCAACATGAGTGACAGCCTTGTCATTTCGATTTTTTTGTCGTTGGCGTCCCTAGGCTATTATGCGAATTACAATACGATCGCCATGGCGTTAGTGACGACAATCGGGAGTGCTTTCTCCTCTTTAGCCTCAATCATCGGGCATAGTTTCTATCAAAACGATAAAAAGAAGTTCAAACATTATTTCAACATCTTGATGGTTTTAAGTTTTTCGATTGCCGGCGTGATTTTCTTAGGTTATGCCGGGGCCGCGAATTCTTTCGTCAATTTATTTTATGGGGCGGAATATCGAATCAGCACCCTTGTTCTCTTTTTAATTTCTCTCCTCTCTTTCTTTAAACTCTTGTTATACGCAATTACAGCTTTCAAAGATGCGACGGGGGTCTTTTATCAAGAACGTTTTGTCCCTTTGTTGGTTGCCTTTCTTAATATCATCTTTAAAGTTCTCCTTGCCAGCACTTATGGAATCGAAGCGATTCTTTCAGTGAACATTGTGACTTTCGCCCTTATTTTCTTGCCGCTTTCCTTCTATTACCTTTATCGATATGCCTTCCAACAAAAGGCAGATTTATTTTTAGGAAAATTGTTATTGTTTATTCTCATTTTCGCCGGCTTTCTGATTCTAACTTTGTATTTAGAGAATCTCTTCGTTTTCGACCCGCTTCCTAAATTTTTCATCTTCGGCTTCTTCGGTGTGTTTTTGGCGCTTCTCAATGCTTTATTGCTTTTTCTTTCAGAGGGTTCAACGCGAAATTGGTTTAAAAATCTCTATAGAAAGAAAAGAAGTCGCGCTTCCTCTTCTAAAAAGTAAAGAAAAATGGTTAATATATTGGCAGTGTTTTCATGAAAATCCTCTTTATATGTGCAAAATATAGTCCCGAGAGTTTTTCCTCCGGAATTGTAGCGCGCGAACTACAAAAGGCCGGACATCAAGTGACGGTGATTACCGGCCGTCCGGCTCGTAATTTCGCTTTGTTTGATAAACGCTATAAACATTTGAAAAAAGAAGTGATTGACGGAGTCACCGTTTATCGGGTGCATGAACATATTAGAAAACCGCGAATGCTGTCGCGCCTTTTGAATTACTGGACTTTATCGGCCTACATCTATTCAAAGGTTCATCGTTTGAAAGAGGATTTTGACATCGTTTTTTCTTATTCGCTTTCGCCGGTTTTTCTTTTAAAGGCTGGCAACTATTATGCGCATAAGCATCATATACCGCATTTAGTTTATGCCCTCGACCAGTGGCCGGAATCGCTTGTAGCTTCTAGCTACGCGACGAGGCGTTCTTGGATTTATAAATGCCTCTTCCGTCTTTCAAAAAAGCTTTATCGAGAGGCCTCTTTGATTGCTGTTTCTTCAGAATCGCAAATCTCTTATTTCCGTGATGTTTTAGGACTTCATGATTTATCGATGCGCGTTATTCGTCAACCGCTTCTTCAAAACGAAATCTCCTATAAATCATCTAGTTATGATGATCAAAAGTTCCATCTTCTTTATTGTGGATCCTGCACGACTTATGGACGATTAGACATGCTTTTAGAAGCAATCGCGAAAGTAAATGATCCGCGTTTGATTCTTGACGTAGTAGGGGATGGCACGACCTTATATGCCCTTAAAGAAGAGAGCAAACGTTTAAATTTAAATGATCGCGTTCAGTTTTATGGGCGTTTACCGATCGATGAAACGATACCCTTTTATGAGAAGTGCGACGCGATTTATATTTCGATGTACGACAATAGCTACACGACAAAGATGATTCCGCAGAAACTCGGAGAATCGCTCAACGTCGGCAAGCCGATTTTGGCAATGATTCAAGGCGACGGACAAAAGCTTTTGAAGAAGGCCGGCGGCAGCGTTTTGGTCTCACAAACGGTGGAAGGAATTGCGAAAGGCTTAAGAAAAATTCTCGCCATGTCAAAGGAAGAATTGAAAAAATGCGGGGAAATGAATCTTGAATATTTTCAAAATTCACAAGAGTTTTCTTTAAAGCGAATCATGAATGATTTTGAAGAAACATTATTGGATTTAGCAAACAAAAAGAGTGAAAAATAGATTGTGCATTTTGCATTATCGTGAGCAAGCGAAAAATGGCTAGCAGTTTCTCTTCATCTGTACCTACAATCAACTTATGAAAAAGAAAATGTTTTTAAAGGCTAAGCCGATCTTCCTTCGCGATTTTTCAAAGGAAGAAATGAATACTTCCTTGCTCTTTGTCGCTGACTTCTTGAAGGCTCCTCGCCTCAAACTGCGAATAAGCGCTTTCACATGCTATCAAATTTATTTAAATGGTCATTTCATCCATTATGGACCGGCCAGAAGCGCTTATCAGATAGCGAAAGTTGATACTTTGACTTTGCCGTCTGCCTTTCTTCAGGAGAAGAATCGTCTGACAATTGTCTATTCTTATTACAACTGCAAAACCTATACACGCGTCAACGACAAGCCGTTTTTTATCGCCGAGATTTTAAGCGGCGATCAAGTTATCGCTCATAGCGATGTCGATGGCGATTTTGTTTGTTATCGCAATAGCGATCGTGCGCAGAAAGTCATTCGTTATTCTTATCAACGAGAATTTTCTGAAGCTTATCATTTTGATAGCAAGGTGTTAGAAGCGCTTCAAACGTATGGAAGTCCGCTTCCCTTCAAGAAAGAGGCTCTGGCGGTTCAAAAAGCTCCGACTTTTGAGAAAAGGAAAGTGCCGTCCTCACATTATGCCTATCTTGCTTTTTCCGCTATCGAAAGAGGCAAATTCACTTTTGACGAAACGTTACCAATTTATGACGATCGTTATATCCACGCGGATTTCCTCGGTGTTTTCCCCGTTGAAAGTTGGGAATTAGATACCAATAAGCTATTTTCACAGATTGTATACGAAGCGAAGGAATTGAATGAAACCTCGCTTCTTAAAACGCATGAATTCATGACATATGAAACCTCGATTACGAGAACTGGCTTTATCCACGTTTCTTTGAACGTCAAAGAAGAAAGCGTCCTTCATCTAACCTTTGACGAAATGATTCAAAAAGGAGAAAAAGCTCTTTTCCTTGATTATAAGCGCGATACAACGCATAACATTGTCACTTATCGTTTAAAACCCGGGCATTATGAACTTTTGACTTTTGAACCTTATGTTTTGCGTTTCTTGCGCTTGAACGTTGAAGTCGGCGAGGTTGAGATTTTGAAGACAGGACTCGTTATCCTCGAGAATCCGAACATTTGGCGCGCGAGCCTCACTAGCGAGAATCAAGATTTAAATCGTCTCTTCATCAGCGCTCAAGCCACTTTAGCGCCCAACGCTTTAGATCTTTTAACTGATTGTCCGTCTCGTGAACGTTCGGGCTGGTTGTGCGACACCTATTTTTCTGGGCGCGCTGAAGGATTATTGGATGGTGAGGGCAATGTAGAGGAGGCCTTCCTTGACAATTATTCGCATTACGTCAATCTCGGCGAACAACCAGAAGGAATGATTCCGATGTGTTATCCGGCCGATTATGGCGACAAAGGTTATATCGTGAACTGGGCCATGTTCCTTTTCCTTGAACTTGGTTGGTATAAGAGACGTTATGGTGGAGCCAAACTTATAAAAGTTTTGCGTCCTTATGCTTTTGATTTCCTCGCTTGGTGTCAACGCTTTGAAAACGAAGACGGACTTATCGAAGATCCTGAAGGCTCGATTTTCGTTGAGTGGAGCGAGGCTAACGGGCTTGATTCCATTTGCGGAGTCAATTTCCCGACGAATTTCCTTTATGGACGGTTCCTTGTGGAAATCGGCTCTTTATACGAGAGGAAGGACTTGTTAGAAAAAGGACGTCACGTCTTAGAAGTGTCGAGAAAAATGTCCTATGACGGGCAGTTCTTCCACGATAACGCGACGCGAGATTCAAACGGCAAACTTCAATTGACGAACAGGCTCTGTGAGACGACAGAATATTACGCCTTCCATTTCCTCGATTTGAAGAAAAAAGATTACCCGGAACTTTATGAATATATGCTCAAGGAATATGGGCCATTCCATGTTCACAATGATCCCTTGTTTAAGAGCAACATGTTCATCGGCGATTATCTCCGTCTTGTTGTTCTTTTGGATAACGGCGATTATCAAACGGCCTTTGAAGAAGCAAAGCACCTATTCTTGCCGATGATTGATATTTCCGGAACGATTTGGGAATACGATACGACGTATGGTTCTTTGACGCATGCGTTTGCGGGATATTTGGCTAACGTTCTAGTCGAGATTGTTTCAGGCATCAAATGGATCTCCAAAACAAAAAAAGAGATTCATCTTTCTTCATATGAACCTCTCGATATCGCGTATGAATTGAAATTACCGCTCGATGAAACGCACGTTTTGATCGTTCATAAGAGCAAGGGCGAAAAACCGGAATTTATCGTCCCCGATGGTTATAAATTAATCCGCGATGATAATTTCAGTTCCGCTTTCCCGGAATAGCCTTTCGTATTTCTCGGGTAACGGCATATCGCTGATGACGACGTTGATGTCTCTAAAAGAGCAAGTAGTAGCGACAAAAGAAACATCGAGCTTTGTGTGATCAATCATCAAAACTCGGAGGCGTGATCTTTTTAGCATTTGTTGCTTAGCATGGGCTTGTTCGACTGTTCCCTCGGTAGGGCCGTTTGCCAAATCAAGACCGTGACAAGAAAAGAAGAAAACATCGGAGTTGAAAGACTGGACGAATTGAGCGGCATCGCCTCCGATGCTTGAAGCCGCTTTAGCTTGCACTAATCCTCCGCAGATGTAGGTCTGGCATTTAGCGCTCATCGAAAGATGCAAAGCGCTTTCGAGCGAATTGGTGATGATCGTGCAATCATTGATTTTAGCGATGTGCGGAACTAAGTACCCGACAGTGGTTGAACTATCAAGAAAATAAGAACCGCCTTCTGTTAAAAATCGAGCAGCAGCGGCAGCGATTCTTCTTTTTTCGGGAGCGTTTGTTTGCTTTCTGACGAGAGATGAAATCTCGCCTGAAGTGTCATTTAAACAGGAGGCGCCTCCGCGTACGCGGTGAACTAGACCAGATTGTTCAAGATAATTTAAGTCGCGGCGAATTGTCGCCTGAGAAGCGAAACAAGACTTGGCTAATTCCTCTACAGAAACATAATTTCGTTCCTTGATGATGCTCAGAATTTGATTTTGGCGTTCATCAGTGATCATAAATGCTCCTTTACATTTGTTCATTTGTGCGCAAAGCAGAAGAAGATAATGATGCTTTTTGCAAGTTTTAGACCTTTTTGCGAGGAAATTATTGCGCGATTTTGCTCAAAAATCAATATTCTTGTCATTTTGGCGCGCGATATTGACAAAAAATGAGCGAAAATGAACAATACTCACGTAGAAAGCGCTTTCAGTTTGGAAGCGTTTTTGGAGGAGAAAGATGAAACAATTTACGCGTTTTATGTCTACTCTCGCGTGCGCTCTCGTCAGTGTTGGTTTTTTGGCTAGTTGCGGTGGCGGTGGTACTTCAACTACTTCAGATCAGACGAGCGTTCCTGACTCATCCTCCTCGGAGCCAATTGATATGGATAAATTTCCTAATTATGTCGAAAATATTGACGACCTTGAATATTCCTTCTATGACGATCAAAGAGATGAGCCCTTCTATTGGGGCAACGTCATCTATAACGAAACCGCGATGTTCCGCGTTCAAGAAGATGGGCGCGTCGTTGCCAAATTAGCTTTCAAGCCTCTGAAAATTGTTTCTGTGCGCGATTATACGCACGAAGTCGAATATGTTGAGGGCGTTGATTACACGATTGACGAAGATGGTAATCTTGTTCTAACTGAAAATTCCAGCATCAAATATTGGACAGAAGAACAATTAGTTGGTCAAAACATTCCAGCTCCTTATGTTAAGGTTGACAGCACTGCTCTTGGCAATACCGCCACTGACTATTATGTTTGGAGCGGCGTCTCTGTTTATACTGAGTCTGATTTCTTCTATGGGCATCAAGTCCACGTCACTTATGCCTATGACATCAACAATCTTGATCTCAGCAAATACCCGTCTTATGAGACCAGCGCCAATCTTGTGAATGTGCGCGGGAAATTAGAAGCGGGTGAGGATCTTAAGATGGTCGTCATCGGCGATTCGATTTCTGAAGGATGCTCATCGTCTGGACATTTCGGGCATGCTCCGAACATGCCGCCTTTCGTTGACCTTTTCTCAAGCGCCCTTGGCTTAGCCTATGGCGTGAATGTGACAACCATCAATCGTTCAATCGGTGGCACAACATCTGATGATACAGCTTCTCAAGAAAGTAGAATTCAAGCCATCATCAACCAAAACCCCGATTTGCTTATGATTCACTATGGCACGAACGATTTAGGCGCCAACACTTCAAAGAATCGTTTCAAAGACAATATCGAATACATCATTGAACAAATCCAAGAAGCGCTGCCAAATTGCGATATAGTTCTTCTTTCGCCTGTTTGCCCGCATCCTTCGATTTATGATTACACTCGTTTAGCCGATTATGGTGAGGCGTTGGCTGAATTATCAGAGGACATGACGGTTGCCGGTGAACGCGGTGTTGCTTATGTTGATATGACAACGGCTTACCAAACCTATTTTGCGAACAAAACCTATCTAGATCTCACCGCAAACGGCATCAACCATCCAAACGATTTCGGACATCGTTTGTATACACAATGCTTGCTTGGCGCTTTCGTTGATCCAGCCAAGAAATTTAGTTGAGGATTCAATTGGGTTTATTAACTCAAAGGAGGATAAAAAATATGAATAAGAAAGTACTTCTTATGCCAGCGGCGCTTGTCGCTTTGCTTGGTGTCTCACTCACTAGTTGCGGAGGAGGGGGCACTGGCGGTACTTCAACATCGACAGGACCGATTTCGACTGGACCAGTAGATATCTCTCTTCCATCGCTCGTTGAAGGCGAGCTCAGCATTTTGGTTCCAACAGGAAATGCTTATGAAACCGAAATTATCAATCGTGTTTTCGAAGATGTTTTCCAGCTCAAATATCCGAACGTTACTCTCCAAATTCAATATGTAACGGTTACGTCTTACGAAACAACGATTGCGAACATGATCGTGGCTGGTAACCTTCCAGACATCATTTGGACGAACACTCCCGAATACTTATTCCTTATTCAAAGAAATGTTGCGGAGCCTCTAGACGGCTATATCGCCGCTAGCGAGGAAGCTGGTGACTTTGATTTCGATCAAGATTTCAAGACATCATACTTCGATATGTGTTCTCTCAACGGCAATTATTACGTTGTTCCACGCTGCGCTGACTGCGTTGTTACATTTGTTAACAACGAACTCTTAGAAACAGCCGGCGTTGATATGGATCTCATTAAGAATGGCTGGACATGGGCTGATTTCATTGAGTGCTGCCGTCAGTACAAAGAATGGCTTTTAAACAATGGCACCGATGATGATGATGCTTATTATTGTGTTGACGCTAACCTTACGGGCTGGGGTTCGGTTTCTTATCCGATGCTCCGCAGCATGGGTGGAGATGTTCTTAACCCGGATGGCAGTATTGCTCTTGATTCTCAAGCGGCGCTTGACACCATCGAACTTATCCGTGGATTGACAGAGCCTGGCTATGCTGTTACTTCTGGCGTCACTTCAGTTAACAGTTTTGAAAGCGGCACAACGCCATTCATCTTCCAGAGCGCTCCGTTCTCTCATTATGACAATCGTGCTGCTCTCAACGGCAAAATCGATCTTTGCACCTTCCCGCTTATCACAGGCGAAGGAACGCCATCGACTCCAAAAATCGGTGGTGGCGTTGCCGGTTACACAATCAACAAAAATTCACCAGATAAAGTCTTAGCGTGGCAATTCTTGAACGCTCTCATTTCACACGATGGTCAAGAAGCCATGGCGCGTGGCGGTTTGAATAGCGCTCCGATCAGAACAGATATGAACGACTATACAACCGAAACGTGGGGTGAAGGATATGAACATATCAATCTCCAAGCCTACCTTGAATTTGATCAATACAAAATCACTGAAGAATATCTCGGATATGTTGCTCCAGAGTATATGTCAGATCTTCAATTAAATTTCTCCGACTTTATCGCTGACGCTACTCAACGTAGAAAAACTCCGGAAGAAGTTGTTGCCGACGCTGTTGATGCCATTGAAGAAACTCTTAGCCGGTAATTGTTTTGGTTAATTCATTATGGTTACCGCCGAGAAAAACTTAGAGTCAACTTCTAAAGAAGGCAAGAAAGGTTTTCTCCCTTCCTTCCTTGCCTTCTTCAAGAAGGGCTCCAAACAGCAACAAGTTGCTAAGCTCCCGAAGCGGCGCATGAGCCCTGGGGCCAAAAAACAAAATATCGCTGGATGGCTTTTTGCGACACCTCTTATTTTGGGTTTGATTCTCTTTACAGCCGTTCCAATGATTTGGTCTTTGGTCCTTTCTTTTAAGGAATATAGTCCAGGAAGCGCTGATTATTGGGTTGGCTTTGCGAATTACATTACGATTTTCACCAACGATCGCGAGATGGGGCAGGTCGTTATCAACACGATTATCTATACATTTTGCAGCGTCCCTTTGAACCTTTGCTTGTCGTATTTCTTAGCCTTATTGGTCAACAATACGCACCGATTCACAAAGGTGTTCCGTGTCTTATATTATCTCCCATGCGTTATTCCTGCTGTTGTTTCGGGCTTATTGTGGAAGGATATTACAGACACGACTGTTGGTATCTTCAATAAGATTCTCTCGATATTCGGAATTCCGGCTTTCTCTTGGTTTCAAGAAGCAAGCACTTCGATGGTCTCACTTCTCATCATGAATCTTTGGAATATTGGTGGCGGTATGATTCTTTGGCTTTCAGCTTTCAAGAACATTCCTCAAAGCCTTTACGAGGCTGCTAAGATCGATGGAGCGAATCGCTTCCAACGTTTCGTTCACATTACGATTCCGATGTCAACGCCGATTATCTTCTTTAATCTTGTAACTTCAATCATTGGATCTTTGCAATTTAACGGTACTCTTGTCATTGCTCCGCGTGGAGGACGTGGCGAAGATAATTCACTTCTTGTTTATGGTGTCAAGATTTACCTTGAGGCCTTTGAGGACTTCCGTCTCGGTTATGCAGCGGCTCTTAGTTGGCTTCTATGTTTAGTAATTGCAATCTTCACAATTATTCTCTTTAAGACTTCTAAGTGGGTCTTCTATGGGGAGGACGTCTGATGGCTCTCACAATGAAACGTTTTTTGAGTACTGATCGCGACAAACGCGATACTCAGCTTAAAATATGGAATGGTGCTAAAACGACCGGCCTTTTCGTAGTAATGACGCTTTTAGCCATCGTCCTTTTGTTCCCATATATCTTCATGGTTAACAAATCGCTTATGAGCAGCGCGATGATTATTAACCCTGATGTTCAATTTTTCCCTGATTGGGGCGATCTCCGGTTTGTTAACTATTATTTGTTGTTTAATCCGACAAATACGGGCGTAACGATCGACTTCGGATGGGCGCTTATGTGGTCGTTTATCACAGTAGCCACCAACTGTATCGTTGTGCCGATCTCTGCCTCATTAGCGGCTTATTCCTTCGCTAAACTTCGTTGGAAAGGACGGAACGTTGTCTTTGCCTGCATGATGCTAACAATCATGCTTCCTGGCACTGCGACGCAGATTCCTCTCTATGTCATGTATGCACGGCTTGGATGGCTCAACACGATTATGCCGTTCACGATTCCTAACCTCTTCGGCGGCGGTGCCCTTTATATCTTCTTGATTAGACAATATATGATGGGCATTCCGAACGAATTGATTGATGCTGCTCGGGTTGATGGATGCGGAGCCTTCAGAACATACATCCAAATCATCATGCCAAACTGCAAAACGATTCTCCTCTATATCGCTATTCAGGTCTTCATGACTTACTGGGGCGACTACTACGGACCATTGGTCTATATGACAACTGCAAGTGGTCATCAAGCCCAATATAACTTCGCTTACGCTCTTTTCCAGAGTTCAGTCGAAGGGGCTGCGGCGACCGAATATGGCGGTGTCAGAATGGCTGGCGGCGTCTTTATGACCCTCTTCCCAGCTATCATCTTCACAATCTTCCAAAAACAGTTGACTAATGGTGACATCACCTCTGGTCTGAAAGGATAGTTATGAATAAGAAACTCCGGATTTTCTCAGTCATGGCGCTAGGACTGTTTGCCCTTGCTTCCTGCGGCGAAAGCGGTCCGGCTCGAGTTGAAGATACTCGCGATTTAAGCGAATTCGACTATACGCTAGCCAATGTTGCTTGTTACGATGGTCTAAATCGCTATGTTCCTGCTGGTGGTGTCGAAAACGACAATACAGTTGGAATGTTCTATTTCTTGTGGCATGGCACTCATGAAACAGGTATTTACAATATTAGCGAGCTTGAAAAGACAGACCCTGAAGCTATTTTTGATTTAAGTCCCAATAACAGCGTTTCTCCTGTCGGTGAATTCCATTATTGGGGTGAACCTCTCTATGGTTATTATCGTTCTGACGATCCGTGGGTTATCGCTCGTCACTGTGAACTGTTGACGATGGCTGGCGTTGATTATCTGATTTTTGATAATACGAATGCCTATACTTACCTCAATGTCGTCGATGTTCTAGCGGAAGTCTTTACCAAATTCCAAGAGCAAGGATGGGATGTTCCACGCATTGCTTTCTATTGCAATTCTGAGTCGGCTGCGACGATGCGTCAGCTTTATAACAACGTCTATCTTTCAAATAAGTACAGCAACCTCTGGTATATGGTGGACGGGAAGCCGTTCATCGTATGCGCCGATGCGGCAATTCCAGATTCTGAATGGTTTGTTTATCGCGACTATTTCACGATGAAATCATCGCAATGGCCGAGCCAACGTCCTGATTATGATGATGGTTTCCCGTGGATGGACTGGACATATCCTCAAGGAAATTATGACGGCACGATGTCAGTCTCTTTAGCCCAACACCCAACTTCCAATATGGCGAATCCAAATTCTTGGGGTCGTGGCTACAGTTTCAAAACGGCCACCAATAGCGCGGACCGCGTAAACGAAGGTAGTAACTTCGAGGAACAGTGGGAAACTGTCCATAATTCTCAATCGGAAGAAGATCCGGATGATCGGATCAATAACGCATTCGTTACCGGTTGGAATGAATGGATGGCCATTAAGCAAAACATTGATAACAAAGTCGTCTATTGCGATGCTTTCAATGAGGAGTATTCGCGTGACATCGAGATGATGAAGGGTGGTTATCAGGACAATTACTATCTCCAACTTGTCCGTAACGTCAAGAAATTCAAATATAGCGACGCTGAACATTATCTTTATCCCGAGGCAACAATCGATGTGACTGACTTCAGCGAAGATAATTGGAAAGATTTATCAAGTGTTTATCGTGACTTTGTCGGTGAAGTAATGCCGAGAAATCACGCAAACATCATCAATAGCGAAACCTACCTCAATGATTCTGATCGTAACGATGTAGCAAAGACGACCGTTACGCATGACCAGAATTACCTCTATTTCCGCATCGAAACAGCAGAGGATTTGACAACTCCTGCTTCCGGTGATCAAGGCTGGATGAACATCCTTCTTGATTCTGGTTCCGAAACTAATAACAAGTTCGCGAATAACTATGATTTCCGAATCAACGCTCGGCGGACTGACTCCACTTGCTCAATCGAACGAGCGACAGGCACAACAACTTTCGAGGAAGTTGGCGAGGCTCAAATGGCCTATCAAGGAAACATCCTTCAAATTGCTGTTCCTTTGAACATAATTGGCAAAACCGCCGATGATGTACATATCCGCTTCAAGGTTACTGACAATATTCAGGATCCAACAAATATCGAAGATTATTACGTGAGCGGTGAAGCCGCACCTATTGGGAGGTTGGCCTATGAATACGGCTACTAAGAAACGACTTTTACTACTATTTCCGGCTTTGTTATTAGCTTTAGGAGGATGTGATAACGTGGGAAGCAATAGCAGCGATAGCGACATCAACACGAGCGGAGGAAACACATCCAGCGTTTCCGACGAATACATTGATCCGTCGCTTCCTAAAGATGAACGGGGACTTTCCCCGATGGAGTATGCCCTCTTTAACCTTGTTGGCACTGACGGCTTAGGACGTCAAATTGAACGTCAAAATGGTTATCGCGAGGGAATGGTCCAAAAAGTCGGTCTCTTCTATCACACTTGGCTTGGACAAGAACAGAAGCAAGGCGGTATTTATGATGTCTCTTACTTATTGAGCACGGAAGAAGGACGAGAAGCTCTTGCCTCTGACACTCCGACGAATGAATTATCACCGCAAGGACAGTTCCATTTCTGGGGTCAACCGCTTTATGGCTACTATAACGCCTCTGATCCTTATGTTCTTGCCCGCCACGTCGAACTCTTTATTGAGGCTGATATTGATTATCTAGTAATTGACGCGACAAATAGAGCGATTTACGGGATTCCGACGAATACGCTTCTTGAGACGCTCAAAAAATTCAAAGATCAAGGATTTGATGTTCCGAAGGTTTGTTTCTACACGAACTCCTTCTCAGCCTCAACTGCTTGGGGTCTTTATAACCAATTCTATCAAGATCCAATTGATCCTGATTTATGGTTCACACTTGATGGTTATACACCGGTTTTGATTGCCGTCACTGAGGATAATGGCACTGCGAGCGATACAGCGGCCTTCCCGGGGCAGGCTTGGATGTATGAACCTTTAACGCGGGCTAATGACGCCTTCCTCTTTGAGTTCTTCGACATTCGCGAGAGCCAATGGCCGAATACCGGATATGAACATCCGAATTCAATGCCATGGATGGACTGGCATTATCCGCAAACAATCCACGAACAAACTAAGGCTGTTGCGGTGCCGGTAGCCCAGCATTCGCATAGCGTAACTTATGTTTCTAGCGGTGACCCTGAGTGCTCGCGCGGTTATAACCCCGAAACCGGAGAAGTTGATGAAGAATGGTGGAGAGGTCAAGCGCTCGAGATGATGTTTGATAGTGTCATCGAGCGTCGCGATCAAATTGAAAACATCATGGTTACCGGCTGGGGTGAGTGGATTGCCATTAAGCAACCAGCCAATGCTGACGGACCGTTCTGGGTCGATGTTTATAACAACGAATTCAGTCGTGACATCGAAATGTCGAAAGATCCGTTGCTTCAAGATCACTTCTACATGCAGCTCATCCGCAAGGTTCGCGAGTTGAAGATGACGCCATACGTCAAATACGCGAAACCAATCGTCAATATCGATGTGAGAAACGGTGTTGATCCGAAGTGGGATAACGTCATCAGCGCCTATGCAGATGTAACGGGCGACGCTATCAAGCGTGATTTCCAAGCTGCTGCTACTGATCTCCGTTACACAGATGATTCAGCTAGAAACGATATCAAACTTGTGAAAGTGGCTGAGGATAAGGAGAATCTCTACTTCTATATCGAGTGCGCATCCGATATCACTCCGCATACAACTGGTGATAGCACCTATATGAATATCCTTATCAATACAAATTCCGGCAACGATTCATTCTGTGGATTCGATTACCGAATCAATGGCGATTTGAATGGCACTATCGGAAGCGTTGAGCGTTCGACTGGTGGTTATAACTGGGAACGCGTTGGCGATGCAACGACTGTTGTCGACGGTCATGTCATGCAAGTGGCGATTCCTAAGACTGCCATCAATTACTTAGATGGCCGTGATATTTCCTTCAAGGTCACCGATCACATCACACACCCTGATGACATTATGGATTACTACGTGAGCGGCGACGCGATGCCACTCGGACGTATCGGCTACGGCTATTAATATGGTGAATTGCTTGGTTAACCAAGCTCCTATAACTAAAAAAGGAGGTTATTAAGAGAAAAAATTGATGAATTGTTTGTTGATTAGTGCTTTGGACTTATAAAAGTAGAAAGGATTAAGGTAATGAAAAAAGCATTGTTTACCTTAGCATGCTTAGCTTTAGCAGGCGGCGTGTTAGGGACATCGGCTTCCGCGTCTCCATCCGTGAATGTGGAAGTCACTCCAACAATTGCTCGGGCTGATGGAACAAGTTCGTCAGATCCCGGCACCTCCGAGCCGACAAATCCCGTTGTGAATTTTGTCCCGAGTTTCGGAAGTTACAACGACACGGCTTGGGGTTTCTCCTATGTTGGTATGTCAGCGGATCCAGCTTTCCCGGATTTCGGCATTTGGACTGACCAAAACGCGATCGTCGGGGATAATGACACTTATGTTATCCACCCCGATGGCTCAATTGAATATATTGATAGCTGGACATCGCACGGCACATATCTCCGTATCTATCAAGGTTTGATGGATCGTCATGGCGACGTCATCGTTGTTCCTGAAGGCTGGGGATTCATCAACTCGGAATATACTCCAACGACGACATTCCAAGTTGAGCAAGAATATAAATTTGTTTGCACGCTCGATAATGGTGCGTTCGGTGAATGGGAAGTTTTCCAAGCGCCAACAGGCATCACGATTGAAGGCGGCGATTTAGAAATTGGAACCACAGACCCAGCCAGAACTCTTACAGCAAATATTGAGGGCGAAACCAATGGTTATCTCTATTGGAGAAGTGCGAATACAAGTGTTGCAAGAATCGATTCTAATGGCTTATTAACACCTGTCGGAGCTGGTACAACAACCGTTACGGCTTTTGTCGGTGATGTCGAAGCGACAATCAACGTTACTGTTGAAGAGGGGCGCGATCCGTCGACGATTACAAGCGCGACCTTCGAAAACATTCCTAATTATTTCTCGGTTACAAAGGATAGCGATCCAAGCACGTTCGCTCCTGATTTAACTGACGTTGTCTTCAATTATGAGGATGGCAGTCAAAGCGGTATTGTCGAAATTCCAGCTGAAGATATCACAATCTCCGAATTCTCGACTGCTGAAGCCGGACGTATAGATGTTGAAGTAACGGTAGCCTATGAAGGTTATGACATCACCGGTACCATCGCGGTTGATGTTTATGAAGTTCAGACTTACGATCGTGCTCCGGGAAGCGTTTCCATCATTGACTGGTGGCAATATGGCATGTTCATCGATTGCTCTAATGTCAGTCTTAATGATGTCAACATTTCAAAAGGCGAAGCGTGCTTAGATGAGATTGCCAGTTACATCACTTACAAGAGAGGCGATGAGGAAATTGGCATCACTGTTAACCAACTTCAATATCGTATTTGTATCCTTCCTGACTTCTTAAAAGATGAAAATGGTAGCTTCATCGGTACTGCTGATAACTACTTAGAACTTTATCAAGTCGGCGATATTCTCACTCTTGAAGCCGGCACTCCGACTTACTTCTGGACCGGTGAATCCGATCCAGGCGATCAGATGATTGCTGGCACTGGTGAAATCCGTCTTGAAGGACGTTTTGCCGAATCCCACAGCTATCGCTTCAATGGTAGCGGCTGGTCTGTTTATGTGGCCACCGAAGGCTTAGAAGTTGAAAACGAAAATATCACGCTCGAAGTTGGACAAACTGCGAGAGCCGGTATTACCCGTGTTCCTTCCAACGCCACCTCCGGAACCATCACCTATGAATCATCCAATACGGAAGTTGCTACTGTTACCACCAGCGGCGTCATCGTTGGCGTTGCTGCTGGCACTTGCGACATCACCGGCACTTGGACAGATCCTGATGATCCAAACCACACCTATGAAGCTGTTGTTCACGTGACTGTTACTGGTGGCGGTAGTACCTCTTCCTCTGAGCCAAATCCTCCGACCAGCTCTGAACCCGGAACTTCTGAACCTACTGAGCCAACTGATGGCGGCGGTTTAGGAACCGGTGCAATCATCGGTATCGTTATCGGTGTGATTGCGGCAGTGGTCGTTGTTGGCCTTGTTGTCTTCTTCGTTGTTCGTAAGAAGAAAAAAGCAAACTAATCGTTAATAGACATTAGTTTCTCCTTTCATGGAAGGGGGTGAAATTCCCCCTTCCTTCCTATCGAGGTATCATTATGTTTCAAATTATAGAATTCTTGATTGATGGTTGTGAGCATCCCTTGGCGACATCTCTACGTCCGGTTTTTTCTTGGAAATATGAGAAAACAAGTGTCAACCAAGACTCCTATCAATTGCTCGTTAAAGACGAGAAAGATGGACGTTTAATGTGGGATTCAGGATGGCTTCATTCTGACCGAACATTTGGACTTATATATCGAGGGGCAACACTCGATACAAAAACAACCTACGTTGTCACATTACGCGTCAAATCAATTAATGGCGATTTGAGCGAGGCGACAGCTTCCTTTGAAACTTGCTTAGGCGAAAAAGATTGGAAAGGTTCTTTTGTCGGTGTTCCCCAAGCTTGGTGTGGAGGCGCTTTGGCGCTTCGTAAAAGAATTCCCGCTTTTACGAGCCCAGTGAAGAAAGCGCGCGCTTATGTGGCGGCGATCGGCTATCACGAACTTTATATCAATGGCGAGAAGATCGGAAACGAAGTTCTTTGCCCACCCCAGAGCAATTATCAAAAAGTTGTTTATTATGAGACATACGATGTCACATCAGCTTTGAAGGGCGACGGCGATGTTGTCGGCCTTTTAATCGGGAACGGCTGGTTTGGCGATCGCAAAGCCTTGATTCAATTGGATATCGCCTTAGAAAGCGGTGAAAATCTTGAAATTCACAGCGAATGCAACGGCGGCTGGTGGTTCTCCTCCTCCCCGATTGTCTATAACTCTGTTTATAATGGCGAAACTTATGATGCGCGCATCGAGGACATTTATCCTGGCGGCTTCACAAATCCGAAATTGGAGGGTGAATATAATTATCAATGGTTTGGTTCTGTCAATAGCCAGTGGCAACCAGAGACGCTTCGTCCGGCGATGAAACCCGGTATCGGAGAAACCGACACTCATGAAGGCAAATGCATCGCCACTTTAAGCGATGGTCATCAAATTTATGATATCGGCGTCAATATTGCCGGTTACGCGGAGATTGTCGTTAATGGTCCGCGTGGCAGTTCCATTACTTTAAAGTTTGCCGAAACATTAAAAGAAGATGGTCATGCTGATCAAGCTAACCTCCGTTCAGCCCTTTCAAAAGATACTTATATTTTAAGAGGCGAAGGACAAGAACGTTATAAGCCGCGCTTTACATATCACGGCTTCCGCTATGTGGAAGTAATTTCCGAAGGCGGAGCAGAGCTTATTTCGCTCACCGGCATCCATGTTCATAACATCCTCGAAAGAGTTGGAAGTTTTACTTGTTCAGACGAATATTTGAACAATTTACACGAAATGGTTGTTCGGACCGAGCAAAACAACGAACATGGTTTATTGACTGATTGTCCGCAGCGTGATGAGCGTTTTGGCTGGCTCAACGATTTAAGCACCCGTGTTTTCCAGACTGTTTATAACTTTGATGCTGAGGCCTTGCTCAATAAAGTTGAGGATGATATTGCTTATGCCCAAGGCGAGGACGGAACCATCACAGATACCGCGCCTTATTACACAGGCGGTCGTCCAGCATGTCCGGTTTCGATTTCTTATTTGACGATGGCCTTGCTTTCTTACCATTTCTATGGCGATCGCGAGGTTTTAAGAACTCATTATCAAGGGCATAAAGATTGGGTCCATTATCTATTATCGCGTTCTGATAATTTCATCATGAATTACGCTTATTACGGCGACTGGGTAGCTTGCACGAATTTCCCAGACGCTACTTCAGATTTAATTTGCATTGCTTCAATTTTCCTCTATTGGCATCTCTTACTTTTAAAGGAAGAAGCAACGATTTTGCAGAAGAAAAAGGAAGCGCGACAATATGGCAGCCTAGCTAAAAAAGCGAAAGAGGCTCTTGTCGCTAAATATTTGCATGATGATCACTTCCATGAGGGAACGCAGGCCGAAGATGGTTTAGCGCTTTATCTCGATTTAGTGCCCGCCCGGCAAAGAGAAAAAGTATACGCTCATTTAAAGAAC
Source organism: uncultured Bacillota bacterium (assembly GCA_949299565.1). Lineage (GTDB taxonomy): Bacteria > Bacillota_I > Bacilli_A > RFN20 > CAG-826 > UBA4951. The sequence continues at coordinate 301,850 of OX437086.1, forward strand.
AGCATCATTGCTCATAATTATCATTTAACGACTGGAAATCAGGGTTATCGCCCAGTGATGTGCGTTTTAGCAGAGCACGGCGATATGGAACTTGTGCTCCAAGTTCTCCGCAATCCCGAATATCCGGGCTGGGGTTATATGGTCGCGAATGGTGCGACGAGCATTTGGGAACGTTGGGAGAAGGATAACCTCTCGGTTATGAATTCTTTTGATCACCCGATGTTCGGCAGCTTTGATCAATTGTTCTATCGCTACCTTGGCGGTTTGGCAATCGACGATATGATCGCTGGCGATTTGGACATCAAAGCGAGTTATGTCCCGTCTTTGAATCATGTCGATGTCACTTATCAAAGCCGTCGCGGCTTAATTTCCAGCAAGTGGAAACGTTTGAACCCGCAAGAGATTGAGCATGAAGTCGAAGTGCCTCCTAATACAAAGGTTCGCTTCTTTATTCCGAAGGGATATCGGGCATTCGTGAACGAAAAACCCTTCTATCGCACGCATGCGATTCTTAGAACCGGAACACACCACATTCTTTTGAAAAAGAAAGAAGGTTAAGAAAATCTATGGATAAAAAAACTATTACAAAAGCCTACGAAGAAGCTAAAAAGATATACGCGGAATATGGCGTTGATACTGATGAAGTTTTAAAGCAATTTGCCTCCATCAGCGTTTCGCTTCATTGCTGGGCTGGCGATGACATTAAGGGTTTTGAAGATTTAGGCGATGTTAAATCTGAAAACGTCGTTACTGGTTCTTATCCTTATCGTGCAAGAAACGGTGAAGAACTGCGGATGGATATCGAGAAAGCCTTTTCCTATTCGCCTCTTTCCCCGCGCGTGAGTCTTCATTCAATGTATCACGAGAGCAAATCTCCGCGAAACGATTTGACGATTGAAGATTTCAGAACTTGGGTTGATTGGGCGAAAAAGAATCATTATGGTCTTGATTTCAATACCTCGTTCTTTACGCATCCGATGATGAAAGACGGGATGTCGGTCGCGTCATTAGACAAAGAAACACGCGATTATTGGATCAAAGCCGGCATCGACTCGCGGAAAATCTCGGTGGCGATTGGAAAAGAATTAGGTACAGCCTGCTGGAATAATTTCTGGTTCCCAGATGGTTTGAAAGACGTTCCAGCCAATCGCGCTTTATATCGGGAATTGCTTAAGGATTCGCTCGATCAAATTTTCGCAGTTCCTTATAGCGAAGAAGAAAAGAAATATGCCGTCGATTGCTTAGAGGGCAAATGGTTTGGCATCGGCACGGAAAGTTTCGTGGTCGGCAGCCATGAGTTCTATCTCGGTTATTGTGCGAAAAACCATGTTGGTCTCACTCTCGACAGCGGGCACTTTAGACCTTCAGAAGATATCGGCGATAAAATCAGCGCGGTTTTCCCTTTTGTCGACAACGTGATGCTTCACGTTTCACGCGGAATTCATTGGGATTCTGATCATGTGGTCATTGAAGATGATGGTCTTCAAGGCATCATGAATGAGTTGAAACGCGGAAATTACTTTGGAAAGGTTCATATTGCCCTCGATTATTTCGACGCGACGATTTCCCGGGTTTTCAGTTGGGTGATTGGACTTAGAGCGACGGCCAAAGCGATTTTAAAAGCTCTTCTAGAACCGACCGCTCTTCTTCAAAAGGCTGAGCGTGAGAACAATTTCACGAGCCGTCTTTACTTGTTGGAAGAACAGAACAATCTTCCCTTCAATGCTGTGTGGCAGTATCTCTTGATGGAAAAAGGCATTGTCAGCGGTCTTGAACTTGAAAAAGAACTCTTCGAATATCAAGAAACAGTTCAAAAAGTACGTGGTTAATAAAATAAAGGAGTATTTATAAATATGGCACATCCAGTTGAAGAAGCACGTGAATTCCGTGATTATCTCGCCATCATTGGTCGGATGTATGACCTTGGCTGGGATGAAAGAAATGGTGGGAATGTTTCCTACTTGTTAAGCGAAGAAACAATCGAGAAATATTTGGACGGCGGAAAAAAGATTATCAGAAGAATTCCGCTTCCGATGGAAGCTGATCCAATCATGAAGGGGCGGGTTATTTTATGCACCGGTACCGGCAAATTCTTCCGCAACGTCCCGCGTTATCCTTCTGAATGCGTCGGAATTTTCAGAATTGCCGATAATTTGAAAGAAGTAGAATTGCTTTATGGCTTCGATAACAATGCTTGCTTCACTTCGGAAATTTATGCACATTTGATGTGTCACGCGACGCGTCTTAAAAAAGATCCGGAGAACCGTGTCATTCTCCACACGCACCCGACGAATTTGATTGCTTTGTCGCAAATTCATAGTGCGGATGATCGCGAATTAACTGTCGATTTGTGGCGCATGATGACCGAATGCGTTGTCGTTTTCCCGGATGGCATTGGCGTTCTTCCGTGGATGGTTTGCGGCACTGACGAAATCGGTCGTGCGACCGCTAAAAAGATGGAAGAACATCGTTTGGTTTTATGGTCGATCCATGGAATTTACGGAGCTGGCCCAAGTTTAGACGATGCTTTCGGCTTAGTGGAAACGGCTGAGAAAGCAGCGGAAATTTATTTGAAAGTTTTACCTTACAAACTTAAAAACATCATGACTGACGAAGATATTAAGGCAGTGGCTAAGCGTTTCGACTTAACGCCGTTCCCCGGTTATCTTTCCTGAGGTAAGTCTCTTGATACAAGCAGCGGTTGATTTAGGCGCTTCAAGCGGGCGCCTCCTTTTGGAAATCGGTTTAGAGGATAGAATCTTCTATAAGGAAATTCGCCGTTTTAAGACGCCGAGTTTCACATTGAATGGTCGTTTGTTTTGGGATGTTGATCGTCTTCTCGAAGAAATTATTCTCGGTTTGAAGGAAGCTCGCCATCTCGGGTATCAGGCGGAACGGCTCTGCATCACCTCATTTGGTGTTGACTATGCGCTTCTTGATGAAAATGGACATTTGATTGGCGAGGGCGTTTCTTCTTATCGCGATCCGAAGCGGGGTTTAAGAGGGCAAAAAGAATTCTTAACTCCTGAAAAGCAATTTCTTTTAAGCGGCGTTCAGCCACAAATTTATAACTCGATATATTCTCTTTATGAGGATTATAAAGACGGGCGGTTAGATAATGTTGCGCATATTTTGATGTTGCCAGCCTATCTTTCTTATCGTTTGACTGGCGTTATGGCAAATGAGGTTTCCTCTTTATCGACAAGCGGAATCCTCGATGTTAAAAACTGTCAATTGATTCCTCAACTTTTAGAAACCTTGAATTTAAAAGAAGATGTTTTCCTTCCGCTTTATAAGGCCGGAACTTTGCTCGGGAAAACAAATAGCGAAATCAGCGAAAAGATCGGTTATGCCTTAGACGTCTATTTGACGCTCGGTCACGATACCGCTGCGGCTTTTTATGGATCAAACGCAAAAGAAGACGAACTGCTTTTATCGAGCGGAACTTGGTCGCTTTTAGGTTCCTATCTTTCTAGTCCTTTACGCGATTTATCTGTTTATAAGGCCGGTTTCACCAATGAACTGAGTTATCCGGGAATGATTCGCTTTTTGAAGAATATTCCCGGCATGTACATCGTCAATCGAACTTTAGCGGAATTACCGGGCAACATCAGTCCGGCCAAAGCCGTTGAAATGGCGCGCGCAGTGAAAGAAGAAACGCCGGTCTTCGATCCGTGTGACGATCGTTTCTTAAACCCGGAATCAATGATTGAGGAGATAAAAAAAGCTCTCCGTGAAAATGGCTTTGATGGTGATTTAGAAGCGCCGGTTCTATTTAAGACTATTTACACTTCCTTGGCTATTTCTTACGCCCATGCAATTCAAGAAATTGAAAGCTTGACGGGACATCACTATAAAACATTAGTGATCTTCGGTGGCGGTTCAAAGAACGAACTTCTCAATGAATTGACATGCAAGATTGCAAAAGTCGCAGTCTTCAAAGGTCCGAGCGAGGCTACTTCGCTTGGCGCTTTAAAAGCAATAAAGAACAAATAAACAATGTGGGGTCATAATTTCTTATTATCGCGAGAAGTTCCTAATTATCCCGAGATTTCGTCTTGGGCTTTAGTGGGCGCACCGTATAAGGGACGACTGACCCTTTTTCATGCTTATTTAGCAACTCCGAAAATCAAAAAAGGAGCGCCCGGAATTCTTTTAATTCATGGCGGAGGTGGACATTCTTTTCTTGAATGGGCCAAAAAATATCAAGAAGAAGGATATTACGCTTTAACGCTTGATTGGGGCGGTTTTTTCCCGACTGGTTTAGATGCTGGTAAGAACGAATTAGATGAACGTTGGAAACGTTCGTTGCCGCTTTGGCTTTTAGGCTCTAATTACACAATTTTGCCGCCTTTTTCTGAGGATTTTGCGAAGATGAAGTTGGAAGAAGGCTGGCTTTATCAGGCTACACAGGCTTCGCTTCATGCCTTCTCTTTCTTAAAGCAACAAGAAGGAATCGATCAGGAGAGGATTGGTGTTTTCGGCATATCGTGGGGTTCAGTCATTACTTCGATTTTAATCGGTTTATGCCAGGATTTCGCTTTTGCAATCAATGGTTACGGCGGGGGATTTTTAGGCGCTTCGCGAGGCTGGATTTCCTCTTCTTTTAATTACGAAAAAATCGATCCTTTTTATCAGGCTGAACGCAATTTGTCTAAATATCAAAAACCGATTCTTTATGTTGGGGGCGATAACGATAATTTCTTTGATCCTTATTCATTATCGCAAAGTTATTTAGCTAATCAAAATCCGCATAGCAATTTCGCCCTCAAACATCATTTTCCGCATTCACATGGTCACGCATATAACGCGCTTGAAGTTAAATACTTTCTCGCTTCTCTTTCTTCTAGCGATTATTTGTTACCACGTGTTCCAACTTTTCCAAAAGACGGCGAGTTCGCGTTTTCTTTAGAAAGAAAAGAGCGAGCCTATATTTTTAAATCCGCCTCCCTTTATTATTTATTGGAAGAGATGGATTACAGCAAAAAGCAGGGTTTTGTCAGCACATGGTACAATTTCCCTCTTCTTTATGAAAACGGAGTTTTGAAAGGAAAAATGCCCGATAAATATGCTTATGCTTATTTAAGTCTTGTTTATCACGTGGGAGAAGAGGAAATTGTCGTTGCTTCTCCTCTACAAAAACGGACCTGAATTGGTATAATCCATTACTGTAAAGAAGGGTGGAAAAGATGATTAAATTAGTACTCATTCGTCATGGGCAATCCGCATGGAACCTCGAGAACAAATTTACGGGTTGGACCGATGTTGATCTCTCACCAAAGGGAGTGGAAGAAGCTAAAGCTGCCGGACGTCTTTTAAAGGAAAAAGGCTATAGTTTCGATGTCGCTTATAGTTCTGTTTTAAAAAGAGCAAATCGGACGATGGATTTAGCTTTAGAAGAATTAGGGGAAGGCGATATTGAAAAGCATTATTCGTGGCGTCTTAACGAACGGCATTATGGAGCGCTTCAAGGACTCAACAAAGCCGAAAGCGCCAAAAAATGGGGCGATGAACAAGTTCATATTTGGCGGAGAAGCGCTGATGTTCGACCGCCGGCTTTGACTAAAGATGATGAACGCTGGCCGGGAAATCAAAAAGAATATTTGGATCTTGTGAAAAAAGGCGAGATGAGCGAAAAGGATTTACCGCTTACTGAATGCTTAGTCGACACCGCTAAGCGGGTGAAGCCTTATTTTGATCAAGAGATTGCGCCGGCGATTAAAAACGGCAAGCGCGTTTTAATTGCTGCACACGGAAATTCATTGAGAGCTTTGGTGATGGAATTAGAACATCTCAGCGCAGAGGAAATCGTCGCCGTTGAGATTCCGACCGGCAAGCCGCTAGTCTATGAATTAGACGAAAAGACTCTCGAAGTTCTTGATAAATATTATCTCTGATTTTTCCCGAAAAACTTTATTGAGAATGGCCTCCTTAAAACGGAGGCCTTCTTTTTAAAATGCCTAGATATTGGGAGAAATTATGATTGAAAAGATGCGTTTTTTGCATATTTATTTTCAAATTCATGAAAAATTCGACCTTTTCTTGTAAGCGCTATCAAGCGAGTGATAACCTATGACCGGAGGTTTGTTCAAAATATGGCAGAAAATGAAAAAAATAAATATGATCTGCAGATGAATGATCGACCGATGAATTTTCGCGAACGGATTGTCGATTTTTTTAGACGTCCGAAAGTAGTAAGAAAAGAAAAGTTTCAATTCAAGGTCAAATATAACAAGCATCGTTTAATCGCTGGACTGATTTTGATTGCTCTTTCCCTCTTCTTCATCGCTCTTTTGGCGTGTCCTGCCGAAGATGTGACATTAGTTGGTGCGGCCGATGACGTGGTCATGACTACCGATCGTTATGTTCGTTCTTTCTTTGAGTTAATCGGCGATGTTGGCAATATGTCTCTTTTAGGTACTACCTATCAAGGGATGGAAGGCTTTGCTGGTCTGACCGCCATCCTTCTTCTTTCTTTTGCTGGTTTAGCGATTATTCTCGGCGTTCTTTTGATTCTCTTTGATTCGAAGTTCTTAAAAAATTGTGTGTTCATTGCTCCGATCTTCTTAGGAATTTTCTCGATCTTCTGCGCCATCATCAGTCTTATTTCTGCTAGCTTGACAGCAAACGATATGACTGGCAGCGGCGTTATTGATGGAATAGAAGTTTCAATCACGAGCACCGGTCTTAGCACTGGCGGTATTGTTTTCCTTGTCTTTGGCGTTTTAACCCTTGCGCTTTGGGCTACCTATCGTTACCGCATTTTGGAGTTTATCAAAGAAATTAAAATCTACCGCACCGAGGGATAATTTACTATAATCATTAAGAACTTAAAGTTTGGTATAAATAGGAGGTAACATATATGACCAAGCCAAGTCTCCAACGCATCGTTGTCGGATCCATCATGGGAGGTGTTTATCTACTTCTTCTCATCTTAATGGTCTGTCCAGCCGAGACTCTTTCTATCATGGGTTTATCTCAGAGTGTCTCGTTCTTCGACCTTATGGGTGCTGTCGGGAATCTTCAGTATTTCGGCGATTCTTTGTATATAGGATTTGAAGCCTTCACAGGCTTACTCAGCATCATCCTTTTAATTGTTCTTATCGGTGGAATTATTCTCTCAGTTCTCTTCATTTTCATGAAGCATCCACGCGTTAAAAAGGAAGCTGTCAATTATCCACTCAGCGTCGGTGTTTATCTTATCATCACTGGTATCTTTGCCTTGGTGAGTGCCTCTTTAGCGGCAGGCGAACTCAATAACCAAGGAGGACAAGGACTCGTTGATTTCATGAGTGGCGGCGGCATCTGCTTCATGATCTTCGGTGTTCTTCTTATTGTGGCGTGGTTTGTCCTCCGCAAAAAGCTTGATAAAATTCTTAAAGAAAAAGCCGAATAAAACATTTTGACTTCAAAATAAAGAAGAGTTCCTGGAAGGAACTCTTTTCTTTTTGGAGGTTACATTCTTTAATATCTTGACTTTGTTGGGGGGTCTATACTTGGTTTATAGGTCAACTGATTCATAGTTGAGGTGGTAATTATGGCTTCTAAAATGATAACGAAAGAAGACGCCCCGCGAGTTGTTTTTGCTTGCGCGATGGCTCTATTTTATCTAATTTGCATTATTTTATTAGTTTCTCCGGCTGTGACGCTTAACATTGTAATGTATTCATCTGTTGGACTTTCCTTTTTTGATCTTATCGGAACAATTGGTGATCTTCAGTATTTCTCACAATCTCCTGGCTCGGGATTCGGAGGTTTGACGGGATTATTGAGCGTAGTTCTTATAATCGCCTCCGTTATCGGAATCATCATTTTTGTTTGCCTTGTCTTTTTTAAAAGCCCATCTATGAAAAAATTGACGTCGTCCTATTTAATTTGCAGTGGCATCTTCCTCCTTTTATTGGGAATTTGCGCTTTTATCAGCGCCGGTCTTATTTCGAATGAAATCAATAAATATTACATGGAAAACGATGTTGCCATCGCAACGACTTTCATGAGCGGAGGAGGCCTTACCTATATTATTTTCGGAGCCTTGCTTATTACAGTATGGGCCGTTGTTCGCAAGAAAATGAAGTTTTTTAACGAAGAGAACATATAAAAAGAGTTCCATCAGGAACTCTTTTTTTGTTTCAGAAATTCAATCTTAGAATTCAGTTTTCCAAAGACCGTGGAGGTTGCAGTAAGCATAAGCAGTTCCATGCTCAGCGTACGGGAAACTAGCCTCTGGCTTGCCAAGATGATCAAGGTAAATGATGTGGAAATTGTTTTCAGTTTCTAAAGCCAACCAACCGATATAATGCGGTTCAGTCATCGGGTGCGGAACGCTTCCACATTTGACGAGTAATTTGTCTCCAGTTTTTTCTACAACTGGAACGTGTTTTTCGGCTGCAGCATCGACGCTATTGGCTTCTAAAAGTTCCATTGGCGTTCCGCAGCACACGAGTTGGCCACCGCCTTCTTCAACTAAAGCGACGATGTTGCCACATATAGGGCAGCGATAAATTTTCATATTTTTTCTTCTCCTTATTCTTACTTTAATACTAATTTAGAAAACTTCAATTCAAGTGCTTTATAATAACGACTGTGACTGAACAAAATGTGCGTATTAATCTAGTAGGCTCCTATTTTTATAAGGACAGTCAGCCTCTTCGCCTTCTATTAGAAGAGAATGAGAGCAAAAAAGCGGAATTAACCTCCCTTTTATCTTTTCGTGCGCCTCATGATAAGAAACCTACCGATAGATTAAGAAAGATGTTCCCGTTTGTCACTACATTCCTAAAACATTATCATCTTCCATTGAATAAAGAAAAAAACAATCTCTGTTTTCAATTGATGATTGAGATTTTAAAAAAGGAGGAACTTCCTTATTTATTGCGTTTGGCCTCTTTTGATTTCTTTTCCGCTCATACATTTTTGGCTTTGTCACAATTTCAAAAGGAACGGGAAACCATTCTATTCGATGCTTATTCATTCTTTTACGAAAGAGAGATTGCTCAGGAAATTGTTGAGCATCAACCATTAGATAAAACGCCAGTACCCCTCATTTATCCATTAGAAGATTTAAGCAGTGTCTTTTATGGATATCTGCGCAATATCAGCTTTATTTTAGAGGAAATGATAAGGGAGATTCGCCACCTTAATTCTCTTCATAAGGATGCACGAGATTTGTAACGAGGAGAATTTTTGAATCATTCAACGCGTTATAAAGAAAGGAATCGATTTCCTCTTTTTTAAGTTTAACTTCATATGGCTCGACAATGTCGAGATGAACTTCAAGTTTTTCTTTATCGGTTGAACAAGAAAAATCATGGAAGCGTAAACGAGGATCTAATTGTTTTAAAGACTCGCTTATTTTATTTTTGAGTTCTTTTTCTTCGCTTGAAAGAACGCTTATCGGATCAACGTGAATTGTTACGTTGGCCCCACAAGATTCATGGATTTTATTTTCGAGTTTTGTTGCGATTAAATGAGCGGAGTCTAAAGACGTCGTTTCCGGTATCTCAATATGCAAAGAAATGAAAGAATTTAAAGGTCCGTAATCATGAATCATCAAATCATGGAAAGCGACAATCTCTTTTTCATTTTTCAAAAGCGCAGTTATTTTTTCGATTTTTTCTTTGCTGGCTTTTTGTCCGATAAGCGGAGACGAGGTCTCTTTGAGCATGCGAAAGCCCGAAAAGATGACAAAAAGCGAAGCTAAAAGTCCCATATAACCATCTAGAAAATCATAGGAAAGGAAATATGAGAGGAAGGCAGAAATTAAGATTGCTAAATTAGATAGGGAATCAGTCAAAGCATCTAAAGACGTCGCTTTTAAAGCAGGACTAGAAAGAAGAAGCGACATTTTGTAAGTGTAATAAGCCTGTAGGAGCTTAAGAAAAAGGGAAATAGATAAAATCACAAGCGTTGAGACGACATAAGAATTCAATTCGCCTTCAATGATTTTTAGAAGTGATTCATAGAATAATTGCGCTCCAAGCATCAAAACGATGACTGAAATGATTAAGCCGGCGATGTATTCGATGCGAGCGTGTCCGAAAGGATGTTCCTTATCGGCGGGTTTAGCCGCCATCTTAAAAGAAACTAAAGAAACGACGGAAGAAGAAATGTCCGCGATGTTATTGATGGTATCGGCGAGAAGTGCGGCAGAAAAAACGCCATTGACCTCTAAGAGGAGAATTGCCGCTACAAGTTTTAAAATCACCAGGATGGCATTGATGACAATTCCGAGGTAACTAGCCAATAGTCCGTGTTTCTTTCGCACGAGCGGGTCAGACAAATTTTGATAGTCTTTGATGAAAAGACGTCTTAGGAGAGTGAGCATCGGTTAATGATTATAAGTTTTCTCTTTTCAATTAAGTACTCTAAATTAATATCTAGTTTCAGAAACCAGTTAGCATTGATTTTATTACTAGCATTCTTATAATAGCCTCATGGCAGTTGAATTACCGAATTATTCCCGCAAGCAAGAACTTTGGAATTCTTTGACGCATGCTTTAGGAGTTCTTTTCGCTTTAATTGGTGGCCCCTTTCTTTTAATTAAGGCAGCTGATAGCAGTGATAGTTATAAAATCGTCAGTGCTTCCGTTTTTGTGTTCTCTTTGCTTCTTCTTTATAGCGTTTCGGCTTTATACCACGGACTGCCTATTTCAAAAGGAAAAAAAGTCTTCCGTGTTTTAGATCACGACATGGTCTTCTTTTTAATCATGGGGACTTATACGCCATATTGTCTTGTTTCGCTCCGTAGTTATAGCCCGGCCTGGGGCTGGAGCATTTGGGCAATCGTAATGGTTTTAGGAATCGTTGGGATTGTTTTAAATTCCTGCAATTTAAAGAAGTTCGCAGTCTTTTCAATGATTGATTATTTATTGATGGGGTGGATTTGCGTTATTTCAATTTATCCTCTTTTAATGTCATTAGGCTGGTGGCCGGGTTTCTTTCTTCTTTTGATGGGCGGCATTTCTTATTCTTTCGGCGCGATCCTTTACGGACTTGGCAAAAAACATAGTCCGTGGTTTCACACAATCTTTCATCTTTTTGTTCTTTTAGGCACGCTTTTGATGTTTCTTTCCATCTATTTCTACGTTATTTAGGCTATAATCTTTCCGCATGGAAAAGAGAAGAGTTGTTCGATATCTTTCTTATGTTTTCTTCACTTTTTTCTTCTTTTTATTTGTGAGTGCTTGTTCAGGTCCTATCAGTTCTAATGATTATCGCTATATTGAAGGAATCTCTTTAAAGAGAAGTTCACCCTCTTCTTTAACGTTAGAAGATTTTCGTTACGATCGTAGCGGAAGGCGGAAACCGATTATGCCGAGTCAAGGCGAAGTGCCGCTTCTTGTGATTCCTGTCGAATTTTCTGATTTTCCGTTTTCAAATAATGATTTAGATTCTCTTCTCCGCGCTTTCGGGGAAAAAGAGAATGATTATTGGTATTCCCTGAAGGATTATTACAGAGAATCGTCTTTTAACAAACTATCGCTAAAACCTTCAGTCGCTGATGTTTATGAAGTCGGAATGACTGCTGGTGAATTTATGAGCCAGACTACGACTTCCAGTAGACGCACGCTTGATTTGCTTCGCGAAGCAGTTGAATTTTATCGCAAAAACAGCGAAAGCAATTTACAAGAATTTGATAGCAACAATGACGGCTTTATCGATACGGTATATCTAATTTATTCTTCACCTGATTATCGCTCTATCGGAAACGATGACCCTTATAAAGACTTAACAGCAACGCAAAAAGAAGAATTTTGGGCTTACACAAATTGGGATTATAGCAGCGAAAGCGATTTAAATTCGCCAAATCCGAGCGCCTATTGTTGGCTTTCGATTTCTTTTTTGAATGATGGCTCAATAAGTGGCGGAGACGCTCATACCTTGATTCACGAGACCGGTCACCTTTTGGGTCTACCAGATTATTACAATGTCGATCAAGGAGACGCCAGTTCTCGTGTCGATCCGCTTTATCGCGATTATGGTCCGCTTGGCGGTTTAGATATGATGGATCTCAATATTGGCGATCACAACGCTTTCAGCAAGATGGCCTTAGGATGGCTTGAACCGGTCGTCATTGATGAGGACGCCTCGTTTCCTCTTGCCGTTGAATTAAAAGATTCATTCGTGGGACGCGAAGCTCTTGTGCTTGAAAGTCCTTATCAAAGTTATAACAATCCTTTCAGCGAATACATACTCGTAGAACTTTATAATCCGGGCTTCTTGAATCAACTAGATGCTCAGACGATGTATCGAGGATATTATCCGAAAAATTTCTTTATGCCGGGCTTAAAGATTTATCACGTCGACGCGCGCGTTAGAAGTTATCGCAACACTTTAGGGAGCGTGATTCGGGAGGAATATTTAGACCCTGTCGATGAGAGCGTTCTCAATAATGATTCACGCAGCAATTGGCATGTCCTCGAGATGTCTAACACGCCAAGCGAGTCGGCTGCCCAAAATTATCGGCTCTTGCATCTTCTAGAATCTGATGGCGAATTGACTTTCAATAATCTCCATTATGAAGAAGTGGGAGGCCCTATTTACGCTAACAATAGTACTTTGTTTTATCCGGAAGATGGTAAAAGCACTTTTGAATCCAAAAAATTTAAAGACTTTTTTGCGAATAATGATGGAAATGGGAATTTCCTCTTTAATGACGGGAATCAGTTTCCTTATACTTTGAGAGTTAATGGTATTCGTGGAAATTTAAACGAAGGCTATGAAATTAGTATTACTATTGACGTAAAAGAAAGCGAATTATGACGAGAAAAAAAGAAAGCGGTGTTTTGTTAGAGAATAGACGTGCTCGTTATGAGTATTTTTTATCTGATTTTCTTGTAGCAGGTCTCGTTTTGAAAGGAACGGAAATTAAATCGCTTCGTAAACACGATGCGGGAATTACGGATGCTTATATTTATGTGCGCGACGGAGAGGCTTTTGTGGCCAATATGCACATCGCTCCATACAAAGAAGGAAATATCTTTAATGTCGATCACCTTCGCGACCGCAAATTGCTTTTGAACAAAAAAGAATTACGGCGTTTAGCTAACGCTTTAAAGGACGGGGGGCTTACATGCGTCCCGACAAAGGTTTTTCTTTCGCATGGCTATGCAAAAATGGAGATTGCTTTAGCAAAAGGCAAAAAACTGCATGATAAACGCGCGACTTTGAAAAAAGAAATAGCTGAACGGGAGGCCAACGCCTTTCGACAAGGACGGAGGGGAACTTTCGACGAATGAAGTTTTCTGAGGTTTTGCTTTCCTTAAAACAAAGCGATATGACGATGAGACGCTACGAACGCGCCTCTTTTGATGAATTTTGCAAAGCCTATGACATCAAAATCGACTTTCCGTTTATTCATGTGACTGGCAGCAATGGAAAAGGAAGCGTCATCAACTTTTTATCGTCTATTTACACTAATGCCGGGTATCGTGTAGGCACTTATTTGTCGCCATATCATAAAAGTCCGACCGAAACGCTTTGGTGTCGGAGAAAACCGATTGATGAAAAAGAATATTCTTCAATCTACGAAGAATATCTCAGCGGTTTTAAAAAATACAATCTCAGCTCCTTTGAGCGCGAAACAATCGTAGCCATCAAATACTTTCAAAGGCAGAAAGTTGATTTGGCAATCCTCGAATGCGGGATGGGGGGCACGCTTGACGCCACAAACATCGAAGGCTCTTTTCCACTTTTAGCAATCATCACAAGCATCAGCGAAGAGCATCTCAAGTTTTTAGGACCGACCATCGAAGATGTTGCTCGAGCAAAACTCGGAATCTTAAAGGAAGGTGGACATCTTCTTTTAGGACAAGTGTCAGATAACTTATTAGCGCTTGCTAAAAATGATTGTTTGAAAAAGCAAGCAACGCTTTATCAAGTAAAGGATTTTAAAATCATTTCGCATAATCAAAGCGCGTTTTGCTTTGATTTTCTTTCTTATAATCAACTGAGCATCAATGCAAATAGCGATTTAATGATTAAGAACGCTACAATGGCCATTGAAGCGGCAGAGATTCTTCGTTTATCATTTCCTTTCAAGCGAAACGATATCGTAAAAGCTATGCAAACTCCTGCTCTTCCTGGCCGTTTTGAAAGAATTGGTCCCTTTTTATTAGACGGAGCCCATAATCCAGAAGCAATTTGCGATGCTTTGCCAGCTTATTTAGCCTTCAGTAAAGGAGATTCAACGCTTCTTTTCGCTTCTTTTGATGATAAAAACATTAAAGAAGAACTGAGAATCTTAAGAGGTGCTGGTTATCATGTAAATTTGACTAATTTTAATCATAAGCGCGCTCACGATTTTTCGCTTGAGAAGGCAATAGAAGGAACGCGTTTCTTTTTTGATTTTAAAAGCGCGATTGGCACTCTCCTTCAAGAAGGGCATAAGCGTATAGTTATCTGCGGATCGCTTGCTTTCGTTTATGAGGTACGCGATTACTTGAAGGAGTATTTAGATGATTAATAACGGACTCAGCGAAACACGGAAACTTGCTTATGCTTCAATCATTTTGGCTCTAGCCATTGTTTTTACTGTTATTGCGAAATTATTTTCGATTCCCGGTTTCCCGTTTCTTCGCTTTTCTCTGGCTCCTGCCTTGTTGCTTTTTTCTTCTTTGACGCTTGGACCGCTTTATGGCGGACTCATCGGCTTTCTTTCCGATTTAATTCCGGCCTTTATTTATCCGACGGGAGCATATAACTTTTTAATCAGTTTTGTCTATTTGCTTTTTGGCGTTTTGGCATATCTTCTCCTTCTTTTAGTTCGAAAATTTTCTAAAACTTTCAGTACTCCCTATCCTTTTATTGCCGTTCTTCTTTTTTCGTTCCTTCTCCTTGTCGTTATTTTTTATGGAACGGATTGGCTTGATTCATCTTTCGGCGAAGCTTCTTATTGGGCGAAGCCTCTTGTTCTTGCTTTATCTTTCATTGTCGATATGGGCCTTTATCTCGGCGTCTATTTTTATGGGCGAAAAAAAGGCAAAGAAAGTTTTTCTCTCCTTTATCGTCTTTCTTTCATCGCTTCTTTCAGCGATTTATTGATTCTTGATTTTCTTAAGGCGTTAGCCTTTTATCTTTATTACACTTACATTTTGGCTGGGGGCAGTTTTCTAGGTTATGGTGTCTATCTTTCAATGATTGTGGTGGGGACGCCGATCAATGTGCTTTTAATGATTTTCATCAATAGTTTGATGTTTTTCGAACCCGGGATTGCCAAGCGTTTGAAATTAGAAAGAGTTTTGTGAAACTTCAAGAAAATGTAAAGATAAAAAATAAGCGTTGATTTTTAATGAAATAAGAAGTTCGGAAACTTATTAGTTTGTCAGAAGATGTGCGTAGATGCTTATCTTTGCTATTTTTCTGAAATAACAAAAAAATAGCGGCAGCTATAAAAACTGATTATTTTTTCTTTATAAAAATCATTAAAAAGCAAAAGCGCAATTTTTGTCTTTTCTTCCAACTTTTTTCGGGTATGATTTAAGTGCTCTTAAAGAGCTAGAGGTGTTGTATGAGTGAGATTGAGATTGAGCGTCTCGATGGCTCGGTGGTTCTTTGCGATTTAGAAGCGCGAACCCTGGCAGCCGGACGTTATCGGGTAAAATTTACCCCTCTAGAGTGGGCGATTTTGACAACGCTTTATGAAGCGCGACCAAAGATTGTTTCGCGCAACGAATTGTTGCACACCATTTGGGGAAATGAGCACGAATGGAATACGCGCACGATTGACGTGCACATCACATCAATCCGTAAAAAATTAGCCTACATCAAAGGCGCGCGCATTGATTCAATTTATGGCCAAGGCTACAAATTGGTGATGTTGAATCGTTTCTAATCTTAAGAGGCCGACCGATGGTCGGTCTTTTTTAATTAAAGTTTAAGATGTGCACTTTCTCTTTTATAAAAAACTTGGACAGTGTCATTATTGCCTTCTTGTTTCAAGAAATGCTTCCTTGTTAAACTCTCCTTCGTGAAGGACGAAAATATGAAACCGGAAAGCCACATGAACAATAAACGAAGCCGTTTCGATTACGATTGTGATTTGGCTTTTGCCGAAGCGACTTCAGTCAGCGAGACGCGCGAAGCTTTAGAAGCCTCATATCTCCAACAACATAAGGGTTCCTCTTCTAAATAAAAATTTCTTTCATTCTCAACGAAGACCCTTTGGGTCTTTTTCTTTTTCTTGCTCCCCATAATTGACTAAAATACTTATTGAGGAGAAATCATATGCGTCGTTTTTTTGAAGAAGAAGTTGTTTATCAAATTTATCCGCGTTCGTTTCAAGACAGTAACGGCGACGGCATCGGCGATCTCAACGGCATTATTTCCCGACTCGATTATTTAAGAGAACTTGGCGTAAAGATTCTTTGGCTCTCGCCAATTTACGCTTCTCCAAATGCGGATTATGGCTATGATATCTCCGATTATTTCTCTATCAATCCCGAATTTGGAACGATGGATGATTTTGAAAGGCTTATCAGCGAAGCCAAAAAGCGCGGAATCCGCATTGTCATGGATTTAGTTGTTAATCATACGTCTAACAAGCATCAATGGTTTATCGCTTCCAAAAATGAAAATAGTCCATATCGTTCCTATTATTATTGGAGAAAGGGACGGAAAGATAATAAGTTACCGCCTAACAATTGGACTTCTAATTTCGGCGGAAGCGCCTGGACTTATGTGGAGGAGGCTGATGCTTGGTATTTACATCTTTTTACGCCCGAGCAACCGGATTTAGATTGGCATAATCCGAAAGTACTAGAAGAGGTAGAAAAGATTTTAAGATTCTACCTTGATAAGGGAGTGTATGGCTTCCGTTGCGATGTTATCAATCAGATTTATAAAGAAAGTTTAGCGGACGGCAAACGTCGCGTACGGACGATTGGTTTAGAACATTATCTTCAAAAGGAGAACAACCATCAGATTCTCCACACTCTTTATGAGGATGTTTTTTCGCATTACGACTGTATGACCGTTGGAGAGACGGGGGGCGTTGATTTTAAAAACGCCAGACGTTTCACGAACGAAGAACTTGATATGGTTTTTCAGTTCGATACGATCAATTCTGATAGTCGCAAGATTCCGCTTTTAGCACCAAAGATGCAAAAAAAACGTTTTAAAAGGACGCTTTTTGCTTGGCAGAAGGAACTTGATTGGAATGCCGTTTGTTTTGAAAATCACGATCAGAGACGCTCATTGCCGCGTTTCGGCAATCCGAAAAAATATCCTTATGAGTCAGGCAGCATGTTAGCGACGCTTCTTCTCACAATGCGAGGCACCCCTTTTATCTATCAAGGCGAAGAAATCGGGATGACTAATTACAAAAATCTAAAACCCGAAGAATATAAAGATGTTGTCGGTCTTTATATCTATTCATTGCTTCGGAAAATGCATTTGCCGAGGAAGACATCTGAACGCGTCGCCAGTTATTTTAATCGCGATAACGCACGTTCACCGATGCAGTGGAATGGAGAAATAAATGCTGGCTTCAGTACCGGAGTCCCTTGGTTACCCGTCAATGGCGATTATCAAGAAGTCAATGTTCTAAAAGAGCAGAATGATGAAGAAAGCATTTATAAAGCTTACAAAACTCTTTTAAAACTCAGAAGAGAAGACGACGTTTTGCGTTATGGAACATTTGAAGAAACACGCACTAAATCATCTTTCATCGCTTATTATCGGCTTTATGAAGGAGGGCTTCGCTTTGTGATTGCTAATTTGACGGGACATCGCGTAAAGTTGCCGCAATGGATCAAGAGAATGCGCGGAGAAGTGCTTTATAGCAATTATTGCGGAGCCGGTTTCCTTTTCAAGAAAGTTTTGAGACCATACGAAGCCTTAATCATCAAAATTCGTTAGGCTTTAGTGAGAGAAAAGGATATCATTGTGAACGGCTAAGGGGGGACAAAATGAAGGAAGAAACTGCGCGCAAGGATTACATTGCCTGGGATGAATATTTTATGGGTATCGCTGTTCTTTCCTCTTTAAGAAGCAAGGATCCTTCCACCCAAGTCGGCGCGTGCATTGTTGATCAAGAAAAGAAGGTAGTGTCGATTGGCTATAACGGAATGCCGCGTCATCTAGATGAAGAACAACTGCCATGGGGGCACGGAGAGGGATTAGACAGCAAATATCTTTATGTGTGCCATGCTGAACTCAATGCGATTTTAAATACGCGCAACGGCGCAGCTTTAAAGGGTTGCACAATTTATGTGACGCTTTTTCCATGCAACGAATGCGCCAAAGCGATGGTGCAAGCGGGCATCAAACGGCTTGTTTATTTAGATGACAAACACAAAGACGAGATAATTTATCAAGCTTCCCGTAAAATTTTGATGATGGCAGGCGTTGAAGTCGAGGCTTATAAAGGGCGCTTACCAGAAATTCAGTATCATTGATATGACGATTATTGAAGCAGAGAATTTGACTTACAAATATGATGAAGAAAACGCCCTCGACGGCGTCTCTTTTACGGTGGAAGAAGGAGAACACGTGGCGCTTATCGGCCACAACGGTTCTGGCAAATCGACTTTGGCAAAGGCTTTAGCGGGCCTCCTTTTAGAAAGTAGAGACGATGAATTGCCGCTCAAAGTTTTTTCTCTTCAAATGGAAAGCAAAAACCTCTCAGAAATCAGAAAGCACATAGGCTTAGTCTTTCAAAATCCCGATAATCAATTTGTCGGCTCTTCAGTTCGCGACGATATTGCCTTCGGTTTAGAAAACCGACAAATACCACGCGAAAAAATGGAGGCCATCATTCAGAAATACGCGAAAGAAACGGGAATGGAAGATTATCTAGACAGCGCACCGGAGAACCTTTCGGGCGGTCAGAAACAAAGAGTGGCGATCGCTGGCGTTTTAGCGATGGAACCTGATTTGATTATTTTCGATGAGGCTACTTCAATGCTTGACCCGAAAGGGAAAAAAGAGATTCTCTCTTTAATCGAGAAAATGAAGGAAGAAAAAAAGAATTTGACGATTCTTTCAATCACCCATGATGTCGAAGAAGCCTATCAGGCGGATCGCGTTCTAGTTTTAGACAAAGGACGGCTTGTTCTTTCGGGAACTCCGGACGAAGTGTTTGCGCAAGAAGATATTTTAGCGGCCACGAATTTGGCCTTGCCTTTTATCCCTTCGCTTAAGAAAGAATTGATGAAGTTAGGAATTCAAGTTCCGTCCTCCATCAGAACGCGTGAAGAATTGGAGGATTTCTTATGCCAGTGAAATTCTTCGATGTCGATTATATTTATGATCCAAAAACGCCATTTCCCCACGCCGCGTTAAAAAAGATCAATCTCACTCTCAAGGAAAGCAAGATAACCGCGATTGTCGGGCGAACTGGAAGCGGGAAATCGACATTGATCCAACAGATCAACGCGCTTTTGAATCCGAGCGAAGGCTATGTTGACATCAACGGTTTCATCAACCACGCAAAAAAGAAAAAGAGAAGCAAAAATTTAACGTCTTTAAGACGGAGCGTTGGGATGGTCTTTCAATTTCCCGAATATCAGTTATTTGAAGATACGGTCGAAAAGGATGTTGCTTTTGGTCCAAGAAATTTTGGAGCCAGTAAAGAAGAAGCACTAAAAATGGCACATGAGGCCTTAAAGAAAGTCGGTCTCGATGAAAGTTTTTATAAACGTTCGCCGTTCCAACTTTCAGGAGGAGAGAGAAGAAAAGTGGCGATTGCCGGAGTCTTGGCGACTTCGCCTACAATCCTTGTGGTAGATGAGCCTACTTCGGGGCTCGACCCGATGGCGGCTCGCGAAACAATGGAACTATTTCTAAAATTTCATGCAGAAAATACGGCGATTTTCCTCGTTACGCATGATATGGATTTGGTTTTGCGTTATGCAGATGAGGCTATTGTTCTCCATGATGGGGAAGTTGTTTTTCAAGGAGTACCTCGTGAACTATTCTCGCGTCCTTTAGAGGAGTATTCATTGGAGAGACCTCAGGTTTTCGTTTTGGCTTCCGAATTAGAAAAGCGCGGATATCAACTAAAAAACGCGCCATTTGAGACGATAGAAGATTTGGCAAAAGGAATTGCCGAGGAGTATAAGAAACGCCATGGCTAGTTTGTCTTTAGGACGTTATACGCCTTATAACTCTCTTGTTCATCGTCTAGATCCTCGGACGAAGATTTTTTGCTTTATTCTTTTGATTATCCCGATTTTCCTCGGTTATTCGTCATATACGTTGACGTTCGTAATGGCCGGCTTTTCTTTTCTTTTAATCATTGTTCTTTTTCTAATCGGGCATGTGTCTTTCCTTTCCTTTTTAAAGAGTTTAAAGTCGCTTTGGTTCATTCTTCTTTTCCTTCTTCTGATTTATGCGATTACGCCGCGGACGAACCATTTAGATTGGATTGCTTTCTATATTGGTAGTTATCCGATTTATTGGGCTTCTCTTTTAGACGCTCTTCAAATTTTAGTGCGTTTAATGATGATGATTGCTTTGTCCTTGATTTTAACTTCCACGACAAAGCCGTTGGATTTGACTTTCGGGCTTGAATGGTATTTGACGCCCATTCGTTATTTAGGTGTTAATACGCATATTTGGGCGATGATTGTTTCTTTAGCTTTGCGTTTTATTCCGACGATTTTAGAAGACGTCGAACGAATTATGAAAGCGCAATCTTCGCGGGGAGTTGATTTTAAACACGGGAAAATTCGTAACCGCATCCGCGCGATGGTTTCTTTGATTGTTCCTTTGTTTGTCTCTTCTTTTGTTCGGAGCGAAGAACTTGCCAACGCGATGGAGTGTCGAGGCTATGATCCTAAGGCTCCGCGGACGAGCTACCGCAAATTGAAATTTACCTGGATTGATTTGGCAGCCTCTTTATTGGCGGTGACCTTCACTTCTTTGTCTCTTTATCTTTCGATCAGCGGTTTTGATCCTTTTATGTCTTGGTTCGGAGTGGCTTTAAGGTGAGTGAAATTCTTAAAATCGCTTATCGCGGCGATCTCTTTTATGGCTTTGAAAGGCAAAAGAAGCATCCGAGTATCCAGGGACGTTTAGAAGAAGTTTTGTCGCTTCTATTCAAAACGCCGATCCATGTTCATGGTGCCGGACGTACCGATAAAGGAGTTCACGCTAAAGGGCAGGTCGTGTCTTTTGAGGCACCATTTCCGATTCATAATCGTCAACAAATATTAGAGGCGGCCAATAAGTTCTTGGAACCAGGAATTCATATTTTGAAGTGGGTAGCGCGCGAGAACTTTGACGCCCGTCATTCTTCGATGGGAAAAGTTTATTCCTATAAATTCAGTTTTGCTGATTTTGATCCCATGCGATTGGACACCTACTTTTATCCACATTATTTTTTGTTTGATGAAAAGCAATTTTGCTCTGCTCTAGATTTATTTGTAGGAGAGCATAATTTCCAGCAATTCACGGATAAAAGAGAAGATAAAGACAATTTTGTTCGTTCGTTGGAGAAGATTCTAATTCAAAAAGAAAATGAAGAATATGAAGTAATTTTTCGCGGATTACACTTTATGACGTATATGGTTCGTTATTTAGTGGGAAGCGGGTTTTTGGCTGCTCGTCATAAAGTGGAGCTAGAGGATTTGAGAAAAGCTTTATTTGGCGAGAAACTTTTGAAGCGTGAGATGGCTCCCGCCCGCGGCTTGACGCTTTTGGAGGTTAAATATGACGAAGATCTCTTTTCCTAAACATCCAGATTATTGTTATCACACGCATACCTCTCGCTGCGGACACGCCTATGGAAAAGACGAGGAATATATTTTAGAGGCTTTAAAGGACGGGTATCGTGTTTTAGGTTTTGCTGATCACGCGATGTTTCCTCATTTTTCGCAACCGGGGATGCGCGGCGATTATCGTCTTCTCGATGATTACTTAGAATCCATAAACGGCTTAAGAAAGAAATACGCTGAACAAATCAAAATTTATTCTGGATTTGAATGCGAATATTCTAAACGCTTCTTAGGTTATTTAACTGAACTTTTAAGCAGCGCGAAACTTGATTATTTAATTTTAGGACAACATTTGCATATCGATAAGGAACGTTACTTTTGGTATCCGTATCTTGATGATTTAGAGGAAGCATTGGATTTGTACGCTAAAGATTGTCTAGAGGCTCTTGATAGCGGGCTTTTCGCCTATTTTGCGCATCCAGATCATTTCATGTCATGGTATCCAAGATGGAATCATCATGCAGAAGAGGTGAGCCGCGCCTTGATTGAAGCATCCATTCAACATCACGTTTATTTAGAAATTAACATGGGGCGAACTAGAATTCATGGCTATTATGAAGGGCAAGATGTAAGCGATGCCGAATACCCCGCTTATCAATTTTGGCAATTGGCTGCATCTTATGGCGTTAAATCTGTCATCGGTGTCGATGCACATATGCCTAAAGATTTGACTCTCTCGCCATTTTCTTACATTAATAGTCTCGTTGAAAAAACCGGTGTTGCGTTAGAGGATTCAGAAAAAATTCTGAAAAATTTATTGCTTCCCGGCAAAAGGCTACAAAAATCATTCCAAGAAGACTAAAATCAAGCACGAGGATTTTTTATGGGAAGACATTTTGAAGTGCGTGCCGCGGCAATGGCTGCCACGGCAAAAGCAAAATCGGCCATTTACATGCGGGCCAGCAAAGAAATTTATGCAGCGGCCAAAAAAGGCGTACCTGACCCGGAGGCTAACCTCGCTCTTCGCAGCGCGATTGAAAAATATCGGAAAAGTTGCCCACGCGATGTCATTGACCGGGCGATTGAAAAGGCTAAAGGCGGCGATCAAGTTGCTTATTTAGAGGGCCGTTATGAATTTTTCGGTCCGGGCGGAAGTTTAATCATTGTTGATACTTTATCTGACAACGTTAATCGGGCCTTAACTTCTGTGAGAACAATCGTCACTCGCAAAGGCGGGAAGATGGGATCGGTTCTCTACAATTTCCAAATGTTGGCAGTCATTGATTTCAAAGGCGAAGAAAGCAAACTTCATGAATATGAGGACAATCTAATTCTCGGCGACGTTGATTTAGATAGCGTCACTTATGAAGATGGAGAAATTGAAGTGACAGCAGCGCCTACGGACTTAGAAAAGGCGAAAGACGTTCTTAAAGAGATGGGAATCACGGATTTCGACTCAGCAGAAGTCACTTTCATAGCGAACGAGCAAGTCACTCTCAATGATGAGGATTTGGCGAAATTCAAGGGAATGCTCAACGATCTAAACGAGAATGAAGATGTCCAAAACGTCTATCATAATGTCGCGAATATTTAAGAAAAAACGATTTGAGAAGGCGGATTAAGGTCCGCCTTTTTATTTTTCTTTTGACAAGTTACCTTTAGGTAACGATAATTTCTAGGCGCACTGCTTAGAAGAAGCATACCCCGGTAAAGTTTGATTCAGAAAAAGAAGTCGCAAAGACAGGAAGAAGGAAAATTACATGCAACGTCAGACTACAATGACCGCTCCGCATGAAATTGAACGGAAGTGGTATTTGGTGGACGCCACAGGCATCCCGTTGGGACGTCTCGCGAGCCATGTTGCTCAAATTTTGATGGGCAAGAATAAACCGATTTACACACCTAACCAGGATCTTGGTGATTATGTCATCATCATCAATGCCGAAAACGTGCTTTTAACGGGCGACGATCCTGAACACAAGAAGAATTATTACAACGTTTCCGGTTATAATGGCGGTCTTCGGACCCGGAGTGCCGGTCTCATGAAACGTGAGTTCCCGGTTGAAATGGTCGAACGCGCTGTTTGGGGAATGTTACCGAAAGGTCCTTTGGGTCGTAAAATGATCAAGAAGCTCTTCGTTCATACGGGTGCTGATCATGGCCATGAAGCGCAAAAGCCCATTGCCTTAGACCTCAAGAAATAAGGAGTTAGAAAATGGCAAAACACGATAAGTATTATGGAACCGGACGTCGCAAAACTTCAGTTGCCCGCGTTTATATCTATGCCGGCAACGGCAAAATAACCGTCAACGGCACCGACGTCACTAAATATATGCCTTATGCCACGTTGGTTCAGAATTTAAAACAGCCTCTGACAATTCTTGGCGTTGAAGGCAAATATGATGTTGAAGCGGAAGCGCAAGGTGGTGGTTTCACTGGTCAAGCTGAAGCCATTCGTCTTGGTATCGCCCGCGCTTTATTAGAAGCCGGCGAAGATCGTCATGCCCTTAAAGTTCAAGGCATGTTGACCCGTAACAGCCGCGTTAAGGAACGGAAGAAATACGGACTTAAAGCTGCTCGTCGGGCTCCGCAGTTCTCCAAGCGTTAAGCTCAAAGAAAAGCAAAAAGCAGAAACCAAGGGTCTCCCTTGGTTTTTTCTTAATCTAGTGAAAAGAATGATTTTGCAATAACTTAAAAGTTGTTCAACTTTTAGGCCCCGTCCGGGGTCTTTTTTTGTATGATATACAAGGCAGGATATAACGATGTTAGACAAGCGAATTGAATTTTTAATTGAAGAGGAAGCGAAAAGACAAAACGAAGGAATCGAACTCATTGCGAGCGAGAACTATCCTTCTAAAAGTGTAAGGGAAGCCCAAGGTTCCATTTTGACCGCTAAATACGCTGAAGGTTATCCGGGTAAACGTTATTATGGCGGCTGTGAAATTGTTGACGCCATTGAAAATCTAGCGATCGAACGCGCTAAAAAGCTTTTTAATGTCCAATTCGCCAACGTGCAACCACACTCCGGTTCCCAAGCTAATTTCGCCGCTTATCGCGCTCTGATGGGCGACAAACACGGGAAGATCCTTGCTTTGACGCTCAATGACGGAGGTCATTTAACGCATGGCTCTCCGGTTTCTTTTTCTTCTCACCTTTATGATGTTGTTTTTTACCCATTAGACGAGAACGCGCATCTAAACCCGGCAATTATTCGTAGGGCTTTGGAAGAAGAAAAGCCAGACGTCTTTTTAGCCGGATATAGCGCTTATCCATACGCGATTGATTTTGCTTTGCTCCGTGCGTTGATTGATGAATATAACTTAAAGAATCATCAGCATTGTTTATTTATGGTCGATATGGCTCATATCGCCGGAATTGTCGCTGCGGGTCTTTGTTCGAATCCCTGCCAATATGCCGATATTGTGACTTCTACAACTCATAAAACTTTAAGAGGTCCGAGAGGCGGTTTGATTCTTTGGAATAATCCCGACTTCACTAAAGCAGTCAATTCCGCGGTTTTCCCATATAGTCAAGGCGGTCCTTTAGAACATGTGATAGCCGCTAAAGCGATAGCCTTTGCTGAGGCTCTCCACCCTTCTTTTCATCAATATATAGAGCAAGTTTTAAAGAATACAAAGGCCTGCTCGGATGAATTGATTAAACTTGGCGCAGTTACAAGCGGCACTGAAAATCATCTATTTTTGTTAAATGTTTTAGAAACCTATGGTTTAAACGGGAAGGAAGCGCAAAACCTTTTGGAGAGTAACGGAATTACCGCAAATAAAAATGCGATTCATAATGATCAGTTGCCGCCTAACAAAAGCAGCGGCCTCCGTATCGGCTTTGCGGCTGTAACTAGTCGCGGCGCGGATGAAAATGATGCAAGGAAAATCGCTCAGCTCGCGCACAAGATTTTAAAAACACGAACTGTGGATTATCGGGAAGAAGCTAGAGATTTAACTAGGAAATGGGATGATGTTTTGGAATTGGAATACCCGCTTATTGAGGCTTGAATAACATCAATCCTTGCATTTTTTAAGAGGCAGTTATATATTAGCAAAGCGCGAAAGCGAGGGGCCTTTAGCTCAGCTGGTTAGAGCGTGCGCTTGATAAGCGCAAGGTCGATGGTTCAAGCCCATTAAGGCCCACCAAATGAAAAGCAAGTCTGTGTTCCTTCTGGTATGCAGACCTTTTTATTTAATTAAGATCAAAGTAGAAGAAAATGCATAGAAAATGTCAATAGCTGCGTTAAAAAGAAAAAGGCAGTGGTTTGGAGGGTTTATTTCTCTTCTTAAAACTTCTTTCTTTTTTGAAAAATAATGACTTTTAATTCATCACTTCATATAATTATGCGCAGGCTCCTTGAGATTGGGTGTTTAGCTCAGGGGGAGAGCGCTTCCTTCACACGGAAGAGGTCACAGGTTCGAAACCCGTAACACCCACCAGCCGCCTTGGCTCAATTGGCAGAGCAATTGATTTGTAATCAATAGGTTGGCGGTTCGATTCCGTCAGGCGGCACCAACTTGCCATTAATTAAGATTTTGATACAAGATCGATGAACCCGATGAGGTTCATCTTTTTTGGTTAATGTTTGACACCCAATTTGCTTAATCATCTTTACTAATAAGGCAAAATAATTGAAATAATCATAACTTTCCGAATGTGGGCGCGTCGCCGTGAATGCGGAGTGACAGTGCCGGGAAGTTTTTATTTTTTCGTTTTTGTTTTCTTCCTCTTTGAAGAAAAATTGCTTCGTCTGTCCTCTTCTAAACGTTTTCGTATATAAGCGGGTTTAGAATCGTTAGGATTTGGATTTTGTTGAAGATCGTGGTCTTTTATGCCCTTTTCCTTTCTTTGGAGAATGGGTTATCCCGAAAAACTGAACGATCGATTGTCTTCTCCAACGGTATAGGCTGGATGCACGCCGTTTTTTGCGACATGCCCTCTAAAATGTCTTTTCTTCTTTGGGCAAAACACATCGGCTGCTCCTTATATCTTCTTATAGGGAGATAAGGAAATGAATGAACCTGTGAAATAATAAAAAAAGAAAAACAACTAAAATGACGCCACGTTATGTAAGATGCTTTGGAGCATTTCTACATTAAGGCAAGAGAGACACATGAAAATTAACAACATCTTTTGAAGATTGTTTTTAAGAACACGATTTCAATTATTGTTCTTTAATGTTGAAATATTCCCCATAAAGATTATTAACTTCTTTAACCCATCTCTTAAAGAAACGATAGAAACCTTTCTGATGAGTTGAAAGAAAATTACTGTTGAGTTTTGCATTCCCTTTGATCGCGTCTAAGTCATAGGCCCCATTGACTTTCCATTTCTTAAGGAATCCGATTTTAATCGCATCTTTCGGACAAAAGAACGAGCAACGCATGCACATGAGACAACGATGTTCAAATTTTAAATGACCATCTTTTAAAATGATGTTGTGAGTGGGGCAAGAATTGAGACATTTATAGCAGTTGATGCATTTATTTTCATCCACCTTATATAGAAATGAATTTAGATAGGCACCTAATTCCTGCAGGCGAAACAATAAACTATTGAGACTATAGAAATAGTTTTTATGAAAAGGATGAACAATTTCGTTTTTGAATTCGTAAAGAAAGATTTCAAGAATCTTGTCATTCAATAATAAAAGTTCTTTTGCGAGTTCATCAGGATAACGGAAATGGATATTGTAGGGGTAAAGGAAGTGATATTCATTTCTGATGATAGCGCCTCCTCTCTTTAAAGAATTTATCAAGGAGTACGATGAGGCATTATTTAGTTTTAAAGGCTCGCCGCTTTGCTTGAGAATATAAAATATTTTCCCTTTCAAGGATGAGAGACCTTTAATGTAATGCCTAAAAATTTTCGGTGCGTTAAAAGCATATATCGGATAAGACAGGATTATATAATCATAGGGCGTTAAATCGAGAGGCTTGCTGTCGATATCGATAGAATATAAGGTGGTTTTGTAGAGATTTTGCTCTAATTTGTCTTTAATTGCCCTTGCTAAATGTGCGGTGTTGAAAGTGCCGGTATAATACAAAATCAAAACTTGATGTCTCATTTCAATAATTCTTCAGTCAAATGAATGATCCTTTTATTAGCCTTATCCTTCCGGATGCTTTTCGGCAACTTATAAATTGTTGGATAACCCCAGGCGTGAAATAAACCACGAGGCCCGACCCATGAATCTTCTGAATTCTTTTGAAGGACGCTGGCTTTTAATAAGGATAAAGAGGCTTTCTCCGGCTTCATGAATACAATGTTCATAAGGCGAGGAACGAATAAATAAAAGAGGCGTCCATAAGCTTTATTTTTTGGTGAAAATAATTTTGTACAGGAAACGCCGGGATGCGCGAATACGATTTGATCGCTCAATGAGTTTAAAGAACTCATCATCAAATGTTTTGAAAGGCCATAACGACGTGTTTTGTTATTGATGGAATTTAAATACTCTCCAAACGAATCAACGTCTCGATAATCTTTGTCTTTATTGCTCAAATGGTATCTCGCAGTCAAGCTGGACACCGAGACGACTTTAAGACATGGAAAAATATTTAGAAGTTGTTCGATGAAATAGAAGGGATATAAATAATTGACGAGGTATGTTTTTTCTAAGGTTCCAGAATAATCGGGCGCTTGGTGATAGATGCCGCTTATATTGAAAAAGAGATCGATTTTCGGGAACGCTTTTAAAGATTCTAACGCCTTATCTAAACTATCTTTTTGAAGGTAATCGAAATAAATGATTGTAATTTTCGAACCATATTCTCTTTCTAGTTCGTTTTTCAGTGTTTCCGCTAACGATAAATTCCTCACAAAAAAAATCAAACTATTGCCGAGAAGTGCTAAATGTCTAGCGGTTGCCTCGCCAATGCTTCCGGTCACGCCGTTTAAAAGAATAGTTTTATCCTTTAAAGATGGGAGATTCTTTTGAAGCCAACAACGATATTTGTTTTCATTCTTCTTCGTTTTTATTTTCATTATTTTCCAAACCTAAGGCTTCAATGATCGGCAAAGAAAAGACGATGCCTTGTCCTGGTGTTGTGATTCCGGATTCCTCATAGATTTTATTCATGACATCATCTTTAATTTCCAAAGGCACGACAATGAGAACCATCTCTTTTTCCGGTTGAAGAGCAATGCCGTAGAATTTAGCGATTTCTTCATTCCCGGTTCCGCGCGCTACAACGATGGTGCCGCCACGCGCGCCGGCTTTTCTAGCGGCTTCCATCACTAAATCAGTATTTCCTTTGTTGACGATGGCGATAATCAAACTTTGTTCTTTTTCATTTTTCATTTTTCAACTCCCGGATTTTTTGATCGTGATCGCTGAGGAAGCGATAAGCGGCAATGCCGTTGATAGCGTCAATCGGTAGAACGAAGGCAACGCCTTTACTGGCTCTTGAAATTTTAAAGCGCTTCATCGTTTCTTCTTCTACTTTCTCTAAAAGATCGTAATGAAGCGGGGCGACGACAATATCTTTTTTCAGGTTATCGGCTCCCAAAAGAGCAAGAATTTCTTCCGGCGGCATCGAATAGCCGTAAAGGAGAAAAGAAGCAGAAACGCCTAAATCTCGTAAAAGGTGCAAAAAGAAATCGCCTTGATGACGGTTGACGATGATAACGAAAAGAACCATTTGCCGT
This sequence comes from uncultured Bacillota bacterium, assembly GCA_949299565.1. Taxonomy (GTDB): domain Bacteria; phylum Bacillota_I; class Bacilli_A; order RFN20; family CAG-826; genus UBA4951. Next base: position 331,162 of record OX437086.1, read on the forward strand.
AACTCAGTGCGTTCTTCATAAGGGGCAAAAGTTGTTTCTTTAGTTATTTTTTTCTTTTTGATGACGCGTTTTAAAAGAACCTTTTTAGTTTTAGCCATTTGACTCCTCCTTTTTCCAAGAGGGGAGATGAATTACTTGGTTATCATCCTTTTCCAATTGTTGGAGAAGGGCTCGGCGATAAGCTTTCTTGGATTTAAGAATTCCAAAGAGACCGAGCGATTCAATGGCCACGAGCGGCATGACAGAAACCATTCCAAGAACTCCGAATCCATTCTCCAAAATGAATTGACCCTCGTTGATTGTTTGATAATTGAAAGAGGGGTCGTTATAAACGCCAAGCGAGTAACCGATGAACATCGGCAAAAGGAAACAACTCGAAAGAGTTCCGGTCGCAATGCCAGAGGAATCGAAAGCGACGCCTACATAAATTTCGCTGACGAAGAACGATAAAGCGAAAGCCAAGATGTAAATTGGAATTACAAAATAAGCAATTGGAATGTTATAGCGAATGCGGATAGCGTTGAAAACAACAGCAAGGCCAGTTGCAAGACATAAAGCGATGTAAATGCTCTTTTTTCCTAATGCGCCGCGAGAAACTTCTGACACTTGATCGGCTAAAACGTGGACGCCGGGTTCAGCCAAAATGATGAGACAGCCGATAGCAAAGCCGATAAATAGGAAAAGCGGGAAATTCAAAGAGACAGCCCCTTCGCCGATTGAGGTTGCAACCGGAATAAAACCGCTAGAAGCACCCATCAAAAAGAGCACCAAGCCGATAAAGGTATAAAAAAGTCCAACAAAAATCGAGATCAACTCGCGTTTTTTAAGTTTTAGAAAGAATTGATAGACGAAGAAGAAAACAACAATCGGCGACATCGAAAGAGCGACTTCTGACAAAGAAGAAACGAAATTATCGAGATAGAAGGTGCTGATATCGCGATATGTCGGGATGCTTGCAGTCAAGCCGAGCGCGCTATCGACAAGCCCGTTTTCGATGCTTTCTAAGGCGCTGCCATTAGAAAGAAAGGCTGACATAATCATCACAGAAACAAGAGGGCCTAATGAACAAAGTCCCGAATATCCGAATGAGTCGTCCTCGGCATTTTTACCACCTCGAATTGAGGCGACGCCAATTCCGAGCGCAAGAACAAAAGGAACCGATACAGCTCCGGTCGTTGCTCCTCCAGAATCAAAAACGATTGAATAAAAACTATCGTTGGTAACACAGCCGAGCGCGAAGACTAATCCATATCCAATGATTAGCCAAGTTTTAAGTGATTTTTGGAAGATGACGCGGAGCATCGCTACAACAAGGAAAACACCGACGCCAATGGCGGTGATGATCATTAAAATCCAACGTTCATTGCCCGGGAAAAAACGTGAGGAAAGAACAGAGAGGTCAGGCTCCGCTAATGTCAGCAAAACCCCCATCAAAAATCCGATAATTAAAAGGAGAAACAGAGATTTTCTCTTTGTTAAAGTGGTGCCGGCAATCTCTCCGATTTTACCCATTGCCTTGTCAGCGCCCATTGAGAAAAGAGCAAGGCCGACAACCAACGGAACAATTGAAATGCAAAAACTGACGAAAACAGGACCAACATTATTAAATGATGGATTATCAAGGCTTATTGCAGACAAAGAAAAATTTAAGATGATAATCAACAAAAAAACAGGAACTATCGAAATAGCGGCTTCTTTTAATTTCAACAAAAACTCATTGTTCCCGCGCATACCCATAAGCATTATAAAGGGAATGCAGGGCTCAGAAAACGAAAAATCTTAATCAATTTCAGTAACGTTATCAGGAACGAAAACGTTGATGTCTTCTTCTTTAACATCTTCCTCAGGCGAGATTTGCTTAAGGGTCAAAAACATGTATAAGGCCGTGCCTTTTGCAAGCATTTCGCCTTTTTCGTTGCAGATTTCAGCGTGTCCCTTGAAACAGATGTTGTCGACATGATCAATATAAGCTTTGCAGACGAGAGGCACACCATACGGCACACCCTTATGATATTCGATGTTTAATTTCAAAGTGCAAGCATAGGCACCGGGCTTTTTGATCCAAATCGCGCGGCCTATCGATTCATCGATGATTCCGGCAATTAAGCCTCCGTGCGTCCGTTCAGGATACGATTGATGTTTGGCATCGAAATGAAATAGAGCGCGGAGACTGCCGTCTTCCATCTCATAAAATGAAGCATGAACGCCGTTTGGATTTTCAGTGCCACATACGATGCAATCTGTGGCATTAGTTTGCTTTTTTACCACTTTCATAGCGTTGGCATTATAAACGAAACGCAAAAAATAATTGATAGGTTATAATAAAAAAATGCTCGATCCTTTAGCTTTCCGTGTTCGTCCTTCGAATTTAGATGAAGTGCTTGGTCAAAAGCGCTTGGTAGGTCCTAACGGCATTTTAAGGCGGAGCGTGGAAAAACAAGCGCCCTTTTCTTTTCTCTTGTTCGGTCCGCCGGGAACTGGCAAAACAACAATCGCCGAAGCGTACGCGCGGTCGATGAAAATACATTATGCACGCTTAAACGCTGTTACGACTTCTAAAAAAGAGATGGAACAAGCAATCGCCGATGCAAAACTTTTTGGACATGCTTTGATCATTCTCGATGAAGTTCATCGTCTAGACAAAGCCAAACAAGATTTACTTTTGCCGTATGTAGAATCAGGCGACTTCTTTTTAATCGGCGCGACTACCGCCAACCCCTATATTGCGATCAATCGAGCAATCCGTTCTCGTTGTCGGATTTTTGAAGTTGAACCTCTTAAGGAAATAGAAGTTATCGAGGGGTTAAAGCGCGCTATCGATAGTAAAAAAGGTTTAGACGGCAAATGGCAATATGAAGAAAAAGCTCTGATTTATATTGCGCAATTGAGCGGTGGTGATTTGCGCTTTGCTCTCAACCTTCTTGAAGCCTCATCTATTCAATACGAGGAGAAAAGGCTCATCAGCGAAGAGGATATCAAAGCGCTTGAACGTGTTCCCAATTACGCGATGGATAAGGATGAAGAAGAGCATTATGACTCAGTTTCAGCACTTCAAAAATCAATCCGCGGTTCTGATGTTGACGCTGCTTTATATTATCTTGCTAGGTTATGCATTGCTGAAGACCTCGATTCGATTAAAAGACGACTTCTAGTGACAGCTTATGAAGATGTTGGATTAGCGAATCCCAGCGCGGTTGAGCGTTGTCAATTGGCTTTAGAGGCGGCTGAGAAAGTTGGTTTTCCAGAGGCAGTCATCCCCTTGGGTTTCACCGTTTGTGAATTAGCCCTCTCGCCAAAGAGCAAAGCTGCGTGTCTTTCAATTCAAAACACGATTGAATTGGCCAAAAAACAACCGTTTTTAGTGCAAGATTATTTAAAATTAACGCCTGTTTCTCTCAAAGAGGAAGATAAATATCCTTATGATCGTCCAGACCTTTGGGAGAAGATTCAATATTTGCCAGACCTCATGAAAAAGATGCGTTTCTATCAAGAAAACGAAAAAACATTATCTAACTATGAGCAAAAACTTAATGAGAATCGTAAGAGGCTTTTAAAACAGGGAAGAAGCAACGATTTAGCCTCTTTAAAAAAACAAAAATAAATTGAAATCGCTTTCAAAAAAACTTTTCTTGCAATCATTTTTACTTGACCTAGAATAAGCGACCATTCACTTAAAGGTGGATGATGCAAGGAGGTCGATCGCAATGAAATTTTTCAAGGAAACGCTTGATGAAAATGTTCGTAACGAAGAAACAAAGCGTTTAGAAAACGAGCAAAGAATGGCCGATGATTTATTCTTAGCCTATGTTGACAGTGTGCTCTCGGGCGAGATTAACTAAAGCCTAAAGACCCTGCTTGGATGCAGGGTTTTATTTTAGTTTTAGAATCTCTTTCCGGTCTTCTTCGGTTATTGAACGATATACGCGGCACGGATTGCCGAAAGCTAAACTATTTGCAGGAATTGAATGCGTAACAACGCTTCCGGCCCCGATTACAGAACCATCACCGATTTCGACGCCTCCAGTTATCACGATGTTTGAAGCTAGCCAGCAGTTATTGCCGATTTTGATCCCCTTTGCATATTCAGAATCTGTCTTGATTCCTTTTTCGTTATAGTAACAGTTGCGATCTTTGTAATGAAGGGGATGAACCGGAGTCACAAGCGAGACGTTGACACCGATGAAGACGTTGTCGCCGATATAAACGGGCGCACAATCGAGGATCGTTAAATTAAAGTTCGCATAGAAATTCTTTCCGATGTAGGTATTATCTCCGTAATCAAAATAGATAGGACCTTGAAGATATGTTGACTCGTCCGCATTCGGCAATAATTCACGTAGAATTTTTTGACGTTCATCTTCTTTTGTTTCATCAAGTTGGTTATAGAGCGCGCAGAGATGATGCGCTAAACGAAGACGCTCTTTCAGTTCATGGTCTGATGGATCATACAGTTTTCCACTCAGCATTTTTTCTTTCTCAGAAAGCATAAAAACCTCTCTCAATACTTATTATATTAAATAGAATATTTCCAAAAAGACGTTATAATTCTAGCCACGGGCCCATGGCGGAATTGGTAGACGCGTTAGACTTAGGATCTAATGGGGCAACTCGTGCAAGTTCAAGTCTTGTTGGGCCCACCATCTTATAACTAATTTTTTGATACAAATTAAGGGTGTCGAAATTAACGATATTTGTCCGAGAAATCGGGCATTTTAATATATTGCGTTTTGCTAGTAGATATGAATTGATTCGAACTAACGAAATTTAATATTCTAGTTCTACTGCTGTGTAAGATGAAGGCTTTAAATAATTGTAAAAATTGTTACTAGTTAAGTTTCTTATTACATATTTTGTTCCTTCATCAGTTTTAAAAATCGAGGAAGGCGCGTTTTTTCATATGAGTTCCCATCCGTTGATCATTTACTGCGAGGCAACTAGTCAACCTGCAGAATGGGACGATAAATGGAATATTACGATGCCTTATTCTGAGGAACGCTCGGAAGCGATATGGGGGAGTTACCTACGAAGAATTTTTAGAACTGACATCTCAATCATCTTTATAAGGAAATTAAATCAAAGGAGACGTTATGGCGTGCAAATTAAGCGACGATGCAGTAATCGTCATCAAAACAATTCAATCCGATAGCAAAAACACAGGAAAGATAACTTCCAACAAAGAAATGGAAGAATTTTGCCTCGGCGTCAGTTTGCTTTTAATGGGCGTCAAGGCTTCTGATAAAGACAAAGCCTTTTATAAACAAGTCATCGCTTTTTTAGAGGAAATTCAATCCCATATCAATGACATTGATTATGAGGATTTGAATAGCCGTTTATAAGTTCAATCTTTATAAATGACAATCGCCTCGTAAGGCCTAAGATTGTCGCTCAATCGATAATTGTAGTTATGGAGAATTATTTGACCTTCGATTTTTGGAAGTTTTTGTGTTTGATTAGAAAAATTGGCAATGACTTCTAATGTTTTTCCTTCATGGATTCTCCGATATGACCAAAGACAATCGCTTTCCTCATATTGAGGGATGAATTTCCCGTCTTTTAAAAGGTCGCGGAATTGTCGATCTTTCCAAATCAGTAGAGCTTTTTTATAGAAACTAAGGACTGAACGTGGATTTTTTGTTTCTTCCTCGACAGTCCAAGCAATTCCGTCGTCTGAGCATTTTAACCATGGTTGGCCGTTAGAAAAGCCGAAATGAGCCTTGCTGCTCCATTGCATCGGAACCCTGGCGTTATCGCGTGAAACTTCGCGAATCGCCTTTTCGATGCTTTTATTGTCTAAACCTTTGCTTTTTAATTCATCATAAGCATTTAAAGTTTCAATATCGCGATATTCTTCTTTGCTGCGGAAAGAGCCGTTTACCATTCCAATTTCATCTCCTTGATAGATGAAGGGCGTTCCGCGCATAAAAAGGTTAGCTGCCAAAAGCATTTTGGCGCCTTCACCACGGTATTTAAGATCAATATAGCGATTTAAGGCGCGCGGCAAATCGTGGTTATTCCAGTAGAGGGTATCCCAGCTTTTTTCTTGTTCAACCATTTGACGATGGAAGATGATTTCTCTCAATTCTTTCATGACAAAAGGTTTACGAACCCATTTTCCATATTTTGGGTTTTCAAAATGCGAGAAGTCGTCAAAAAGAAAAACCATATTTAATTCATGGCGTTTTGGGTCAGTGTAAAGAACGCGCGTTTCAGCATTTGAACACCATGTTTCGCCTACAGTCATTGAATCTTTTTTAGCAAAGGTGGATGCGGCCATTTCTTGAAGAATCGGATGGAGAGTTGGCCCGTTCGCGGTGATTAGGTTATCAGGATCTTTCCCGATGTTTTCAATGACATCCATGCGGAAGCCGTAGACTCCTTTATCGAGCCAATAATTCATCATTTTATAAATATCGTTTCTTAAAGCGGGGTTTTGCCAGTTTAAATCAGGTTGTCCCTTGGCGAATAGATGAAGATAGTATTCGTTTGTTTCCGCGTTATATTCCCAAGCAGAGCCACCGAAAGTTGATTTCAACGTGTTTGGTTTTTCACGCCAGACATAATAGTCGTGATAGGGATTGTCCTTGCTTTTTTTCGCCTCCAAAAACCAATGATGCTTGTCTGACGTATGATTGACGACAAGATCGAGAAGGATCTTGAGACCTCTCTTTTTACTCTCTTTCAACAAGAGGTCTAAGTCCTCGTCGGTTCCGAAAAGCGAATCGACATGATAATAGTCAGCGATGTCGTATCCGCCATCTTCCATCGGTGAACTAAAAATCGGCGACAACCAAATTGTCGTTATTCCTAAATCCTTCAAGTAGTCTAATTTGTCAACGATTCCTTTTATGTCACCCACTCCGTCGCTTTGCGAATCAGAAAATGAACGAGGATAGATTTGATAGACGATTTGATCCTTATAACTATTTTTTTCCATAATCTTGCAAAATTGATTTTAATGACTGATTGACGATTAGATACTAGCACATAAATGATTGAAAATGCGTAATGAGCATAAATGTAAGCATTGTGGAGGTGTTATTGTAACCGCTTACATCAAGTGATATAACGAGATTGATTTAATCGAGGAAGAAAAAACGAACTATTTGATTTTGTCAGTCTCAATAAAGGCACATTTCCAAGATGCGATGTAACAATCGAGTTATAGATAGAAGCAGTGTAATTCTTGGAGGTAATAAAGATGCCAATACTTGAATGGTTTCATATAGTGGGCATTATCGGAATTGCGCTTTTCTTCGGTGTTCTCATCATTGGGCTTTTCTTAAGCTGGCTTATTTCTGAAATACGGAAAAAGACGGAAAACCAAAATCAAAAATAATCAATTATTTGAATACAGTCGTTCTCGCTTTGATACCGCTTGTTTGCTGTTCTGCGTATGCAATCACCGGCAACATGATTGTGAATAACGAACTTGCAACACATTACGGCTCGCCGTTGACAAAGACATATCATCTATCTGAGGGACCTCTTGATCTCTCTCAAGATAGTCAGCAAACGCTTGAATTCGATTCTGATTTTCTATATAAGCCTTTAACGCCTAGTTTCGACGAAGAATATTATCTTACTTCCCCAATGCTCAGATATCGTTATCTAAGCGAAGAGGAGTTACCGAAAATTACGATTGAAGATGGCAAATTGACTATTTAGACATTTCTTTTATTGCAATAGAAGACGGTTATGAAGGGCATTTAGTTTTGATTGATATCAATTATCTAAGTGGGGATTTAAACGTTACATTCGACTTTAACTTTGAGTTTTCCTCAAAAGATGAAATGGAGTGGTACAACCTCTATGTTAGCAGCGACAAAAACTGCAATATGATGGACGTTATCTCTAGTTTCACTAGTTTTCCTCGTGAGATTCATCAGCTTGTCATCGATTCTAGTTACAACAACCCTTTAACTTTTGAATATCGTTTTCCGATTGATGATGATCGCGGTGATCTTGAAGTGAGCCAGGAATATTTCTATCGACTTGCTGAAAATGAGTATCGGGCCTCTGAATTGTTTGTGCGAGATTTGCTTTTGCCGAATCTTGGGTATTCGCTTTATCTTCAAAGCGGGCGCTTAAATGAAAGCAATCCTCTTTCGGAAGGCTTAAACGCTGGGCGGGAAATAATAAACTTCCTTTCTTTGAGTGATGAAACTAAACTCCCTTCAACCGTTTCAGAAGGTCGAGCGATAAGCGTGAACGAGTGGGCAAAAGGAAATAGACCGGAACTTTATTTGTGAACCGTAACTATTAGATAAAAGCTCAAAGTTTTTTCTTCTTTAAGCTTTTGCTAGAATAACTCCGTTGAAACGCCTTATGGAAGAGAAGACAAATCCAAATATTTCTTATAATGAGCAAACTAAGAAGAAAAAAGGCTTTCGTCGCTATTTAATCACAGTTTCGCTTTTATTGATTTTAACTATAGGCTCGGTTCTTTTTTCTTTATATCAAGCCGGCGGTGGAGACATTGTCGAAGGCGGTTTGCAAATTGTAAACGCGATTGGCGGTTCTGACTACCGCTGGTTATTGGTTTTGGCAGCGCTTCTTATTGTTTCTTACCTTTTAGACGGCCTTGTTATTTTTGTTTTCGCTCGTCTATATACGCGACGATATCATTATTACCAGGGTTTGGCCAATACTTGCGTCGGTGCTTTTTATAACAATGTGACGCCGGGCGCCAGCGGCGGTCAGGTAATGCAAGTTTATACTTTGAAAACTCAAGGAATCGCTGTCAGCAACGCTGCCTCAATCATGGTCATGTGGTTTATCTTGTATCAAGCTTCGTTGATTGTGATGGGAGTGATTTCAATCGCTGTTATGTGGAATCGAATCGCTGATATCAGTGTCAATATCGGCATCAGCATCGGTGGTTGGGATGGCACTTTGACGATCATCCCTTTAATCATCATTGGTTTCGGTCTCAATTTAAGCGTCATTGCCGTCTTGATTCTTATGTCGTATTCCCATCGTTTTCATAATTTCATCATGCATTATGTGGTGGGATTTTTAGGGAAGATTCGTCTAGTCAAAAATCCCGACCGAACAAGAGAAAATTTGAGAATCCAAGTTGAAAATTTCAAGATTGAATTAAAGCGTTTGCAAGCCAACATTCCTGTCACAATTCTCATTTTTGTCCTTTTCTTTGTGATTTTGACAATTCGTTTTTCGATGCCGTATTTTGCAGGCATGGCCTTAAACGCTCTTCCCAGTCAAACGTTTGACATTTCGTTGATGTTTGACGCCTGCTTTCGCAATTCCTTTCACCAGATGGTCACCGGTTTGATTCCGATTCCCGGTTCAGCCGGTATTTCTGAAGTTTTCTTTAACATTGTTTTTGGCAATTTCTTCGGTCCTACAATTGTCGATGGCACGATAATCCGTTCGGCTGAGGTCAACCTCAATACCGCTCAAATCATTTGGAGAACCGCTACCTTCCACCTTGTATTCATTATCTGCGGTCTAGTTACTTCCTTATATCGTTCGCGTCCAAAAGATAATTTTCATTACGCCAATAGACAAACGTTTGTTGATTTGCAGTTAGCGACTTATGAGGAACGTAAGCACGCGGTTGACACTCTTTATGAGACGCGGCAATTGTCGCGCAAAGAGATACAAAAGCGTCTTTTGCCATTTGGTCAAGAAACTGGAGATGCGACGATTGAAGAACCGTTAAAGCGTGCCAAGAGCCCAGAAGATAGCGTAGAAAATAATGAAAAAGAGAAGAAAAAAGTCAAAAGTGCCAATGTTGTGCGAAAGCGCAGCATTAAGAAAAATGTGAACAAAAAGAAAAAGGACGATAAGAAATGAAAGTAGCGCTTTTTTCTGACACATATCCGCCGGAGATCAACGGCGTAGCCACTTCATGCCGGACGCTTCATAATTCGCTTCTAAAGCATGGACATGAGTGCTTAGTTGTTACGACAAATCCATATGGTTTTGAATTAGCACTCGATCATGACGTCATGCGTCTTCCAGGTATTCGCCTCCGCCATCTTTACGATTATCGGATGGCTTGGGTTTATAATTCTGGGGCGATGCGAATCGTCCGTGAATTTCAACCCGACTTGATTCACATTCAAACAGATTACGGGATCGGACAATTCGGCTATATTGCCGCTAATAAACTGAAAATACCGACAGTCTATACTTACCACACGATGTTAGAGGACTATACATATTATGTGACAAAGGGCGTTTTTGATCGCGCTGCTAAGGGCATTTTGAGAATGTATATGCGTCATCGTGCTCATACGGCCGATGAATTCATTGCCCCGGCTGAAAAAACGAAAGAATATATGCGCTCGGTGATGGTTGATAAATATGTGAGCGTCATTCCGACCGGCATTGATTTTCAAGCTTTTACCGCCGATAACAACCCACCAGAAATTATTGCTTCGATTAAGAAAAAATATGGTCTTAAGGATAATGAATTTGTCTTTGTCTCTTTAGGGCGCGTGGCTAAGGAAAAATCAATCGACGTTCTTCTTCGCGGCTACGCAATCTTCAAAAACGAGCATCCAGAATTAAAAACTAAGTTTGTGATTGTCGGCGGCGGTCCCGCCCTCAATGAATTAAAGGAATTAAGCCAAACTTTGAAAATTGATGACAGCGTCGTTTTTGTCGGACCAATCAATCCTGACGAAATTCATTATTATTATTACCTCGGCGATATTTTCATCAATGCTTCAGTAACCGAGACTCAAGGCTTAACTTTCATGGAGGCTTTAGCGGCCTCCCGCATTCTTTTGGTCCGTTATGATGATTCGCTTCGTGATTTAATAAAAGAAGGGAAGAATGGATTCTTTTTCTTGGATGAGAATGACTTGGCCAAGAAATTGCTTTATGTAATGTCTTTATCTTCTGAGATGAAGAAAGAAATCAGGATGAACGGCTTAGAATCCATTGAACCATATTCCTTAGAAAGGTTTTATGAAAACGTCATACGAGTCTATAAACGCGCTCTCCGCAACAAATGGTGAAGTTTTAGAAATTCACCACCGCAACAGCAGCGAAGTTTCAATTATTTTTAAACCAAATATCAAAATTTTAATTACAAAGGATGTTTATCTTCGTCATTATTTTTATGTTGGCAAAGTCTTTTCACGTAAAGAAATTGAAGAAATAAAGAAAGAGCTTCGCCTTCAAGACCTTTATAAATACGGTCTCATGCTTTTAAAAAGAGGCGCTTATTCCTCTTTTGAGATTCATGAACGTCTATTAGCAAAAAGCGGAAATAATTACAACGATGCAGACGCGGCATTAAAACTTTTAATTGAAAATAATCTAATAAATGATCGGCTTTTTGCGGAGAATTTCTTGGATAGCAAGGCAAATTCTCCTAGTTATGGCAATGAACGAATTAAAGATGAACTTTTGAATTTTAAACATCTTGACTCCGGCATTGTTGAAAGTCTTGTTTTTCCTTCAGAAAATGAACGCGCCGAGGCATTAATGAAACGTTTTTTAAGGCAAAACAATGATTCCTATCAAGAAAAAAAGAGAAAACTATGGGAACTATTGAATAAATATGGTTACGAAAAAGGAACGATTGCCTCGCTTATTGAAAGCCTTAACTTTGATGACGAGGAAGAGAATGAGAATCGCAAAAAAGCTTTAGAAAAGGCGCTACGTCTTTATGCTTCGCGTTATGAGGAGAAAGAACTGAAGAGGCGTTGTTATAATTATCTTCTCCAAAAGGGCTATAATTTAGAAGGTTTTGAGACGTTATATCGAGGATTCAAAAATGATGAAAAAAATTGAAGCACTGTCTGAAGGCGATCATATCAATTCTTCCTATCTCGTCAGTAATGTAACAAAAGGAGTAACGACTAATTCCCGCAGTTATTTGACAGTTACTTTCCAAGATAACTCTGGCACGATTGAAGGAAAGAAGTGGGATGTTCAAGAAGGCGACAATGAAATCTTTAAAGTCGGAAATGTTGTCAACATCGACGGCGAAGTCATTTCTTATCGCGAACGCCTGCAATTAAAAATTTATGATGGCGAGATTGTGAATCCCGAATTGATTGATTATGAGCGTTTTGTGCCAGCTCCTCCGATACCGCGTGAAGAACTAGAAAAGAAACTTGATTTATATCTTGCTTCATTTTCTTCTGAGCCACTTAAAAAACTCGTTAATGCCATCATTGCACGTCATAGAAAATCTTATGTCAGTTATCCGGCTGCCATGAGCTTCCATCATAATTTTGCTTCAGGACTTCTCTACCATTCGCTTTCGATGGCGGATTTAGGAGAACAAGTAGCCAAGTTATATCCTTCAGTAAATCGTGATTTATTGATTGCCGGCTGCCTTTTGCACGATATTGGCAAAGTGGTCGAATTATCGGGTTTAGTCGCTACTAAATACACCTTAGAGGGAAAACTTCTAGGTCATTTAGCCATCGGAGCCATGGAGGTCAAAGAAGTCGCTGACTCTTTAAAAATTGAAGGGGAAATGCCGCTTCTACTCGAACATCTGCTTTTGTCACACCATGGAAAGCCAGAATTCGGAGCCGCTGTAATGCCCTTAACGCGCGAAGCTTTGGCCTTAGCGATGATTGATGATTTAGACGCTAAAATGAATGTTTTGGATAAGGCTTTTAAAGGTTTGGAGCCCGGTAGTTTTTCCTCTAGAATTATGGCTTTGGACGATCGTTCGTTTTATTTAATGAATGACGAAGAATAATTTTATTTAATTTCTTTTGAAATCGTCTGGGCAAGAAGCGGGAGATTCATGCCGCTTGTGTCCTGGCTTTTCATCGTGAGTGAGAACCCGCCGTCTTTCCCGAAATAGCGCGGAATCACGTGGACGTGAAAATGCGGCACGCTTTGCCCGGCAGCCTCACCCGTATTAGTTAAAATATTGATTCCTTGAGCACCGAGAACAGCCATTTCAGCTTGCCCGATTCTTTGCGCGACGTCTAAGACTTTATGCATGACGTCTTGCGGGGTTGCCAAAAAGTTTGGGTAGTGCTCTTTCGGCATCACAAGCGTATGTCCGCGCGTTGTTTGTGAAATATCGAGTATTGCGAGAACATCGTCGTCTTCATAGATTTTTTGTGACGGAATTTCACCTTTGATAATTCGGCAAAAGATATCTTCCATAAATTTTTCTACCTCGTTTTAAGTATATAAAAAAGGGCGGCTTTCGCCACCCTTACTTTGCTTTAATTTTCTCTTAATCGAAGAGATCCGGGAAAGTGGTCCGGAAGTAGTCGTAGATATAACTATCATGATAAACGATAGCCATCTGATTGACGTAATAGCGGTTAGCAGCAGTCGTCCATGTATCGCCTGTCGCTAAAGAATAAGCAACTTTTCTAGCAACCTTTTCAGCGTAATATGGCTCGTCGGCATGTTTTGGCATATTGTCGTAATAAACTTCCCTTGCACTTTCAGAAGCAGTGGAGGATGGTTCTGTAAGCTTTGCAGCCTTTACAGCTTCATCGACTTTCACGATATATGTCGTCGTATTGTCGCCATTATAGATGATGTAAGGATAGGAATCTCCTGTTTCGTAGGAAGCAGGTGTCAAATAATAGTTGCCACCGCGATAAGTTCCATATTGGAAGTGATCGCTTGGGGTGTCGTTTTGGTATTTGCCATCAACGAAAGGAGTGCTGTCAACTTCGTTAGCGACCTGAACGCGGAAGAGACGATCAGTGATAGAAGCGACGCCGATATCGATGTTTGAAGAAGTGAACCAGCCATTGTTCGTGTTATCTTGCGCGATAAGGGCCTGTTCTTTGATTGCTAAGCCGGTTTCCACCGTATAAGCGCCATCGCCAGTGAAGTCGTCGCGAATCGCGGTATCATCGTCAAAACGGTTATCGGTCAAGCGAGCATATTGAGCAAGAATTGTGCCATAACTCGATTCGGCATAATAATCGACATTAGTACCATTGACGTTGATTGTAGCTGCAGTCCATTCAGCCTCTCCTAAAATAGAAGTGGCTAATTCGGTTTGCTCGGCAGTGAAATGCTCGACAGTTCCTTTATAGATTGAATCTAAGAACGGGAAACCGTAAACATCCATATCCAAGCCAGCTTCAATAACTTGATGCGAATAGGCGCTGGCTAAATTTTGAACGGCAGTCATGTTCTCGGAATTGGTTGGCAAGGCAATATAACCGACTTTTCTTGCACTTGTGAGACGTACTTGACCGTAGTTTTGCGAATAAAGATATTGAGCAGTCAGTTCGTTGCGATAAATGTCTGGCAATACCTCAGCTTCAATATAATTTTGATAGGTGCCGAAGATATCTTTGAAATAAGCGTTCTCAATGTCGCCGGGATGTGATAAATCTCCTCCGTCGAGAATTGTTGAACCAGTTTCTTCGATGCCTTCGCTTAAGCGGAAGCTTCCTTGTAACTGCGTATAGCCTTCATTGTATGGATAAACGCCATTTTCGACTTGCGCCAAATCGTGATACGAAGCAATTTGCGCATCATAGAATTTCTTCTCTGAGAATTGGCTGCGCACTTGATAGGTGGCATCATTGACATAGCCAAGGAAAACCTCACGGACACGATAGAGAATGTCTTCATAAATCATCAAGACTTTATCAATGGATCCGTGACCTTCATTGTCGTGATAAATCGGGTAGAGATCTGCGAAAGCTTGGATAGGCTCGCTTGTGCCGTCGTTTATATAACTTTCAGCGACGGTTCTTAAACCAGGAACAACAGCTCCGTCTTCTAATGTTGTATCGAAGAAAGAACCATAGATTGATTGACTAAAGATATAGAGAACATTGTCCAACACGCGTTGCGAGTTGGTGTCGCCCGGCGTGACCAAGGCGTCATAAATCTCGCCCATCGTATTGTTTGTAATATCGTCCAAATCAAGGATTGGAGCATTTTCTACGCTTTCGGTCGGGCGCGCTTCGATAGTGTTGCAAGAAGCTAATATCAAACTGCCAAAAGCAGCGATTGAGAGAAGCGATAATACTTTCTTTTTCATGCATTCATCCTCCTAAAATTAGCGTGTGGAGTAGTAGCAGGCACCACCTGGCTGCCAAAGTGGATCATTGGCATCGTGTGAACCATAGCCAACAGCGCAGACTTCAGAAATCAAAGAGCCAGTTCCGGTTCCCGCACCTTGAGCGCGAGCTTGTTCTTGGGCTTCGATCATTTCCGCATATTCTTTCCAGTTATCGCTCCAATCAGTGAATTCGCTGTCGACATTTGATTGACGGCTGGTCTGAACGTAAGTTTCCATGTCGCTCTTAACTGAGTCGTTGGCGAATTGGATATTTCCGTCTTCGACTAACTTTTGGAACTGGAAGGTTGAAAGGTTGTCATTGTAGCCTTGGATAAGACCTGCGACTTCATTAGCACGAGAGGTGTATTCACTATCTTGTTGAGTGTTGTAACTGACGTAAGTTGTGAGATCTTCTCCGTCGCCATATGTCGGGTAACGAGACATTGAAGGAGTGGCGCTTGTGTAATATTGCGAAATGTTAGCAACGTCTTGATCAGTAACTTGAGTTGCGTTTTCAACATATTGGTCTCCGCTTTGACTGAGACCATATTGAGAAAGAGCGCTCCGTTGAATGGTGATGAAGTGAATTCCTTGATAAGAATCAGTTCCAGCGCGGACAGCGAGAACGACCTGGCCTTCGGAATCAGTGAGAATGTTATGTTCGAATTGAGGAAGGATATTTCTCGTGTCGACTTGGAAACCCGGGAGTTGACCGAATTGTTCGACATAAACGCCTTCAGTATTTTCGTTTGTTACATGACTGCCAGAAATTGTCGAACTGGCAGCTGCGGCTGCAGTCTTTGTTTCTTCAGTCAAAACGTTGCTTTGCGTATTGAGTTCAATAGCGTTCGGCGTAATGACGCAAACGTTGTGCTTATTAAAATATTTATTATAGATAACGTTGCGCGGGAAGAAGGTGTCGTTAGATTCATTGACGGCATTGCCTTGATCATCAGTAATCGTTTTAGCCTCTTCTAAAAGGGCAACGGCAGCGCCGAAAGGAATTTGACCGATTCCTAAATCATCAAAATAGTTATAAACGGTCTCGCCGGTATCATCGAGAACCTGATTTTCATCAATCATGTCGTCGGTGATCGTTCCGTCTTCATTGGGAACCGCATCTTCTCTTAAACCTGGCGTCAAGCGATAAGCGTTTTCGCGACCATATGTCGTAGAAAGCGTTCTTTCGTTATAGAGAGTCTCATAAGCATAGATGCCGAGTTTGAATTCGGGAACTAAATCCGAACCAGTGCCGCGGCTCTTGGTCATGATGTCAATCTCACCGAAAGACGAAGCACTAGAATCATCAGAGAACTGTTGTGCGATGGTTCCAAACGTCCAGCGGCTAGAGCCTTGAGAAGTGATATTGGACGTAGCACCAGCTAAAGCCAAAACAACATTAGCTAATTTAGTGGCTTCACCACCCTCGCCAAGAACAGTTGACTCGCTGATTTTATCTTGGGTGTATTCACGGCTGGTTGCTGAACTTAAGCGCACCAAAATGTGGCGGACGTGATATGGCATTTGTTCTTTGAGCCAACCATCGTCGCCAATTCCCCATTCTTCGCTGGCAGGGAAAGAAACATGGCGTTCACCGTTCTGCATGTAATAACCATCACGAATCGCGTCGGTTCCAACAACTGAAGTATCGCCAGTTCCGAATGTTTGGTAAATATCTTCTTGGAAACGTTCTTGTTCCAATTCATAAAGGTGATATTGATAAAGCTCATCGACATTATCAACACCGGCATTCGAAAGGATACGCTCAAATTCTTCCTCGAAAGAAGTGTTGTTGCTGTTGGCGTTATTTGTCGCCGTTTGTTTATCCTGAGTTACTAAACTCGAGGCGTCAGCTTCTAACTCTTGTAAGACAGAACTTTGAGATGGGTCTTGATAGTAATTGCGAATGAGAACTTCATAGACCTTATCAAATTCGGTCGATAACGAGTCACCAGATTGCAGATAATCATTGAGCAAATCATCGGCGGTGTAGCTAACCCGATTCCCTTGGGCGTCTGTGTAGGTAAAGATGCTGCCATCTTCAGATTCGGTTGGCCAGTCGCAGGCAGTGAGACCGGTCGTGACAGCAAGGATTGCCGCTAAGCCAAGGGCACATTTTTTCTTATTCATAAGCTTGGGCTCGTTCCTCCTTAAAAATAAAACGTTGCGTGAAAATCATATTCTCTAAAGAGAATCGGTGCAACAAGTCTTTTTTCTCCTTTTCGAGTCTGTTTCTTTGAATATTCGCTCGTAGAGCCCTACAATGAACACGCTTTAGGAGCGCGTATGAAAGAATTAATCGTCAAGAATTTGCATGCAAGAGTTGAAGGAAAAGAAATTCTCAAGGGAGTCAATCTTGTATTTAAAGAGGGTGAAACAATAGCTTTATTAGGGCCTAATGGTCATGGAAAATCGACACTTTTGTCAGTGTTGATGGGAGATCCTGGATATGAGGTGACTTCTGGAAGCGTCACGATTGATGGAGAGGATCTTTTGAAGATGACGCCTGACGAAAGAAGCAAGAAAGGATTATTTTTAGCTCTTCAAAATCCTCCTGCTATTCCGGGATTAAATTCTTCAGATTTTTATCGTGCAGCTTTAAATGCTCACCGCGAAAAAGCTCTGCCACTTTTTAGTTTTTATCGTGAACTCGAGAATGCTTACAAAGAAGTGTCGATGGATTTTGCCTTTGCTAACCGTAATTTGAACGAGGGCTTTTCGGGTGGAGAACGCAAACGGAATGAGATTCTTCAAATGCTTCTCCTCTCTCCGACCTTTGCGATGCTCGATGAAATTGACTCGGGATTAGATGTTGATGCAATTAAAATCGTGTCTGGCGTTATCGCAAAACAAAAAAAGAAGGGGAGCGGATTTTTGATTGTCTCGCATTATGCCCGCCTTTATGACCTTGTCGGTCCCGATCGCAGCTTAGTGATGGTTGATGGAAAAATTGCTTTCGAAGGCAAAAAAGAAGTCATTGAGCGTATCGACAAAGAGGGTTATGAATGGCTTACTCGTGAACACGGAATCGAAATTAAAAAACATGAAGAAGAAAAGAAAATGAATGAGGTTTCCATCGGCGTCTGCGCAACAAAAGAGGTTACAAGGAACAAATGATGGAGAACAAGTTTTTTATCGATAGTTCTGAACTTTCAGAAATCGTCGTCAAAGAGAATGAAACTTTGCAGTTGTCGCTTATCTTTTTGGATAAAGCCCCAGATTTTCATTTTTGTTGTCATGTTGAGGAAAACGGCAAATTGCTTGCAAATCTCATAGATTTTTCTTCGAAATCGTGCAATTTTTCTGCTGAAATTTATTTAGATGGCATTTCTTCTAGTTGTGATTGGTCA
Source organism: uncultured Bacillota bacterium (assembly GCA_949299565.1). Lineage (GTDB taxonomy): Bacteria > Bacillota_I > Bacilli_A > RFN20 > CAG-826 > UBA4951. Next base: position 349,504 of record OX437086.1, read on the forward strand.
CTTTCTAGTTATGGACGCGACAAAAGCTTGAAAAACTATGCTGTTTCTTCGTTTTTATCCGCAAAAACCAATTCTATCATTTCTTTGAACGGCGTGGCCGATGATGAATCGCGCGTTGCGTTCTCTGGGGTCAGCAAAATTCCCCATGGCGCAAAGAAAGCACGCGCACGTCAGGATGCGCGGGTGATGGTCTTTAATCCAAAGGCAAAAGGAATTGCTTCGCCGTCTTTAGTGATTGAAGAAAACGATTTAGAAGCTTCACACGCTGCAATAGTCGGGCAGATTGACCCTAGACAAATCTTTTATCTTGTTTCTAGGGGCATCGAGGAACAAGACGCCCGTTATCTATTGGCCCTTTCCTATCTTCGACCGACAATCATGCGTCTTAATGATGGTGAAATCAAAACACAACTTCTTAAGAGACTGGAAGGAGGCTTTTCTAATGATTGATCCTTATAAAATCCGTAATGATTTTCCGATGTATCGGAATCAAGTGAAGATGCAAGGACATCCACTTATTTGGTTAGATAATGCCTCTACAACTTTCAAACCAGATTCTGTTTTGGAGGCTGTTTCTCGCTATTATCAATTTGAGACCGCGAACTCTCATCGGGGAGATTATGATCTTTGCTACCAAATTGATGAGGAGATTTTAAAAACAAGAAAAGCCGTCGCCTCTTTTATCGGAGCGGAAACGCAAGAAATTGTGTTTACAGCCGGGACAACATCTTCGCTCAATTTAGTGGCTTTCGGCTATGGCGCTAAATATTTAAAAGCTGGCGATGAAATTTTATTAACGCAGGCTGAACATGCTTCTAACGTTCTTCCGTGGTTTAAAGTCGCAGAAATGACAGGCGCTAAAATTTCTTATGTGCCGCTTAATCAAGACGGGCGTTTAACAGTCGCTAATTTAGAAAAAAGCATCAATGAACATACAAAAATTTTAGCTGTAGCACACGTGACAAACGTTCTTGGTTATGTGGCACCAATCAAAGAATTAACGAAAGTGGCGCACGCTCATAATATCATCGTTGTCGTTGATGGTGCTCAATCAGTCCCACACATTCCGACTGACGTCAAAGATTTGGATTGCGATTTTTTGGCCTTTTCGGGTCATAAGATGTTAGGGCCTACGGGAATCGGCGTCCTTTATGGCAAATTTGAACTCTTAAAACGTACCGATCCCTTCATGACTGGAGGAGGCATGAATGCGAAGTTTGATATGTGCGGGGATGTATCATATTTAGAGCCACCTCTAAAATTTGAAGCCGGTACCCAAAATATTGAAGGAATTATCGGATTACGAGCTGCAATTGAATATTTGAACGCGGTCGGTTTAAAAGAAATTAACGCTCATGAAATGATGCTTAAAAAATATGCAGTGGAGCGTTTATCTATGACCGGGAATGCGACAATTTATAATCCTAATTCAGAAGCTGGAATCATTACATTTAATATAAACGATGTTTTTGCTCAAGATGGGGCGACTTTCTTGAATTCTCGCGGTATTGCCTGTCGAAGCGGCAACCATTGCGCAAAAATTCTCTTGGATTTTTTAAAGACAAGCGCCACGATTCGCGCCTCATTTTACTTATATACGACGAAAGAAGATATCGATGCTTTAGCGGATGCCGTTGTGCATGGGAAGGAGTTTCTTGATGCCTATTTTTGATCTTTCTCCCGAGATGATGCGGGAAATAATTTTGGATCACTATAAGAATCCATTGCATAAAGGGGTGCCTGAAAGCCCTGACTATAAAAAAATTCATGCTTCCTCTACCAATTGCATCGATGATTTTGATTTATACGTTTCCTTTTCTTTGGATGGCAATATCGTCGATGCTAAATGGGATGGAACCGCTTGTGCTATTTCGAGTGCTTCTACTGACATCCTGTGCGAACAAATCATTGGTTTTGACAAAGAAAAAGCCGAGCACATGATTAATGAATACTTAAAAATGATTGAGGAAAAAGAATTTGATCACGAGGTTTTGAAAGAAGCTTTGGCTTTTAAAAATACCGGCAAACAAGCAGCGCGCATTCACTGCGCAACAATGGGTTGGACAGCTCTCTTTGATCTTTTAGAAGGGAAAGATTCTAATGGCGGACATTGATTTTTTAAACGAAAAGTATAAATACGGTTTCAAAGATGACGCCAAAACTATTTTTAGTACTGGCAAAGGCCTCAACGAAGAAGTGGTGCGGACTATCTCTAAAATAAAAGAAGAACCGGAGTGGATGTTAGAATATCGGCTCAAAGCGTTGAATTCTTTTCTCAAACAACCTCTCCCTTCTTTCGGCCCCGATTTAAAGTTTTTATCTTTCGATGATTACACTTATTACACGCGCGTCATGAAGGGTGAAGGACAATCTTGGGAAGAAGTTCCGAGCGCGGTCAAAAATACTTTTGAGCGTCTAGGAATTCCCGAAGCGGAAGCTAAATATCTTTCGGGAGTTACCACACAATATGAATCAGAAGTTGTCTATCACAACATGTTAGAGGAAGTTGAAAGCAAAGGCGTTGTTTTTCTTTCAACGGATATGGGATTGAAGGTCTGCCCAGAACTTTTCAAAAAATATTTTGGAACAGTCGTTCCATATCAGGACAATAAATTTGCCGCTTTGAATGGCGCGGTGTGGTCTGGCGGTTCATTCATTTATGTGCCCAAAGGAGTGAAGTTAGAAAAACCATTGCAATCATATTTCCGCATCAACAATGAAAAAACTGGACAATTTGAAAGAACGTTGATCATCGTCGACGAAGGAGCGGATATCAACTATGTTGAGGGCTGCACTGCCCCTCTTTATAGTCGTGAATCGTTACACGCTGCTGTTGTTGAAATTGTTGTTTTGAAGAACGCGCGGTGCCGTTACACCACTGTCCAGAATTGGAGCCCAAATATTGTAAATTTGGTGACGCAGCGGGCTTTAGTCATGGAAAACGGCTTGATGGAATGGGTCGATGGAAATATCGGTTCCTATCGCAATATGAAATATCCTGCCTGTATTTTAAGAGGCGATGGCGCGAAAGGAAGCGCAATTTCGATTGCCGTCGGCGGGAAAGGGCAATTTCAAGATAATGGAGCGCGGATGATTCATGAAGGCAAAAACACTAGTTCAACCATTATTTCTAAATCGATTGTTCATGACGGAGGCGTCGCTAATTATCGAGGCACCGTCAGAATTTTGCCAGGCGCCAGCGGTGCAAAATGTCATGAAGAATGTGACACTTTGATTCTCGATGATTTCTCTAAATCAGACACGATACCAAAAAACGAAGTTCACAATGGTCTATCCTACATCGAGCATGAGGCAACGGTTTCTAAAATAGATGAACGTCAACTCTTTTATTTGATGTCGCGCGGTCTCACTGAAGAAAAAGCACGTGAAATGATTGTCATGGGTTTTATTGAACCGTTCTCGAAAGAATTGCCGATGGAATACGCTGTTGAACTCAATCAATTGATCAAACTAGATATGGAAGGCTCCGTTGGCTAATGGCTTACGAAAAGTATGACGTTATTGTCGTCGGCGGCGGACATGCCGGAGTTGAAGCTGCGCATGCCTGCGCCAAAATGGGTTTTAGAACTCTTTTATCGTGCCTAAATCCCGAACTAATAGCTAACACACCTTGCAATCCGCATATCGGAGGGTCGGCAAAAGGCATCGTTGTTCGCGAAATTGATGCTTTAGGCGGAATCATGGGCAAATGTGCGGACATTGCTCCCTTGCAAATTAAAATGCTTAATCGTTCAAAAGGGCCTGGAGTTCAATGTTTACGAGCGCAAGTTGATAAAAAAGAATATCCAAAACACGTTCAAAACTTTTTAAAAAATACTCCGAACATTTTTATTAAAAAAATAGAAATTAAGGATATTGTCATCAAAGACAAACGCGTAGAAGGCGTCTATGATTCAAACGGAAATTTTTTAGAGGCTAAAGCGGTTATATTGACGACGGGAACTTATCTTGATAGCCGCATTTTTCGTGGATATCATGCTGAGGATGCTGGACCGGATGGCGAGAATGCTTCACACGGGCTTGCAGCCTCTTTAAGAAAACTTGGTTTTCGACTTTTTCGTTTAAAAACCGGAACCCCTCCGCGCTTAGATACCGCGACAATTGATTTTTCAAAAGCAGAGATTGAACCAGGGGAGGATGGTCCTTTGGCTTTCTCTTATTCAACTAAAACCTATACGCCTCTTGATAAACAAATGCCGTGCTTTTTAATTCGCACGAATGAAGCCCTTCACCAATTGATTCGCGATCATTTAAAGGAAAGCGCGCTTTATAATGGTCTAATAACTGGAGTTGGCCCGCGTTATTGTCCATCAATTGAGGCAAAAATTCTTCGCTTTCCTGATAAAAAAGAACACCAGCTTTTTTTGGAACCAGAATTCCGTGATGATCATTCAACATATGTTCAAGGCTTTTCCACCGGTTTTAGCAAGGAATTGCAGGAAAAAATGGTTCATATGTTGCCGGGATGCGAGAATGCCAAGTTCCTTAAATATGCCTATCAAATCGAATATGAAGCTATTGAACCACAGCAGTTACTTCCTTCATTGGCTCTTCGCGGATATGAAGGTTTATATGCAGCCGGACAAATTATCGGCACTTCAGGTTATGAAGAAGCGGCAGGTTTGGGACTTCTAGCAGGCATCAACGCTTCGCGCTTCTTAAAGAAAGAAGAACCATTAATTTTAAGGCGTGACCAAGCTTATTTAGGGGTGATGGTCGATGATTTGGTAATGAAAGGGACGAAAGAACCGTATCGTTTAATGTCGTCACGTGCAGAATATCGCTTGCTTTTAAGACACGATAATGCGGATATTCGTTTACGTGAGATCGGTTATGCGAACGGGTTAGTTTCTGAAGTTGAATATCAAGAATTTAATAAGCGCAAAGAACGAATTAAAAATGTCATAGAAATCTTAACAAGCAAAACCCCTGATCGTCATGAAATCCTTTTGGATGTTCTTCAAGAAGCAGGCTACGATTCCCCTTTTCAAGGACAGCGGGGCATCGCTTTATTAAAACGGCCCGGCATCAGATTTGAAAATTTAAAAAAATCTTATTCAGATTTTGATGATTTTATTTTAGAACCCATCGATGAACTGACATTGGAAAGCGAAGTGAAATACGAAGGATACATTGCGAGGCAAAAAGAGGAAGCCGAGCGTCTTAAGAAGTTAGAAGACATTGTTTTGCCAAGGAATTGGAACTATTCTCAGTTAGAAGGGATTTCTCTTGAGGCCCGCGAAAAATTATCACAGTTTGCTCCGCGGACGTTAGGACAAGCATCTCGCTTACCGGGAGTTGATCCATCCGATATCGCGAATTTACTTTTACTCATAAAAAAGGAGCAGCAATGAACTATCAAGAATTAAGAAATGCACTTGAAAACGTGATAGCCCTCAGCGATGAACAATTGATGAAGCTCCAAAAATTTGCCACTCTTTTGACTGAGGCTAACGACGTCACTAATTTAACCTCGATTCCTCCTGAAGAATTAGTCGTCAAACATTTCTATGACAGTCTTTATTTGATTCACCTATTTAATTTTTCGAATGGGAAACGCTTTTTAGATTTAGGAAGTGGAGCGGGTTTTCCGGGCATTCCTCTTGCTATCGCTCTTCCGAATGTTTCATTCTTGCTTTTAGATTCTAATGGCAAAAAATGTCGCTTCTTAAATTTCGCCCGCGATGTTTTGGCGTTAAAAAATGTCGAGGTTCTCCAATCTCGCATTGAGGACTTAAAAAATCTTAGTGTTGACGGCGTTACGGCTCGCGCGGTCGCGCCGTTGAACATTCTTTTGGAATTAGTTTCGGGCATTTTGAAACCTGGATCTTATTTTTTAGCGATGAAAGGCGGAAAAGGAGAAGAGGAACTTGAGCAATCGCTTCATGCTCAAAAAGTCCTTGGTTTTCAACTTTCGAATGTCGATTCTTTCCTTCTTCCGGAAGCGATGGGCGAACGAATAAATTTCAGTTTTTTGAAAAATAAAAATACGCCGCATAGTTATCCGCGTTCCTATGCTCTTATTAAACGCAAGCCTCTTTAATAAATATTTGTTAGAATAGACAACAATTATGGGTCGCATTATCGCAATCGCTAACCAAAAAGGTGGAGTTGGAAAAACAACAACGGCAATAAATCTTTCTTCTGCCTTAGCGAAAATGAGAAAGACGGTGTTGCTTGTCGATTTCGATCCACAAGGAAATGCTGGCCGCGGTTTGGGTTTCGATGTGACGACAATCAGCAACACGATTTATGATGTCATTTTAGAGCGAATCGAATTTCAAAAGGCAATTAAACCGACTGATAATCCCAACCTTTTTCTTTTACCTAGCAATTTGCGTCTAGCCTCTTTAGACGTAAAAATGCAAGAAAAGGGTGAAAAACAACCTTTTTCGATTTTGAGAAAATTTTTAGCGTTGCATGAAAAAGAATATGATTTCGTTATCATCGATTGTCCGCCTTCATTGGGTTTATTGAACATAAACGCTCTTGTTGCTGCGCATGAAGTAATTATCCCAGTTCAATGCGAATATTTTGCGATGGAGGCAATCGCTGCCATTTTGTCTTCCATTTCTAAAATTCAAAAAGACTACAATCACGATCTTCACATAACTGGTTTTCTTCTCACGATGTATGATTCGCGGACAGTTCTAGGGACAGAAGTTGCAACACAGGTTCGAGGTCTTTTTAAAGAGTCAACTTTCTTAACAACAATTCCGCGCAACGTTTCAATTCCTGAAGCCAGCGCGCGAGGAATGGCTGTCACCTCTTTCCGCCCGACTGCCCAAGGGAGTCTCGCCTATATTTCTTTGGCCAAGGAGGTTTTAGACCGTGGCTAGAAAAAAAGTCGCTAAAACTGATTTAGAAGATCTCATCCGTAAATTTGCCAAGAATGATGTTATTGCTGAGCTAGAAAAAGAATATCAAAACCTCTCAAGGCAAAATATCAATTTAGCGCTTATCGATGACAATTCTTATATCAAAAGAGTGCCTCTTACGCCTTCTTCGATGGAACGCATTAAAAAATCGATAGAAGAGAAAGGTCTTTTCAATCCGCTTGTTGTTCGTCCATCGGGTAACCATTTTGAACTTATTTTGGGCCGGAGACGTTTCTATGGTGCACGTCAAGCCGGACTAAAAGAAGTTCCGGTGGTGGTGGCTAATGTCAGTGATGAAGAAACTTTGCTAATGCTTTTAGCTGATACGCGCGATCAAAGGGAAATGAATCCGATTGAAATGGCGTATATTTATCAAGCATTAAAAACACAATTTGCCTATACGCCGTCGACGCTAGCACAACTTTCACACCAATCGCGATCGCAAGTAGTTAATCTTTTGCGTTTATTGTCACTTCCCGATGAAGTTATCGAGGATGTGGCGCTCGGCGTTATTTCTTATGGACATGCGCGGGCGCTTGTGACGTTACCAGAACAAAAAATTATCAAGTTAGCGAGAACGATCATTCGTGAGCATCTTTCGGTACGCGAAGTTGAATCGCTCGTGAAAAACGACAATTTATCGATCGCTTCAAAAGAGGAACAAAAATTTAAAATTGAAGAAAAAAGCCGGGAATTGCACCTATATTTCGTGAGCGAAGAAGAAAAAGAAGATTTTATAAAGCGCTTAAAAGAAACTGGAATAATTTAAATAAGGACAAATCCTTGTATTTTTGAAAAAAAAGAATAAAGTTTAAGTGCTTCAGGGCGACGAGAATTACGTCGACTGGCGGTTATAGCCCGCGAGCGTCAGCATGAATCGGTGAAATTCCGATGCCAACGGTAAAGTCCGGATGTTAGAAGTGGTTTTCTCTCCCCCGGAGTGCGTCTAGGGCGGGGAGGATTTTTTATGTCTTGGACTGGTTGGTTAGCTATTGCCTTCCTTTTGTTTCTCCTTGTATTCGCGGTGCGCCTTTATGGTCGCTTTTATCCGCGTCCGGGTTTTAATTGGAATCGTTGGGTGGCGAGAACTGCTATTTTCGCAGCTATTTCCGCTTGTCTTTATGTAATTCCCGTTTTTTCGCTTCCTTTGCCTTTTTTGCCTGGTTTTTTGTCACTTCATTTCGACGAGATACCGATTTTCATTGCTGGTTTTGCTTATGGCCCTTTTACCGCCGTTGCAGTCACGCTTATTAAAACAATCATCAAACTTCCATTTACTTCTACGCTTTGTGTTGGCGAACTTGCTGATTTCATCTTTACCTTAGCTTTTGTTTTGCCAGCGACATTGATCTACAAACGCTGGAGGAATTTAAAAGGTGTTGCTTGTGGATTTATAGTTTCTTTAGTTTCTCAATTAGCGGTTTCTCTTCTTCTCAATATCTACGTGATGCTTCCTTTTTATATGTTTGTGATGGGTTTATCCTACGAAACGATTCTTGCGATGTGCCAAGCAGTGAATCCCGCTGTTACTGATCTAGGATGGCCTTATGCTTTAATGTGCGTTCTTCCGTTAAATGTAATCAAGGACTTAATTGTCATTGTTGTAACCTTCGTTGTTTATCGTTCTCTTCATCTTGTTTTGCGGTTCGCGAAGAAATAAAAAAGTCACCGAGATGGTGACTTAAAAAGAAAGTTTTAGATGTAATTAGGCGTCTTCTTCGATTGCGCCAACTGGGCAACTAGAAATCAAAGAATCGGCAGTCGCGTCGTCAGCGACTTCACCAATAACGCTGCTTTTCCCTTCATCATCAAAGGCAAAAACATCGCTTGCCATCGAGACACAAACGCCGCAACCGATGCAAGCATCCGCATTTACTTTCAATTTTTTAGCCATAGTTAATCCTCCAACTAACCTAGGGCGATTATATGACCTTCTTTTTCTTCTTTCAAGGAAGGGCTTTCGCTTTTTCTTATAACGAAGTTGGTCCTCTTAGTGTACAATCAACTAGATGAAAACCCGGAAAGAGAAGTGGCAACGTTATCGAGAGAAAATTCTCGCGACACCCGCGGATAAATTTCCGCCTGTCAGCGAAGTGTCTTTGCGTCCACAAACGCACGCGGATAAAGAAGAAATTCAAAACAGCGTTGTTTCCTCTTCCTTAGTCATTGAACGTTCTACAAAGCAAAAGCGCGTAACTCCCTATGCACAATGGGTGAAGCGTCAACGTCTCTTATTAGGTTTTAAATTGTTTCTTTTGCTTCTTGCTGTCGTTCTTTTAATTCTTCTTTATTTATTTTGGGTGAGAGGCTGATTCTTATGGAGAAACGCATTGCGATTGCGATTGATGGACCGGCGGCAGCCGGCAAATCAACGGTAGCGAAAAGAGTGGCACAAGTATTGAATTTTACCTATGTTGATACGGGCGCGATGTATCGCGCTTTTACGTATGCCGTCATTCAAAAAGGATTAGATCCTAAAGATGAAGAACAAGCCGTTAGTCTGATTCCGGGTCTCAGCATCGATTTGGCAGAAAATGGTCACGTCTATCTTAATTCGCAAGATGTTACTGACGTTATTCGGACACCTTTGGTTTCAGGCAACGTTTCTTACATTGCCGCGATGAAGCCCGTTCGCTTGGCTCTTGTGGAGATGCAGCGCGCGATTGCAGAAAAAAAGTCAGTTGTCATGGACGGACGCGATATCGGAACATACGTTTTGCCAAATGCGGAAGTGAAGATTTTTCAAATTGCTTCTGTTGAAACACGTGCGATCAGACGTTATGAGGAAAATTTGGAAAAAGGGTTAAAGACGACGCTTAAAGAGGTGGAAGAAGATTTAAGAAAGCGTGATTATATCGATTCGCATCGAGAATTTTCACCTTTAAAGCCTGCGCCTGATTCGGTGTTGCTTGATACTTCATATATGAGCGTTCTTGAAGTTGTCGAAGCGATTTTGAAGATCATTAAAGAAAAAACAGGAATCGAGATTTTATGTCATTAGGTACCGTTGCTTTGATCGGAGCTCCGAGCGCTGGCAAATCCACGATTTTTAATCGTTTGATCGGCGAAAGAAAAGCGATCGTGGAAGAAACGCCAGGCATCACGCGTGATCGCTTGTATGGCAAAGCCGAATGGTTGACTAAAAAGTTCACGCTTATTGACACGGGCGGCATTCAAATCAAGGATGTTCCGTTTCAAGTTGAAATTCGAGCTCAAGTAGAAATCGCGATAGAAGAAGCGAATCTCCTCATCTTTTTAGTGGACGCCAAGTTGGGCGTTACTTCTAATGACCGCTACATTACATCATTGCTGAAAAAGTCTCAAAAGCCTGTTATTTTGGCTGTTAATAAGATTGATTCAATAGAAGAAATAGGTCTTTTGTCTCCTTTTTATTCTTTGAATTTAGGTGAACCGATTCCTATTTCGGGCGCTCATGGAATCGGAATTGGAGATCTGCTTGATCAAATCGTTCATTTGCTTCCCGAGCGAGAAGACGTTGATTATGGAACGGCGATTCCTTTCTGTTTAATCGGACGGCCGAATGTTGGCAAATCCTCACTTACCAACACGCTCCTCGGTCATAAGCGTGCGATTGTTTCTCCGATCGCAGGCACTACACGTGATTCTTTAGATACTCCATTTCAGGATGAAAACGGGGAATATGTCGCAATTGATACAGCGGGGTTATTAAAACGTGGGAAAATCTTTGAAGCGGTTGATAAATACGCGGCTTTAAGGGCTTTGAAAGCCATTGAGCGTTCAGAAATTGCTCTTTTAGTGATTGATGCTTCAACGGGAATTGTTGAACAAGATAAGCACGTTGCTTCCTTTGCTCAAGAAGAAGGGAAAGCCTTTATTATTTTAGTCAATAAATGGGATGCACGCGGGAAAAACATGAACGTTAATTCAATGAAAGAAACAATCGAAAAAGAATTTAAATTTATTCCTTATGCTCCGGTTCTTTTTGTTTCGGCAAAAACCGGTGAAGGAATTCAGAAAATTTTGCCGACGATTCGTTTAATTCATAAGGCCTATCACAAAAGAATTCCGACATCGGAACTTAACCGCATTGTTCATGAGGCCCAAGAACTTAATCCGACGCCGTATTTCCATCATGATCGTTTGAAAATCAGCTATGCAACGCAGGTTGCAGTTGCGCCTCCGACTTTCGCTTTCTTTTGTAATAATCCGAAGAGCGCGCATTTCAGTTATACGCGTTATCTCGAAAATCAAATTCGAAGCGCTTATGACTTTTCTGGGACGCCAATCACAATAATTTATCGACAGAAAAAATAACTTGAGCACTTATCTTTTCTATTTATTGCCTATAATTTTTGTAATTTTAATTTATTAGAAAAAAGTCAGTTATTATCTATATTTTTTCTCTTTTTTTCTTGAAAGCGCTTTCCATAAAAAGCATTTTTTAATGAAAAATTGTGAATAAGAATAGATGCCATCTACATTTTTTACTATTGCAAGAAAAAAGTTACGGTGTTAATTTAACTTTAAGCAATCGGCATAAGGAGGTAAAAACCCATGAATAAAGCTGATTTAATCGATAAAGTTGCTGACCAAGCTGAGCTCTCGCACCGTGATGCAGAGGCGGCGGTTGAAGCTTTACTCGATATCGTGACGAAGTCTCTTGAACGCGGCGAAGTTGTGAAACTTTCCGGCTTTGGCATTTTTGAGAAGAAGATGCGGGCTGCTCGCGAAGGCACAAATCCTGCCACGCAAGCGAAGATTCAAATTCCCGAATCTTATTCAATTTCGTTCAAGGTTTCAAAGACTTTGAAAGAAGCTCTCAATAAATAAGAGATTTTCTAAGCGATGAAGGCTCTCCTTCGGGAGAGCTTTTTTGTAAAATGGTAGTATGAATTTACCATCCCCGTTTTTGAATCTTGCACACATATATGAAGAACACGGCTTCAATCTTTATTTAGTTGGTGGTTCTACTAGGGATTTCCTTTTGAATCGTCCTTTTCTTGATTTCGATTGTGCAACCGATGCCTTAATAGAGGAGGAGGAAAAATTTCTCCCGCCTTTTAAATCTCCATTCGCCATTTATGGATCCATCTCTTTGAATCTTGAAGGCTATAAATTCGATATCACAACTTTAAGAGAAGAAAGCGACTACGATGATTTCCGTCATCCGCGCGTTGTGAGATTCGTGAAGGATCCGTTTCTGGACGCCAAAAGACGCGATTTTACGATCAATGCTTTATATCTAAAAAGCGATGGGCAAGTTTTGGATTATTATGGAGGTCTGGATGATCTCAAAAACAAGGTCATCCGTTTTATCGGCGATCCTTTTGTTCGTGTCAAAGAAGATCCGTTAAGGATTTTAAGAGCCGAGCGTTTCGCGGATAATTTGGGCTTTTCTTTCGCTGAAGAAACAAAAATTGCCTTAGAGAAAGGACGCTATCTCTTAAAGCACTTAAATCCTGCTAAAATACAGGAGGAAATGAGGAAAAGAAGCGATGAAAAAAACTAGTTTAGAAAACGCCATCAGCTTCCGTTATGCCCTCTTAGATTCTTATAAAAAACTTGGTTTAACTGAAGGCGAGACAATGGTGGCTCTCATGATTGACCATCTTTTAGAGCAAGGGAATAGTTTCATCACTCCTGATCTTTTAGCCCTTCGAATGAATTATAGCGTTGAGGAATTAGACGCTATTTTGGTTGAACTATTAAAGAATGGCTATCTTACATACGAGAGCAAAGACGATAAATTGCGAGTTTCGATTAAGGGGTTGCGTTACGCTGTTTATAAAGAATTGAGAAGGACTTTGGCTCGCGAAGAAAAGGAAAACGAAAATGAGCAAAGCAAAAATAACCTTCAGACATTGCTAGCGCTTTTTGAGGATAAATTGGCGCGACCTTTATCGCCTTTAGAGAAAGAAGTCGTGGCAAGTTGGCTTTCTTCCGGTTATAGCACTGAAGAAATAAAGGATGCTTTGATGGACGTTCTTCGTGAAAATGAGAGAAGTCTCAAGGCCGTTGAACATCAGATGAAAAAGCGGAGACGTTCTGATGACATCGCTAAAGAAGGCGTCAGCGCCATCGATGATAATTACAACGAAGACATCACAAAAGTTTTAGAGGAGGCCGCCAAGCTATTCAATGAAGATTGAACCATCTTTCGTCAAAGAAGTGCTTCATGAAAAATATCCCGATAGTCAAGCCTTCCTCTCTTTCCATAATGATTTTGAGTGTTTGGTGGCTATCGTTTTATCGGCCCAAACCACTGATAAAGCTGTCAATAAGGTAACACCAGAACTTTTTAGATATTTTCCAACGATAGAAGCGATGGCTGTAGCCCCAGTTTCAGAAATTTATTCTTTAATTTCCTCTTTAGGCTTGGCTTCGAGCAAAGCACGTTACTTGTCGATGCTGAGCAAAATTTTAATGAATCAATACGGCTCAACAGTTCCTCATGATTTCAAGACTCTTTGTAGCTTGCCGGGTGTTGGAACAAAAACGGCTGGAGTTTTTCTTTTAGAACGAGATGAGGCTAAAACGTTTCCGGTCGATACGCACATTAAGCGTCTCGCTTACCGCTTTGGCTATTCTGCTTTGGAGGATTCGCCATTAAAGGTTACAAAGAAATTAGAAAAAATCTTTCCGAAGGAAGAATGGAATTTTCTTCATCATGCTTTCATAAGCTTTGGTCGCAAGATCTGCAAAGCCTTAAATCCTCAATGTGCGGAATGTCCGTTTTTGGACAAATGTCCTTATTTAGCGAAGAAAAAGCGATCAACCTCTCTTAAATAATCGTAGCGGAGTGGGTAGGATTCTTTGACAATAAGCCCATGTTCGTTCAAAAAAGAAAAAGGAATCGAGCTTCGAGGCTTATTTTCATAAAACTCGATGATATATTGAGCGGGGACAAGAAACGTCTTGTTAATTTGATAACAATTGATGAGAAAAAAGGCAATTCCTTGATGTTTTATAACGTTTTTTAAGTGTTCGATTTGCTGCTTCGGAATGTTATGGAGAGGAAACGAAGTTTTTGAATGGGTGCTTTTGGCTTCGAAATCAATGTAACGACCGCGATAGACGCCGTTATAATCGGTTGTTGACTGTTTCTCAAAATAGGCCTCGACAATCTTGGCTCCTTTTGAATAATCGACACGCACAACATTGATTGGCGTCGTGCGCTTATAAATTAGAGCACGCCCCGAATTCAGATATATTTCATTTGTCGCGTTGATGTCGTCTTCAAAACCCATTCCACGATTCGCGGCTCGCGCATCTTTTTTTCGTGGCATTTTATCTGGTTTTTCTTGAGGGAGAAAAACGCCTTTCGGATAGTGGATGCTCATAACGATTCCTCGATCAAAGTTTTGAATTCAGCAAGCGAAACTGTTTCGTTGCTGGCTAATTCCTTTAGTAAAAGCCTGATCGGCTCTGGACATTTAGCGCCTCTGAGCAACGTTTTTTGGTATTCAGCGACTAAAATATTTTTCTTTTGAATTGTCGCTTGAAAAAGTTGCCGTAAATTGATTGCATCGTATGCTCCGTCATGGGCTTTACCGATAGGCTCAATTTCGAAAATTTCCAAGAGTTTTTGAAGCGATAAGGAATTTCCGTTTTCGTTTTGAATATAGTGATGAATAAAATTTTGGAAATCAAAATAATGCGAAGCGATAAAGTTGAGCCAATGATTAGAGGGAGTGGGATTTAATTCGGCTGAACGTCTAAGCATGAAAAGATCGCCCTCACCGAAAGCGACAAAAATTGAAGATGACCAATATTTGCCAATATAGGAGCGGAAGCGGGCGATTCCTTCAATAAAAGGAAGACCAAGTTTATTTAAAGTCGCAGGCGAAATGTTTGTCATTTTTTCGACGAGCGGTCCGATGCGATTTTTGGGTTTTGTATAGAGACGCAGCGGCTTCTTAATTTCAACGAATTCGAGATCTTTTCCTAGCACTACCAATTGAGCGCCAATCTCGATTACCTCGTGTGACCATTGAGTTCCTTCTAAATCAAGAAAAACAAGCGCTTTAGCATTTTTAAAACGGCGTCTTAGTTCTTTCACGAAAGTTATTTTATCACTACTCGCTTTCTTGAAGGTAGTCTCCTATCCCTCTATAATTTTAAAGAACATGGACTATCGGTTGGAACTTAACGCAAAAGCGATTCTCGAAAAGAAATTTGCCAAAAACGTCAAAGGTTATGATGCATCTGAAGTTGATGAATTTCTTGATTGCGTGATTCGCGATTATCAGAAATTCGCGCTTTATCATCGCGACATGGAAGCCCATGCTCAAGCGCTGGAGGAAAAACTTGCCTCAATTTGTAGTGGCAATGAAGAAAACGAAAAGAATCGACAGAAAACGTTGGAGCGTCTAAAGGAATTAGAGTTAGAAAATGCCTCCTTGCATAACAAGCTCGATGGGATTAAACCGGGAGACAATCCAACAGTCGAAAACTTGGAGTATATTCAGCGAATCAACGCTCTCGAGGACTACCTTTATCGCATCGGTGTAGACCCTCGAACAATTAAGGCTAAATAATCCGGTCCAGGCAGCTGCTCGTTGATGAAAACGAGAGGAAAGTCCATGCTCGCATAGCCTGTGATGGCTATAGTGTTTGCGCCGAACGAATGAATAAGTTCGGGTACGCGGGAGCGCGTAACGGCGGATGATGTTCTCCCCGAGAACTGATCCTGAAAGTGCCACAGAGACGAGTCCTTTGGCGACAGAGGAATGAAACGCGGTAAACCCCACAAGCGAGAAACCCAAATTTGGTAGGGGAAGGAAGCAAAACGAAACGAAGTCGAGCTTTCCTAGCCTAGCTAGAGATTAATTGCTGCCCTCGACAGAACATGGCTTATCGGGCCGGATACTCAAGGAGAAATTTATGAACATTCCGAATCGCATTACTCTTTCAAGAATCATTTTGATGCTTCTCCTTTTTGTGACGTTGATGATCTTGGACTTTTTGCCAAGCCATTATTTCACTTTGATGCTTGGCGATTCAGGAATCAACGTCGTGTATTTTGTAACCTTTATTGTTTTTGTAATCGCGGCTTCTACCGATTATTTTGATGGACATTTAGCGCGGAAATGGCATCAAGTTAGCGATTTAGGGAAATTTCTTGATCCGGTTGCCGACAAGCTTTTAGTGGACGTGATGCTCATTTATTTGGCCGTTCCGCATTTTGGATTAAGTTCGCAACTTTCGATTCCTCTTTTTGCTGTCATCATCATGGTGGCTCGTGATTTGGTAATTGACGCCCTTCGGG
Organism: uncultured Bacillota bacterium; assembly: GCA_949299565.1. Classification (GTDB taxonomy): domain Bacteria; phylum Bacillota_I; class Bacilli_A; order RFN20; family CAG-826; genus UBA4951. The sequence continues at coordinate 365,653 of OX437086.1, forward strand.
CAATCGCAGCGAGCAAAGGAAAAGTTTTAGCCGCGAACATGTGGGGCAAAGCCAAAACTGTCTTGCAAATGATCGCAATCCCGCTTGTCCTTCTTAACGGATGGCCTTTCTCATATTTTGATAGTAGTTGGCCAACATATTTGCACATCACCGATTTCTTTGTTTACGCTGCAACGCTTGTTTCTTTGTTGAGCATGATTGTTTATTTATGGCAAAATCGCACAGTGTTCCAGGAGAAAAAAGGCGATGCTTGATTTAGCTAAGGCGCAGAAAGTTCTGAATTTGCTTGCGACTTATCATTTGACGTTAGGCGCTGTTGAATCTTTGACCGGCGGTTTGTTCAGCGCTCTTTTGACGGCAATTCCTGGAGCCTCACAAGTTTTTAAAGGTTCAATTGTCAGTTATTCTTCCTCTGTTAAAGAAAAGACAGTTTTAGTAGAACCGCGTCTCATTACAAAACACGGAGTTGTTTCGCAGCCCGTCGCCAATGCTATGGCTTTAAACGGTCGGAAGATTCTCGATGTAAACATTTGTGTTTCTTTCACCGGCAACGCTGGTCCCACTAAAGAGATTGGAGTTGCTCCCGTCGGGCGTGTGCATATGGCTATTTCAACAAAAAAAGGAATTGTTGAAATCCAACAAGATTTCACCGGCGGGCGCGGTGAAATTCGTGAAAAATGCGTCGATATGATGTTTGATGAACTGATTGCGATCTTCGCATAAGGGCATTTCTTTCAAAAAGTTTCTATTTAAAGTTAAAGGAGAGTTTTATGGCGGAAAAAAAGAAAGAAGAAAATAGTCTTGATAAGAATGAAATTTTAGAAGAGACACTGAAAAATATTCAAAAAACATACGGCAAAGGCTCGGTTATGCTGATGGGCGAAAAGCCGCATGTCGATGTTGATGCGATTCCTAGCGGATCATTGCTTTTGGATGAAACGCTTGGAGTAGGCGGTTATCCGCGTGGACGAATCATTGAAATTTATGGTCCAGAATCATCAGGTAAGACTACTTTAGCTTTGCATGCGGTGGCTGAGGCCCAAAAGAAGGGCGGGCGTTGCGCTTATGTCGACGCTGAGCACGCTATCGATCCAGAATATAGCGCGCGCTTAGGCGTGGACATCGATGAATTAATTCTTTCGCAACCCGATTCAGGTGAACAAGCGCTTGAAATTGTTGAGATGTTAGCGACTAGCGGAGCGATTGATTTGATCATCGTTGATTCGGTAGCGGCTTTAGTGCCCCAAGCTGAATTGGATGGAGTTATGGGCGATAACCAAGTCGGATTGCAAGCTCGTTTAATGTCGAAGGCAATGCGAAAAATCACGGCGATTCTTTCACGTACGAATTGTACGGTTATCTTCATCAACCAGTTGCGTGAAAAGGTCGGGGTAATGTATGGAAATCCTGAAACGACAACCGGTGGTCGGGCTCTTAAATTCTATGCCTCTATTCGTTTGGATTTAAGAAGGGCTGACGCTCTTAAAAACGGGGCAGACATTATTGGCAATAGCGTCAAGGTTAAAGTCGTTAAAAATAAGGTAGCTCCGCCATTTAAAAGTTGCCTCATCGATATAACATACGGCAAAGGAATTTCTAAAGAAGGCGAACTTTTAGATTTAGGCGTGGAAGATGGTTACGTCCAAAAGAGCGGCAATTGGTATGAAATTAATGGCGAGAAAATCGGTAATGGTCGAGAAGCTTCCAAGGGCTTTTTAAAAGATCATCCTGAAGTCGCCGTCGATTTGGAAAACAAAATTCGCGCGCGTTTCGCTGAAAAAAAGTAAGAATATAGAAGAGAAATCTCCGCAAAAACGCGGGGATTTTTTCTTTTTCTCTCTGTGATTATCAGAATGAAAACAAAATAGCAAAAACATGAGAGGCAAGAAGTTATTTTCGTGTTACAATCACTATGTGCCGTAAGCACCAAAAAGTTTTCATTGTTTCTCTCTATATAAAATCAATAGTGACACATGATGTGTTTGGGGCTTTCCGGAATTATTTTCATTAGGAGTTTATATTTATGGATTTAGGATTAGCCATCCTCACGGCTGTCTTGGCTGCTCTTGGTGCGGCCATCGTGACTTTTCTCGTTCTCTTTTTCTTGGTTCCAACTGTTCACAAAAGAATTGTTGGAAAAGACGCTAAACGCATTAAAAAGGACGCAGAAATCAAAGCTGAACGGATTTTAAAGAACGCGCAACTTGACGCTAAACAGGCGCTTTATGAAGCGAAACAGCAAGCGCAAAACGAGGCGCGCGAAATCAAACAAGAAGCTTTCAGTTTGCAAAACAAGTTAGAAGCGCGGGAACGGACAATCGATGCGCGCGATAACGCTTTGCTCAACAAAGAAAACGCATTAGAGGCAAAAAATGATGTCCTCAATCAAAAAATCGCAAATTACGATAAGAAAACTCAAGAACTTGAGTCAAACATTTCAAAAATCATTGCTGAACTTGAAAAGGTTTCTGGAATGTCGACAAAAGAGGCACATGATGAAATAATGCGCCGAGTTGAGAGCCGCATGTCGCAAGAGATTGCCGCCTACATTAAAAATCAAGAAGATGAAGCTGAATCGCAAGCAGAGGCCAAAGCTCGCGATTTATTGGCGATGGCATGTGACAAATACGCTCAAGACGTTGTAACAGAACGGACGGTGGCGGTCATTTCTTTGCCCAACGATGAATTAAAAGGTCGGATCATCGGACGCGAGGGACGAAACATTCGTGTTTTGGAACAAACTCTCGGAGTCGATTTAGTGATTGACGACACGCCGGAAGTCATCACGATTTCATGCTTTAACCCGATTAGACGCGAAATTGCTCGAAGAACTTTGACCGCGCTTGTTAAAGACGGGCGCATTCAACCTGGCCGCATTGAAGAAATGGCCGCTAAATATCAAAAGGAAGTTCAAACCGAAACGCAAAAGGTTGGAGAGGAAGCTGCTAACCGCTTAGGCCTTCCGCGGATTAATCGTGAATTGCTCGGTTACCTCGGACGCTTAAAATATCGCACTTCATATGGGCAAAACGCTCTTGAACATTCAATAGAAGTCGCGCATTTAACAGGTTTAATGGCCGCTGAATTAGGACTCGATCAAAATTTAGCAAAGCGAGCGGGCCTCTTGCACGATATTGGCAAGGCTCTCGACTTTGAAGTTGAAGGTTCGCACGTGGCTTTAGGAGCGGATTTGGCCCGCAAATACAATGAACCGGAAGTTGTTATCAATGCGATTGAATCGCATCATGGCGAAGTGGAACCGAAGAGTGTCATCGCTTATTTAGTGAAAGCGGCTGATACGTTGTCTGCTGCCCGTCCGGGAGCTAGAAGCGAAACGATGGATGCTTACATTAAGCGGATTACGCAGTTGGAAGAAATTGCTAATTCCTTCGATGGTGTCCAACAAGCTTATGCAATGCAGGCAGGGCGAGAAGTGCGCGTGATGGTCATTCCCGAAAAGGTGTCAGATGCTGAGGCTGTGAAGATGGCGCAAGAGATGCGCGATAAAATCGAAACGACAATGGCATATCCAGGTCAAATCAAAGTTTCGGTCATTCGCGAATATCGCGCGGTTGAGACTGCTAAATAAGATGAGGATAAAATGCTTAAAAACAGCGAAATCAAACGTGAAAAATTAGCGTTAGAAATTCCGACTTTAGTCAAAGAGAAGTTAAGCGGCAAACTGTTTTATGCTAAGACGTTCGGCTGTCAAGCAAACGTTCGCGACGAGGAAACGCTTGATGGTCTTTTGTTGATGGCAGGTCTTAAAAAAACCGATGATCCGCGAAAGGCTGATTTAGCGCTTATCAACACTTGCGCTGTCCGCGAAAATGCTGAAGAAAAAATTTATGGAGAAATCGGCTCTTTTAAGGAGAATTGGGAGAAAAATCGCGATTTCATTTTGATAGTTTCTGGTTGTGTCGTCCAAGAAGAAGGGATTCCGGCTAAACTTTTAAAAAGTTATCCATGGCTTTCTCTTTGTTTAGGAACGCACGAGGTGCCGTATTTATTAAAGCATCTTGAGGATTATTTAAAGAGAAAAAAGCCGGTTGTCGCAACGCCTTCCGTCTCTGGTCTCATTGTTGAGGATTTGCCGTCCCTTCGTTATTCTTCTTTTCAAGCATTCGTCAACATTTCCTATGGATGTGATAAATTCTGCACATATTGCATCGTCCCTTATCTTCGCGGGCGTGAACGCAGTCGGATGATGGATGATGTTTTGCGCGAATGCCAAAATTTAAAAGAGGAAGGTTTTCTTGAAGTTACGCTTCTTGGACAAAACGTTGACGCTTATGGATTGGATTTTAAAGATCCCGCGATTAATTTTGCAGTGCTTCTTAAAAAAGTCGCAGAACTTGGAATTCCGCGTGTCCGTTTTTTGACTTCTTATCCTTCGCAGCTGAGTGATGAGACAATCGAAGTGATGGCTACTCATAAAAACATCATTCCTTGGCTCCATTTACCAGTTCAATCCGGCAGCACCTCTTGCCTTAAAAGAATGGGAAGACGTTACACACGCGAAGAGTATCTGGAACTTGTTCAAAAATTAAAAAACAAAATCCCCGATTTAGCTATTACGACCGATATCATCGTTGGTTTTCCCGGCGAAACGGAAGAGGAATTTTCTGAGACGCTTTCTTTAGTCGATGAAGTTAAATTCAGCAGCGCTTTCACCTTTATATATAGTCCTCGCAAAGGGACGCCCGCAGCGAAATGGGAGCAAGTTCCTTCTCCAATTACGCGGGAACGCTTCTCGCGCTTGAAGGAAGTGGTTGAGAAAGCAACATCTTTCCATAGCGATTCTCTTCTCGGGACTGTTCAAGATGTTTTAGTTGAAGGAATCGCTAAAAAAGGAAGCGGAATGCTTGTCGGCCATACCGCAAACGGAAAACCAGTCAATTTCATGGGGCCTGAATATCTCATCGGGACAATCGCGCCGGTGAAAATCAACGAATCTCACGTTTATTCTCTTTTGGGTGTTTTAAATGAAGATCCGTTAATCATCAAAGCGAAAAAAAGCGCCTATCTTCTCTCGCTTGATCCCCTGTTAAAAGAGCGGATTAACGACGAGAAGAAAATAGAAAATTCATCTTTGAAAAAGAAGTTCCTTGAATTAAAAAAATATAAAGAAACAATGCTTGCATCGCCGAACGATCAAGGTTTGAAGGACGATTATTATCGTTTAATTAGAGAAATTGAAGAAGACCCGCTTTTTAAAAATCGAAATGCCAAATTAGATATGGCTGAGGATGAAATTTCCTTAATCAGCGAGCTTTTCAAAGATTTATGAGAAAAGCAATCGTCGTTTTGTCTGGGCCGACTGCAAGCGGGAAAAGTGCTTTAGCAGACTCTTTATTGACGGAATATCCATTCTCTTTATTGAACGGAGATGCCTTTCAAGTCTATAAGGAGATCGGGCGCATCACATCGATGCCGACGAATCTAGAGGGCAGTTTTCTCTACAATTTTTTGTCACCAGATACGCCTTTTTCAATCGCGGACTATCAGTGTTTAGGAAGAAAGAGTCTTCATGAAATTTGGGAGCAAGGGCGAATTCCTTTAGTCGTTGGCGGCAGTGGTCTTTATTTGCGAAGCCTTCTTTTTGATTATGATTTTCAATCAGAACATAAAATTGACATAAGCGATCTTGAAAAATTGGACAACGCAGAACTCTATCGGCGATTACGAGAAATTGACCCGGAAGATGCAAAGAAAATCCACCCAAACAATCGTGTGCGAGTTCTTCGTGCCCTGACGATATTTCGTGAAAGAGGCATCAATAAAAGCGAAATCCTCAAACTTCAAAAACAAGATTTCCTTTATCCGACTCTCTTTCTCTTTTTAGATATTGATCACGAACTTCTGAAAAAGAGAATTCAGGAACGCACCAATCTTATTTTTGAGGAGAATTTTTTAAATGCATTTAAGAATATTTATGAGCGATATCCTCAAAACAGTCCCGCTTTCCGAGCGATCGGAATCAAAGAATTAAAGGAATATTACGAAGGAATTATTTCGCTTGATCAATTGAAAGATCTCATCAACATTCATACTAATCAATACGTCAAGCGGCAAAGAACTTTCTTCCGTCATCAGTTCCCGCATCTTATAACTGTTCATGACTTACCGGAGATAAAAGAAAAAATTGATGAATTTTTCCTTGAATAGACTTTCTCTTTTAGTGAGAAAGCGTGCAAAATAAACAAATGGAATCTTTTTTAACGCGAACTGAACAACTATTTGGGGCGGACACTATAAATCTTTTTAAAAACAAAAGAATTGCGATTATCGGTTTGGGCGGCGTCGGCGGAACTTGTTTAGAAGCTCTTGCTCGAACTGGTTTTCAAAACTTCTTTTTGATGGACGGAGACGTAGTGCAAGAGAGCAATTTAAACCGCCAAATTCTTTATACACGGGAAGATTTAGGAATAAAAAAGGTGGATGCTGCCACTAAGCATTTGCGCCTCATCAATAAAGAAATAGAAATATCTTCAGCCGGAGAGTTTTTGAACAAAGAGAATGCGGATAAATATTTATCTGACGATTTTGACTTTATTGTCGATGCAATTGATGACTTGGAAGGCAAATTAATTTTAGTAGGTATAAGCGAAAATCGACGGATTCCTTTAATCTCTTCTCTCGGCATGGGCAATCGTTATGATTTGCGGCAACTAGAAATTACGACTTTAGATAAAACGACAATAGACCCTTTGGCCAAGAAGTTTCGGCATCTTTTGCGCATTAACAATTTTGATTTAAAGAAGGTTAATGTCGTTTATTCAAAAGAAATGCCTCTTAAAAAAACACCAATTTCTTCTTATATGCTGGTTCCTTCTACTGCAGGGCTTTTTTTGGCGTATCATATTATCTTGTCATTAATGAAAGGAGCCGTGAAAAATGATTAAAGACATTTTTTCTGTTGGAGAGGAAATCGGGATTCCTCATGAGGCTCTGATACCTTATGGGCGCGATATCGCAAAAATTTCCCGTAATTTTCAAGAAAGTTTAAAAGATAAGCCTTATGGGAAGCTCGTTTTGGTCACGGCGATTACTCCGACTAAAGCCGGAGAAGGAAAAACGACGACCTCTATTGCTTTATCAGAGGGACTTGGACGCTTGAAACAAAAGGCGTTGCTCTGTTTAAGAGAACCGGCTTTAGGTCCTGTTTTCGGTTTGAAAGGCGGAGCGACTGGCGGCGGCTTGGCGTCAATTTATCCTTCTGAAGAAATAAATTTGCATTTTACGGGCGACATCCACGCTTTAACAAGCGTTGTTGATTTGATTTCAGCAGTCATCGACAATGAAATTTATCGAAATTCAGAACTAAATATCGACCCAGACAAAGTGATTTTAAAACGTGTTTTAGACGTTAATGACCGGGCTTTGCGTGAAGTTGAAGTTGCAAGAGGAACAAAAGACGGCCCAGCCCATAATTCAGGTTTTGAAATTACGGTTGCGAGCGAGCCGATGGCGCTTCTATGTTTAGCAGAATCCGCGGATGACCTTTTAAAGAGGATCGGAGCGATGGTAGTTGCCTATACGCGCGATGATCGTCCCATTACCGTCAAAGATTTAAAACTCACACATGCTTGCATGCGACTTTTAAAGCACGCTTTAGAAGTAAACTTAGTTCAGACTTTAGAGGGAAACCCGGTTTTAGTTCATGGCGGGCCTTTCGCTAATATCGCCCACGGGTGTAATTCTTTATTGGCGACGGAGATGGCTCTTCGCTTAGCGCCTATCACGATCACTGAAGCTGGTTTTGGAAGCGATTTGGGAGCTGAGAAGTTTTTGGATATTGTTGCGCCGCTCGGGAAACTACATCCAGATTTAGTGGTCTTAGTTGCCACAATCCGTGCCTTGAAACTTCATGGCGGTGTCCCGTTTTCTGATTTAAGCATTCCGAATACCGAGGCTTTGAAAAGAGGCCTTACAAATTTAGAAGTTCATTATGAGAATATGTCTAAATACTCTTTGCCGGTGATTTTGAACCTCAACCTCTTTGCAAGCGACAGCGAAGAAGAAATTCAAGTCATGAAAGAATGGGCTAACGCGCATCATCTAGAAATGGCAGTCACTGATAGTTTTAGAAAGGGCGGAGAAGGCGCGCTTGAACTTGCGAATTTAGTTTTAAAAAATCTAAAAGAGAAGGAGTCTCATTTCAAACCGCTTTTTGAAAATGAATTAGGCATTCGTAAACGTTTAGAAATTTTGTCGCGTGAAATTTATCGGGCGGATGGAGTTATATATAGCGAGAAAGCTGAAGAACAATTGAAGGAAATCGAAGAAAGCGGAGCCAACCATTATTCTTTATGCGTTGCCAAAACTCCAGCATCTTTAAGCGATGATCCGAAGCTTTTAGGAGTGCCAAAAAATCATTATCTTCATGTTCGTGAATTTATTGTGAAACATGGTGCGCGTTTTGTGGTTCCTTTATCCGGAAATATCGTCACGATGCCCGGCTTACCGAAAATTCCGATGGCTAAGAAGATGGAGGATGAACCATGGGAGTGATCGAATACGCTTTATATGACGAAGTCGAAATGAAAAAACCGCACCCATGCGGAAGTAAAAATCATCTTTTTCAAATAGTTCGTGTCGGAGCGGACATCAAAATCCGTTGTCTAGCTTGCAAGAATATCATCATGATGGATCGCGGACATTTTAACGAGAGCATCAAACGCGTTATTTCACATCATCTAGAAGAAATAAAATAAAGGGCATAAGCGTGTTTTTCTCTCTAATTAAGAAGGGGAGAAAACGTGTTAAAAGCCTTCAATTTGACGAAAAAATATAAGGATGGATCGCGCGACATTTATGCTTTAAAGAATTTTTCTTATACTTTTCCGAAGCGTGGGATGGTCGCGGTTCTTGGCGCCTCAGGATCAGGAAAAAGCACATTATTAAATTTATTGTCATTAAATGAAAAGCCGAGCGAGGGTACCATATTTTATAATGGCGTTCCTTTAAATGAACTGAAAGAGAAGGAAATCGACGAATATCATAATTTAAAGACCGGTTTTCTCTATCAAAAGTTTCATCTTTTAGAGAACGAGAATGTTTTTCATAACATCGCCTTGCCGTCTCTTATCGCCGGTAATTCTTATTTTGAAACTGAAAAGAAGGTTAAAAGACTTTTGGAAGAGGTGCAGTTAAAAAATAAAGAACGGCAAGTAGTAAGAACTCTTTCAGGGGGCGAGAAGCAGCGTGTAGCTTTTTTAAGGGCGATTATCAATCATCCGCGCGTTCTTTTTTCTGATGAACCTACTGGATCTCTCGATCAGAAAAACGGACAGATAATCTTCTCTTATCTTCGAAAAATAAGCCAAAAAATACTCGTGATTTTCGTGACTCACGATCAAAAGAATGCCTCTACGTATGGCGATGCCTTGCTATATCTCCAAAACGGGAAGCTAGAAAAGGTCATGCAAAAGTGAAAAAAGAAAAAAGTTGGGTCGCTTATTATAGAAGAAGAGGAAAACGTTCGCTTTCATCCTTCTTAACTTTTTTAACTTCTTTTTTCACGATTCTTTTCTTCCTTTTGGGCTTTGGCTTTTTGTATTCAAGTCAAAATCTTGAAAGCGAGGCATGGAAAAATCTCACGAACTTCCGCGTAGAAATCACCGAACAAGAAACGATAAGAAGCGATGAATCTCCGCTTGTGCTCATTAAAAATCAACGTCCAAATCTCGAAGAAGTAAGGAATTTTTTAGCATCAGTAGCTGAAGTTGACGTCGCTTTGAATTTTACATATTTTTTACCGCATGATGTGACGATAAAAGGAGAGGAGATTGTCGATTACGAACTCTTGATGTTCCCTCATTTAGAGAAGGTGATTAATCTTAGCCAATGTCAGGTTTTAAAGAGAAGCACATCTTTTCACGCTTGGGACGGAGTCTATCTCAATGACTGCTTTCTCAGGCTTTACCCGCATTTAGAAATCGGTCAATGTCTAGATTTTGAATATGATGTTGAATTTGAATATGAGGGGCGAATTAGAAAAGTTGAATTATCTTTCTCGCTTTTGATTGAGGGAATCATTGAAGAATTTTCTTTTCTTAATAGTCCTCGTATTTATGGTGAATATGATTTCTTTTCATCGCTTCTTAAAGAAAGCTTTATTCCTTTTGATGAAGATGAAAATTCTAAGACAACAACGCTTTATGATTTTCTTTTAGAAAGCGAAGGAGACAATCCCGTTACCAGTTATAATCTTTGGCTTTTTCCCGATGAAAAAGAAGAGGTTATGCGAATTAAAGAATTAGAGACTTCTAATTACGCTTTGAGTTCAGAAGGCTGGGAAAAAACGGAAAGTTGCCTCTCTCTTTTAACCGGATTCCAGATTTTTATTTTTCCTTTCCTTCTTGCTTCTTTTCTTGTGGCGGCTTTTCTCATTTATTCTTTAGCGGCCAGTTATTTTTATCGCGAGAAGAAAGAAAGCGCGATTTTGAGAAGTTTAGGCGCGAAGAAAAGCTCGCTGTATTTTTTCTATCTTCAGAGAGTTTTCATCCTTTCTTTATCGGCAGCGATCATGGCTCTATTTTGTTCTTATCCATTGTCGCTTCTTTTTTCTTCCTTGTTGTTCCAAGAATTTCAAATTCATAATTTAGCAACGATTCCTTATTTATCCGCTTTCAACATTCCGTTTTTCCCGATAATTGGCGCGCTTCTTCTTTCGATCATTTTAAATCTTGGAGGCTATGGCATTCCTCTTTTCTTTTCGCTTAGAAATTCATTGCAAAGGGAACTTCAAGATGAATAAAGAGTTTTTAATCCTTGAAAACGTTTATAAGAGTTTTAATGGCGAAACAGTTTTAAACAACGTGTCTTTGAAATTTAAATCTCAAGGTTTTATCGGCATTTATGGGGCTTCTGGTTCTGGAAAGTCGACCCTTCTAAATTTATTGGCGGGTTTTCTTTCTCCCGATGAAGGAAGAATTGTTCTCGGATTTCAAGATTTTAGCAAACTGAAAAAGGAGAACATAACGAAAATTCGTTATAAAAACATCGGTTTTTTGGAGCAGAAAGCCACTCTTTTGGAAGATGAAAACGCTTTAGATAATCTCCTTTTGCCCTTAAAAGGTTTTAAAGGAAAAACCTTGAAAAAGAAAAAGAGAGCGCAAGATTTTTTAGCCGCTTTTTCTTTGAAAGAAGTGAGCAAAATACCTGTAAAAAGATTATCGGGAGGAGAACGTCAACGTTTAGCCTTAGGACGCGCTTTAATGAAAGAACCGACGCTTCTTTTAGCGGACGAACCGACATCCGCGCTCGACGAGGTCAACGCGCATTTCGTTTTCAAAGTTTTAAGGAATTATAGTAGCAATGCCCTTGTGATTGTCGTTTCCCACGATTTAGAGCTTTTAAATCGTTACGCTGACGAGATTTATGTTTTAGAAGAAGGGAAAATCACACTTCAAAGAAAAGAAGAAATCAAAAGCGAACCTCTTCCATACATTTTGCCTCTTGAATCAAAGAAGGAAAGAAAACCAAGAATTTATCATTTTTTCGATTTTGCCATCGCATATTTCAAAGGGCATCGTTTTCGTTATTTGTTTGTAGGAGCTTTTCTTTCTTTTTCGCTTTTGACGCTAGGCTTGACTTTTCATGTAGCGACATCGCTTGAAAACTCTCTTTGGTCATCTTTCCATCGTTTGAGCGGCGAAAATGAAATCATCATGCAAAAGAAAGTTACGGAGACGTACAGCAAAAAATATTCTTGTCCCCTTGAAGAAGCAGAAAAATTAACAAATTTTCTTCCCGAATTAGTAAAAGGGTTTGGCGTCGGCTATTTGGCGAATTTCGAAACGTTTTTTCCAGAGGAAAATGGAGCCTATATTTTACTAGAAGGAACAGAAGAACAATTGATTCCTTCTTTGAGTTTCCGCAGTTTGAATGATTTCCAATGGTTAGACGATTATTTGGATAAAGAATATTATCCGTCCTTGCCCAGCGTTTTAGAAAGCGAGCAAATTGTTCTAGGGTTACCGTATGAACAGATGGCGAATCTTTGTTATCATCTAAGGATTCTCAGAAGTTATGAGAACTTAGGGCTGTTTTTAAAAGAGAAGCCGTTGCCTCTCCTTTTTAAATTTCAGAACTCGAATTGGAAATATCATGATGAACAACTTTTAAAAATTGTCGCTGTTACACGCGCGGAAGTTCCGACTATTTATCATTATGATCGACTTTGGAATCAAATGATGATTGAAGAGAAAATGCGTTTTCCAACAAACGATCATGAAGATTTAACCTATCCCTGGATTTTATGGAAAGTGCCATATCTAAGGCCAAAGAATAACACCAACGATTTTTTGCAAAAATTAAGAAAGTATTCTGAATACGATCGTTATGTCTTTGATCCGCTTTCCTATCGTTATTTAGGAACGCTTTTAGAGCCGGGGAAAGAGACGTTATACAAGCGATATTATCTTTATTGGAATTCAGTTCAAAGCGATGAAAAAGAAATCCATGATTCTTTAAAAGAGGAGAAGAGTCTTTCTTCTTTTTCTTTTCATTCCATGAATACCTATTCTTTTTATCCGGAGGCGTTATCGCAAGGTTTCAGCGATCCGTTTTTTATAAGCGATAAGAAAGAGGAACTTGATAAAGTCAAGGATTTCAGCGAGGTCTTTTCTTCGCCTCTCGATGTTCTCTCTTTAGATTTATCAAATGATGTCGTACTTGGAAATTATCTTTTGCCGCGTTCTGAAAATCTTCTTTTCTCTTCTGATTTCGAAAGAATCATAAGCGGACGCAAACCATTGAGCCTCGATGAGATTGCGATTTCCTCTTCTTTAGCCGATAAATTTTCCTCGCCATCGTTCCTTCATCTTTTGTTATTAGAAACGGCCTTTCAAAGCGGCGAAAAGACTTATTTTTACCAGCATCAAAAAGTTTTAAAAGTCGTAGGCGTTGTTGAAAATGAAGAATATAAAATATATGGCGATCAATATTGGACAATTGACTTTTTTCGTGAGCATTTGGGAATCTCTTCTTTCGATCTGCCTTTTCAAAGCATTTTATTGAATCTCAAAGAGAACGTTGATTCAGAGAGAACGCTTGCACATTTCAAGGAAAAATATCCTTCCTATGATTTCGTAATGCCGTCTTTTGTGCTCGAAGAAGCAATTTCTGATGTCAGCGGTTATTTAACTTTTCTTTTAGGCGTTGTTTCTTTTTCTTCTTTTATCTTCTCCTCGCTTTTGTTGGTGGTGACGATTTTCCTCTTAGGGAAGGAATTAATTAAGGTGGGATTGGAGCTTTTTCATTTAGGTTATCAAAAAAGCGCGATTTTGCGCGCTTATCAAAGCGCAGTCCTTCTTCTTTTGCTTCCGTCTTTTGTTTCTTCTTCCTTCCTTCTTTTGATTTTAGAGAATTTGATCAATCGGGGAATCGCTTCTTCTTTCTCGAGCGGGGGAGTTATGGTTTTGGACTTTTCTCCGCTTCTTCTTTCCTTCCTTTTAATGGTGGTTGCCTTTCTGATCTCTTCTTTCTTCCTCTTCTTAAATTTGAAAAAGGAGGACTTGAGCGGGAAATGATTTTAGAAAAGAGAATATTTCCGCCTTTTTTTGAGTAAATATGCTATATTCTTCGGTGGCATATTGCCAGGAAGGTTTTTCGCTCAATGAAAGGTACAGTCAAGATGTTCAACAAGGAGAAAGGGTATGGCTTCATTCATGCTGAAGACGGCCGTGACTACTTCTTTCACTTCTCTTCTCTCTTGATGGACTCTTACAAAACTGCTGACGCCGGCGAACATGTCGAATTCGAAGTTCAAGAATCCGAAAGAGGTCCACGTGCTCAGAACATCAAAAAATTAGACTGAAAGTTTGAATTTTCTGCCCTCGGAAGAGGGCTTTTTTAGTTTTTCTTTCTTTTTTCGTCTATAATCCCTAGGAAGGGAGAAAAGATGCCCGAGAAAGCTGGAATTGTCGGATTGCCCAATGTTGGAAAATCCACTCTATTTAATGCCATTACGAATTCGCATGTTTTAGCGGAGAATTATCCGTTTGCAACGATTGATCCTAACACCGGGGTCGTCAATGTTCCCGATGCGCGTCTAGAATGGCTCAACGATCACTTTAAGCCGAAGAAAAAAGTTGCGGCTTCTTTTGAATTTTATGATATTGCCGGTCTTGTTAAAGGGGCGAGCAAAGGCGAAGGACTTGGGAACCGCTTTTTAGCGGCGATTCGCGAGTCAGACGCGATCATCGAGGTTGTCCGTTGTTTCGATGACCCGAATATCGTCCATGTCGACGGGAGCATTGATCCGCGACGGGACATTGAAACGATCGATTTAGAACTAGCGATGGCTGATTACGAGAGTGTTCAAAATCGCATCGCCAAGCAAGAAATCAAAGCGCGCGTCGCTCACGACAAAGTTGCTAGTTTTGAAATGCCTATTTTGCGGGCTCTTGAAAAAACGCTCGGAGCGGGCAAAAGCGCGAGAACTTGTCATGAATTAAATGCGGAGCAATTGGAATACGCTCGTAAGAATTTTTTCCTCCTCTCTCTGAAACCGATTCTTTACGTTGCTAATGTCGACGATACGCCTTCTAGCGAAGCTTATTTTCAGACAGTTGAAAAAATCGCGGAACAGGAAGGAACCTACGCTTTGGCGATTTCTTGTCGTCTTGAAGAGGAAATCTCGCAGCTTTCAAGCGAAGAAAAAAAAGAATTTCTCTCCTCCCTCAATATTAAAGAATCTGGTTTGGATCGCTTGATCAAGGCTGCTTATCGTCTTCTAGGCTTATCGACGTTTTTTACGGTCGGGACTGATGAATGTCGCGCTTGGACTTTTAAAGAAGGAATGAAAGCCCCGGAATGCGCAGGCTTAATTCATAGCGATTTTCAAAAAGGCTTCATCAGAGCTGAAGTCTATAGTTATGAAGATTTAAAGGAGTTAGGAAGCGAAACATTGATTCGCGAGAAAGGCAAACTCCGGCAAGAAGGAAAGGAATATCGGATGAAAGATGGCGACGTCGTCTTTTTCCGGTTTAACGTTTGATGGGCTATCGCATTGGTTATGGAGAGGACATTCATGCCTTTAAGGAAGGGGACTTTTTTCCTTTGGCAGGCGTCATGATTCCGGGACGCGCCGTGATTGCGCATTCAGATGGCGACGTCATCTATCATGCTTTGATGGACGCGCTTTTAGGCGCTGCATCTTTAGGCGATATTGGAGAATTATTTCCTGACGATGATGCGCGTTATGCTGGGATTTCTTCATCTCTCCTTGTCAAAGAAGTTTATCGTCTTGTGAAAGAGAAAGGCTTCGCGCTTGCGAATGTCGACATTCATCTTCTTCTCGAAAGACCAAAAATCCTTCCTTATAAAGAGAAAATGAAAGAAAATATATGCTCGCTTCTTTCATTAGAAGCTGACCGCGTTTCCTTAAAAGCCGGCACGAACGAAGGTTTCGACAGTGTCGGAGAAGGACGCGCCGTCAAAGCGATTGTCAGTTTATTGTTGGAGGATAAAGATGGAAAACCAGAAAGCCATTGAAGAAGGAATTCTCGCTTCCTATAAGCGCCTTAATCTCTCCTTAGATCCGCGTTTAATTACGCTCGAAGCCAGCAAAGATCCAAAGCATGGCGACTATGCCTCTAACATTGTTTTAAAAACCGCCAAGATGTATGGCTTTAAACCGTTGGAATTAGCGACAAAAGTGGCGGATAACTTCTCTTCTGATGTCGTTGAACGTCTTGAAGTAGCGGGTCCGGGGTTTCTCAACTTTTTCTTGAAGAAGTCTTCTCTTGCGGATGTCATGAAAAAGATTCTAGAAGAAGGCGAACATTTCGGAGACGGAAAGAAGAAAAACTATACGATAAATGTTGAATTCGTGTCTGCGAATCCGACGGGCGACTTGCACTTAGGACACACGCGCGGGGCAGTTTTAGGGGATACGATTTCAAATATTTATGAGAAGGCCGGATATCAGGTCATCCGTGAATATTATCTCAATGATTGCGGCAATCAAGTTCGTCACTTAGGGCTTTCCTTGCAAGCGCGTTATCGTGAGCTTTTCGGTTATCCTCTCGAGCTGGGAGATGACGATTATCACGGCGTCGATCTCATCGCGATCGCTGAGAAAATTAAAGAAGAGAAAGGCGACGAATTACTTGAACAAAACGAAGAAAATCTCAAGTGGTTCATGGCGCGCGGCATTCAAGAAGAATTTCAGAAAATTCAAAACGATCTCAGTGACTTCGGAGTCCGTTATGATGTTTACAGCCGCGAATCAGAAATTCGCGCTTCAGGACTCATTGAGAAAATTCTCGCTGAATTTAAAGTTAAGGGTTATACCTATGAGAAAGACGGGGCACTTTATCTTAAAACGACCTCTTTCTTGGATGATAAGGATCGTCCGCTTGTCAAAAGCGACGGTGTTTATACCTATTTCTTGCCAGACATTGCCTATCATTATTCAAAGAAGAAACGCGGAGCGGATCTATTGGTTGATTTATTGGGTGCAGATCATCATGGCTATATCAATCGTTTGAAATCAGCTTTGATGATGCTAGGAGAAAGCCAAGATTCTTTGGCGGTTGATATCTATCAATTAGTCCGCGTTTATCGCGATGGTCAAGAAGTAAAAATGTCGAAGCGGACGGGAAAGGCCATCACGCATCGAGAATTGGTGGAAGAAGTCGGGAAAGACGCGGTCCGTTATTTGTTTGTGGAACGCGCGAGCGGCATTCATGTCGACTTCGATATCGATTTAGCGGTTAAAAAGAGCAAGGACAACCCGCTTTATTATGCTGAATATGCCCACGCCCGCTGCGCATCGTTACTAGAACTTGGAAAAGAATATCAGTTGAATGTCGACGGGAATCTCTTAAATACAGAGAAGGAAGCAAAAATTTTGAAACATTTAGCTTCTTTCCCGGAAATTATTGAAAATAGCGCGCTTCAAAGAGCTCCTTGGAAACTTGCTTCTTATCTTGATGAATTAGCGCGCTTGATGCATGAATATTATGCCGCGAACAAGATTATCGATTCCGTTAAAAAGGAGTTGACTGGTGCTCGATTGGCGCTTATAAAAGCTATCAAAATCGTCCTTAAGGAAGGCTTTAGACTTCTAGGGGTGAATGCTTACGAAAAAATGTAGTAGAATAGCAAAGGAGTAAAAATAATGGAACGTAACGTGAGTATGTTGGATGAAGCCGAGATTTGCTTAAAGGAGGCAAACGGAGCTTTATCGTTTGCCGATCTTTATGAACAAATTACAAAAGCTCTTGCAATGAGCGAAGAAGAAATGAAAGCGCGAATCGGCAAGTTCTATACAGATTTAACGATGGATGGTCGCTTTGTCGCTTTGACGGATAATCATTGGGATTTAAGAGAGCGCCACACCTATGAAAAAGTTCACATTGACGTAAATGATGTTTATAGCGATGTGGAGGAAAGCGAATCTGACGCTGAAGATTTGCAAGAAGAGAAGGAATTCGACGCTGAGATTAAAGGCGAAACCTTGCCAGAGGATGATGAATTAGAAGGCGAGGAAGAAAGCGAGAATAAGGGCATCGATGAAGATGTCGCTTCGCTTGTCGGCTAGCTATCTAAAAATAAGATAGATAAAAAAGGAGAAAAAAATGGCATTAGTGAGCATGAAAGAAATGCTTCTAAAAGCACAAAAGGAGCATTACGCGGTCGGACAATTCAACATCAATAACGTTGAATGGGTCGGCGCGATTCTCGACGAGGCCCAAACTTTAAAAACGCCGGTGATTCTCGGAGTTTCAGAAGGCGCGATGCGTTATATGGGCGGCTGGCACACAATTGTCGGCATGGTGAAAGGCTATATTGAGGACAAAAACATCAGTGTTCCAGTAGCTCTTCATGTCGATCACGGAAGCAGTTTTGAAGTTTGCAAAAACGCGATTGACGCCGGCTTTACAAGCGTGATGATTGATGGTTCGCATTATCCGTTAGAGGAGAACATCGCCCTTGTCAAAAAGGTTGTTGAATATGCTCATCCACGCGGAGTTTCCGTTGAAGCTGAACTTGGTCGCGTCGGCGGACAAGAAGATGATGTCGTCGCTGAATCAATGTATGCGATTCCGGAAGAATGCGTCCGTTTGGTTAAAGAAACGGGCATTGATTGTTTAGCGCCGGCTTTAGGATCAGTCCACGGACCATATCACGGCGAGCCAAAACTCGGATTCCCTCAAATGGAAGAAATTCATCAGTTGGTCGGGATTCCGCTCGTTCTCCATGGCGGAAGCGGAATTCCAGATTTCCAACTCAAAATGGCCATTGAGCGCGGAACTTGCAAAATCAACGTCAACACTGAATGCCAGCAATATTGGGCGCGGATTGTGCGCGAAGTGATCGCGAAAGATAAAGACGTCTATGATCCACGAAAGATTATTGGACCTGGCAAGGCTGGCATCCAAGAAACGATGAGAAAACATTGCGAAGTCTTTGGTTGCATCAATAAAGCTGAATAGTGGAAGAGAAAACTCGGGAAATCCCGGGTTTTCTTTCTTTATATAGATGGTGGAGAGCAAATAACGATGAGCAATCATCTATTATCTTTGGGCAAAGAGACAAGATAGGGTTTCTCTTTGTTACTTATTGCTTTACAATTATTTAGGCAACCAGTTTGCTTTGGATTCATATATGTCGATTAGTGAATTCATTGAGCAATCCCTTCTTGCCAGCATCCTGAACCGTATAAAAACTAAGGAGGTATATCGGAATGCGAAAAAGTCGAAAGACGTTTCTAGGGTTAAGTTCAACTTTACTTGCTCTAGGATTAGTTGGGGGGGGTCTAAGTTCTAGCGCTTTTGATACTCCTTTTGTTGATGCCGCGGCGGGCGATGTCTATACGCTTGTCACGGATGTTGGTGAACTTCAAAGTGGCGATTCTATTGTAATTGCTAACCAAAATTTCACGTGTGTAATGGGAAGCCACAATACCGGTGGTGATGGTTATCGTAACTCAGTAAACGTTTCTTTTACTGAGAATAACACCCAATTTATCGCCACCAGTCAAACAGCCGAGTTAACAATTACAATCACGGAGAATAGCCATTATCTATTACACGTTGATAATTTAGATGCAGGTTACCTGTATTGGGATTCTGGCAATTCTTTAAATACAAGCGATTCTGAGTACGAATGGGACATCGCTATTTCTGACAATGTCGCTGTTATTACTTCTACAGCTACTCCGGCGCGTATCCTTTCTTATAACAACGGCAGTCCTAGGTTTGCTTGCTACGGCAACGCGAATCAGCAAGATCTTGCTATTTTTAAAAAAGCTGATGTCGCTAAAGCGACCGGAATTTCCATTTCTGGAACTGCTGAAAAGCTCAATTACTATGAAGGAGAGGCGTTTGATGCGACAGGTTTAACTGTTACGGCCTCCATGAGCGATAGCACAACTCTCGATGTTACGCAGGACGTTGTATGGACACCTAATCCTTTGACAACAGAAACGACAGAGGTTACTGCTACTTACACAAATTTGGACGGAAGCTCTGTTACCGCTACATATAGTGGAATTACAGTAACAAAACGTGAAGCGACATCAATCGCCGTTACGACTTTGCCGTCTGTGACTGAATATGCCATTGGTGAATCCATCGACTACACCGGAATTGTTGTGACAGCAACTTTTGCTGATGAATCAACCATCGTTGTTACTGATTTCTGCACTTTCGATCCTGAAGAAGGAACGGTTTTGGAAGCTGCTGGCACTCAAATGGTCACGGTTACCTATGGTTCTGTTTCTACAACATTTAATGTCGAAGTTAGTTCTACTATTGAAGGCACTTACACTTTAGTTAGCCCGGAATATGGAAGCATCCCAGAAGGTGTGATAGTTGCCACAGGAGGCGGAGCGACAGCATCTTGGGCGATTCCTAATTACATTACTGCTACATGGGAACAAAATAGCGGCAGTAACCCAATCAATCTCAGTTATTCCCAAATGCGGTTTTATCAAAGACATAGAATTACATTTACGCCGACTAGCCCGAGCGTAATTCTAAAGCAAATTGTATTTACTGCTGCTAACTCGTCATATGCTTCTCGTTTGAATAGTGAAGTTACTTGGTCTTCTGGCGTTAATCATAGTGTTTCAGGAGATGTTGTTACTGCAACCACTGCAACTAGCATGCCTATTGTTCTCACAATGCCATCTAGTGGAGCTCAAATTCAAGTAAACACCATCGAAATTACTTACACAGTGAGCACAGAATCTTTCGGAACTCTTGATCACATCGAACTCAACACAAACGGCGTTAAGACTGAATATCATGCTTTAGATGCCTTCACAACGGAAGGTTTGATCGTCACTGCTTATGACACGACCGGTGTGACCAAGGTTGTTGATAATTACACGACAAGCATTGAAGAGGGACACATTTTCGATAGTTACGGTCCTCAAACAGTCGTCGTTACCTATTCTGAAAACGATGTTACTGTCGAAGCCTCCTATGAGATTAATGTCTCTGCCTCGCCGGCTTATTCTTATACCTTACGTGAGACTGACTATGAAGCTGGCGCTATTCCGCCTGCCGGATTAACAAGTTCTTTAGGTGGGCTCAACTGGAGCATTTATAGTGATGCTTCTATTTCAGCATTTGATAATAACAGAGGCTTGCATATTGGAATTAGCAATTCTCAAGCTTCATATTTAGATTTCCGAAGCGAACTCTTCCTTGGAACAGAGGCTGGATCTTTGGTCACGAGAGTTGAAGTGGTTTTAGCTGGAAATAGCGGAACTGAAGGAATTGTTTCCTTAAGCGTCGGCGGCACTGAATTTACTTCAACTGATACAACCTTAGAGGGAAGTTCTCTTCAAACTTTCGTCTTCACGGGCACCCCGTCCTTAGGACACATCAATTTGCATATTGATAAAGCTGAAACCGGAGACGGTGTCTTCTACATCAATAGCATCAACGTTTATGCGGATATCAATGCTGAAGCTGGCGCAGCTGTAAGAGCAGCGCGAACGATCGAAAGCGTTGATGTTTGTGACACAAGTGCTGAAAATATCACGAACCTTCAAAACGCCGCTGATGCCTATAATTCATTAGGCGAGAATAGTTACATCGATAGCATTATGATTGATGACTATCAAAATCCAGGTGATGCAAAGCGGAGTTTCAACCTCTTAAATGTTGGCGAGAAGATCGCAGCTATCAATAATGTTTTGGCCGGTGAAAATGTCGGTAATGCTGGCATTGTTAATGGCAATAATAGCAGCAACGACACAATCTTAATTGTTGCTTGTGCTCTTCTTGGAGTTGCGGCTCTAGGCGGTGCTTTCTTCTACATGAAGAAACGCAAAGAAGTTCGCTAAGTAGTTAAAATTAAAAGAAGAAGACGGAGCCTCAATTGGCTCCGTTTTTTTGATAATCAGTAAAAATGAAGAAAAATTATTGACGTTTGCTGTTTTTACTTAAAGATTGTAACGAAAGCGAGGTTATCTAATGAAAAAAATACCTTTGCTCATTGCTCTTGCAGCATTGGGCCTGGCTTCCTGCTCAGGAGGCGAATCCTCATCTAGTTCTGTGAGTAGTGCTACCACAGACACTTCTTCTTCCTCTTCTTCCTCTTCTTTCTCTTCTATTTCTAGCGAAGAATCAAGTTCTTCTGAACTTCCACCTCTTACGGAACTTGATGAAGAAACGGCATTAGTGATTCTTCAAGAAGCCAGTCAAAAAAGCTATGTTTCCTATACGTATAGCACGCGTGCCTATCTTGATAATTTTATTACTGGAGACGTGATGACCAATGATTTAACAACATTTGCCATGCGTAATTATGTTGATGGTGCCGAGGCTGATTACACATACGACTCATTAACTGGAATCATGGAACCAGTAGTAGCGGCGAGCAAAACTGGGCGCTACGCCAGCTATCCGTTGACTGATAAATACTATGCTCATGCTCTTGAAATCGAAAATTCTGAAGGACCAGATTCAGATTCATATTATGAAGTTTTAGAGACAAGTCCTTTCTCTAATGCATCGCTGATCAGCGACAATCTAGGAGCTTTGTTTGCCGATGTTTATGCTTGTTTTGCCGATTCTGAATCAGTATGGAATCCGAGTCTTGGTTTTACAATTGGCGAAATCACTATTGAAAAAGACAGCGATAACTTTGTCGTTAGTATCGAGGCAGTTGCTCCTGCTTACGAATATGGTGGTGCTGAACTCGGGCATGCTGAAGTTGTAATTTCCCCCAGCCGTGAGATTGTGTCTTTGGAATTCGGTTATTTAATCTACGATTTAGATTATGATGAGACTGCTGATCCGAACGAACACGCAAATAACATTCGCATTTATCGCGCGGAAAATTTAGTGGTTGGCGACTCGTTTACGGGAACAATTGATTCGATTAATTTAGAGAATATTCCAGAGAAAAATATTACAGGTGTTATTCCGGAAATTCTTGATATTGCTGATGGAGAAATTGACGAAACTACCGCTCTAGATTTAGCGAAAAACATCATGGCCTATGCTGAAAACACAATTAGAGTTACCTATCATAACGAATATCAAAATTATTACGACCCGATTTATTATGAACCGATGGGAGAAACCGACGAAGATGGCGTTGTAACTCTTTATCAAGATAGTATCGTCATTGATGAGGGCACTATTGCTAGTGTTGATGGTGCAACAAGTCTCGAAACAATCCGTCAAATCAACTACGATGAAGAAGGCATTAAAATTCGTAATTACGTCGGCGAAACCAACATGTCATCGTTATTTGATCCTGTCAGTGCTTTGACTATCACATGGTCCGATTACTTTATTCCAACACCTATGGGACTTAATTTTATGGTTGACAGCACATTGCAAAGCATTGTCAGCTCCGGGTTTGGCGTCGACGAGGAAATGGGACGGACCATCACTTATGTTGGTGGCAATAAAAATGGAACCAATATGCATGTTTCTTATCAAGTAGTTGATTATCAAACAAGCAATTTAACATTGATGTTCACTGATGATGCCTTAACTAGCGTCACTTTACAAACCCAAAGCGATTACGATAACACATCATATAGTTACACTTTAGAGGCTGGAACTCCCGAAGTCTTTACCGGCGAACTTCTTCCTTTCGAACTCCCAACAGGGATCTATTTCTAAACAAGAGTTGATGATTATCCCCCTCTTGGCGTGTAAAATAAGCCAAAAGGGGGAAAGTCTATGACTTTTCAAAAAGAACTTCAGGCGATGAAAGAAGCAGCGGTTCTCTCTTCTAAAATCATCAAAGAAGTTTATGAAAGTAATTTCGACGTTGAAATTAAAGACGACAATTCGCCGGTGACGGAAGCCGATAAAAAAGCCGATGCTTTCATCCGTTCCTTTCTTCATGAGCGTTTTCCGACTTATGCTTTCTTAACAGAAGAAAGCAAGGATGATTTAGAACGTCTTAAAAATGATTATGTCTTTATTGTCGATCCGGTAGATGGAACTAAAGAATTTGTCGCTAGAAACGGAGAATTTACGACCAATATCGCGCTTGCCTATAAGCATCAAGTTGTAGCCGCGGTCATCAATGCACCTATTTTAGGCTATATGTACACGGCTCTTAAGGATCGCGGCGCGTATTTAGAAAAAGCCGACAGCAAACCGATTTTGATTCATGTATCCGATCGAGATGATCAACTCAGAGTCCTTGTTTCTCGCTCATTTAAGAATGAAGAAGAAGAGAAGTTGATCAACAAAAACCGCGATCTGATTTCCAGCGTTGCCGAAAGAGGCGCTGCTTTAAAATTCGGAGCAATCGCTGAAGGGACGGCTGATTTGTCATATCGGATGTCCGCAAGGACTAAAGAATGGGATATTGCGGCCGGTGTCCTTATCGTAAAAGAAGCCGGAGGCGTCGTTGTTAAACCCGACATGTCTGAATATCGTTTTAACCGCAAAGATGTTTATAACCACGAAGGCTATATTATTGCGAATAAGTTAAGCAATGTGAAAATTTAAAAGTGACATTTTTTGTTGTTATTTTAGAATAAGAGATAGTTATCATAGATTGGAGGTCAATCTCATGAAATGGTTTAAAAGTCTCAGCCGCGGCGTTCAAATTATTATTTTGATTATCCCGCTCATCAACTGGATTATCGAATTGATAATTCGTTGGAGCCAATTTGCGACAAAAGGCAAAACAAAATTCCTTTTAATGGCAATTCTAGCGACTCTTCCAACTTCAGTAGCTCTCGGTTGGATCGATGCGATTTGGCTCTTGGCCAATAAGAGAATTACAGTGAATAACTAACGCCGAACATTAAAGAGGATTTAAAGCATGGATAGTTATATCAAATGGATGGATGAAAATCCGAAATGGTTGAAGGTTGTTTTAGCGATCCCGCTTTTGGATATTACATGGTTCATCTACCGTATCATCAAGGCTTTGAAGGCTAACGATAATGGTGCGCTTCTGATCTCGATTCTTTTATTGATTTTCACATCTTGGAACGTCATGGCGATTGTCGATATTGTGACCTTGATTCTTTCAGATAAAATTTTCACTTTCATCGGGGTCGCCGATAAAGCTAAAGAACTTTTAGAAGAACAAGAGAAAGTGACGAAAGAAAAAGAAGAAGCAGCCAAAAAAGAAGAAAAAGTTGAAGAAACAACTGAAGAGAAGAAAGAAGACTAATTGAAGAAATGAAAAGGTCAGTCGTCAATGACTGACCTCTTCTTTTTTCTTTCTTGATAAGCTTTTTCAACTTCCGGTGGGAGTTTCATGCTTCCGTCGCATCTAATGACGCCCGGCACTTCCTCCATCAATATAATTTCAATGCCGGCTGAGATGTCTTGATCGACATAGATGCAGCCGTCGCAAGCGCCGATCATTCGGATATAAACAACGCCGTCTTGGAAGCCGACGTATTCCACGTCTCCGCCTTCGCGCCTCAAGAAGGGGCGAATTTTTTCTAAGACGGCTTCAATTTGCTTTTCAATCTCTTCCATTGCCTGCATATTTTAATCTCTTTCTTTTTCATTACAAGTTAGATGCCTTTTGAAGAGGAAAAAGCGATGCGCCTGCTATATAATGGCGATGCTGAAGGAGGTTAGATGAGATGAAGACTCTTGCAACATTTGAGGAATGGCCTTTTCGTGTCCCTAATTTTGAAAAAGTTCTTGCACAACTAAAAAAGTTCATTGAGGGGTTTAAAGAAGCCGAAAGTCCTGAGGAAGCCTTGAAAGCTTTTAGAAAGGTCGCTAATTTTTCCGATAAGATCAACGATGACCTCACACATATTTCTGTCCTTTATACCTTAGACACTACGAACGAAAAATATCAAAAGGCTAACGCGCTTCTCGATGAACAAAATCCGTATCTAGCTTCAATGATGGTCAGTTTCTCTGAGGCTTTGGTTCATTCGCCTTATCGCGCTTATTTAGAAGAGAAACTTGGTTCATTGCTTTTTACGATGCATGAATATTCTTTAAAAAGCTTTGATGAAAAGATTATTGAAGAGGCGCAAGAAGAAAATAGATTAGTCACTGAATATGGAACAACAATCGCGTCTTTGCGCGTTAATTTCCGCGGTGAGCAATATAACCTCCCTCAGATGGGGAAATTTTTGACTGACAATGATCGAATTATCCGGAAAGAGGCGATGGAAGCCTATTACATGACGCTGGAAGCAAGCCGCGAAAAGCTTGAGGATCTTTACGATCAATTGGTTCACGTTCGCGATCGGATGGCGAAAAAACTCGGTTACAAAAATTATGTTGAACTCGGATATCTTCGAATGTCGCGTTTTGATTATAATCCGGAGATGGTCGCTAAATATCGCGAAAGCATTCGCGAAGTCGTAACGCCTATCGCTTCAAAAATCGCAAAAAACCAAGCGAAGATGTTAGGGCTAAAGAAACTCGGAACCGAAGATTTGAATGTTCATTTTTTAAGCGGGAATCCAGTTCCCTTAGGCGATACACAATATAAGGTTCAAATGGCGCAAGAAATGTATGATGCCTTGAGCCCGGAGACTTCCTTTTTCTTTCGCTTCATGGTCGATCACCATCTTCTTTTCTTGGATGCGAAGCCCGGAAAACAATCGGGCGGCTATATGACTTATTTCCCAGTTCATAAATGTCCGATTATTTTCTCGAACTTCAATGGCACTTCAGGCGATGTCGATGTTTTAACGCATGAATTCGGCCATTCTTTCCAAGCTTATATGGCGCGCGGCATCAAGATTGCTGAATATCGAATGCCGACGATGGAATCGTGTGAAATCGATTCGATGTCAATGGAATTTTTCGCTGAACCCTATATGTCCTTGTTCTTTGAACAACCTGACAAATATCGTTATACGCATTTGGCAGATTCAATTTCCTTTCTGCCGTATGGCGTGACGGTCGATGAATTCCAAGAATGGGTTTATGAAAATCCAAACGCGAGCAAAGAAGAAAGGATGGAAAAATGGCATCAATTGGAGGAGAAATATACGCCCTATAAGGTCAAAGCCTACAATGACTGCCCTTATTTGATGAAAGGGGGACGCTGGCTCACTCAGTCGCATATTTTCGCTTCGCCCTTCTATTACATCGATTACACGTTAGCGCAAGTTGTGGCTTTTGAATTCTTCAACCTTGATCGGAAGAATCACGAGAAAGCTTGGAAGAAGTATTTGAAGCTTTGTAAGCTCGGCGGGCAATATCCTTTCCAAACGTTACTTAAGAAGATCGGCCTCAAGTCTCCTTTCGAAGATGGCGTTTTGAAGAAAACGATGACCCCGTTGGTGAAAGTTTTAAAGAGCTATCATCCGGAGAATTTATAGTTTGGAAGAAAGGGCCTTCAGGGCCCTTTTTCTTTTTAGCAAGCAATAAATAATATTTTACCGGTAAAAAATAACTGAATACTTGATATCTTCTTTTCTCTAGATATACTTTTGATTGGTAACAATGAGCAAGGGAGTCTTTTCAAAAAATCAATTGCAGCGTTACCCGGTCTATCTCAAATATTTAAAGTTATTAGAGAGTCAGGGTTATCGTTACATCTCTTCGCCCAAGGTAGCGGATTATTTAGGCTATTCTGAGGAGCAAGTCCGAAAGGATTTACAAGCTATTTCTGATAAGCCAGGTCGTCCGAAAACCGGACGGAGAATCAAAGATGTGATTGACAATTTGGAAACGTTTTTAGGCTATCGTGATGTCACGACGGCGGTGGTCATTGGAGCCGGATCACTTGGAGGCGCGCTCCTCAAGTATCCGAATTTTCAAGAGATTGGTTTGACGATTGTTGCGGCCTTCGATAATGATCCGCGAAAATATGATCAGCACATTGGAGGAAAAAGCATTTTCCCTCTGACGCGCCTTGAAAATTTGCTTCCACGACTCAACGCCCATATCGCGATTATCACCGTGCCGCAAGATGTTGCCCAAGATGTAACTGATCTGGCAATTAAATCGGGTGCTAAAGCCATTTGGAATTTCGCTCCCATCCATCTCAATGTTCCGTCTGGGATTGTGGTGGAAAATGTGAATCTCGCTTCATCGTTAGCCGTCTTATCTCATCGACTCAATCAGCAGCTTTTAAGGGAGGAGGAATAAAGATGCCTGAGAAAAAGAAAGAAAGCGGAGAACTTACTCCGGAAGAGAAGAAAGAAGCCGCCGAAAAAGAGGTGGACTCTTTAGTCAAAAAGGCTTTGAAGGCTTTAGACGCCTTTGCCGATTTTGACCAAGCTAAAATCGATTACATCGTTGCAAAAATGTCGGTTGCCGGACTCGATCACCACGGCATTTTAGCGCGTAAAGCGATTGAAGAAACAAAGCGTGGCGCTTTCGAAGATAAAGCCACGAAGAATCTTTTTGCTTGCGAATACGTCGTCAATAATATGCGTCATTTAAAGACCGTTGGAATTATTGATGAAGATCCAGTTACAGGGATTACAAAGATTGCCGAACCCGTCGGCGTTGTTGCTGGCATTACTCCTGTGACGAACCCGACCTCAACCGTTATTTTTAAATCGCTCATTTGCATTAAAACCCGCAATCCAATCGTTTTTGCTTTCCATCCGGGTGCCCAAGAATGTTCAAAAGCCGCGGCCATCGTCATGCGCGATGCGGCTGTTGCGGCTGGTGCTCCAGAAAATTGCATTCAATGGATTGAACATCCATCGATGGATGCCACGACTGCTTTGATGCATCATCCGGGCGTGGCGACGATTTTAGCCACCGGCGGCAATTCGATGGTGCAAGCTGCTTATAGCTGCGGCAAACCAGCTCTCGGCGTTGGGGCTGGCAACGTTCCTTGCTATATCAATGAGAGTTGCGATAAAGAGCAAACAGTCAACGACGTCGTTCTCTCCAAGAGCTTCGATAACGGAATGATTTGCGCTTCTGAATCGGCAGTCTTCATCGACGAAAGCATTTATGAAGAAATGAAGAAACTCTTCGCGCGCTTCCGAACATATTTTGCGTCGCCAGAGGAAACACGAAAACTCGAACAATATATGTTCGGCGTGACGAAAGGAAGTCCCGATGTCGGAAATGCGAGACTCAATTCCAAAGTCGCGGGCATGAAGGCTGTTGAGATTGCGAGAAATGCTGGTTTCGAAATCCCTGAAGATACGATGGTCATCGCTGTCGAGTTGAAGGAAGTCGGTCCTTCTGAACCTTTATCGCGGGAAAAACTTTCGCCAGTTCTCGGTTTCTATAAGGTCAAGAATTCTGAAGAAGGATTTAAATTAGCTGAAAAAATGTTGGAATTCGGCGGCCTTGGTCATAGCGCGGCCATCCATTGTCACGATCAAAAGATGGCAGATGAATATGGCGATTACGTCAAAGCAATCCGTGTCATTTGGAATTCGCCTTCGACATTTGGTGGCATCGGCAACGTCTATAACTCCTTCTTGCCGTCTTTGACGCTCGGATGCGGTTCTTATGGTCACAACTCAGTGGCCGGGAACGTCTCAGCCGTCAACCTCTTAAATATCAAGCAAGTCGGAAAAAGGAGAAATACGATGCAGTGGTTTAAGGTGCCGCAAAAAATTTATTTTGAACGCAATTCCATTCAATATCTCAAATCCTGCAAGGATGTTGGAAAAGTTTTCATCGTTACAGACCGTTCGATGGTTGAACTCGGTTTCTTGAATAAAATTATCGATGAACTCAATCAAAGAAGAAATCCAGTGACTTATCAATTATTCTCGGAAGTCGAGCCGGATCCGGATATTACGACGATTCGCCGCGGCGTGGCTTTGATGAATGAATTTAAGCCAGACACGATCATTGCTTTAGGCGGCGGCTCACCGATGGATGCTGCGAAAGGCATGTGGATTTTCTATGAACATCCGGAAGTCAATTTCGATGATTTGAAACAGAAATTCATGGATATCCGGAAGCGGGCTTTCAAATATCCTGAACTCGGAAGAAAGAGCAAACTCATCTGCATTCCGACAACTTCCGGTACCGGCAGTGAAGTTACGCCGTTCGCGGTCATTTCCGATAAGGCAAACCTTAAGAAATATCCTTTGACCGACTATTCTTTGACTCCGACGATCGCGATTGTCGATCCGGAGTTCACAACAAACTTGCCGCCGCGGAGCACGGCCGAGACCGGCATGGACGTTTTAACCCATGCGATTGAAGCCTATGTTTCAGTTATGGCCTCAGATTATACGGATGGTTTAGCTCTCAACGCGATCAAACTCGTCTTCGAATACCTCCCGCGCGCTGTTAAAGACGGAAAGCACGATCTTAAAGCCCGTGAAAAAATGCACAATGCCGCGACGATTGCCGGTATGGCTTTCGCAAACGCCTTCTTAGGCATTGTCCACTCTTTGGCACATAAAATCGGAGCTGAATACCATTTAGTTCACGGTCGTTGCTGCGCAATCCTTCTTCCACACGTTATTCGTTATAACGGAACAATGCCGACTAAACTTTCAGTGTGGCCGAAGTACGAGGAATATCAAGCCGATCGCAAGTATCAAGATATCTTGCGCGTGATTGGCGTTGATTGCCCGGATGCCAGCAAGGCTGGCGATATCTTAGCCAATAAAGTTCTTGAACTCGGCAAAGAAATCGGCATCGACATGAACTTCAATTCATTAGTGCCGGATGAAGCGACTTGGGAAAAGAATTTAGAGAGCATTGCCTATCTTGCTTATGAAGATCAGTGCACGCCTCCTAACCCCCGTGTCCCGCTTATTACGGAACTTATGGATATCATGCGCGCTGCTTATAAAGGAAACTAATTATGTTATCGGTCGCTATTTGTGTTGGTTCCTCGTGCCACTTAAAAGGTTCGCATGAGGTGATTGAAGCCTTTCGTACAGAGGTTAAAAAACATCATCTTGAGGAGAAAGTTGAATTAAAAGCAGCTTTTTGCCTAGGCAAATGCGGCTATGACGGTGTCTCTGTCAAGGTCGGTGAGGAAGTCCTCACCGGCCTCACACCGGAAAAAGTTCCTGCCTTTTTCGAAGAAGTAGTTCTTCCGCGAGTCTAAAAGATGACACACGTTTTAACAAGTCGCGAAAACGATTGCCGAAGTTGCTATAAATGTATCCGTTCTTGCCCGACGAAATCGATTTCTTTTCATGATGGACAAGCGCGGATTATTTTTGATGAGTGCGTTCTTTGCGGCAAATGCTATTTGGTTTGCCCTCAGCACTGCAAAATCATTCGTTCTGATCTAGAGAGGGCTAAAGCTTTGATCGATGAAGGAGAGGAAGTTTATGCTTCTTTGGCCCCGTCTTTTCGCCGCGTCTTTCCCGAAAGCGCTTTTCCAGAAGTGCGGAAGGCTCTTTTACAGTTAGGTTTTAAGGATGTCGAAGAGACTGCGATCGGGGCGACAATTGTTAAAAAACGATATGATGAGATTGCCTCAACCGGAGAAATGGATGTCATCATTTCAACATGCTGTCATTCGATAAACCTCTTGGTCGAAAAGCATTATCCGGAATTGACTAAATATTTGGCTCCGGTTCTTTCTCCGATGTTGATGCATGGGGAAGATCTCAAGAAACGTCACCCGAATGCAAAGGTGGTTTTCTTAGGTCCTTGTATTTCGAAGAAAAACGAAATTGAGCTATATCCCGGCAAAATCGACGTCGTTTTAACGTTTTTAGAATTGAAGGAATGGCTTGAGAGCCAAAACATTCAAGTTGAAAAGTCGCGTTCTGAAGACCAAAAAGAAGAATCTAAAGCTCGTTTATTTCCCGTCGAAGGAGGAATTCTCGCGACGATGGAACGAAAGGCTAAAGATTATCAATATATGGCAATCGGCGGAATGGAAGACGCTTTATCGACGTTGGAGGATTTAAAAAACGGAAAGATTCATCATGCCTTTTTAGAGATGTCTGCTTGTTCTGGCTCTTGCGTCAACGGTCCCGCGACTGGTGAGGGCAGCTGGGTATCCTCTACGCTTTTAACACGGAAACAAGCTGGCAAAAAAGATTTTGCCGTCGCTTCTTATAGCGAAGAGGAAGTCAAACAGCGTTTCTTCTCTTTCAGTTTGCCTCATCATGAACATAGTGAGGAAGAAATTGCTTCTATCTTAAAAAAGATCGGAAAAAGAAGCGCGAAAGATGAACTTAATTGTTCTTCTTGCGGCTATCCAACGTGCCGCGCGAAAGCCCTTGCTGTTTTGGATGGCAAAGCTTCTTTAGAAATGTGTCTCCCTTATTTGATGGATAAAGCCACTTCGCTCGGAAACACAGTTGTTGAAGGGTCTGACAATGCGATTATCGTTCTCAACGAAGAACTAGAAATTCAATTGGCCAACCCGTGCTTAGTCAGTTTAGTGGGCGCGAAGGACGCGAGCGATTTAAAAGGGAAACCGGTCAACGCTTTGATGGATCCCGAACCTTTTGCCTTAGCTTTAGCGGGCACTCCGATCCGTTCAAAGAAGATTTATTTGCCAGAATACGAGAAATATTTAGAAGCCAGCATTTCTTATGACGAACGTTTCCATGTTATCGTCGCGATAATGCGCGACGTGACCGAAGAAGTGCGAAAAAAAGAGCATCAAAAGGAAATCACCTTAAAAACTGCGGAGATTACCTCTGAAGTTATTGAAAAGAACATGCGGGCGGTGCAAGAAATCGCTTCGCTTCTTGGCGAATCAACCGCCGAAACGAAATTGGCGCTTACAAAACTTCAAGAAGCTCTTGCAAGGGATAACGACAATGGGGATTGAAGCCACAGAGTTAGAAATCGGATACCTTTCTCTCAATAAGAAAGGGGAGGAACTGTGCGGCGATCACGTTGAGACGATTATGGGTAAAAACGGCGATGCGACCGCTGTTTTGGCTGATGGCTTAGGAAGCGGAGTCCAAGCCAACATCCTTTCAACGCTCACAAGTTCGATGCTTTCGAAAATGATTGAAGGCGGGCTTTCGCTTGAAGAGAGCGTCTCTTCGATTATGCGGACGCTTCCGGTCGCCAAAAATCGCGGGAACGTCGCCTATTCAACCTTTACGATTGTGAAGGTTAATCCAGACTTTTCCTATGTTCTTTATAATTATGACAATCCCGAACCATTATTGATTAGAGATGGGCAAGAAAAGAAACTTCGCTTTCGGAAGATGATGATTGAAGGAAAAAACATCGAAATCGCCGAAGGCGTTCTCCTAAAGAACGATGCCTTAATCTTGATGTCTGACGGTGTGATTTTTGCGGGCGTTGGTGAAACGCTCAACTTCGGGTGGACACGGAAAGAAGTCGGAGAATACATGTGCGGGCTCTTCGACAAAAGTGTTTCCGCAAAAAATTTAGCAACTATCTTGGTAGATAGGGCTGATGTTCTGTATAATCATCGCCCGGGGGATGATACAACATCTCTCGTGATTCGTCGTCGTCCGCGCGTGAATGTCAATCTCTTGGTGGGACCGGCTTCTAACCCCGATGATGATGAAAAAATGATGGGTCTTTTTTTCCGCAAAGAGGGGAAGCATTTGATTTCAGGAGGAACGACCGCTAAAGTCGCTTCGCGTTATCTTGGAAAGAAAATTACCGGAACTCTCAATTACCCTGATCCAGAGATTCCGCCGATTTCCCACATTGAAGGCGTCGATTTGGTCACCGAGGGCGTCATAACGCTCAATCGCGTGGTCGAATTAGCGAAGAATTATTTGAATCGCAATGATGCTTACTTTACGTGGTCTTTTCAAGATGATGGCGCTTCGCTTTTAGCGAAGACGCTCTTTGAAGAAGCGACCGACATTGCTTTCTTTGTTGGCTGCGCTGTCAATGCCGCCCATCAAGATCCAAAACTCGGGATTTCAATTTCAACGAAAATGCAATTGGTTGACGAATTGACTAAATCCTTAAAAGCCATGGGCAAACACATTCGTGTGGCGTATTTCTAGGAGGCTGAACTGATGATTGGAAAATTTGATACAAAAGTTCAAGAACTTAAATACCAGGTTCTGAAAGAGGTGGCTCGTTCATATGTGAGAGGAACGCTGAACCAAGACATTTTAAAAATTCCTGAGATGATTTCTCCGGGGCCTAAACCGACGATGCGCTGCTGCATTTATAAGGAGCGAGCCATCGTCATTGATCGCATTCAATTAGCGATGGGCGGCGATAAGCAAAATAAAAACATTCTTGAAGTTTTGCCTTCCGCTTGCGATCAATGCCCGATTGGAGGCATTCAAGTCACAGATGCTTGCCGCGGCTGCTTGGCGCATCGTTGCGAAAGCGCTTGTCGCTTAAAAGCCATTTCTTTTGATGAGAATCTTAGAGCACATATCGACAAAAGCAAATGCGTCAATTGCGGACTTTGTCTCAAGGCTTGTCCTTTCGAAGCTATCGTCAATCACAAAAGACCATGTGAAGCTGCTTGCAAAGTCGGAGCAATTCATATGCGTGAAGATCGAATCAGCGAAATCGATGAGGAAAAGTGCACGCGTTGCGGAGCCTGCTCCTATATGTGTCCGTTCGGGGCAATCATGGATAAGAGTTTTATTCTTCCGTGCCTTGACCTTTTAAAAGATGCAAAAGAAGGCAAAAGCCATGTTTACATGGTAATCGCTCCTTCGATTTCTTCGCAGTTCCATTACGCGAAATTAGGGCAGGTTATATCCGGTATCCAAAAACTCGGCTTCCATTCTGTCGTTGAAGCGGCTTTAGGCGCGGATATGGTGGCTTATGATGAAGCCAAAGAATTAGCAGAAAAGGGTTTCCTCTTCTCTTCTTGCTGTCCGGCATTCGTTGAATACATTAGACATTCTTTCCCCGATTTAGCGGAGCATATTTCGCATAACCTTTCTCCGATGGCGAGAATTGCAAAATATATCAAAGAGACGGATCCGACAGGCAAAGTCGTTTTCGCCGGTCCTTGCATCGCTAAAAAGATGGAGATTGATCGCGAAGATTCTTCGCCATATATCGATTGTGTCATCACATTCGAAGAACTTCAAGCTTTGATCGATGCGATGGATATCGATTTAGCGTCCCTCGATGAAAAGCCGCTTGATAATGCTTCATATTATGGTCGGATTTTTGCCCGTTCTGGCGGTTTAACCGATGCGGTCAAAGAAGCTTTGGAAGAACAAAATTCGACTTTTGAAGTTAAGCCATTTTCGGCTTCGGGACTTCAAGATTGCAAAA
The DNA here is from genome assembly GCA_949299565.1 of uncultured Bacillota bacterium. Lineage (GTDB taxonomy): Bacteria > Bacillota_I > Bacilli_A > RFN20 > CAG-826 > UBA4951. Next base: position 400,197 of record OX437086.1, read on the forward strand.
CCGCTTTGATGCAGGCTCGCAAAAAAACAAATACTTGGAACTTTTTGGAAGGCATGGCTTGCGTTGGCGGTTGTATCGGAGGACCATGTTGCCTCACTCATGAGGTACGCGACGCGGCCTCGGTTGATAAATATGGCCATGAATCCAAAGAGACGACGATTAAAGGCGCGATCTCTTCAGTGTTAGCGCTTAAAGACTTCAACACCAAATAATCTTGCGCACTATTTTGACTATTTGCCAATTTAACGGACAAATAGTCTTTTTTTGTCGAAAGAGAATACAATCTAGTTACAAGTCCAATAGTAGGAGAATTTTATGAAAACAATCAAAGACAAGGAACTTCTCGTCGGCGCGGATTTTGCCGGCTACCCCCTCAAGGAAGCGGTTGTTGCCCATTTAAAGGCCAAGGGTTGGAAAATCACCGATGTCGGTGTTAAATCGCCTGACGATAACGACACTGAAAATATGTTCCACCGAGTTGGTTTGAGAGTCGGAGCGATGATTTCTGAAGGTGAATTCGAAAGAGCGCTTATCTTCTGCGGTACCGGAATGGGCATTCATATCGCTGCTTCTAAGTGCCCACATGTCATGGCTGGCGTTGTTGAATCGGTTCCGGCTGCTTTAAGAGCGATTACCGGAAACGGCGTCAATGTCTTAGCGATGGGCGCTTTCTATGTGGCTCCTCAAATGGGATGCGATATCGCTGATGCTTATCTTTCTCATAATTTAGGCGATGGTTATGAGTGGTGGAAAAACTTCTATGAGTTCCACAAATTAGCGATTGATGAATTAGAAGCGTTCGATTATGAAACCTATAAGAAGAACGGCTTTAAGATGAAGCACCTCGGCGATTACGATCTCACGTTAGAGACAAAGCCTGACGATAAATAAGGAAAGTAAAAAATAAGGAGTGAGCCGTGCCTCACTCCTTTTTGTTTCAATCTCAATAACCTTGCAAAAAACCAATATATTAAGTGCTTTTAAATTATGAAGCAAAATATTCCGCGATTTTGTGCATTCTCTCCATTTGTTCGACTTTAAACGGGCATCTTTGATTGCAGTGTCCGCAAGATAAACAATTTTCTGCTTTGATTTTAAGTTTGGAATAATGATTATGCGCCATCTTATCGCCCGCTAAAGAGAGGTCGTAATATTTATTGACAAGGCCGATATCAATTCCGGCGGGACATGGCTCGCAGTGGTTGCAATAAACGCAATTTCCGAGGAGTTTCGGGGCGCTGAATTGACTGATGAGAGAATAGTCTTTTTCACTCTTGCTGGCGTTAAGAAAGTGGAGCAAATCCTTTAAATCATTGAGGCTTCGTACGCCAGGCACCGCGCTTAAGACCGCCGGACGATCCAAAACATAGGCTAAACATTGTTCTTTGCTTAAAGCTTTTTTGAAAGGTGAGGTTCGTTCGCTTAATAACTGGCCTCCATTGAAAGGTTTCATGACAGAAATACCGACGCCTTCGGCTTCGCAGCGGCGGAAAAGATTGCTGCGCTCTTCTAAGCTGCCAATGCCGTAATCATCGCCTTGCTCGAAGTCATAGGCAGCGTTGATGCTGAACATCATCATGTCCATGATTCCGATATCTAAAAGTTTATGAGCGACCGCAGGCGTGTGTGAGGAAAAGCCTAGATGTTTGATAAGTCCTTGATTTTTAAGGGAAACAACATATTTGAGGATGCCGTTTTTCTGAATCTCTTCCAAATCATTTTCATCATCGATGCAGTGCAAGAAGCCGAAAGGAATTGTTTTGACACCCAAAAGTTTATATTCCCAAGCAAAAGTTTCTTGAATCCTTTTAAGATTTCGTGACCATTCGTATTCGCCGTTTTTCTTATAGACCGCGCCGAAATGGAGTTGAAAATAAACTTCATTGTTATTCTCTTTAAGTGCTTCTCCGAAAGGTTTATAAACGCTAGCGCCGCCCGCGCAAAGATCAAAAAAGTTGATGCCGTTTTTAAGCGCTTCTTTGATAATGGCTTTAATCTCATCTTCATTCGCGTTTTGTAACGAGGCGCTCCCTAAACCGAGGACGCTCAATTCCTCATTTCCGTGTGGCAGTTTTCGCTTTTCCATAAGATTCTCCAATCATAGTTAAGATGATTAACTTTCTAAGAAAAATCAACATCAAGTAAACTTGAAGGGGCATTAAAAGTGTATCAAAAAGATGAGTTCTAATATTTAAATTAACATGTCTTAAAGATATTTTGATTTCTTCATCTCAAATAACAAAAAAATGTCAAACGAGCATATAAATTACTACAAAAAAATGTAAATTTAATTGTTTTATATGTCATAAAAAATGTAAAAATGCATTGTATATGATATCAAAAAAATGTAACATTCATTTATGTTAGGAAGAAAAATTGATTCGTTTTTAAAAGCTTGGAAAGCAGAAAAAGATCATTTGCCACTTATCATATATGGAGCGAGACAAATAGGCAAAACTACTTCTATAAGGCTTTTTGGTTCTCGTGAATATGAGAGTCTAGTTGAAATTAATTTTATTTCAAATCCGGAGTTTAAAAAAGTTTTTGAGACTTTTGACGTAAATGCAATCATTCAAAGAATAAGTTTTATCAATCCTAATTTTAGATTTATACCGCATAAGACTCTAATATTCTTCGATGAGATACAAGAAAATATGGAGGCCACAACTTCATTAAAGATGTTCGCGCTCGATAAAAGATATGACGTGATTTGTTCTGGCTCGGCTTTGGGTGTTAACAACAACCATGTTTCGTCTGTATCCGTTGGTTTTAAAAAAGAATACATTATGAAGCCTCTTGACTTCGAAGAATATCTAATGGCTTCAGGATACGGAGCAGAGTTTTTTAATGCAATTAAATCCGCTCTTTTTAGGTTATCTCCCTTAGATCCCGTTTTGTTGGATGCACTTAATAAAAAATATGAAGAGTACATTGTTTTAGGCGGGATGCCTAAAATTGTTGATACTTTTTTGAAAACCGGCAATTATTCTCAACCATATCAACTTCAAAAAGATCTAAGAAGAGATTACTTAGATGATATTAAGCAATATGTTTTTGGTTTAGATAAAGCAAAAGTTGAGAAAACATACGAAAGCATTCCTTTGCAATTAGCAAAAGACAATCATAAATTTATGTTCGCCAAATTATCTCACGGAGCTAGATTTACTTCTTTTTATGGAGCTATAGAATGGCTTAAAGATGCTGGAATAATTTTAGTTGCAAACAATGTTAAAAGTATTTCGCGCCCCTTGAAATTGCAGATGAACGACAACAATTTCCGTGTTTATTTTGCTGATACTGGTTTATTCATGGCATTTCTAGAAAAAAACGAAGAAACTCAATTAAGGGTGAACAATGATTTCAACATTTATAAAGGCGGACTTTATGAAAATATTGTTTTAGAAGATTTAAATAAGGCTAATTTTGAAAACATTTATTTTTATAGGTCAGAAGACTCTACTATCGAAATAGATTTTTTAATTGAGACTAACAATCGGATTATACCTATAGAAGTCAAGGCCAAAAATGGTCGTTCTATCTCGTTAAATAAAGTAATCGAAAGTAATGAAGAAATTGATTTTGGGATTAAATTGAGCAAGCAAAATATTGGATTTGAAAATAAAATTATAACCATTCCTTATGCAGTCACATTTTTATTGAAAGAATTCCTTTATAAAGAATACGGGAACATTTGCAAAATGGTCGCTTTGAATAATAAATAATGATTATTTTTTGACATTGAAGAAAGAAACGCCTGCACTAATATGCTCAATGTAGACGCGCGTCTATATTTAGTCAATCAGTTCACAATTAATTACCATAGCCTTAGCAATATCACTTGAATATATGTACTAACTTTCGTCATCTAAAATCTTCCAATAACCTGCTTTGTTAGAGCCAATTCGCTTGATATAACTTTTGTCTTTCAAAACTTTGATGATTTGGTCGATAGACATTTTACCTAATTCGCATTTAATCACCAGTTGTGGTTTTGTGATGTCTGGATTGTTTCCAATTTCCGCTAAAACCTTTATTTGTGAAGAATTAAGCGAGCAAACGTTTGCTTTATCACCCACTTCATTAATTCGATTAAATGGAATAGTAACGATTATGTTATTTTCGTTTACTTTTATTGACCCCTTCCCATATTTAGAAACGATAGTAGGAATTCTCATCCAGTTTTTCCCTAATTAGCAATCATCTAATTGATCTTAAAATAAATAAAACGGCATACTCATCAAAGATATATGCCATTTGGCATATAGCAAAAACATTTTTATGGTAAAACATAGGAAAATAAAAACCCTTTTCAGGCATGAACCGGAAAGGGTTGATTCTCATAAGTGGTGCCCAGAACCGGACTCGAACCGGTATGGTATTGCTACCGAGGGATTTTAAGTCCCTTGCGTCTACCATTTCGCCATCCGGGCAGTGTGAGGTGGTCTCCCGTGACGGTTTCGAACCGTCGACCCCTTGATTAAAAGTCAAGTGCTCTACCACTGAGCTAACGGGAGAGAGTGGCTGGGGTGGCTGGGATCGGACCAGCGCATGACAGAGTCAAAGTCTGTTGCCTTACCTCTTGGCTACACCCCAAGGATGGTGGGCGAAGATGGATTTGAACCACCGAACCCGAAGGAGCTGATTTACAGTCAGCCGCGTTTGGCCACTTCGCTATTCGCCCAATTCACCGCACGTCGCATCTGGGGTGGTGGATGCTACAGGGTTCGAACCTGTGACCCCCGCCTTGTAAGGGCGATGCTCTCCCGCTGAGCTAAGCATCCGAGAGGAGGCTTCCCTTTAAACGTGCGGTAAATACTATATCATTCACTATAAAGTGGGTCAATAAAAGTTTGTTATGGCTTTAAAAGCAGGAAAAATTGAATTTTATAACTATTTGGAACCAGGTTTTCCTAAAAGTTTAAACATATTTGCTTTATAAACTTCAACTCCCGGTTGATTAAAGGGATTCACGCCATTTAAATAACCAGACATCGCACAACTTTTTTCAAAGAAGTAGAAAAGGTATCCAAGGTGATACGCATCAAGAATCTCCACATTTAAGATGATGTTATCGTTATGGGCGCTTTCATAGTGGGCTTGCAAAACGCCTTGGAAGGCCTTCTCTTGAATATAGGACAAAGATTTGCCCGCTAAATAATTGAGACCATCAAGGTTAGCTTCATCAAATGGCAAAGAAATATCTTGCCGATATTTTTCAAAGTGGATAATTGTTTCAAAGAAGATTTTGCTGCCTTCTTGAATGAATTGCCCTAATGAATGCAAATCAGTGCTGAAGGTGGCGGAGACCGGTAAAAGAGATTTATGATCTTTTCCCTCAGATTCCCCAAATAATTGCTTCCACCATTCGCCGAGCTGCACAAGGAACGGCGAATAACTTATTAAAAATTCAGCCTTGAGATTTTTCCGAGAGTAGAGATAGTGACGAGCGACGGCGTATTTATAGGCCTCATTTTCCTTGATCGAAGGAGTGGTAGTATCTTTTTCGGCGTCTATTGCCCCATTAATTAGTTCGCGAATATTGATTCCTGAAACAGCAATCGGAAGAAGCCCAACGGGCGTTAAGACGCTATAGCGGCCACCTACATCAGAAGGCAAAACAAAGGAATCGTATCCTTCTTGCTCAACTAGGGTACGCAAGGCTCCGTGCTCTTTGTCAGTCGTGGCGACGATGGCTTTTCGTGCTTTTTCTTTGCCGTCGCGTTTTTCAAGAAGTTCACGAAGAAGTCGGAAAGCAACGCTTGTTTCGGTGGTCGTGCCACTTTTAGAAATGACATTAACGGCGAATTTTTTATCTTTCAGATAGTTGAGTAAGCAAGAAGTGTATTCTGGATCAAAAGTTTGCCCCAAGTAGATAATTTCTGGTTTTTGGTGGGCAGGAACGCCATTTAAAGCTTCAATCGCGGCCCGGGCGCCAAGATAAGAACCTCCGATTCCCGTGACCACTAAAATTTCATAATTTTCACGGAGATAACTGGCGGTTTTCTCAAGGTGATCAATTTCTTCTTCAGAAATGTGACTAGGTAAATGCAACCACCCTAAATATTCGTGTCCGGCTCCATCACCATTTTCAATCATTTGGTGAATTTCCTGGACTTTATTCGCATAAGCGTTCAAATCAAGTTCGTTTACGAGATGTGAGAGATCAGTTGTAATTTTCATAGTTTTTCTATTCTCCTAAGAATTTTGGCATAAGGTGGAGCAAAAGTGATGAATCATCAGGACCAGGCAAATCGATTTCATGAGGTATATGCTGATTTTTCCCTTTGCAATATGCCTTCTTGAGCGAGAGCTCATAGGTCCCATCCTTTTTAAGAGCGAGGATGCGGACGCGATATATGTTACCCACCTTTACGAAGCCCGTGAAGTGGCGAATATAATGATTGGATAATTCAGAAATATGGAGAGTTCCAAAATCACCATTCCGAAAAGCTAAAAGAGCTAGGTTATGTTTGAGAGCAATTACGATGCCAAAGGCGAGACTGTCGATTTTGAGTTCACTCATGAGTTTTGTCCTTCAATTTTAAAAAATCTTCGTCCTCATAGTCAGTGATTTTTAAATTGCGGCGATATGAAGTCACGATAAGTGGAGCGACGCCGGTCTTTCGCAAAACAAGTGAACCTTCGTCACGAAAAGGCGGCTCATCTTCATTTAAAGAGGAGAAAGCATTCTCAAGCAATGAATATTTAAAAGCTTGTGGCGTTTGAACAAGCATCACCTCTTCACGTGGCAGATATCCATCCACTAGCCCCGGTATTTTCGTGATCGCAACCGCGTCGGTGGCCTGACAAGCCGTGACGCTCGCGCCTTGTTTACGAGCAGCTTTTAAAGTTTCTTCAACAAGAGAGACTGACACGAACGGCCTTGCAGCATCATGAATGAGGAGAAGAGTGTCGTCATTAACAAGCTGTTTAAGAAATGTTAGAGCGTTATGAACAGAATCTTGGCGCGTTTTGCCGCCGGTGATGATGCTATAAGGAGTGCGGAAACCTGCTTCTTCAATCGCTTTTTCTGCCAATGAAAAATGATTTTCTGGCACCACGAAGAGAAGAAACGAGAGTGATGATTCATCAAGAGCTCTCGCCGGCGTTAAAAAGAGCGGTTTACCTTGATAAGGCAAAAATTGCTTCGGCAATTGATGACGGAACCGTTTCCCTTGCCCGGCAAGGAGCAAAACCCCGACTGTCTCATAAAAAGAACCATTTCTCATGGTTCATAGTTTAGCACGTTCTTAAAATAAGTTTTTATTTATTCCTTGTGATCGTGTCGTTCTTTTTCACCTAACGTAGCGTTGATCGCTACGGACTGAATAATTAATTTGATGACGCGATCGAGCATTTTATCCTCGCGATAATCTGCAACGCAGGTGTAGTTTACGCGCCCGTCCTGTGCCAAATTTTGGACTTTATCTTCTTTGCCGCGCGGATAGACGGCGATTGATTTTCCGCCGTTATTTTTTGCAATGATCATTGCGGGGATGTCAGTCATTCCATCGCCGATATAGATGATGTTGCTATAAGGAATACGCCGATCGGGTCGTTTTTCGTTGACGCCTATATCATCATTTTGATCGTAGACGCCCTTTGAAATTCGATAAAAATATTGGGTTTTTTGCGTGAAATTGATGGCTAGCTTTGGCCAAACCGGTTCTTTTGTAAGGGGGTCATAAAGATATTCGCAAGCATAGATGACGCGGAATTCTTTAGCGATTTTTGATCCTTCAACAATTTCGCGGTTTCCCGATGAAACAAGATAATGCTCAACATTGACGCCATTCTCTTTGCCATATTGATTAATTCTTTGAAACCACTCTAAAACGCCGGGGAAAAATTCAATATTCTCACCTTGCTTGTTGAGCCATTCGCGCGTCATGTGAATTCCTTTGTCGCGCGCCATCTTAATCATCATATAAAGGTAAGAAAGCGTGCGTTCGACGCCTGTTTCATTAGAAAATTCAGTAGTTTTCTGCCAAAATTCCGCCGGTGTTAAACCTAAAGAAGGAATGAATGAAAAATTTTGCATATCTTCTTTTGCTAACGTCGAATCGAAGTCGTACAAAATTGCTACAATCGGTTTTTTCATATTTTATAGTAAAATCTTACTTCTTTATCGCATAATGGTCAAATTTTCTACTTTTTAGATAGAGAGAATAGTAAAATCTAAACGATGATTTTCCTTTTTGCGGGTTTTGAAACTTATCAAATCGTTCTCATTTGGATAGCCTTCATTATTCTTGCGATTTATTTAATTGGTTTTTTTGTCGCTTTAGCTTGTTTATTGGATTTTAGGCGGAAACTCAAAGCACATTTAAAGGCGCTACAAGTTCTTTTCACCCAAAAGAAAGAAGTTCTTCTGGCTTTATTCAAAATTTTTCATGACGAAGTTAAAGACTTAGATCCTGATTTAGTTGATCAATATGGAAAAATTCAGTGGCTCGACATCAAGATTGAAAAGCAGGAAGATGTTGTTCATTTTCGAAATATTCTTACGACTTTCCAAAATCGTTTCGCCTTTTATATTGAAGGGCATAAAGAATTGGAAAATAGCGAAGTGGAGACGTTTCTTTCTTTGTCTCGCGATTTAGATTCTTCATATCATCGCGTGAGTGCGATTTATAACGCCGATCTAGATGGTTATGAATATTGGCGGAAGGTTGTCTTTTATCGTCCACTTTTTCATTTATTTGGGATTAGAAAAAAAGAACGATTGCCTTAAAAATCGATTTCGTAATCAGTAAGACCGTCATAGAAATCTTTTTCATGCGAGACGAGAATCACGGAACCCGGATAACGTTCAATTGCCATGAAAAGCGCTTCTTTGCTCTTTTGATCAAGATGATTAGTCGGCTCATCAAGGATCAGAAAATCGCTTTTTTCAAGCGACATCAAAGCGAAACGAGTTTTGCTTTGTTCTCCTCCCGATAAAGCGCTTAAAGGGCGAAGGGCCATCTCCTTTCGAATGCCGACGTTTCCTAAAGCGTTCCTTAAATCGGTGTTAGTGAGTTCCGGATGTTTTTGCCTTAAAAAATCAAACGGCGAGAGGCTTAAATCGATTTTTTGTTCTTGTTCATAATAGGCAATGCGTAAACCTGGCAAGAACGTGTAACTTCCGCCAAGCGGCTTAATAATTCCTAAAAGAGTTTTAAGAAATGTTGTTTTCCCGATGCCGTTTTTTCCAACAATCGCGATTTTTTCACCTTTCTTTAATTCGAATGAAAGAGGGTCAAGAAGAGGTCTCGTATAACCGATTAAAAGTTCTTCAACGCGAAGCGGTTTCTCTCCGACATCATGGCCGAACGGAAAATTAAAAAACAAACGTTCATGATCGGGGGCAGGGGCTTCCAAACGTTCTAGATGCGCAAGGCGAGCGCGATGCGATTTAGCAGCGCGACTAGAGGTGGCGCGCACAATGTGCTTGGCGATAAACAGTTCTTCTTTTTTGATGTAGCGTTGCTGCGCTTCATATTCTTTTTGGTAGTGTTCGTCATCAAGAGTTTTCTGCGTCAAAAAGTGATCGTAGTCCCCTTTATAACGACTCAAGATTTTATTTTCTAGAAGAAAAACGACATTCGCGACCTTTTTCAAAAAACCGACATCGTGTGAGATTAGAAGAAAAGCACCCGGATAGTCACTTAAATAGTTTTCCAACCAATTGACTTGTGCTTGATCTAAAAAGTTAGTTGGCTCGTCAAGAAGGAGGACGTCTTTTTCCTCTAGAAGCATTTTCGCGAGCATTGCTTTTTCTCTCTGCCCGCCGGAAAGACTCATGATTCTTCTGTCTAATAAATCGTCGCGGAAACCGATTCCTTGAAGAATCGTTCCGATTTTCTCTTGGAGAGCATAGAAACCGGATTCTAATAATTGTTCTTGCAGAAGAGCGGCTTTTTCTAAGGCTTTATGATCGTTTTCTCCTTGTTGATAGAGTTCCAACATTCTTTTTTCTTTTTGGAAGAGCTCTTCATAAACGCCATGAAAATATTCGCGGCAAGTGATCTTTTCATCATTGACCAACTGTTGATTCAAATATGAATAGCTGACTTTATTTTCCCAAGATATTGTCCCTTGATCAGGCAATAATTCCCCGATTGCGAGTTTTAAAATCGTCGTTTTCCCTACGCCGTTTTTTCCAACGATTACCGCGTGTTCTCCTTCGTTGAGTTTGAAGGACAAGTTCCGATATAGTTCCTTTTCTTGATAGGAGAAACGAACGTCTTTAAATTCTAGAAGCGACATAACGTAGGTATTTTAAAAGAAATCACTTTAAGTACAAGAAAAGCCGACTTTTTAGGAGCCGGCTTCATTAATTCTTATTTCTTCTTAGAATTTTCAATATCGCTAGAGGAAGGAGAAGTTGGAGGATAGGCCTTGCGATATTCTTTGAGCAAGCGTTTGGCGTTAATCGTGCAATCTCCACAACCTCCAGATGGAAGGTGCTTGAATTTCCGATATAGATAATTGCCTACTAGTCCTAAGAAGAAAAGAACAACGAGAATGATGAGAATTATTTCAAAAGGTCCCATATTATGAAACCTTTGGAGCAGGGCGTGAATCTCTCCACTTATTGAAGTAGTGGACAGCAACAATAAAGATGAGAGCGATAGCGAGGACGATAAAGAGCGTCCACCACCAGCTGAAGACGACGTAGATAATCGTTGAAGCGATATAAGAAACGACAAGCCAGAAAATCACGGTATTATGGAATTTTCCCTTCGGCAGTTCTCCTTTAGCGGTTGCACAGGCAGCAAAACAAGGAATTGTCAAAACGTTAAAAGCGATGAAACTTATGAGTGCAGGCCAAGTCGCTCCCGTCATTTGCACAAGCTCGGCGATTGCTTCGGCATCGCTGAGGTCGTCGCTGGCGATTCCAGTAACGGCTGCAGCAATGACAGCAAAAGCTCCCATGAGATTTTCTTTGGCGATAAGTCCAACGAGGATGCCAACCGCAAAAACCCAGCCATAGCTTCCGACTAATTGCGCACCAAATCCTAGAGGCGTGAAAAGCGGAGAAACAAACATTCCAATTGAAGCTAAGATTGAATCTTGGGTTTGGAAACCGCTGTCCTCGCTGATATAGACCCAACTCCAAGTAAAAGATTGAAGGAACCAGATAAGGATTGTCGAGGCTAGGATAATGGTAAAAGCTTTTTTGATAAAGTGTTTAGTTTTATCCCATAAGTGCACCATTAAAGACTTAAATTGCGGGAGGTGATAAGCAGGAAGTTCCATGATGAAGGGAGCAGTTTTCCCTCTTAAAGTAGTGCTCCTCATCACAAGGAGAGAAATGATGGCCACAGCCATTCCTAGAAGATAAACGCCAGCGGTGATTAAATCAGCATATCCGATTCCGAATTGAATGGCCAAAGCTCCGGTAACGGCAGCAATCACCGGCATCTTTGCTCCGCAAGCAAAGAACGGAATTACGCGGATTGTAGCAGTTCTTTCACGATCGTCAACGAGAGTTCGCGTCGCAATCATTGCTGGAACTGAACAACCGAATCCCATGATCATCGGCATAAAAGCGCGTCCCGTCACACCGAAACGGCGGAAAATCCGATCAAGAATGAAGGCCACACGCGCCATATAGCCACTATCCTCCATAATAGAAAAGAAGAGGAAGAGGAGAAGGATTTGTGGAAGGAAGCCGATGACCGCGAACATTCCGGCTAAAATTCCGTCGACTACTAATCCATACGCCCAAGGCTCAACGCCTTCCATCCAACTAGCCACCGCTCCGGAAATCAAACCGGTTATTGAATTGACAAAATTTGCCAAAATCATCCCAGGCGATTGAATGCCGCCATTAGCGAAAAGCCCTTCAAAAGGAGTTCCGGCAAAAGTCACAAGCCCTTCGGGTCCAAAGCAGTTCGCGGCATTTAAGAAGAGAAAATCTTCTGAGAATGTCAAATGGAAAATCACAAGAAGGATTACGATGAAAATCGGAATGCCCGCCCATTTATTTGTAAGAACACGATCGATTTTGTCAGAGAGTGTCAGATGTGGTTTTCCTTCTTCTTTCTTCTTTTCTTTTAAATGTTTGAGGGCGGTGGAGAAGTTTTTCGAAATATATTTATAACGAGCATCCGCGATCAAAGCCTCAAAATCCTCACCAAAAGTCTCGTCATTAAATGTTGCTTTAAAATCAGCGACTAGCGGCAGCAAATCTTTATGATTTTGTGTCTCTAACTGATCATTTTCTACGAGTTTAACCGCGTGAAAGAGAGGATTACCCACCTCTTGTTCTTGAAGGGCATCACTTACACGATTAATCAATGATCCTAAGGAAGTGTCTTTTAAAACCGTTGTTCCTTTTCGCGAAGAAGAAGTGGCTTTTAAGGCAACTTCCATCAACTCATCGAGGCCATTTTCTTTGAGCGCAGAGATTGCAACGCAAGGCGCGCCAATGGCGGCGCTCAGTTTTTTAAGATCAATATCATCACCGTTTTTTTGCAACAAATCCCACATATTTATTGCGATAACAAGCGGGACATCCATCTCTAATAATTGAGTTGTTAAATAGAGATTACGTTCTAAGTTTGTGGCGTCGATGATGTTAATTACACAATCAGGCTTTTCATCAATGATAAAATCACGCGAGATGACTTCTTCTGGAGTATAGGGAGACAGAGAATAAATGCCAGGCAAGTCAACAATGTCGACACGCTCGCCGGTTTTTTTGTTTTTGTAGGTGCCGCTTCGTTTTTCAACAGTGACACCGGGCCAGTTGCCGACATGAGCAGTGGAACCTGTCAAAGAATTAAAAAGAGTGGTTTTGCCAGAATTAGGGTTTCCGGCTAGGGCGAATCTCATTCTGTAACCTCCATTTCAACATAGCTGGCTTCATCCTTTCTTAATGTCAATTCGTATCCACGAACGCTCACTTCTAAAGGATCGCCCAACGGAGCTTTTTTTCGGAGAAAAATTTCGGCACCGGGCGTCACGCCCATATCAAAAATCCGACGACGAATGATTCCTTCGCCTTTCACGCTTTTGACAATGCCTTTTTCGCCAATTTTGAAGTCAGAAAGCTTTTTCAACATTGTGTTTTCCTTTCTTAGGCCACAACCAAAATATGTCCGGCTATATTCGAATCTAGAGCCAATCTTCCATCCTTGATTAAAACGATAACACCCGTTTTGGTTTTCGCTAAAAGTTTGAGATGTGAATCAACCACGATGCCCAATGATTCGAGATGCTTTTTAGTAGCTCCGTCGACAAGAACTTTCAAAATTCTCAAATCAGTTTCTAAAGGAGCAATCAGAAGCGGCATAATTGGTTACGACCTTTCTAGTTAGGCATACCTAACCGACCTAAATATACTGACTGCCTCAAAAATAAGCAATATTAAAATTTAAGAAGGGATTCTGGCCTTTACAAAAAGATGCTCATAAAAGCGCAGAAGGGCTTTCTAGACAAAAATAAATATTGAAAGTTTTTTGCAAATCAATATTTTTTTCGTGGAGGTGTCATCATGAAAAAATCATTTTTTGTCTTTTTATTACCGCTTCTGACGTTAGTTTCATGCAGCGGCGGCGATATCAGCTCTACCACCCCTGTTTCTTCTAGCAGCGATACAAGTAGTGGCGATTCATCTAATTCCTCGAGCCTCGGAGATGATTCATCTAGTTCTTCCAGCAGTTCTGATTCTTCTTCGAGTTCTAGCGAAGTTCCAGATAATTTGCCTGCTCTTCGTGAGGTGATGAGCAATCTAGCCAGCCTAAGGAACTACACGTATACGATTGACGATCAAATCTTAGGCGTCACAACAACCTTTAGATACATTGAGAACGCTTATTATTATGAGCCAAGTCAGGAAGAACACGGTGGCCAAGCCTATGGCTATGCTCAATCTAATGACAATCAAGTGTTTGAATATGCTATTTCTGATGGCGAAGTAGTTCCTGGTGAAGTTTCTCGTGACAGCAACGGCACGATAATGACCGATTTATGGAATCAACAAATTATTTCTTTTTATGATTTTCGCATCGACGCTTTTACTGACGTGAAAGCTGAGGATAACATTTATCAAATAACCGATGAAACCAATAAATTGTTATTTGCCTTATTGGCGGGTTATGGCGATGCCATCGCGATGAACTATATAACGGTTTCCGTCGAAGTTTTGAGCGAAAACACAATTAAGTCTATCGTTCATTTTGAACCAGATAATCCTTCTTATGTCGGTGATTGTATCGGCATTGTCTCAAGCATTGGCACAACGACAATTCCAGAGATTGAAGAATATCTAGCAAGCGGTGGTGGACCGCGGCTTGATACCGCCAGCGATTTGTATGCTTTGCTCGAAACTTTAAAAGCGAGCAAGAAATATCAAATTTCGGTTGTGGTCACTGATAGCGAAGGCGCAGTAAGTGAGCAATATGAATACATTTATAACGATAATTACTATCATCGTGCCGACTTGATAACAGCTTCTAACGAAAGAGGTTATGTTGTCGTTGGCGAGTCTATTTATAACTTCACGCTTGTTAATAGCGAAGTAGTCGTTGGAAACGAAATCACTTATACAGGCGATGCTCCACATAATGATTTGTGGACGCAGTTAGCGAGCTCGATGAAGAGCTTTGCCAATATTAATTTGGCAGATTTGACTGTTACTGATAACGGAGACGAAACGTTCACTCTCCGCAATAACACTTCCGTCTTTAATACTTTTGCCGGTATCTGTTTCACCGGCACTTGGGGAATTGTCAATGTCAATCCCGAAAACGACTACATCATCTTCTCCGCATTAGATGAGAATAGTTTCAGTTTCACGTATCATAGCGCCACTTACGGAGACGCTTCAGCGACCGTTCAAGGCATCGGAACTTATAGCAACGATATCTTGGATGCTTTCATTGAAGAAAATAAGGATTTTGATTCCAGTGATATTTCTGAACTCAAAGAATTCTTGAATGAACTGAAGAATAGCAATAATTACACAATCAGCATTGACAACAACTTCAGTTCTTTTGCTCCCACTTTAGCGACCGGCGATGCGACGATTTATTTCACTGAGGACAATTATCTTTATAGCTCTACGAATGACGAGGCGAAATCTTTCGGTTATCTTTTAGACGTAGACGGCATTTATTCTTACAAAGTCAGCAGCGGTTCTTTAACTGAAAAGACGAAGATAGAGGGCACTTCGCTTTATCAATCAGATTTATTTAAGGCCTTCAGCGATTATTCTTACGATGAATTAGAGGGCAATAAGTCATTCACCGGCACTTATACGCTCAGTGACGATGCGTTCCTTTCTGCAATCGCAAGCGTTTTGTCCTTGGATGCTGATTCATTTGTCACCAATGTTTCTTCTATTTCCTTCAGCATCATAGACAATGGTGCAACTATAAGTGCTTCGACAGCCTTTTATGGTTCCTTGACCGCGACTATTTCAAACATTGGAACGACATCTATCGTTTTAGCTTAATTCTCAATATCTCCAAAAAGATTGCAGTTTCAACGCTTGCAATCTTTTTATTTGGCGGTTTTATAAAAATATCCTCACCTGAAACTTCTTTGCGTTATATAGTTATACACATGAAACACGTGGCGACTGACATTTATGAATCCGGTGAGGACTATTTAGAACGGATCTTGATGCTTCAAATCCGTAATGGAAGCGTCCGTTCGATTGATATTGCAAACGACATGGGTTTCTCAAAGCCCAGCGTTTCAATTGCGATGAAAAAATTAAGAGAGCAAGGCTATATTCATATTAAAGAAAATGGCGAAATTTCTCTTACAAAAGAAGGCAATACAATCGCTCAGAAAACCTATGAACGGCATCTTTTTTTAACGAGCCTTTTAGAGAAAATAGGCGTTAATCCTCAACAGGCCGTCATCGATGCATGCAAAATCGAGCATGACTTAAGCGACGAAACCTTCAATGCTTTAAAAAAATATGCAGGGGATAAAAAACTTTAAACCCCTGCATTTTCTTTGCAAAACTCAATTATTTATTCTTTATCTTTATTGAGAGCCAATAAAATTGCGCTTGAATATTTTTCTTTTCTTCTTTTAAGCCAATGCGAATAAATCGGGTAATTGGATGCAACCATGATGATTCCGATAATTCCAACAATGACGCCGATGGCAATCATAGCGGGAGCGCCGCCTCCAATCACGTTCATTGCAAGACACATTCCAACTCCGAGCAATAACGCTCCAATGATCCCGAATGTATAAGTGAAGATTATGGTTGGCAATTTGCATTTCCTGTCTAGTCTTTTTGCTTCGTCTAAATTAGTTTTCTTGGCTTTAATCGTATATTCTTCACACAAGGCTTTTTCGCGATTATCAAAATGTGGATCAATAATGATTTTCAAGAGACTCCAGAAGAAATAGCGGATATTGTTTCGCGAATTCATGTGATTTCCTAAATAAAATAAAACCCCTGTTTTCACAGGGGAAATTTAATCGCTTTGGTGCGGGAAACCAGAATCGAACTGGCATGGATTGCTCCATACGCCCCTCAAACGTACGCGTCTACCAATTCCGCCATTCCCGCAAGCGCCCTATGATTATAACGAAGTAAAAAGAATATTCAAGTTAAGCTACAAGAAAAATGCGGTTTTCAAGAATGAGGACTTTAATGTGAAATCAGACGAACTGTAAGATCAAGACCTCAGCAATGCCAAAATAAATAAGTAGCGATGCCATATCGACAAGCGTTGTTAACAATGGTTGAGAAATAATGGCTGGATCTTTTTTGAGAGCGGCGACTCCTAAGGGAAGAACAATAGCGATAACTTTTGAGACGAGAACGCTGAAGAAGAGAGTGACGCTTACGATCGCGGAAACCTTAAAAACTTCTCCGGCAAAGGCTAGTGACCAACATTCTCCATTCCAAATCGTTGCCCACTCAGTTCCGTTGACAAAATCAGCTTGCGTGTTGTGGACGATACCGGTGTATTGCTCGATGGTGAACCATACGAAAGAAAAAAGCGTAACACAAAGGCCGATCAGAAGAGCGCTTCGCATTTCTCTCCATAAAATGGCGCCGATATCGCGCGGTTTGAATTCACGCAAAGCCAGACCTCGAATCATTAAAGCAATCGTTTGCCCGCCAGCGTTGCCACCCGTATCCATTAAAACTGGAATAAAAGCGGCCAAAACCGGCAAGACACCGATTTGCTCTTGAAATGTCGATAAGACTAAAGACGAAAATGTACCAAGAATCAAAAGGACGATAAGCCAAGGAACGCATTTTTTAGCCATGAGGCGCGGATGCGTTTCAAGATAGGAATCCTCGAGTTTTGAGACAGCGTTCATCTGTTCGATGTCTTCGCTTGTTTCTTGCGTCATGACGTCGACAGCGTCGTCGACGGTTACAATGCCGACCAAACAACTATCGTCATTGACGACACCCATCGCGTTGAGATCGTAACGTCTAAAAAGGTTTGCAACTTCCTCTTGGTCGGTGTTGACGTGAACTGAAGGAACGTCAATATCTAATAAGTCTTTCAAGGCGTTTTCCGGTTGTGCCAAAACAAGTTTGTCGAGGCCGACAGTACCGACGAATTTGCGTTTTTTGTCAGTAACAAAAATTGTGTAGATTGTTTCAGCGTCTTTTCCTTTTTCGCGGATCTCTTTGATCGCTTCTTCAACGGTTTTGCCTTCACGAAATTCGATAAATTCCGTCGTCATGATTGCCCCAGCGCTTTCGGGTTTAAATTTGAGGAGCGTGTTGATGTCTTGGCGCATATCTTTATCGGCCGCTTGCAGGACACGTTTTGCCAAATTAGCGGGCATATCCCCGACAGTATCAGCCATATCGTCTGCTGACTGTTGATTGACAATCGAAACGAGTTCTTTGTCAGTCATCGCTTTGATTAATTCTTCTTTTTGTTCCTGACTTAATTCATCAAAAAGCGTTGCGGCATGCGCGGTGTCGATGTCGCGGAAAAGGCGGATTGTATCCTTGATGTCGAGTTCGGATAACGCTTCAGCGATATCGATATCAGGAACTTTTAAAACTATTTCCTTTAGGCACGGGAGATCGTGGTGATCGATCGCATCTTTTAAAGCTTCTGGCGTTATTGTTTTTAAATGAACGCCTTCTTGAATTTCTTCTTTAAGTTCTTCTGCCATAACGTCTCCCTCCTTAAGCCATTAGAGTTTAACCTTTTAAAACATTTTATCTAGTGAAAATGACACAAAAAATGTCTTTTTTTAGACCTAGAGTGAAACAGAGTTTATAATCCCTTTTGGAAAGAAGAGAAAGAGGAGTTATGGAACATAAAATTTTAGTTGAAACAAGCGCTCGCCACATTCATTTAACGCAAGAGGCTTATGATTATTTAATGGATGGCACCAATGTTGAATTGCCAGAGCGTAAAGCTCTTTCACAACCCGGACAATACGTATCGACAATTCGTTTGAATTTAGTGGGTCCTGTCAATCCAAAAACCGGGAAAGAAAGAAGCATCGCCAACGTTTCAATTCTAGGACCGCTTAGAAAATACAATCAGGTTGAAGTCAGCGCAACTGATGCTCGGAGTTTAGGGGTTCAAGCACCGGTACGGGAATCGGGAGACGTTGCTGGAAGCGCAGCGATTTCGATCGTTAACCCTCTCAATAATCGCCGCTTAGATTTAAATGAAGGCTGCATCGTTGCTAAGCGCCATATTCACATGACGCCTCTTGATGCCGAGGAATTTCAAGTAAAAAACGGGGATATTGTCAAAGTTGCAATCAAGGGAACCGGTCGTTCGTTGATTTTTGATGACGTTGTAATTCGCGTTTCTCCGAAATTTGCCTTAGCGATGCATATCGACACCGATGAGAGTAATGCCGCGAATGCCAGTGGCGAAATTTATGGAGAACTCATCAAATAAACATGGCTTTACATACTTTTGAGTTGACGCCTGAGAATGTCTGCTGCCGTAAAATCATCGTCACTTTAGATGATGATAATGTTATTCGCGATTTAAAATTCATTGGTGGTTGCAGCGGGAATACCCAAGGCGTTGCGAGACTATCTGTCGGCCATTCGAAGGAAGAATTGATTGCTCTTCTTTCAGGAATCAAATGCCCCGGCTCACGTACGCATATGACATCATGTCCTGATCAATTGTCGCGTTGTTTGAAAGAAATTGATTGAGACAAAACTGAACATCAAAGAATATTTCTTTAAATGATCATTGAGGCGTAATACAATCGCGCATATGTCCAAGCAACGAATTTTATTTACTAGTGAATCTGTTTCTGAAGGTCATCCTGATAAAGTCGCGGACGCGATTGCGGACGCTCTTTTAGATGCATTATTGGCGAAAGATTCCTTAACGCATGCCGCAATTGAAGTCTTTTTGACGGAAGAATTTGTTCTTTTAGGCGGTGAAGTCACCACCAATGCAAAAATTGATTATGAAGGCATAACGCGCAAAACGATACGCGATATCGGATACACGCGTCCAGAATTAGGAATTGGCTCGGATACATGCCGCATTGAAAATCGAATTAAGAAACAGTCTTTAGACATTGCTTTAGGGGTTGAAAAAGAATCCATTCTTGAAATGGGCGCCGGCGATCAAGGTTTCATTTTTGGTTATGCCACCAACGAATCAGAAGGATATATGCCACTTCCGATTTCAATCGCCCATAAATTAGTGCGTTATGCAACTCATCTTCGAAAAGAAGGTCAATTTCCTTACGCTCGTCCTGACATGAAATCGCAAGTCACGATCGATTATACGATTGCTGATCATCCACGGATTGAAACGATTCTCATGTCATGTCAGCATGATCCAGAAGCTGATTATGATGAGTTTAAGAAATTCATCCATCAGAACATCATGCTGAAAGTCGCTGAATCTTTTTCTTTGAATCTCGATTTCAATTATATGGTTAATCCAACCGGTCGTTTCGTTATCGGAGGGCCGCTCGGCGATACAGGACTTACAGGGCGAAAGCTTGTCGTTGACACTTATGGCGGTTCTTCTAGACATGGCGGCGGAGCAATTTCTGGAAAAGATCCTTCAAAAGTTGATCGGAGCGCGGCTTATTATGCCCGTTATATCGCAAAGAATTTAGTAGCTGCTGGCGCGGCCGATCGTTTGGAGATTCAATTATCTTACGCAATCGGAGTAGCCGAACCGATGAGCATTGGCATTTCCACATACGGAACCGCGCATGAAAGCGATGAAAAAATCTTAGAAGCCATCCATCGTTTCTTTGATCCGCGTCCCGGTGCGATTATTCAATCCTTACATTTGAGAGACGGAAGCTTTAAATACCTAGATACGACAAATTATGGTGCGTTTGGACGCCCTGATTTGAATTTGCCTTGGGAAAAACTTGACAAGGTTGCGGAATTGAAAAAGTTTTTTCAAAACTGAACGTGATTTTTTAAATGGTTTGTTTTGATATTTGAAGATTTAATGTTCTTTTGATTGTTTTTTCTTTTGAGAAAACCGCTATTTGTGATAAAAGATGTCTGAAGGGGATTAAAGATGTATCGATTTTTAAAAAAGATGTATCTGTTTTTTCAAAAAATAAAAAGTGTTTTTTGTTCATTTTGTACTTTATTGCGTTGTTTGCGCCTTGGTATTAAATACAAAAAAGGAATTTATATTGGTAGAGGCGTTAAAAAAAGAGGAATTACGACAAAAGTGATTTTATCACCTGGCTCTAAAGTTCACGCTAGGACTATTTTTTGGGGTGGCGGAACTGTAAAAATCGGTATTAATTCGAGCTTAGCCTCTCAAACCATGATTTATTGCTCCAAAAATCATTTATTAACGATTGGCGACAATGTTCTTTGTGCTACAAGACTTTATATGATTGACTGCGATCATGGCACTAGTTCTAATGATTTAATCTCTAATCAGCCTCTTAAGGTAGAACCGATATCTATCGGAAACGATGTTTGGATTGGTGCGAATGTCACTATACTCAAAGGCGTACACTTGGATGATGGATGTGTTGTTGGGGCGTGTTCATGTGTTACACATTCATTTGAAAAAAATTCAATAATAGCTGGTGTTCCGGCTAGATTGATAAGAAAAAGATGAATTCTAAGTAAACGGAATTATCAATTAAATAGATTTCTAATACAAAATTATCTATTTTTCATGAACTGATGCACTAGCCTACTCTTTGTAGACATCACGGTAGTTAGCCCACCGCATCTGCTTTTACTTTATAAATGTAATTTCTTATATTGATTAGAATTCAAACTATAAGCAGCTTTTACTTGTTAAATAAGGCGATGTAATGGCTTTAATTCCTTACCATCTTTCGCGGCGTGAAAGTCGATAAGGAGTTATTTCTTTTTGTCCAGCCGTCAGATGCATTATCAAAAAGATTTCTTGTTCTAGATTCTCGTTATTTTAGAGAATTGACTATTATATTCGTCCAATAACTCTAAAAATTTAATATTCTTATTTTAACTAAGAAGCGAAAGTTGCTATTACTTTTTAATTTAGGCTCTGACACTTCCATAGATTCAAGAATTCCATTAAAATAAAAGTACAAAATAAACGGGAAAATTCCCGGAAAGGACATAGGATATGAAATATCAGATTGTTGGTAAAAACATCGAAGTGACCGACGCTATTCGCGATGCCATTCAAAAGAAACTTCGCCGGATGGATAAATATTTCGTCATCAAAGATGATGTGCTCTGCCGCGCTGTTGTCCGCGCCTATCAAGTCGGAGCCAAAGTAGAGATTACAATTTTCACAAAGGAAATGGACTTCCGTGCCGAAGTTCGCGATAACGATTTATATGCTGCCGTTGATTTTGCGATTGACAAATTAGAAGGGCAAATGCGGAGACTTAAAACACGGATGGAAAAAGGTTACAATGCCGCCCGCGGTTTAGGAAGATCAATTGCTTTTGAAAATTTTAAAGAAGAAATCGAAAAAGAAGAAGCCGAAGAAGTCGTTCGCACCAAGTCATATTACCTTGAACCAATGACTCTTGATGATGCGATTACGCGGATGGAAGGCTTAGGACACAAATTTTTCCTTTATTTAGATAGTGACGATAACCGCATCTCCGTTGCTTATGAGCGCGATGATGGTGGATACGGCGTCATCCAAGCTGAGAACGCTTTAACTTCCAAGTAAAATTTGAATTAAAAATAAAAGAGAGCCGTTATCGGCTCTTTTTTAATATTTGTAAATGAAATAACAACATTTTATAAAAGTTAGTAATAAAAATTAGAATAGTTGTTCTATACTAATTGAGATGAAAAAGACGATCTCACGCAAAATCATTAATAATCGCGTTTACTTCTATTTGACTTATCGCGTGAGAGGAAAGTTGAAGACGACATATCTCGGTGATAGCGATTCAATCAAATTTCGTTCTTTCCTCATGGAAATGACGAAGGAAGGTAAAGAATATTTATATGAGGAGGCAAGGATTTCTCTTTTTAAGGAAGGACTTCCTTTGATTTACGAGGAAGATGGTTATATTGTCCGCGAATATCATAATGACGTTCTTGAATTCTTAAACCGGGAAGGCAAGCGAGTTTCCTTGAAGCTTAAAAATGAATGATTCTAGTTTGCATTTAATTGCGGTTGCCGGTCCTCGTGGAGCCGGCAAAAACACGTTTATCGCATGTTTCCAAAATCTTTATTTACGTGGTTTACCTCTTTTTTCTATAGCCGAAGGATTAAAACGACAAGTTTCCTTCTCCTCTTTGTTAGACTTTGAAGACGCAAATCTCGTTACATATTTAGAGAAGGCAAGAAAGCTTGGATATCAAATCACGCTTTATTATCTTTTAGTCGGCGAGACGCTCGGTCGTTTGCGACATGAAAATAAGATGCTTCTTCGTCACTTTGTTTCCGATAATAAAGATCAAAAAAGCGGCAAATATCAAAAAAATATAGATTCTTTGCTCGTTCTTTATAACTATTTTGATTTGATTTTTCTTTTAGAAAATGAGAAGGAATTGCGTTTTCTTTCTGCCTATGAACCAAATAAGACGCAATTAGATACTTTTAAGCGACATTTAAAAGAAAATGTTGCTCGTTTGAATGCTCTAAAAATTTAAATCTTTACGTTGTCAAAGCAAAAAAGTAAATTAAACTACTGAAGATGGGCACGAACAAAATCATTGCAACTGATTTAGATGGCACTCTCTTCTATCCAAAGAAAAGAGTAAAGATGATTTCAAACGAAAGCGATGAGTTTATTCAGCGCTTTATGGATGATGGCGGACGCTTACTTCTCGTGAGTGGTCGAAATCGCTTTTTTGCTGAGAAGGTTGCTGAACGTTTAAATCGTCCTGTCGACATTGTCGGGTGCAATGGCGCCTTTGTCATTTCTGACGGAAAATTGATTAAAGAAAATTTCTTTGATGTAGAGGAACTTTCTCGTCTTTTGAAGGAAGCGCCGCGCGATTTTGATATTCCTCTCATTATTTTGTTTACTAAAGACCGGAATATGGTAATTCCTCGGACTCAAGTTTCGCGGAGCACAGGCCTTATGTACAACGTCTATGAATTTTTTCAAGGCACGTACAAGGAGGCTGTCATTAGAAGCGACAAAGCGTATTTTGATGAGATAGCCAAAGGACAAACTTATAAAGTTCTTTTCCTTTTCGGCATTGCAGGCAAGGCAAAGAAATCATCTTTCGCGGCAGCTAAGCTTTTGGAGCTAAGTTATCCGCATATGGAATTCGCGTGGGTCAATCAAGGCTTGGAGGTCACCCCAAAGGGGTGTTCTAAGGATTTAGGGATTTCCTTTTATCTTGAATATAACCGCTTCTCTCGCGATAATGTTATGGTTGTCGGCGATAGTGGTAATGATATTCCGATGTTTGAGGCCTTCTATGAGCATAGCTTCTGCATGGAACATTCACCTATAGAAGTAAGAGAGCACGCCCGGCATGTAATTCGTCGATTTGCTGATTTGGAGCGTTATGTCTACCCATCGGTGGAGACTGAGAGAACTCCGCGTAAGAAAAAAGCAAAAGCGAAAAAGGAGAAAAAGAAGCAAGATGAATCAAGTGAGTGAAGTTGTAACAACCTTAATTCACTATAAGGTCGCGGTTCGGGATACGCTTGAGTACACCCTGAAGAAGGACACGTATGATGCGCGTGCATACAAAGAGAAGAAGCGCAGCATTCTCATTGAACTAGAACAAAAAACACCGCTTAAAAGCATCATTGATAATTCCGGAGAGAACGGCAAACGATTAGAGGAAACGATTCGCAATTTTTATAACGACGTTTATGGTGACGAGAGCAGCATTTTGAAATTGGCTGACGATGGTTTGCGGGTCGATCACGCGCAGCATGAAGTCATTTTCAAAAACGTGATTCCGATTCATGAAAATGTTGAAGCGATGATTAGAGGCATCATCGCTGACGCGAAAAAGAAAAATATCGATGTTTCGATCGTCGAGCGTGTAGATAAAGACGAAGAACGTTTATATCGCGCTGTCGCCTTCTTAACTTTAACTAATGATTTGATTAAATTGTTTGGTGACTATAACCAAGCCCGCCGCGAGGCTAAAGGCGAAGAATCCGCTGCTTCGCGTTTTATTGGCAACGACATTGCAAATCTCATTAAACACGTGATGACAATTAGGGCCAATTCACATTTAACCGATGAACGTTACATGGGTGTTCAAGACAAAGTGGTCCGCCTTTGCGAATATATGACCGGTCGTCGCGATTTGCCGAGTGGTGAAGGTTTCCAACAAGTCATCAAAGAAACGCAGGACGCCGTCAGTGGATATCTTCGTGAAGTGGAACCAGCCTTCCGCGCTTCATATGTTCCTCTTTTGAATGAATTGATCGCTCAGGCTAAGGCTAATAACAATAAGATTGCTCCGACTGAGGGAAGCGCCCCGGCCGCACCAAAAGAAGTAGATGGCGAACCAGTTGAATTAGATCCGAAAACTGGGCTTCCGAGAGCCTAAAATAATTGAAGGTTAAAAAGATGAAAAACACTTCTAAGAAAACAAGAAAATTGAGTCGTGGTGAAATCTTTTGGACTGTCGTCACCTCACTTATCGGTTTCGCTGGTGTCTTTTTGGCAGTCTTAGGCATTGTCGGTGATTATCTACCAGTTCTTTTAAGTGAAAACTGGATCCAGCTCAGCGAAAATGCGATGAGTTCGGTAATTGGACTTGACTACCGTTACCTTGGTGTCATCTTGGTGATTGTTGCCGCCCTCATTGCTGTTATCTTCCTTAATCATTATGCGAAGAAGAGCGATGCTGAGGCCGAGCGTGCGCTTCGGAGAGCCCAGCGGATGCAGATTGTTTCCGAAAGCGATAGTGCGACTCCTGAAGTGATTGATGCTGAGGCAAAGCCCGTCGATTCTAAGCAAAATTAGAACTTAATAAAAATGAGAAAGCCGCGATTGCGGCTTTTTTCTTTATCAATGTTTTACATTTATCAAATAAAAAATTAGTATTTAATAGAGTTTATTGGCAAAGTGGTGATGTATGAGAATTACTATTGTTGGCGCAGGTCATGTTGGCTTTTCCTTAGGGGTGCTTTTAGCAAGGAATAATCAAGTCATAATTAAGGAAATAGATAAATCTAAGGTAGATATTATCAATCAAGGCAAGGCGCCTTTTTTTGATCGAGAGATAGAAGAATATCTTTCTTCTAATAATGTAAAAATAACTGCGACGACCTCTAGCGAATTGGCCTTTAAAAATTCAGATTTATGCCTAATTGCTGTTCCGACAGATTATTCTGACGCGTTAGGGCATTTTGATACTAGCAAAATCGAGAGCGTATTAGATGAAATATATTCTTTAAACCAAGATTTAAAAATAGTAATAAAATCGACGATTCCTGTCGGATATACGGATGAAATTTGCAAAAAATATCCCAAACTTGCGGTGATTTTTTCTCCTGAATTTTTGCGTGAAGGTCATTCTATTGAAGATAATTTAAAGCCGGATCGTATTGTGATTGGCTTTAATGCTGAGAGTAAACTACTTTTAGAGACAGCTGATACTTATGAAAAGTTAATGCTATCCTTAGCAGCAAAACAAAATGTCCCGGTAGTGAAGACAAGCCCATCAAACGCTGAAGCAATCAAATTATTTTCTAACGCTTTTTTAGCAATGCGTGTTTCCTTTTTCAATGAATTAGACACATATTCAATGTTTAAGAAACTTGATACTAGAGCAATTATTAAAGGTGTCTGTTTAGATAAAAGGATTGGGGATTATTACAACAATCCTTCTTTTGGATATGGCGGTTATTGTTTGCCTAAAGATACTAAGCAGTTAGCCAATCAATTTTCCGATGTTCCCCAAAAATTAATATCAGCGATTGTTGATTCAAATGAAAATCGAAAAAATATTATCTTACGCGAAATTTTAAAATGTTCTGATGAAAAAAACGCCAAAACAATAGGCATATATCGCCTCGTTGCAAAAAGAGATTCATGCAATTTTGCTGCATCTCCCATCTTTTTCATTTTAAAAGGGCTAGTTTCAAATCATAAGAACATCATAATTTATGAGCCATTAGTTGATAGCGAACTTTTATTTGGCTGTCGCAATGTAAGATATTTTGAGGATTTTATTAAACTTTCGGATCTGATTATTGCTAATCGAGTAGATGAAAGAATTGAAATTTGCAGGGATAAAGTTTTAACAAGAGACGTTCTTATTAGTTCTCATTAGAGTGCTTTAATAAGCAGCCAATTCAATCCATTGGCAAAGTTTTAATTTATTTTCCGTCATTTTGTGACTTTTATTGCTATTTTCGAGTTGTTCATCCTATTATTATTTAACTTGGGAAAAGCCTTATGCACATTAAAAGCCTCTATTTAAAAATAGTAGAATCGCTTAAGAGAAATACTAGGTTTAAGAAAGTTTCCCTTATTTTTGCTTTTTTTGTTATGACTTTTTCATTGATTGGATCATATTGCTTTTTTTCTTTTTCAACTACTTCAATATATGAAAACATGTCGTCAGCCTTATTAGCGGAAAAAAATGAAAATGGCGGTAATTATGTCTATGGTGAAGTGACGTCGAATAATTCGAATGATACGTTTAGGACTTTTATTGAGGTCGCGGATGATAATGCGGGTAATCAAATTCACGCGGATTCTTTGCGCTTTATGTATATAGAAAAAACTGATTCCTATGCACCAATTACTTTCAACTATGATGATGGCGAGGGTAGTGAAATTTCTTTTAATCTCTTCGAATTTACGACATGGAGATTTCAAAGATACCACGGACCATTTGAGACAATCGATGGTACCCCGATTACAAATATTGAGAGCAATAATGAATTATATCTGACTTATGATGCTGCTCTCAAATTGGCTGATGGCGATGAGAGTAACTTAAGTAGTTTAGTAGGAACAACCATTCCTGTTCGTCTTAATTATGGTCATTTTGATTTTGATTATGACTTTATAAACATGAATATTGCTGGAGTGATAAGCAAAGAATCACTGAGCGATTTCTATTCTAACAATTTGTTATCAACTGAATTTGCGATTACTTCCTACAATTACAGTAGAACCTTTGCAAATATGCGGTATTGTTTCATGATTTACGGCGGTCTTGATTCAATTCAGCGCAACATAAAGTGGACGGAAGATGGCGTGAAATTTATGAATCAGTTAAATAACGGTTACACTTATACTCTTTTTTATTTCAATCATTCGCACGACGGATTTTACGTCGGATCTTTAGAGGATATACATTCAAGAATTTTAGATTATAACTCCTCCAATTATAAATACTTATTCATGGCGATTGCGATTGTTATGATGATTGTGCTCTTTGTTTCAGAGGTTTTTGTTCTCTTTCTCTGCAAAAATCTTTCAAGCATATATTTTATTGTTTTTGCATGGTCCATGAGCGTGTTTGTTATAAGCTATTTATCTCTTTCTTCACTTTCGCCAATACCTTTTATTGCAGGCTCAACGATGATGCTGTCCGGGCAATTAGCTACTGTTATTATGTTTGTAGCTTTGCCTATTTTGCTATTGGCGATTAGACTTGTTTTCGGCAAAGGCGACGATATGAATCTTTGGCCGCATCGATTGAAAAACTATTTGAACAGGAAATGCAAAAGCAAGCAGTTTTCCGTTGTTGAAAGAGAGGTCAAGATTTAACAATGGTCATGTATGTTGTTTATTTTGTTCTTCTCTTAGCTAGCGGAATTGTTCCGAGTTTTACGTTTCGTAAGCATCCCAAACTGCAAAAACTTGTTGCAACAATTCTTCCAACTTTGGTTATTTTTATATTCTCGGCTTTTAAAAGTATAAACGTTGGGATTGATACAGCCGCATATTACCAATACTACAACGATACATTGGTGAACGGAGCTGATGCGAGCCAAATTTTTACACAGTTTGAGTTCGGCTTCGCGTTTATCATGAATGTTTTTGCCTCATTAGGTCTCAATTATTACTTTTTTTCTGCTTTTGTATATTTGGTTATATACGTACCGTTAGCAATTGTAATTTATAAAACATCTGAAATGCCATCTATAGCATTGATTTTTTATTCTTGCATAGGGCTGTTCACATTTAACTTGTCAGGATTACGGCAAGGAATGGCTATTTCACTATGTTTGCTTGCTATATATTTGATGACACGTAAAAATGTATTATCCATGCTTTGTTCGCTTGCTCTAATTTTTGTCGCTTTTACCTTTCATAATAGCGCGCTTGTTTCTTTGGTGGGCTATCCGTTGCTTTTGTTTAAAAACTACAAGGGGTGGTTTAAATATACAATAGTATTACTGCTATCATTTTTCATTTTAGTTCCAGCTATATTTCAAGGCATTTATTTTCTTTTTAATTTCAATGTTTATGGAGCGATTTTTAGAGAAGATGTCGGAGAAATTTTCTTTCTATATTTGCTTCTTTATATAATTTGCTTTCTTTTGTTCAGCGGGTTACTAAAAAGACCAAATAAGTTAAGAACAATAACTGATAAATACGAAAGCCCATTCAGTAAATTTTCAAATATTTTTTATAAAGCTGGTATCAATGATGACTCGCACAATGCATTTTATCTAATGATTTTCTCTTTCGCGGCTTTTTTTGAGTCTCTATCGAGAATTTCCTACTCAAACAATCGGCTTGCACTTTTTTTCTTGCCTTTCGCAGCAATTCTTATTCCGAATTCACTTCTAAAGATTAAAAGCAGTGTCATTCGAACACTTTCATTTATCTTGCTGATAGGTGCGATGGTATTTTTCTTTTGGTATACTATACTTAGGACGAACTATTTACAGACAGTTCCGTTTGAATTCTTCTTTTAAGTTTGAATATGAAAAAAATATTGATTATTTGCGCAATACCGCTTTCAAATTCTTCTTCCACACGTGCTTTATCTTCTTATTTCGGGAAGTTTAACCGCGATAATTTAGCTCAATTATATTCAAGCCAAAACAATCCAAATGAAATGTTATGTTCATCTTATTTTCAAATTACAGACGCAGGATTATTAAAATCTGTTCTCGGAAAAAAATATTCAGGAAGAGTAATTGAAAAGGTTGAAGAAGATAAATTTGATCATAAAGAAAAAAAGAATTCAAAATTGCTGACTTGGCTCTACAAAATCGGAAAGAAAGAGTGGCCATCAGTTCAATTGTTACGAAAACTTTTATGGTCCAAAAAACGATGGGATACAAGCGAGTTAGAAAATTGGATTAAAAATTTTAATCCCGACGAGGTTTTCGTTCACAATTCTAATGCTTTATTTATAGGCAAAACAGCTATCGATATTTCGAATAAATATAATCTTCCCTATTCTTTGGAAATTGCTGACGATTATTATTTCAACTCCCATTTTTCTATATCGCCATTTTATTTTCTATATCGCCATTTATATAAAAAGCAATTCAAAAAATTAATCAAGAATGCAAAAAATGTCTTCTATATTTCTGATGCCATGAAAAACAAGTATGACAAATTTTTTGATGTTAATGGCATTGTTGTTAGGGCTGCAGCTCAAATTTCGCTGCCAATTAAAAATCTTGAAGAGCCATATAAAATTTCATATTTTGGAAATATAGGTTTAAAGAGGTATAAAACGCTTATTAGACTGGACAATTTCTTTTCTAAAAATATGCCTAATGTATTTATTGATGTTTATTGTCCAATAATAGGCGGCAATAGCAATCTCAAGAAAATTAAAAGGTGCAAAAACATCAACATTATGGGATGCGTTCCGTATAAAAAAATGATAGAAAAAATTGAGAACACCGATTTTTTGCTTTTTATTGAATCATTTAACCGAAAAATTCAGAAGGATATTAGGTTCTCGCTCTCTACGAAGATTGGCGATTATCTAAATAGCGGGAGGCCGGTAATCGCTATCGGCCCAAAAGGGAGCGGCAGTATTGATTATTTGCTATCTCAAAGCAGTGCTTTTGTTATTTCTAATTTACAAAATATCGGTGACATTTGTCATTTTTTAAGCAAGAAAGACCATATAGTTGAACTTGAAAACAACAAAAAAGTGGCTGAGCGAGATTTCAACATTTGGAAAAATCAAGAACTCCTATATACTATTTTAAATGATGAGTGACGCTAATAATTTTTCAAGGCCATTGCTGAGCATAATAGTTGCGCTTTACAACACTATAGATTATTTGGATCGCTTTTTTCTTTCCTTGAGTTCTTCTGATTTTGATGACTATGAGATGGTCATCGTTGATGATCAATCAACAGACGGCTCTTATGAACGCGCCATGCTTGAAGCATCTCAAAATAATCGTATTAAGGTTATCAGAGCATCAGAAAAACTGTTGCCTGATCGGGCAAGAGATTTGGCATATAAAAACGCAAGCGGCAAATATGTTATTTATCTAGATTCTGACGATGAGTTTTCTAGTGATTATTTATCTTCGATGGTTGCTTTTGCTGAGCAAAATAATCTAGATATGGTTGTTTCTACTTGTCAAAGAATCGATGAAAAAAACTGCAGAGTAGGAAAGCCAGAATTTTTGTCTAAAAAAAGTATGCCTTTAGTTGCTGGAAGCAAAAGAAAAGTTTTGTTGCGCGGGCGTTATGGCGGATGGAACAGGATGGCGAAAAAGGAATATTTAGATTCGCTGGGATATACATATCTTCAGGCTGAGTTGCCTCTTTTTATAATGCAATTTTATAAGAAAACCCGCGTTGGCTATGTGAATCGTGGTCTCTATTTTTATAGAATTCGAAAGGCGAGCGTCTCATCTAAAGGTGTGCCATCTCGAATGATAAATTATAATGCACTAGAGCCGCTCGATTGGTTTCTAAAAGAAACAATTGATAAGCCGTGTTTAAATCGTCTAGAAGTATATTTATATAGGATGATCCTTCCGTATATTTTGTATAAAAAAGCTGCTTTGCCAGACTATAATTTTAAAAAAGATATTAAATACGTAGCCAAAACACTTAAATATAACTTTTTTAAAGGAATTTTAAACTGGCCTTTTTATTCGAAAAGAGATCGCTTTATCTTGTTGACGTTTATTTTTCATTGGTATTGGCCGGCATTTTATTTCATTAAAAGATATAAGAGTTGAACTATTTTTGCTTCGGGAACGGCATTTAAAAAGCATTAGCGCAGAGAGCTAGTTTTATGCGCTTGTTGTGTTTTAGCTGTGGTGATATAACATTCTAAGTGCTTGGAGCACTTTTTATCAATGATGGCTACACAACAAAGTATTGAAAAAAGAGCCAATAAACAAATATTTGTTGGCGCAATAATGGGATATGTTGCCATTGCGATAAACGTTCTGTCTGGTTTGCTTTTTACTCCTTGGATTATTGAAAGCTTAGGAGAAAGCCAATACGGATTATATACACTTTCCAATTCGCTCATTTCACTGTTTTTAATTGATTTTGGTTTGAGTGCTACTGCGAATGCTTTTTTAGCAAAATATCGAGCGCATAACGATACGAAGAGCATTCAATCTTTTTTGGGCATTATATACAAACTATATTTGATTATCGACTTTGTCTTATTAGTTGTTTTCGTTTCGCTTTATTTTCTATCGCCTTATATTTACCAAGGGCTTACATCTAACGAAATAGAACAATTTCAAGTATGCTTTTTAATTTTTGCTGGTTTTAGCCTTATTTCTTTGCCGACTTCTACTTTCAACGGAGTTATTAATGCTTATGAACAAATTGTTTGGGTTAAGTTCTTAGATATCGTTCAAAAGATAGCCTATATCTCATTAACTGCCGTCAGCATTGTTTTTAACTGGGGACTATATGCTTTAGTCGCGATTAATGCATTTTCGAATTTACTTATCATCGGGATTAAATATTTAATCATTCGTTTTAAGATGAAAGTGAAATCGAATTTTAGAGATAAGTTCACTTTTGCAATCGCCAAACCAATTTTAATGTATTCGTTATGGGCTGCTGTTGAAGGAATATTCAACCATATCAGCATATCTATATCGCCTAGTATTTTGGGGATTGTATCAGATTCGAGCAACATTGCTCGTTTTGGTCTTGTCACCACGATTACTTATTATGTGACGCAATTAAGCAATATTTTAGGCTCAACTCTTCTTCCGAAGCTGGCTAGATATCACGAGGAAGGAGAAGAGGTTTTCAAGAAGAAACTGATGGTTCTATCATCAGCAATAGGGAAGGTGCAGTTAATAATTATCGCAACAATTATTGTCGTTTTTGGGTGTTTCGGTCAGGAGTTTGTTCTAATATGGATGAGAGGCAACACCTTTTATTTACCATCATATTACGGCATTTTGATGGCAATTGTTATGAACGTTTTCTACCTTCCGCAAATAGTGCTTCGGTCAGCAATGTATACTACAAATAATGTAAAGCAATTAGCGATTGTATCCATTACGAAGGCGGTTTGCTGCGTAGCTATTTCATTCGGCTTGTCTTATATATGGGGATTCATGGGCGCATCAATGGCAATCATGATATCGATGTTTATTCAAGTAATTTTGTTAGATTATTTTTTCTCAAAGAAAATAAAAATATCGATGGTTGAATTTTTCAAAAAAACATATTTCCGCATGGCTATAGTGATCTGCATCTGCGTTCCTATCGGAGTGTTGATGCATTTTTATCTCAATTTTTCTAACGATATTCAACACGCGACATTATATAAGTTCTTGTTAGAAGCCTCGATATTAACCGTTCTATATTTGCTTCTGACCTATTTTGTAGGACTTACCAAAAACGAGAGAAAAGTTATAAACACGAAGATATCAAAAATCTTTAAGAAACCCAGTAGAGCGTAATCTCGAAACGGCGATTCGCGGTTTTGTTCTTGTTTTATTTACTGCTTATTAGTTTATCGTAAAGTTCAATATATTCGTTTGCAAAATGTTCTCGCGAATATGGTTTTGCTGTTTCTAATATTTGTTTAATATTCATTTTATTCGAAACCAACTCATATATTTTTTTCTTTGTATTTTCAACGTCATCAGTCGGCACAACATATCCGTTAATTCCGTCTTTTATCATTTCTGCCGCTCCGCCGGAATTGAAGCAAATTATTGGAGTGCCGCAAGATATACACTCTAAGTTTACGGTTGGAAAATTATCGCGTTTCGTTGGGTTCAAAAAAACATCAATTGTAGAATAAAAAGAGGCCATTTTTTGGCGTGAAGAGATGCGTGGTCTTAAAACGAGATTTGGGCAAT
Source organism: uncultured Bacillota bacterium (assembly GCA_949299565.1). Lineage (GTDB taxonomy): Bacteria > Bacillota_I > Bacilli_A > RFN20 > CAG-826 > UBA4951. Next base: position 433,799 of record OX437086.1, read on the forward strand.
TGTTTTTTTCGATTTCATTTTCTGGCGCTCCAAATCCAATAATAATGAACTTGTTAGGATCCAATGCATTTGCAAGTCTTTTGATAAAGTTTAACCCTTTTCCTTCATTCAACAGATATGCAGCGACGCCTATAATGAATCTACCATCGGCCAGCTTTAACAACGTTTCATAAGGAGCTGTTCTCTTGAATATTTTTTGATCTACTCCGTTTCTAATGATTTCGACATTCGTGAAGTTGTATCTTGTTTCGAAAATGTTTTTTAGCCATTGAGAGGGGCTGACAAAAACTATATTGGATGAGTAGTTTTTAATTAAATTTTCTTTTTTCAACGAGTATTTTTTTACTTTTTTTCGAATAGATGTGGGGTAATAATCGCGATGCGGACAAACAACACAACCATTTTTCCATAACTCGCAGCCGAAAGAATAACAGCATCTCCCGGTAACGAGCCATTCATCATGTAACGTCCAAACGATTTTGATATTACTTTTTGATGCAAATTCAATAACTTTTTCTATGTTTATAAAGGAACTATGAACATTATTTATGTGGATGAGATCTGGTCTCTCTCTTTTTAAAAAGTTGATTGCTTTTTTTGTACCGACGGTATTGCAAAATCCATCGTTTCCAACGAGATATGTGTAAAGCCTGCTTGATTTGTATGACAATGAACTAGTTCTTAATTGAAGCACGTTGTAATCGCTAATATCGCTTTTTTCTCTATAGATGTAGCACATTGAAGCATTTCTTTTTTCTTTTAGAAAAAATGAAATATCCTTAATTATGTTTCCAGTAGATCCGTTCACCCAACCATTTATAAAGCAAATTTTCATAATTATTAAGATAGCACTTTGTTACATTAACAGTAACTAATACATAAATGGGATATAATAAAAATATGAAAAAGCACATTCTTAATGAAGTCAAATTGAGCAAAGAAGAAGTTATCCAACTAAGAAAGACACAATTGGAGATTCTAGATTTTTTTTGCGATTTTTGTGAAAAGAATAATTTAAAATACTATTTATTTGGCGGCACGCTCTTAGGTGCTGTTCGTCATAAGGGCTATATCCCTTGGGATGATGACTTAGATTTATGTATGCCATATGAAGATTATGCAAAAATGCTGAAGCTTTTCCCAAAAGATGGAAATTTTTTTCTAGAGGACGTTTCGACAGATAAGCATTATTTCCATTCTTTTGCGAAAATAATGAAAGCGAATACTGTTTATCGTGAATATAGAGTGCAAAACGTTAGATATCGACAATCTATTTTCATAGATATTTTCCCAATAATTTATGTTCCGAATTCAAATAATCTCGCGTATTTTAATTTTTGTTTAGCGTATGAATTGCTTAGCATTAGGCTGCAGCCTAAATTAATAAAAATGCCAAGTGATAAAAAAACATCGCTGAAAAGAAAAGCTGCCATTTGCCTATCTTGGTTGCTTCTTTGGTGGTGTCCGAAAACAATCGCCGCAAAACTAAGATATAAATTAATTGACCATTACGGGAAAAAAGAAACTAATACCATTTCAGTTGGAATGCTTTTAACTGGGCATCGATATCCATCAAGTGCTTTTTCTGGTCTTAGCAAGGTCGAATTTGAAGGGAGAATGCTTAGTGCGCCTGAAAATTACGATGAGTATCTTAATATAAAGTTCGGAGAGTATATGGAACTACCTCCTTTAGAGAATCGCGAGGCGCATCACTATTTAGTAGAGTTTAAAGCTGATTAACAATTAGAGTTTGGAACATAAGTTTGAGTCGTTAGAGTTCTTTATTGATTTTGTATTTCACGATTGTAAACTAGTTTGCATGAACGAAACTTGCTTAAGTAACTTTTTGGTTTATAGGGATTTTCCTGATGGAGTTACGCTTGATTATTTAATTGACAAAGTAATTTCTAAAGGAAAGAGATACCTAATTAAGGACATAAATGATTTGGATAGTGCAATAAAAGAAAGTCTTAAAGATGTAGATTTTTCTAAGACTGGAATTCTTTTATCTGGCGGTGTTGATTCAGCGCTTTTAGCTTCATATTGTCCTCCAGGAACATTAGCATTTACGATAAGCTATCCAGAAATAAGCGATTTTGACGAAGCCAAACAAGCAGAAATATACGCTAATAAATTCGGTTTGCGATTAGTTAAAGTTCCCGTGGTATTCCAAGACGTCTTAGATTTTCAAGACGACATTATGCTCTTTAAAAAAGAGCCGTTGTCCAGCATTGAAATTGCGCTCCATAAGTGTGCGTTACGTGCTCTAGATTTTGGGTTAGAGAATCTTCTTACTGGAATGGGCGCTGATGCTATTTTTGGCGGTCTTACGAACATAATGTCTAGAACGTGGACAAAAGATGATTTTATTAAGCGATATACATTCTTAGATCCAGCTAAGGCATTGAAAGAGCCGCAAGCGGATTATTCTTTTTTTGATGAATTTTTAATTGATGGGAGTTTCGATGCCAATCTTTTCATGCAAAAAGTTTTTGGAAAATCCACGCAAAAATATTTTTTGTCTGCTGTTGAATCAGTTGGCGTGAATTTGATAGCTCCGTTTGAACATTTTGATCGAGGTTTTCCTCTTTCTATCGACGATATGCTTAATGGTCACGAAAAAAGAATGTTACGTGAACTATTGAGCGAAAGAAGTGGCGGTCTAGCTGCCCCTAAAAAGCGACCGTTGCCAAGGCCATTGAGTGTTTGGAAAAATTACTTCGGAGATTTGATTAATCCTGAATTTTTGCCTGACGCATACAACAATTGCCAAACCGATGAGCAAAGGTGGCTTCTATACACTTTAGATCATTGGTTGTATCTCCAAAAAAACAATTGCTTTAAGCATTACGATGTTTGTTATACAACGGGCGTTTATGATATGTTCCACATGGGGCATTTGAATCTTTTAAGAAGAGCTTCAAAGATGTGCAATAAGTTAATTGTCGGAGTGACAAATGACTCTTTGGTTTCGTATAAACACAAACACTCAACGATTTGTTTTGAAGACCGAATCAGAATTGTTCGCTCGTTACCGTTTGTTTATAAAGCTGTTGAGCAAAGCGACATGAATAAAAAGGAAGCATGCATTAGGTTTGGCGCTAATGCTATCGTTGTCGGTGACGATTGGAAGAACACAGAGAAATGGAACAATTACGAAAAGGAGTTATCCGAAGTCGGAATTGATGTCATTTATTTGCCATACACTAAAAGAATTTCGACTACAAAATTAGTGGAAACGATAAAATCTGAAAAGTAATTTCCATTGTGCAGGCTAATTATATTTTCTATTTTTAAGCGTAGTAAATTCGAATGTTCGAATAAATTACTGGTTCTTAAATAGCCTTAAGGCATTATTTAAGCATATAAAAATCCCCCAGTATTTACCTAGTCAGTAAAATTTGGGGGACATTTTAACGTGAGTGGCGGAGGAAAAGGGATTCGAACCCTTGCACCCGGTTAAGAGTCTATGAGCTTTCCAAGCCCACCCCTTCGGCCACTTGGGTATTCCTCCAGCCAGCCTAGCAATTATAGTGGTAGATGCCTCTTAATTCAAATAGTTAGATGATAAATGTATAATAACTATAATGATTGAGGAAAGAATAACAGCCATCAACGATGGCCAAAAAGCTCTAAAATTTGCAAGACTCTATCTTAAAGAAGCGCCTCTCTCTTTTATTTATCATCTCTTTCGCAAGAAGGATTTTAAAGTAAACGGTCACTGGGTCAAAAAAGAACATATTTTAAAAGAAGGAGACATCATCCGAATCTATGTCACGGATGCACAACTTGCTAGTTTTCATCAAGCGCGTGAAGTTCTCCAAAACGATTTGCCATACCCGATAATTTATGAAGATCAAAACCTTTTGATAGTTGATAAGCCTCGAGGTTTATTGACAACCGCTGATGCCTACGAGAAGCGCAAAACTCTCGCTCACCAAGTTTTGGACTATCTGAGCTATAAAAAGGAATTTGATCCTCTTCATCATAGTTTTGTTCCCTCGCCCGCCCATCGTTTGGACCGCAATACTGCTGGAATTGTCGTTTTTGGCAAAACGGATGCTGCCTTAAAAGCGCTTGAAGAAATGTTTAAAGAAAGAACGGGAATCAAAAAAACCTACTTAGCCCTTGTAAAAGGACATCCGACAAAAACTGAAGGCTATATCGATCGAGCCTTAAAAAAAGATGCGAATAAAGGCTTTGTTCGTTTAGCTTCAGAAAAAGAAGGCGGCAAAAGCGCTCAAACCAAATATAAATTAGTCGAGAAATATGGGCCTTGCAGTTTATTGGAATGCAAACTTTTAACCGGACGCACTCATCAGATTCGCGTCCATTTATCTTCGATTGGCCTACCGATTCTAGGCGATGCAAAATATGGTGATTTTGCTTTCAATCACGAGATAGGCTCTCTTTTTCATTGGGAGGGGCAATTCCTGCACGCGAATAGTTTATGTTTCTTAGAGCCGCTAGAGCCCTTAACCTATTTGAAAGGCAAAAAATTCCTTTCTTCTTTGACGAAAGATGAAGAAGAATTACTCGCCTTTTTAAAGACACGTTAAAATTAAAATAGAGGAGAACTATTATGAACCGCAGTCAAGAGAATTATGAACGTTGGCTTTCTTCTAGCAAGGTGAGTGCAGAGGATAAAGGAATCTTGCGCAAAATGGATGAGAAGGAAATTGATGATGCCTTTTATCAAGATATAGAATTCGGAACAGCGGGAATGCGCGGGATTTTAGGTCCGGGCACTAATCGGATGAATCTTTTTACCGTTAAAAAGGCAACAATTGCTTTTGCCTTGTTTCTCTTAGAGAAGTATCCGAATGCCCGTGAGGCTGGCGTTGTTATTTCCCATGATAATCGACACATGTCGCGCGAATTTACGCTCAATAGCGCATCGATTCTCAATAAGATGGGCATTAAAGCCTATATCTTCGATGATTTAAGACCAACGCCTGAATTATCTTTTGCGGTGCGACATCTTAAAACTGTCGGCGGCATCATGATTACCGCCTCACATAATCCAAAGGAATATAATGGCTATAAGGTCTATGATGAATGCGGATGTCAGTTAGTGCCTTTTAAAATCGCTCGCCTCCTTAAAATCATTAAGGAATTGCCGAACGAACTCGACATTGAAGCGAAAGCGGATAATCACCCCGGGAAAACGATTGTTCTTTCGCATGACGTTGATGATGAATATGTCGCCTTGGTTGAAGGAATTAGCCTTGAAAGAAAACTTGATAAGAAAGGTTTTAAAATCGTTTATACGCCTCAACATGGCACATCATATGAAAACGCTATGCGTGTTTTTCATGATTTAGGATATGAGATATATCCAGTCGCTGCTCAGTGTGTGCATGATCCGGATTTCGGGGCCACATTATCGCCGAATCCCGAAGTCGAAGATGCTTATATCGAACCTTTGAAATTAGCGCATGAACTTGATGCTAATTTGATTGTCATGACTGATCCTGATGGCGATCGTTGCGGATTAGCCTATAAAAAGAAAGATGGAAGTTGGGAACGTCTCAACGGCAACCAATCAGCGGCCCTTCTTTTAGAATATATGTGTGAGGCCCATCTCCGTCATGGAGATTTGCCAGCCGACGGCGTAATCTACGACACGATTGTCTCCTCTTCCTTAGCGAGAAAAATTGCCGAGCATTACGGACTCAAAGTTGAAACGTTCCTCACCGGCTTCAAATATATCGGCGAACGGATTCATCATTATGAGGTTTTAGGAGGAGGACCGACTTTCTTCTTCGGCTATGAGGAAAGTTATGGTTGTTTGATCGCGCCTTTCGTGCGCGATAAAGACGGTCTTCAAGCGATTCTTCTTTATTCGGAAATGGCTAATTATTATTACCGGCAAGGCAAAACTCTCGATGAGGTCTACATGACTTTATTGGAAAAATACGGCGGTCACTATACTCTTGATGATTCGTTGGCCTTCAAGGGCAGCGAAGGACAAAAAGAGATGAAGGATCTTTTGAACAATTTACGAGTCCAAACGCCAAAAGAGATTGGAGGACTTTCCGTCATCGGGGTCGATGATTATTTGAAAGGCCGAACGTTTGACTTATTGCAAAATAAAGAAGAGGAGATCTCTTTAGATCGCTCAGATGTTTTGCGTTTCCGTTTAGAAGACGGCAGTTGGATTGCGATCCGTCCATCGGGTACCGAACCGAAATGCAAATTCTATATCGAAGCTTGTGGCAGCGCACACGAGGATCTTAAAAATAAGGCTCAAAAACTTTTAGAATCGTTTAAAGCAATTGCTCTAAATCACTAAAATATTTTATTAGAGTGAAGGCCACCCCATCCTCCTGGTGGCCTTTTTCAGTTGAAGGGAAAGTCTCTTTAAGAAGAGAAGACTTCGAATTCTTCATCACGAAAGGATGACCGGAATTTAACAAAAAGTTATAGTCGTTATCCGCATCGCCGAAAGCCCAAACATCTTCTTTTTTGTAATGCAGTTCCTTCAATAAATAAGAAAGAGCGAACCCTTTATCATATCCGGGAATATAACATTCGGCATAAGGGCTGTTCGTCCAATGACGAAGGCCGTAGCCTTCAGAGTTACTTGTTTCAAGAAGAAAAGGATAATGTGATTCTTGAATATGAAAAAGGGCCGTCCAGACGTCCTCTTTGATCGTCTTTTCTAAAGGACCGTAAGTGGTTTTCTCTTTTTCATAGGGGAAATAAGAAAATAAATATGAATCGTCGTGCAAAAGATAAAAGCGATCAAGCGATTCAGCCATTGCAGAAACCAGATAAGGACTTGCGGATTGATAAATTCTTATGACTTTCTCTTTTTCGAACGGCTTGCTATAGCCTCTAAAATTTTGATCGCTGGGATTTAAAAGCAACGTCCCGTTATAAGCAATGAGAGGGGCAGACAAATTAAGGTAACGATAATAACGAAGGATGCTTCGCAACGGACGTCCGGAAGTGAGAACAATCAAATGACCAAGCGTTTGAAGAGCAACTAATGTTTTAAATGTTAAAGGAGAGATTTCTGATTTCTCATTTAGAAGCGTGCCATCCATATCGATGGCAATCAGTTGTTTTTTCATTAAGCGTTTAAAAGCCCGACAGCTTCTTTTACCTTTGCTAGGAGCGGTTCAGCCATTTTCTTCGCTCGTTCAGCCCCTTCTTGAAGAACAGCGAGATATTCTCCGCTTTCAAGGATTTCTTTATAACGTTTTTGAAGTGGTTCTAATTCATCGATGACGGCGTCAGCGACTTCCTTTTTAAATTCGCCATAACGATATCCTTTAAAATGCGTGACAGCGTCATCAATGCTTATGTTCTTTAAAGAAGCATAAATCGTCAATAAGTTTGCAATTCCTGGCTTTTCTTCACGATTATAGATAATTTCGGTGCCAGAATCTGTCTTAGCGGACATGATTTTTTTCCGGATTACATCCATATCATCCTTTAAAAAGATATCGCCTTTCGGGTCAGATTTAGACATCTTTTTACTAGGATCGGAAAGCGACATAATTCGAGCGCCGGTTTTGTTAACGACTGTTTTTGGCAAATGCAGAATCTCCCCATAACGCGCGTTGAATTGGTGGACCAAATCGCGAGTCAGTTCAACGTGTTGAGCTTGATCTTCGCCCACCGGCACGAGATCTGTGTCATAAAGAAGAATATCGGCCGCCATGAGAGCTGGATAAGCAAAAATGCCGAGACCAATCGCTTTGCCCTTTAAACGGCTGCTATAGTCTTTAAATTGCGTCATGCGACTCAATTCCCCCATGTAGAGGTAATTTTGAAGAATCGCATTAAGTTCAGCGTGAGCTGGCACCATCGATTGAAGAAAGAGGGTTGATTTTTTCGGATCAAGTCCAGAGGCCAAGTAAAAGGAAGCAATATCGCGCGTATTTAAGCGGAGAGTCTCCGGCTCAATCGGAAGGGTCAAAGCGTGCAAGTCAGCGATGAAATAAAGAACATCGCCTCCCTCTTGATAATTTTTAAAATTTCTAAGAGCCCCGATGTAATTTCCAAGCGTTAACTGCCCGGTCGGTTTTATAGCGGATAAAATACGTGTCATACCTTATATATTTTTGTCTTTTTTTCCTTTCTTGCAAGATATTCTCCATCGCTCCTTCTTTAAAAAAGAACAAGAGTTTGTAAAATATCTATGATGATAAAAATTTATTATTCTCCTTCCTGTTCAAGTTGCCGAAAAGTTAAAAAATGGTTTGATGAACAAAAGATCCCTTATCAAGCAAAAGATATTTTTAATTCTTTAACAAATGAAGAAATCAAAGAAATCATCGCTAAAAGCGAGGACGGAACTGAAGCAATCATTTCTCCGCGCAGTAAAATCATCATGAACAAGAAAATCAACTTTGATGAGATGAAGGTTTCAGAGTTGATTGATTTTATCAAGGAAAACCCTTCGGTTCTTCGCCGCCCGATCATCGTTGACGATCATCGAATTCAAGTCGGCTACAACGAAGAAGAGATCGAAACATTTATTCCGCGCGCCCGGCGCTTAGCTGAATTATATTGTAGCCCCGAACATTGTCCTAAATATAACGAATGCGACTGCGCTTTAACAAAAGAAGAAAAAAGAAATTAATTTTTGTCCTTAAGAGCTTGATAGGCATCAAGAGCCCGCGTCACTTTCGTTTTATGGCTTAAAACATAGTCGCATTTATTTTCTTCCAACAAAGCAACTAAATGACGTTCAGCGTCTTTGAGGTTGTTATATTCTAATTCGATTTCGTAGTCGACTAAATTTGAGTAGTGGTTCTCGTCAATTGAGAGCTTTCCTCCGGCATAAGGAATGTCGACGCGAGTCGTTTGTAGGGACGTCCGGATTCTCAAATTATCGACATCAAAATCTAGCATCGTTAAAAAGCGCTTGATATCGCCTTCGGGGAAAATTGCCCGTTCTTTAAAATCCTCAAACATCTTAGGATTCCATGAACAGTTTTTCTCCAATAGCCCCTGCGAAAGAGGCGTTTTAAGCGTCATTTCGTAGACGCCGTCTTTTTCGCGAATTCGAAGAGCAATCCCCTCTTTTCTCAAATTCAAATCAGGCGTATCAACGTAATAATTTGTCTGGGTGTAAGAATGATAATCCTTAAAAAGGGAAAGAAGGTGTTGATAATCTTTTTTTGTCACTAAAGCCTTAGCTTCGATTTCAATTGCGTTGCTCATGTTTTGCTCCTTAGAGTATTATACATTAGTGATGAATTATATTTTATTGTATTTTGATGATTTCTTGTTGACCAATCTTTGGTGGATTATTTTGCTCGCGATTCTCCTTTTAGCGGCTTTAGGAATGGGACTTGACTACTATTTCAGCCATCATAAAAAAGAACGAAAGGAAGTAAAAAAGCCAAATATTGAGGAGACAAACGCGCTTCTTATTGCTCTTGGAGGCGCTCAAAACGTTTTGACTCACGCCCTTAAAGGCTCGCGGATTGTTTTGACGCTCAAAGATTATGAAATAGTCGATAAAAGCTCCTTGGAAAAAGCAGGAGTCGTTTCCTTTTTATCAAAAAGCGATTCCTTGACTCTTGTGACGCAAGGAAAGGCGGATGCTCTCTATAAAATGATGTTTGGTTCTTCGAAAGAAGAATGAAAAACATGAAGCGCTAAATCTTCAAGTGGCAGTCCCATCACATTGAAATAGCTTCCCGCAATCTCCTCGACAGGCGACGGATTATCCTGAATTCCATAAGAGCCGGCTTTATCGAAAGGCTGGCACTTTTTTAAATAAAAGAGAATTTCTTCTTCGCTCCAATTTTTTATTTTTACTTTGCTGACGACGGTTCTTGTGATTTCTTCTTTTTGACTGAGATAAGTATAGGAAGTGAGGACGTGATGAACGCGTCCATTTATCCTTTTAAACATCGTTAAAGCTCTTTCAAAATCATGGGGTTTTCCAAGCGCCTCGTGATCGATGACGACAATCGTATCCGCGGCTAAAACTTCATCATTTGGGTGCTTAGCGAAAATAGAAAAAGCTTTGAGGCGCGCTTCTTCCATTGAAAGGCGCTCAGGCTTAAAAATATCTTGATATGGTTCTTCATCAAAAGAGGGTATTTCAATGCGAAAGTCAGGGACAAGAAGCTTTAATAGTTCCTGGCGACGAGGCGAAGAAGAAGCGAGATAAAGCATTTTATTTATCCGCGTTCATGATGATTGGAATAATCATCGGAGAACGGGCAGTTTTTCGGTAAATATAATGAGAGACCGCGCTGCGGACGGTCGATTTTATTTCTGCAAAATTCGCTCCGCGCGCTAAAGCGGCTCTAACGGCCTCTTCCGCATGGATTTGACTATGACGCAAAACGTGACTATCGCTTCCGACCGCAAAGCCGCGTGCATAGACAAGCGGTGGAACAACCATTGCATTGCGTTTAGGATCCAACGTTAGAAGGACTGCCATCATTCCTTCATTTTTTAATTCTTCGCGATCACGGAGAATTTGTGAGGAGAGACCGTCTAAATCGTTTCCGTCAATATAAACATCGTCCGCTGGAACGTGTCCTCCGCGTCTAATCTTATGATCGTAAAGTTCAAGCACGTCGCCGTTTCCGAGAACGAAAATCTTCTCGGGGCTCATTCCTACTTCTTTTGCAATATCGCCGTGCAGTTTCAGCATTCGATATTCGCCGTGCACAGGCATAAAATGACGAGGCTCAACTAGACGCATCATAAGGCGCAACTCTTGACGAGACGGGTGACCTGATGAATGAAGAGAGAAAGCCAAAGAGTTGAGTTTTACCTCAGCTCCTTGCTTGACTAAATCGTTTACAAGGCGGTCGACTAAAGCGCCGTTCCCGGGAATTGGATTTGAAGAGAAAACGATTGTATCGCCCGGAATAATGTGGACGTTTCGATGATCGCCGCGAGCGATGCGAGAAAGCGCAGCCATCTCTTCTCCTTGACTGCCGGTGCAGAGAATGCAAATTTCTTGAGCACGATGGTTTTTCACCATCTCATCGCTTATAAGAGCATTGTCGGGTATTTTGATGATCCCGTATTGACGGGCAATTCCAACAACGGTTTCCATCGAACGTCCAAGGATGCAGATTTTGCGGTCATGTTCGCAAGCGACCTCGACGACCTGTTGAATACGATTGATGTTAGATGAGAATGTTGAAACGATAATGCGCCCGGGCGCTTTTTCAAAAACTTCTTCAACGCCTTTGCGAACATTGGTTTCGGAAGGAGTGTACCCCTCGATTTCGGCATTTGTAGAATCAGACATCAATAAATCGACGCCTTCAGCCCCTAATTGCGCAAGCTTTTCAATTTCAAAGATGGGTCCAACGGGGGTTAAATCGATTTTAAAGTCACCGGTTTCAATAATTCTTCCTTGCGGGGTGTCAATGCAAATGCCGTAACTATCGGGAATCGAATGGGTAACGCGGAAAAAGGTGATGTGAAATTCTCCAGCAATGTCGAAGGAGGATTTTGAATCATACTCAACGATTTTGATATTTTCGCGAATTCTTGCTTCTTCTAGTTTATGACGAATTAAAGCTGAGGCGAGGCGCGGAGCGTAGATGACGGGAATATTGACTGAACGCACCAAAAAAGGAATTCCTCCGATATGGTCTTCATGACCATGCGTAATGATTAAAGCTTTAATCTTTGCACGATTGCTTTTTAAATAACTATAATCCGGAATCACATAATCAACCCCTGGAAGATTGGCTTCCGGGAAACGAACTCCGGCGTCGACTAAAATTAGAGAGTTCTCAGTTTCAAAACAATAGGTGTTCTTTCCTACTTCGCCGAGTCCTCCAAGAGCAAAGATATTAACGGGGGAAGATGTTCGTCCTGGCATGCTTTAAATTCCTTTTGTCATTACTAAATAGAGAAGTGGCCACAAGATGGACCTATTTTCTTCTAGGCACAAAAAAGATAACACCTTTTTGATAATAAAACCTTATTTTTTTCAAGAAACCGCTTTAATGGCTTTTGGCACGTTCAAAAAGTTGTTCGCAGGAGGCGATTAAAAAGCCGATGAGAGGCGAAAGCGTCAATAAAAGAGGCGCGACATTTAATGAACCCATAAAGTCTAGCGGAAATAAAGGCTTCGCGATTTCAATATAAACCTCAGGAATCAATGAATTAGTGATTATCAAGGCGATTACCAAAGTCAAAGTTAAAGTACCAATCACGAAAAGAGAAGGCATAATTTTCCCTTTTCTTTTAAGATATCCGCTTCTGACAAAATAGACGGCAAACGCTAATAGAAGCGTCATGTAAATCATCAAAAGATATGTCGGAACAAAGGCTCCTAGATAGGGGTTAGAGAAATCGAAACTGATGAATGAGAAGAAGAAAGCCCCCATGAAATAAAGAGCCAGCATCAAATAAAGAGTGGAGAGAAATGAATATATGATTATCTTTGCTAGAGATCTTTTTCGATAAATAACTTCGTAATTAACGTCTTGGCTTTTTGTTTTGTCACGAAGTAGATAACGAAGCAATAGGATATAGCCAAGCAATAAACCAATAATCCCGTAAAGGAGAATATCTAAGGGATATAGAGGCGCGATTGTCGAGATTAAAAAGCCGTCATAAAGACCAGAAGCGACATAACTTGGGACCATCACGATCAAAAGAAGACCAAGCGCGATGAGAGCGATGGCGTTTCCGCAAAGTGTCTTTAAAAAGCGTTCATAACTGCGCGGGAAAGAGAGCATGTAAAAAACAATCAATAGATAAATCGGAAGAACGATATAACTGAGATAGAGAGGAAGCATCACGAAAAATTTGTGGAAATCGAGAATGTCCGAGCAGGCTACTTGAAGCCCTTGGAAGACTAAAAGCGAAAAGGGAATATAGAGAATCACCAATAGAAGGCGATAAATGAAAGTTTCGCGTTGTTTCATAAACTTCTCCTCGCAAAAGATATCGTGGAACTTTGATTAAGTTCTAAACTTCCCTCTTCAAGATAATAATGGGTTAAATCCCAGTTTCCGTTTTCATGAAGTTCCATCAAGGAGCCGCCGGTTAGACTATAGCCGTTTTCGCTTACGCCATAATAAAGTTCTTGCCCGGTCTTGACACCATATCCGATGACGACATCTTCATAAGTCGTGACCCAATCGTTCCCGTGATCATGACCGACAAACATTCCCTGAACTCCGTGTTCTGCTGCAGAAGCAAAGAAAGACGAATGGACGCCTGACGGAGAAAACGGCAGGGGCTCTTTTCCATCGGTCAGACCGACAATTTCTTTGCTTGCGCTTTCAGTTATCTCGCCGAAAAGCCCTTCTTTATTTTGATAATAAGCATTTCCCCATTCCCAAAGAGGGATATGGAAAAAGGCTAATGATGGTACGTAACTTCCATCCTCTTGATAGGCTTTTTCGCTTTGAGTTTCAAACCATTCAACTTGATCATCGTGAATGTAGTTGTAATCGTAAGTGAGGCCAGTCGGTATATAAGAATTGGAGTCTAAAACGTAGATACGCCAAAGGCGTTCGTCGTTTCTTTTTAAATCGATGATGTGATTGGCGTCCCCGGTGATTTCATCATCTAAATTGAGAAAACAAGAATATTGTCCTTTTTTTACCTCTTCAAAGAGCCAACTATCGGAATATAGACCTTGTAAATCATGATTTCCCCAGGTGAAAGTGTAAGGGCAAGCAAAAGAATCGATGAAGGTCAATAATTCTTTGACAATCACCTGATTCGCGCCCAAAAAGGAGTCGCCGGTAATGACGATGAAATCAGGATTTGTTTCGCTTATAAGCGTCGAAAGATATTCCTTTTCCTTAGGAATATCGGTCGTGTAATTCCAGTGGAGATCGCTCAACTGCAAGAGACGAAAATTCTCGTTTTCCCAAGCAAGCGATTCAACGTAGTCATCTGAGTCAAGAGCGACAGGCTCTTTTTTGCCTCCGCAAGAAGTTAGAAGAAGAGGCACTAAGATTAACATCCCCAAAGCGTTTTTTCTTTTCATATTTATACCTCAATCGCGCCATTTTCCTGACGGAAAGGATTGTTTTTATCAATGTGATCATAAAACAAAATGCCGTTTAAATGATCGATTTCGTGTTGAAGGACAATCGCGTCAAAACCTTTAGCCTTAATTTCAACGTCCTCTTTCTTAAGGGCATCATAGGCCTTCACGGTGATGCGATATGCGCGATAAGCATAGCCGGGATGTTCTTGGTCGACAGAGAGACAGCCTTCGCCAGCCTTTAAGTAACATTTTTTAAGGGAGGAAACTGTGATCTGAGGATTCACCAATTGATAACTGACGTATTCTCCTTCCTTTTCATAATTCGGATAATGAATGACCAACATTCTTTTGTTGACGCCCACCTGCGGGGCCGCTAAACCAACCCCTTCTCGAACAGTCGGATGTTTCTCGCGGAAAGATGGATCTTGAGAATTTTTCAAATGCTCAAGCATCTTGTCTAATAGTTGTTGATCGCGGTCAGAAAGCGGCAAAGTTACTTCTTTAGAAACGCTCCTTAGAGACGGAACCTTGTCTTTAATGATTTTTAACATAGCAAAGGGATTGTAGCACAGCTTTTGTTGATACCTTAAAATAAAATGCATGAACGACACTCTTTATCGTGAACTATTGGAATTAAGAAAAGCTGTTAAAAGCGATCAGCGCTTCTTGAAAGAAGAAGAACTTTTAAGAAAGATTCAAGAAGATGTTGAAACAAAAGAGCTTCTCTCAAAGTTAAACGCGCTTCTTAGCGACGGCTCTTTAGCGGAAAATCTAGAAATTCATTCGCTTAAACAAGAATTAGACGCTAAACCTCTAGTCAGCGAATACAACAAGATTAAAAGCGCGAATGATTTCTTGCGTTTAAAAATAAATGATTTGCTTTTAGCCCCTTATATTTCTTTTACAATACCCGAGGTAATTAAATGATTAGAATCGGCGGCGGCAAATATCGTTCACGTTTATTGGAAGTGCCTTCTTATTTAGAAGTTCCGACAAAGGAAATCGTGCGTTTAGGCATCGCGAACGCTTTAACCCCCTTTTTGAAGGGCGCTTGTGCGCTTGATCTTTTTGCTGGAAGCGGTGCTTTAGGATTTGAAGCTTTATCGCGAGGCGCTATGCATGTCGATTTTGTCGACAACAATTTTGAAGCTATTGAAACGATAAAAAGAAATGCTTTGAAACTTGATTGTCAAAAAGAAATCAGAGTTTTTCATGCTGATTTCCTCTCCTTTTTGAAAAATAGCGATTTCCAGGAGAAATATTCTCTAGTATTCCTCGATCCTCCTTACCTTGAAAAAGGATTTTATCTAGAAGCAGTTAAGTTTCTTTTTGAAAAGCAACTTCTTTCATCCTCCGCTCATTTAGTTCTTGAATACGAGAAAGAAGAACCAATTTCCCCTCTTCTTTCGTCCTATTCGAAAAGAACTTATAATTATGGACGGAGCAAAGTTAGCATTTATCACTTATTATGAAACGTCTTGCAGTTTATCCGGGCTCTTTCAATCCTTTGACGAATGGTCATTTGGATATTTTAAGGAGAAGTCTCAAAATTTTTGATGAGGTCATCATTCTTTTGGCTATCAACCCCGAAAAGGGACATCATGTTTTCACAAAGGAAGATTGTCTTTATATTTTGAAAGAAGCAACAAAAGATTTTAAAAACGTCCGCGTCGACAGTTGGGATAATTTAACAGTCGATTACTGCCGGAAAGTTGGCGCCAAACACCTCATTAGAGGTCTTAGAGCCGTGAGCGATTTCGAATACGAGTTTCAACTCGCAGCCGCCAATTCATTTTTGGATGAAGAATTAGACATGGTCTTTTTCATGGCTAAAAAAGAGGAGACATTCATCTCCTCTTCTACTATCGATAGTTTGTATCGCGGCGGCGCGGATATCTCGTCTTTAGTGCCGCCGGTCGTTTTAGAAATGTATAAGAAACGCTATCCGCGTTAAAAAGATAATCATCAATTTAAGGAAATGTAGGCGACGTTCTTTTCCTTTTCACCTCGGAGAGCGGAATAGAATAAATCCTCACATTCAAAAGTGTCATAGGGCGTGAGATGAATGTTCGCGAAAGGTATCTTCAATTTCCGCAATTGAAGAGCGTTTAAGAAAGGAACGTCTAAGAAATCGACGCCGCTGGTTCTTTTAGCGGCCATTCGATAATCGTTTTTCATGCACCATTCTAAAATTTCACGTTCAACGGGAGTGTGAGAGAAAGTCAAAGAAGGACCGAGAAAACATTGAAGCTTTTCGGGTTTTAAAGCATAGGTGGCGATCAAGCCTTTCATTTTGAGAAGAAGTTCTTCCTTTAAACTTTTTTCCTTTGTAAGGAGGGCTGCTCCGATAAGAGGAATTTCTTCACTATAGAAAAGGAATGGCAATTCATCTTGGTAATTGATGACTAAAGTTACTCCTCGCTGATTAATAACTTGGAAATCGGAAATAACGAGGGGATTTTCAAAGTTCATTCTTTCGTTTTTCGATAGAAAACCAGAACGAATGTTTGAAGGCAAATTAAAATCAAAAAAATCCATGCCTTAATCTTAGGCAAAAAGAAAAGGGCCCGCAATTAGGACCCTCTAATTTTTGAAATCTTAATTTTCGCGAGTGAAGAGATTATCAACGCTGTAGGAATCAAGATGATTCCACATATCCATTAAGAAATCGGCTTGTTCGGCTTCAGTGGAACCCGTCGCGCTGAAGGCAACCTCGGAAAGCCCGGCTCGACCATCGTTGAAAGCTTCTTCAGAATAATCGACTAAGCAGATGCTGGGGGTCGGGAAATTAGCAACGCTTTCTTCAACCGAGAAATTGATGTAATTGGTGTCATCTAAAGAAGCACGACGTTTATAGGGGTTTTCAGCTAAACGAGGACCCACGGTATTAAACAAATCGCTATGAATTGAAAGATAACGATTGAAAGCAGTGGAACCATCAGTTGAAATCTCATAATCCTCATCGGTTGAGGAAATTTCAGAGGCATTGATTGTGTAGAGTCTGAAAGAACGACCATCGCTCGGCACGAGGTTATAAGTGTTCCAGTTTTCCTCTAGATAACGGAAGGCGCTTTCAGCTGTCACGCAGTTTGCGCAATCATCTTGCGTAAAAACCAAGAAGAACTTTTCACCATATTCATCGATGTCAACGAATTGGTCATTGCCTTCGTAAGCGCGGATCACCGTATTTTCATAAATGGAATTTGTAAGGCGATCAGCTTCAGAATCGCTTTCGGGGCCATTTAATTCGCCCTCCAATGACACGAGATAACGATTGAAATAAGCGCCGGCGGCTGTTCCGGACCAGCTGCTGGCCCAGCTAGTGATATATGGGATTGAAAAGATTACGGCAAAAATGGCACCGACAATCAAAAGCGGTTGAACCCACGCCGTTTCTTTAATCCAGCGCCAAATGCGCACAAAGAAGTTACCGATTGATTTTAGAACTAACATTCGCTACCTGTCCTCCGATAGAAAAGGGCCTGTTATAAAAACAGCGCGTCTATCATAGCATCAGCCACCATAGGTGGCAATAAAGCAATTTTCAAATAAGAGCGGTATGCAGTTGCGTTTCTTGCGCTATAATAACCGCGATATGGGACGGCGGCATCCTCTAGAGAATTTCCGAGATAAGTCCAACAACTGGCTGTACGATCATTTATGGGCTCGTAGGACATTGTCATTTCTTTGGCTTTTTTTCCTTTCGACTCTTTCAGCCCTTGTCTTTTCGATTGGTTTTGAATGTTTCATGGACCCCGGCGATGATTTAGGGAGAATCGTTTCGGGCGGCGTGTCCGGTCTTTCGCAGGTTTTAACTCTCTTTTTTGAGATTTGCGGATGGACAAATATTGATGTCAATTTAGCTTACTCAATCCTTTATTTCGTTCTTAACATTCCGGTCATTCTTTTAGGATGGTTCGGGATTGGCAAGAAATTTACGATTTACACTTTGATCAATGTCGTCGAAGTTTCGCTTTTCATGAACTGGTTGAGCCCAACCAATATCAGTTTAATGCGGGAGATGGCAATTTTTGTCAATAACAACGGCGGTTTCTTGTCGCGTGCTCTTTTTGGCGGTGTTTGCACTGGTCTCAGCGCTGCTATTTGTTATAAGGGCGATTTTTCAACAGGCGGCATCGATGTCATCGCTTTTTATATTTCCTTGCGCAAAAAGACGATGGTCGGGAAATATTCCGCTTTTCTTAATGGTTTAATCGTTGTTCTTTTTACTCTCTTAGAATGCATTCAAGTGCGTTTTGCTTTCGCGGCCAGCGCCGAAACGCTAGCGAAGGTATTTTATTCAGCGATGTATTTATTAGCCTCAATGTTAGTTGTGGACACGATTAATGTTCGCAATAAAAAGATGAAAATTGAGATTGTCAGTTCTAATCGCGAACTTGGTGATGATCTGATTTCGGCAATTCCTCACGGAGTCACGCTTATTCATGGCGAGGGGGTTTATTCTGGCAACCCCCGTTATATTTTTACTATGGTCGTTTCTTCTTACGAATTAAATGAGGCCATTCGTCTCATCAAGAAAAAAGATCCATCGTCTTTTATCAACGTTACAACCTTGCAACAAGTGTATGGCCGTTTTCACACAAAGCCTGTCAAATAGATTTTCTTAATTGCTGATGGCGGCCAGCAAAGCACACGAACCGCCAATTAGCGAACAAATGGCGGGAAGCAAAAGACCTAAGCTGATATTGAGCGTGATGACTGTGTTAGCGAAGATGATGTACGGTGAAAAATAGAAAATAAGGCCCGATAAAAGAAGGGCAAGCCCAGAAACAATGAGAAAGAAACGTTTGAAGAAATTTTGCGGTCGGAAAGAGAAAATCAAAGAAATAAAGAGCAAGACAGAGGATATGATGATCGCGATATAGGCGCCGAGTAAGGCGGAATTACGATCTTCTCCGAAGATGCAATCAAAGCCTGTTCCGATTGTAAAATCTTGAAACCCCGGATATTCGAAAGCTCCTAAATAAGGGACAACCAAACTGACTATTGCAGCGATAAGACCTAACAAAATCAGAATGGTAGGGAAGATGGTTTTCTTAATTGTCATATTTTTGCTCATATCGATATTATAGACGATTTTTGATTTTGGCAGAAAATAATTCCGCAAAACGGCGATATTTTTGCAATTATTGGTGTGCAATCAGCAAAAATCGCTAATTGTAAACATAAATGTGGACATGGAAAATTATCTATTTCTCTTTTAGAATAACCTGCATGGAAAAGAAAAAGCATTTCAATTGTCTCAAGGAAAGCTTTGGCATTGATGTCTTTAACGAGAAGGCGATGCGCGAATACTTACCTAGGGAAGTTGTCGAAGAATTGCTCGACGTCGTTAAAAACGGGCGCGAATTAAAAATAGAATTAGCAAATCAAGTAGCGGCCGGGCTCAAGGAATGGGCTCTTAATAAAGGAGCGACCCATTACTCACATTGGTTTCAGCCTTTAAATGGCCTCACGGCCGAGAAACATGATTCTTTTTTGATGATCGATGATTTGACTGGGGAAGCGATTTTTGAATTCTCTGGACGTGAACTTATAAAAGGAGAACCAGACGCTTCAAGTTTCCCGAATGGTGGTTTGCGGGCTACTTTTGAAGCGCGCGGTTATACGATGTGGGACGCCTCTTCTCCGGCTTTTATCGCCTCTAACGATGGCGGCAAGTGCCTGTATATCCCAACGGCTTTCTGTTCTTATCACGGTGATGCGTTAGATGAAAAGACACCGCTTCTTCGCAGTGAAGCCTATCTTTCCGAACAAGCACTCCGTGTTCTTCAAATTTTTGGCGATCAAGATAGCAAACGCGTCAATCTTCTAATCGGCCCCGAGCAAGAATATTTTTTGATTGAAGCCGAACAACTAAAAAAGAGGAAAGATATTATTTATTCAGGTCGAACCTTGTTCGGAGCCCCTTCTCCGAAAGGACAAGAACTTGATGACCATTACTTTGCCGCGATTCGTGGGAAAGTAGCTGCTTATATGGATGAAGTTAACCAAATTCTTTGGCGTTTAGGGATACCGGCTAAAACAGAACATAACGAAGTTGCACCTTCACAGCATGAACTTGCGGTGATTTATGCAAAGGCAAATATTGCCGCCGATCAAAATCAAATGGTGATGCGCGTGCTTCAAAGAACAGCCAAAAAGCATGGTTTAATTTGTCTTTTGAAAGAAAAACCTTTTGCTGGTGTCAATGGCTCTGGAAAACATATCAATTTTTCTCTCGCTACTGATCGAGGAGTCAATCTTTTTACTCCTGGACAGCATGTGCAGGAGAACAAGCAATTTCTTGTCTTTTTAGCAGCCTTACTGAAAGCTTGCGATGAGTTTGCTCCTCTTTTGCGAGAGAGCGTTTCTAGTTACAACAATGACCTACGATTAGGAGGACATGAAGCGCCTCCTTCCGTTCTTTCTGTCTTCATTGGTGAGGCTTTAAATTCCGTTGTTGAAGAAATTATTAACGAAAAGAAAGCTTTAGATGCCTTGCCGTCTTTCCTTTTAACGGGGACTA
Organism: uncultured Bacillota bacterium; assembly: GCA_949299565.1. Classification (GTDB taxonomy): domain Bacteria; phylum Bacillota_I; class Bacilli_A; order RFN20; family CAG-826; genus UBA4951. Next base: position 454,285 of record OX437086.1, read on the forward strand.
GTGTCTTACCATCTCTTCGAAAAGACAACACAGACCGCAACCGAACTTCTCCCTTTGCTTTTACCGGCAATCGTTTTGAATTTAGAATGGTGGGAAGCGCTCTAAACATCTCGACGCCCGCGATGTGCATCGCAACGGCTCTTGGGTATGAACTGAAATGTTTTGCTGATTATGTTGATACTCAAGATGATAAGAAAAAAGCGATTGATTCCTGGATTAAGGAAACGTTGACGGCGCATTCACGGATTATTTTTAACGGGAATGGCTATGCTGATGAATGGCTTTTAGAAGCACAGAAGCGCGGACTTCCTTGCATAAAGGACACCTATGAAGCAATCGATAATGTAGAAAAAGATCAAAAGATTCATTCTCTTTTTTCCGTGAGCGGTGTTCTTTCAAACAATGAACTTTCTTCGCGTCTCAATATCCGTTATCTTTCTTACGCAAATGATGGACTTATTGAAGCGAAAGCGGCTTCGCATATGGTTCATAAACTTTTTCTTCCAGCGCTTCATAGAGCTTTCGCTGCTTTTGCAAAAGAGAAACATCATGCAAAAGATACACAATTTGTTCCTCGTCATTTAGATCTTTCTCTTTCTAAAATCAGCGAACTTATTGATGAAACTTACGAGAAATTAGAAATCCTAGACGCTGATATTGCAAGAGCCAAAGATTTGTGCGGCAAGGAACTAGCTTTCTTCGTTCATGATTCTATTAAGTTTCATCTTGAAGAAGTTCGAAAACCGATCGATGAGGCGGAATTATTGCTTATGAAGGATGAATGGCCAATTCCGAGTTATGGTGATCTATTGTTTCATGTGATTTAACAAAACTTTTAAGTAAGGAATATAAGGGTATATTTTTGGTGGAAATCCGAAAATTTATACCCTTATTTATGCTTTAGATTTGATCTTTGAAATAAGAAATATGCTCATATGAAAAAACTCCATAATTTTACCTACACGATAAAACTTTGGAGAAATCTTGAAAATTAGTGGCGGAGAAGCGGGGATTTGAACCCCGGCTGGACATAGAGCCCACTATCAGTTTTCGAGACTGACCCCTTCAACCGCTTGGGTACTTCTCCGGCGGGAAGTAGTTTACGCCTTTTTGCAAAAGGCGGCAATTGTAGAATGCATTCCCCATTTTTTCGCGCGTCCGTGTTAAAATCTATAACCATGAGATTTATGCCTTTGAATGTGAATGAAATAGAGCGCGACATCGGTGACTTCTTTTTCTCTAATCAATGGCTTTTTTCTTTGGGGATTGTGATCCTTTCACTCTTAGGAATTTGTCTTCTTGTGCTTATAATTTTCTTTACATATCGCACGATTGTGGCGAAGCGCTTCCGTCATCGCTTAATTGTTGAGGGCTGCACTGTAAGGATCATTCGGATTGATCTATTGAAGGATAAGGCTACATATTTCAATTTAGGCAATCTCCGCGATGTTCATGAGAAAAAACTCGACGCTTTTTATGCAAGTTTTCCGCCTAAAGATGAGCCGCGTTTTCGTACCTGGGTTAATGATTTATTGGAGGGACGAGAAACTGATCCGTTTTTGGAACTTGATGTTAGCTTTGGCAAGGACAAAACCCTTTATCATAGTTTTTTGAGAGCCGCAAACGTCAACCGCGGTCAAGGAATTCTCCATCTCGAAAATCGTTTGCTCCATGCCGAGACAACGCATTCGCACAAGCAACGCATCTTTTCGACGTATGGTGAGTTTGCAAAAGCTTATCGTGACGATAAGGACGGCTTAGGGTTTACGATTTGTTTTTCACTTCTACCAAGGCGCGCGAAGGCGAAAGGCATTTCTTTTGATCATTTTAGAACTAGGATGTCACGTGAACTTTCAGCGCGCTTCCGTGACTACATTCTTCATGAAGTCAAAGGCAACGAAATTGCAATTTTGGCGAGTGATAACGAGATTGTGGTGGCGTCTTTTGACATGAAGGACAGCGCACAAGTCATTGATTTGGCTTTGAGCACTATTCATCGCGTCAGCGCGCGTCTCAGCAAATTTCGAAAGGAAGGCTTGATGGAGGTGCGAGCAGGCATTGTCGATAATTCAACAGTTCCCCTTAATCCCGAATCGGCTTTGAGCGGTGCGCGAGCAGCGGCTTCTCAGGCTTTTGAATCTTCTTCACCCGTTGTTTTCATGAATCGCGCATTGCAAGAAGAAAATAACGATGACGTTGAATCTTGTCGGAGCGAGGTCGAGCGGATCATGGCTACCAAAAAACTCCAATTCTATTATCGTCCGGTCTATTCAATGGAAAAGAAACGAACAATCGGCTTCCTTTCAAAAGTCGTTCCGGTCGGCACCTCTTTTGCCGATATTGACGAACTCAAGGGTTACGCCATCAGGGCCCAGGATGACAAGAACCTTTTCGCACACATTGCCAAGAATTTAATACCGCGGTTTCTTAATGAACGGGAATTAAAGACTCAGAAACTCTTTTACCCGGTTTCGGCTTCAGAGATCAAATTGCTTTTGCCGTTTTTCTCTCGTTATAAGAGCGGAAAAGAGGCAAATCTTGTCTTCCTTTTCAAAGAAGATGACATTCTTTTCAACATGAGCGGAAATGAAAATGAAACTTTGATTGCGAACTTACGAAAAATTAAAGCTTCGGGTTATCATCTGGCAATTGAAGTAGCGGGTTCTTCCCTCCAATTAGACAACAACATCTATAGCGAAATGGATTTCTTCTTCGTTGATTTTTCTACTTCTACCGATAAACGCGGAATGGATACCCAAATTCGCAGTCAATTGCACGCGCTCGTTGAACGGCTTCTGAAATACAAGAAACCGATTGTCGGAAACTATCTTTTCAATTGGAATGCCATTGAATTAGTGGTAGGGAGTGGTATTCAATATCTCTCGAGCGAGGCAATCGCGCCTTTTGACCAGATGTTAAAGCCTCTCGGCAATAAAGTTCACGAAAAATTAAAAGTTCTACAGGAAAGGAAATAGTTATACATGGCTCAAATAAAAAACGATGCGATCACACGGCAAGAAGATGATTTCGCGCAGTGGTACACCGACGTTTGCCGGAAAGCAAAATTGATGGACTATGCTTCAACTAAAGGCTTTATCGTTTATTTGCCGGATGGCTATGCGCTTTGGGAAGGCATCAAAAATTACCTTGATAAGCGTTTTAAAGAAGAAGTTAAAGCTCGCAATGTTTATTTGCCTTTGATTATTCCTTCCTCTCTTTTTAATAAAGAAAAAGAACATGTTGAAGGCTTTGCGCCCGAAACGTTAGTTGCGACGATTGGAGGGGGCAAAAAATTAGAGGACCCCTTAGTTATTCGTCCAACTTCCGAAGTTCTTTTCAGCGATCTATATCGGAAAATCCTTTCCTCTTATCGCGATTTGCCGTTGATTTACAATCAGTGGTGCAGCGTTGTCCGCTGGGAAAAAACAACGCGTCCCTTTTTAAGGGGTGCCGAATTTTTATGGCAAGAAGGACATTGCTTATTTGCTTCAAAAGAAGAGGCCGTCAATAACGTCCTGCAAGTATTAGACATTTATGATCGTTTAGGCAAAGAACTTTTGGCGACCCCCTTCCTTAAAGGGCGCAAAACAGAACGTGAAAAGTTCGCCGGCGCCGTTGATACTTTCTCAATTGAAGCATTGATGCCTGATGGCAAGGCGCTTCAGGCTGGAACCACTCACTATTTAGGACAAGGCTTTGCAGAGGCCTTCGGCATCTCTTATCAAGGAAAGAACAACGCTTTAGAAATCCCTCATCAAACATCATGGGGCGTTTCAACGCGCTTAATCGGGGCTCTCATTATGTGCCACGGCGATGACAATGGTTTGGTTTTGCCGCCGGCCATTGCTCCGATTCAAGTTGCAATTGTTCCGATCCGCGCCTCCGTTAGTGGCGTTATGGAAACCGCGCGTTCATTAGAAAAAACTTTATCGAATTTAGGCGTTCGCACCTTCCTTTATGATGATGAAAGCAAAACGCCGGGTTATAAATTTGCTGAATTGGAAATGAAAGGCATTCCTTTGCGTCTTGAGATCGGCCCGAAGGATTTAGAAAAAGGAGAAGTGAGTCTCACAATCCGTTTCTCTTCAGAAAAAAGAACGTTGCCTTTATCTGCGATTGCGACATCTATTCCTTCTCTCCTTCAAGAAATTCAAACAAAGATGTATGAGCGGGCTGAAAAATATCGCGACCAGCATATTACCGAGGTCAATTCGCTTGAAGAACTCAAAGAAGTCCTCGATCGCGGGGGATATGCATTGATGGCCCATGACGGAGAAGAGGAAACAGAGTTAAAAATCAAGGAACTGACAAACGGCGGAACGGCCCGTTGCATTAAGGAAGATATAAGAGAGAAAGGCACTCTATGTCCGATTTCTGGCAAAGAGGCTAAATATCTTTGCTATTTTGCAAAAGCTTACTAGTCATCGCTTATTTGTTTCTACTTTTTTGTTGTTTTACGAATAAACATAAGTCTTTTTGGCGTCTCTCATGTATAATCTTTTTGCAAGCGGAGTCGTCATATGGCTAATAAAAACATCAAGATTAAGATTGAGGGCAATTCCTCATTGAATTATGTTTATCAGCAATCGGAAGCTCTCATCAAAAAGAGAACTTTTTCCAGCAAAACGAACGCTTTTTCTTTTTTGCGGGCTGTTGAGATTGTCAATTCATCAGAGGAGGATATCGTAGACGCGGTCGTTCATTTTACAAGCGAACCGTCGTGGATCAGCTTCGATGACGTCAACATCTCGTGTTTAGAGAAAAACAAAACGACGATCATCGACAATTTCATAAGCCATATTGATTTATTAGCTCTTTATCAAGTCAAGGAAGCAGTTGACGCTAATTTAACAATCCGCATTCTCAACCATGATGGCGATGTGCTCTACACGAAAAGCAAAGCCTTTAAAATCCTTCCGCTCGAGCAATCCGCCAACGGCGATATCGATGAGACGCTAGCTTGTTTTGTCCGTCCTTACGATTCAGAAGTTCTTAATGTCGTTGAAAATGCAAAATCCTATTTAAAGAAGAAATACGACGTTGAGTCTTTTGCCGGTTACCAATATCACGATCCGAATAAAGTGGTGGAGCAATTAGACGCTTTAACTTCGACTATCAAAGCCTTGAATTTTAATTACAGCGAGCCGCCCGCTAATTTCTCAAGAATTTTTGAACGAATTCATCTTTTCCAGGCGATGTTTGAAGAAAGAACCGCAACATCATTAGATTTAGCCCTTTTATTGGCCTCGGTTCTAGAAAATGTTGGTCTTCGCCCGCTTTTAACGAGAATGGATAATCATATTCTTGTCGGCGTTTTTCTTGACGATGAAATATCTTTGTTGCCGAAAGAAGAGAATGCTTCGATTCTCTTGAACCAAGCATCGCGAGGTTTCAACCACCTTTTGCTTTTAGATGCCCGCGATTTAGCTAGTGGTGGTCTTTCATCTTTGACAAGCATGAGCGAAAAAGCATATCAAACTTTACGGGATGAAAAAGGATTTCAATATGCTTTAGACATTCTTTCTTGCCGGAAGGAGGGTCTTTATCCGATACCATCGCTTTCTCATGATGGTGCGATTGATTTTTCCTTTCTCGAAGAAGAAAGCAACACCGAAAATTTGACAATCGATCTCGAAGATCGCCGCTATATCGATGAGCATAAAACTTCACATGCCAATCGCTTTGATTATTGGGAAGAGAAACTTCTTGATTTAAATTTGCGAAATCGTTTAATTTCTTTGCCTTTCACTTCTTCCGGACTTCAACTTCTTGTAAGCGATGCTGAACTCTTTTTAAAAACTCTTTCAGCACGTGAAAAAGTGACATTGGTTCGCACTTCGCTCGGCGTCAGCGGTTCAGAACCAGAAAAGCGGGGACCATGGGACTTTCCGCGTTCTATTTACAGCAAAGAATGCCAAGAGGCTTATCGTAAGGGCATAATTCCTTTGATTGCTCGCGGGCAAACCGACACGGACGAATGGCTCAAATCATTAGCGAGACGCGCGAATACAGCAATCGAAGAAAGTGGTTGTAATCCTCTTTTCCTCACTTTAGGTCTCATCAAATGGTATGACAACGAAAAGGCAGCCACGCATGGTACGGGTGCGATGTATGCACCTATTTTCCTTTTGCCTGTTAAAATGCCGAGGCGACGACTGGGCAATAATTTCGTGATCGATTACTCTTTTGATGATCTTCAACTTAATACGACATGTTTTGAATATTTCCGTCAAGTTCATGGTTTAGATTTTACGCCGCTCATTGGCGGACTCCCGATGTTAAATGACGGGACAATCGATCTCCGACTTATTTACAATACGATCCGTCAAATAATTGCTCGCAAGAAAAACTGGGTTTTAATTGAGGAGACCAGCGTCCTTTCGCTTTTCTCTTTCGCACATTTCGTCATGTGGAACGATATTAAAACGAGACGTGAGGAATTGTTGCGCAATAAAGTTGTTCTTTCGCTTGTCGATGGACAGTTGGAATGGACTCCGAACACGTCGTTAGCCAAGCCTGAAGAATTTGATGAGAAATTATTTCCGACGTCATTAGCGATTCCGCTTCCGGCTGATTCATCGCAAATTAAAGCCATTCAAGATGCGACAGAAGGAGAATCGTTCATTCTTGATGGTCCGCCGGGAACTGGCAAATCGCAAACGATTGCCAATATGATTGTCAATTTCTTATATCATGGGAAAACAATACTTTTTGTCGCTGAAAAAGAAGTAGCCCTCGACGTTGTTAAAAAGCGCTTGAGTGACTTAGGTTTAGGGGATTTTTGTTTGGAAATTGCCAACCCGAACGCCATTAAAAGCCAGATATTGTTGCAGATTGGACGCCTTTTGGAATTAGGACCGACAAAGGAAGCTTCAAAATATGAGGAGACTGCTGACCAGATATTGGAAAAACGCCGCAAATTGAACTCTATTTTGGCGGATTTGCATGAAAAAGGCTCGTTCTACTGTTCACCGTACGAAGCGATTCTTAAATACCTTGCTACCAATATCGAGAAAGGAAAGCTAGTCGTCACGCCAGAATATGCACGAAACCTCAATGAAGAAATGCACCGAGAAGCCATCGAAGATCTTAAAGAGATTGTCCGTTGCGATTCTTTAGTGGGTGGTTATCGTACTTCGCCTTTCGCTCCCTTTACAAGCCGCAATTATTCAATGGATCTCCGTGATCGTTTATTGACGCGCCTTCAAGAGGATATTCCTCTTTATGAGGAAGCATATCGCGCTCGTTACAATCTCTTCCTCAAGAAAAACGTCGTCTCTTTTTCAAGGCAGGATTCTTTCCTTCTTGCTGATTTGTTAATTCTTTTCCGTGACCATCCGGATATTATTCCTGAATTTTTAGGTGATCAGATGGTTGAAGAACGACACGAAGAGATTAAGCGTTACGCGGAAGATTTAAAAATTTATTGGGAAAAACGTGAACTTCTCCTCCGTGAGTTCTCAGAAACCATCTTAGATGAAGATGGTGAAGCTCTCCGTTCTCGTTATTTAGATGCGCAGGCGCTTCCGTTTTTCGCGAAGCGAAAATTATTGAAAACAGTAACTTTGCCATTCAAAAATGCCCTTCATTCGGGCATTAAATGGCATAAAGACCTTATGCCGTCTCGATTAGAATGGTTGGCTGATTATAGCGCCGCTAATCATCGCTTAAAAAATTATATTTCCAGCATCAGCGAACTTTTTAAAGAACGCATGCCTCACGGACACGAAGACGCTCTCCATTTAGAAAGTGCTTTAGAGGCTACATTAAAAGCCAACAACCTTCTTTTGAAACTTACTTTGCTCCCCAAAACTTCAAAAAGAACGCTTATCGCTCAATTTAAATCATTCTTAAAGAATAAGGACGAACTCTACGATCAAAGCATCAACGGATATTTGGAAATCATTGAGAAAGTAAAGGGAGAGGAACAAATCCTCAAAAATGAATATAGTTTCGATGTTGAACTCTATCCTCCTCTTGCCGATGCTTTCAAAGGCATTGCTCAGAAGTTCCAAGCAGCTTTGGCGATGGGAGGTTCTCTGGCTGATTGGGTGAAATTGCTCAATGCTTTGGATAAAGCGGGGAAAGAAGTCCCGAGCGCGCTTTTGAATTCTTATAAAGAGGGGAACATCCTTCCAAATAAACTTATTGCCTCTTATGAATGTGGTCTTTCGTATGAAGTTTTGGCTTTGTCTTTGGAAGAAAAACAACTCAACGGATTAAATGGCGACGATACGGATAAAATCATTAAGAAATATGGAGATTTAGTCGAAGAATTTTCACGTTTGACAGTCATTGAGACAGTTTCGCGCGTCACGACGAAATTTCCGGCATCGGACGCTAATTACGCGCAGTCGACAGCAATGTATCAATTACGAAAATTAGCTAAAAATGGCGGGCGAGGCGTTTCTCTACGCTCAATTTTTGAACAGTACGGTGACTTGATTCATACTCTTTGCCCGTGCTTTTTGATGTCACCGATTGCGGTAGCGCAATTTTTGAAACCAGAAGCGCATCTTTTCGACATGGTGATTTTTGATGAGGCTTCACAAATTCCGACTTCAGAAGCTGTTGGAGCAATCGCTAGAGGCAAGGCCTGCATCATCGCCGGCGACCAACAGCAGATGCCGCCGAGCAATTATTTTGCCTCAACCATTTCTCTTCAAGGCGACGACTATGTGCCGTTTTTATCGCTGGAAGAGGATCTAGAATCATTATTGGATGATGCGATCGTTATTGGATTTCCTCGTAAACGTCTCACATGGCATTATCGTTCTAAACACGAGTCCTTGATCGCTTTCTCTAACCGCAAATTCTATGACAATTCTCTTTTGACTTTCCCTTCGCCAGGCGAAGAACGTTCGGCTGTTTCTTTCCGTAATGTCGGAGGTCTATATGAGAAAGGACGCGCCATCAATCGCGTTGAAGCTAAGGCGATTGTCGATGAAATCCTCAAGAGATTGAAAGATCCGCTCCTTTCCAAGAAATCAATCGGCGTTGTGACTTTTAACGAAGCCCAGCAAAACTTGGTTGAAGACTTGCTTGATCGGGCATTTGCTCGCAATAGCAATTTGAACAGCAATCCAGGCGGTGAGAGCATTTTCGTCAAGAATCTTGAAAATGTTCAGGGTGATGAACGCGATGTCATTCTTTTCTCAATTTGTTATGCGCCAGAGGTTAAGGGCGGGAAATTAGCGCTCAATTTCGGCCCTCTCTCTAGAGAAAAAGGAGAACGAAGACTGAATGTTGCCGTGTCTCGCGCTCGCGAAGAGATGATTGTTTTCTCTTCAATCGAACCGCAAGATGTCCGGGCTGAACGTGCCAAAAATGCCGGCGCTTCCTATCTTCGCGATTTCTTGACGTTTGCTAAAGAGGGCGTAGATTCTTTGCCTAATTATGTCGGCGCTTCTTTAAAAAAGCCGCAGCTTTCCGTCGCTTCCTTCCTTGCTAACGACTTGCGGAAACTTGGCTATCAAGTGGATGTTGGAATCGGAGCTTCTACTTTGAAAATCGATTTGGCAATTCGAAGTCCCGAAGATCCTAATCGTTATATTCTTGGCTTATTGATGGATGGCGATTCCTATACTTCTTGCGCGACATGCCGAGATCGCAATTTAGGGCAACCGGAAACTTTGAGGCGTTTAGGCTGGAACCTTTTAAGGATTTGGTCGGTAGAATATCTAGACCATCCGGTGGCGACCTGCAAAAAAATCGTCAACGTCATCAATGAATGTTTAGCGGGACGTTACCAACTAGAAGAAGAGATGACGAATGATGACTTTGCCGGTGAAGTTTCTTTCGAAAAGAAGAAAGTAGAGATGCGTCCGCATGCGATTTACTATAGTCGCGAACCTCTTCTTTCAGCACGAAAGTTTGAAAATAGCGAATTCGAACGTAACTTCTTGGCCAATCATTTCACTTCAATCATTAAGGCTGAAGCTCCGATTTCTCGTCATCTATTAGAAACGCGTTTTAAGGAAATTTACAATCTCACGCGAATGACGGCTTCGGTTAAAAGTCTTTTCAACCAAGCTTTAGAAATGATCAGTTACTATGTTGAAATGTGCGGCGGGGAGGAATTCTATTGGCCCAGTGCGTTAGAAGCATTTTCCTATCGCTTCTATCGTCTTCCGAATCCGAATGTTCCACGCGCGCTTGAAGACATTTCCTACATCGAAATCGGAAACGCCTTCGCGGACGTCTTAGAGACTCAGGGAATGATGTCGATGGAAGATCTTTTCAAACAAACTTCCTTAATCTTCGGTTATGGCGTTCTCTCAGAGAAAGCGCGCTTAACCTTAGGAAAAGCCCTGACCGCTAATGCTGGAAAACGTTTAGGCATCGAAGCATTGCCGGACGGGCTTATCAGAATTGTTCACGAATGAGAAATGCCCCCTTTAAGGGGGCTTTTCTTTCCTTTATAATTCATGAGTAATGGATAAACGTAAACGCTTGAAACTCTTTGATAATATTCCACCAGAATTCTTCCGAGTTCTTGCTTATGGCTCAATTGAAGATTCTTTTGAATTAATTATCGCGATCGATGACTTTTTTGGCAGCGGGGCCTTCGATGTTGATCGCGAAAAAATTGTCACTTATTTGGCTGATTACATTTCAACGAGAAGCAAGGAAGAAAAGAAAGAATTCGATCCCGAAGAGGAAGAAGGAATTACCGCTAGCGAAAAGGCTCGGAGTTTTTTAAGACGTCTTGTTCGTAGCGGTTGGCTCGACAAAGAATCGGGAGCCGATTTCAGCGAACGTCTTTCAAGAAGCGATGCTTTTATGAAGATTGTCCCGGTTTTACGGGAGATTGCTCTTGAAGAAACGAAGACTAACGAATTCTTTGGTTTGTCTGATGATATTCATCGCTCCTTGCTTGCTTTTGATTTTGCTTCCTCCACGGCCGCTCTTGAACAATTAGAAGCTCGAAGCGAAGCTTTGACGCGCTATTTGCTATCGGTCAATTCGCAGATGCGGCGTTTTATTCATCGGGCTTTAGCAAATACCGATGTTTCTGAACGTCAGATTATCGAGACGTTGCTCGATCGTTTCCAGCGCCATCCGGCACTTATCGCTCTCAATAACTTGCAGGGCAAAAACAATCCCGAACTTCATCATCCGGACATTGATCGGGCGCTTGAAAACTTGAGGGAAGTCGAGAATCACCGCGCATTGGTTCTCAATTATTTGGAGACGAAACATTTAGATCCGAACGACGAAAGCAATGTTCAAAAAGCTAGCGATTTCGTCGATCATGTTTTAGATGAAGTGGAGCGGCAATTCGACCAGATGCCGTCTTTCATTCAAGGCATTTCTGCACGCAACGCGATGTATGTTCAAACGACAAAAAACATTTTGGAGTTCCGTCTCAATAATTTTAAAGACATTCAATCCGCGATCAATGCATGTTTGAAACTCATCAACAATTGCCCGGATGATTTGGAAATCGATTCGCCGTTCTATCTAGTGAGCAGTTCGACAATCGATGCCCAGTCAATTTATAAACCGCGTCTTTTGCAGAAGAAAGCGCCAAAGAGTTTAGAGTTCGTGGAACCGGAAATTGATGAGAAGGCTCTGGCGAAAGCCGAAGCGTTTGTTCAAGAGGAGAACCGTTATTCTAAAAAAGGTTTATCGGCTTTCTTGCTTCTTAAAATGCGAAAGGAAGAAATGTTAGCCAGCGAATTTAAGGGAGAACCGCTTGAGACGTTTATCCGCTTGCTTTTAATCCCGGCTTACAAATTAGATGGCTATAAAATCGGAGAACCAAGTGGGGAAAATTTCAAAATCGGACCCTATCGTTTAAATGATTATTTAATCGAGCGGAAGGAGGAAGAGACAAATGCCGAAAACACGGATAATTGACGATTTTCATGAGCGTTATGGAGCGATTGCTTCTAGCGACAGCAAGTGCGATCGCTTTGCAAAGATTGCCTTGCGTCTTTTGAATGAAACCTTTTTAGTTCAAGACCGTAAACAAGATGAGGATGATTACTATGTGGCGACCGGCCCTTATAAAGAACTTTTGAACGATTATTTTTCGTTCCTCGATGTTTCTTTCCGCGTCGATCAAGACAAACGGATTTGTTATATCGTTGGCGAGAATGATCGCAACCGCTTGCGTCTCCATAAATTAGATACCGTCTTGCTCTTAGTGATTCGTTCGTTGTCTTTCTCGGGCGAGCAAGATTTTCGGAGCCTTACGACTTTAAAAGTTTCAGTTAAGGATATTTTAAGCAAAATCGCGGAGACGGAGATTTATCCTAACGGCATTTCAATGTCGCAATTCCGCGATTCAATGCTTTTGTTAAGACGTTACAAAGTCATTGATTTTAATGATGATCCTGGCAAGGATTCGACATTGGTGGCTATTTACAATTCTGTTCTTTTATTAGTGAGCGCCTCTTCTTTAGAGGATTTGGCGGAGCGCTTGGGCAAATACGTGGGAGTGACTGACGATGAAGAAACTACAACGAGTGAAGCTGATTAATTGGCACTTATTCACAAATAGTACTTTGGATTTTTCGGGCAATGTCTTGATTTCCGGCGATAATGGAAGCGGAAAATCGACATTGGTCGATGCGATTCATTTCGTCCTTTCAGGCGGTTTGGCTCGTAACAAATTCAATATGGCTTCCAATAACGCCGTCAATCGCGGCCGCCGCAGTGTGGAAACTTATATGCGGGCGCGCATCGGGGCGGTTAATCAAGAATTTTTACGCCCGGAATCTGACATCATCTCGCACATCGCTCTTGAATTTTATGACGAGTCTCGCGATCATCTTTTCACATTAGGCACCGTTCTTCAAATCAGTGGCGGAATCCTTTTGACGCCATTCCGTTTTTATACTTTGTCTGAAGGATTTTCCGATGATTTGTTCTTTGAAACAAACGAAAACGGAAGTCGCTCAATCAGAAATTTTGATTCCTTAAGAAAAGCGGCCGAAGAACGTGAAATTGAATTTACAGCTTTAGATTCTCCGACAATCAACGGATCTTATCCTTTGGTCCGTCGTGTTTTAGATCTTCCGGATGAATATGAAATGCTTCTCAGCAATGCGATTTGTTTTGATCCCGGCGCGGACCTTCTAGAATTTACCAATGATTTCCTATTGGAAAAGAAAGACGTCTCCTTGGATGAAGTGAAGAAAGCCGCCAAAGCTTATTCAGAAATTGCTCAACTCCTCAACAAAGAAGAAGAAAAAGCAAATTTCCTCGCTCCGCTGGAAGAATTAAATAAGCGAAGAAAAAGCGAGGAACGAAAGAAATTAGTCTTGGATTACAGCTCTTTGCGCCTTTCGTTATCTAAGTCAGAAGCAACGAAAAAAGAATGTTTAGATGCTTTGGTGAAATTAGAAGAATCCACAAAACGCAATCAAAAGCGGAAACTTGAAATTCAAAGCGAATTATTGTCGATTGAGAACCGTCGTCACGCGATTGAAAGCGATTCTCAACTTGGAGAATTAGAAAAATTAAGAAGAGAAAGAGAAGCGCTTCTTCAGCAAAAAGAACAGCTCTCTTTGGATTACAACTCCTTCGACGAGGCTAAAGAAGAACTTTTGAATGGTGCCTCTAATCTCGGTTTTTCGACTTCTCTTGGCGAAGCCTATCGCGAAAGAGATGAGGAAAGTTTGCGTAAAGCATTGAACTCCTATCAATCAACTTTATCTTTAAGGCGGAATGAACTCCGCAGTCGTTTAGAGATGAAGGAGAAGACTCAAAATTCGATATTAGAAAAACTTAAAGAATTAGCCTCATTGATTACAACCCTCGAATCCCATCAAAAGGCTTATCCTGAAAAAGTTCGTTCTTTCTATGCTCTTTTGACGGAACGCTTTGCCACTGATGAAGATTTTGCAATGAATGCTTTCTGCGATTTAGTAGAGGTTACTGACGAAGCGTGGCGAGATGTTATCGAAGCGCTTTTGGATAAGCGACGTTTCGATGTTTTTGTAGGCAATGTTCATTTTAAAGAAGCGGCTCGTCTTTTGGATGCGCATCAAGAATTGGCGGAAGGATTTGGAAACGGCGTCGTCGATTCGTTGTCCCTGGAGGAAGGAATCTTTAAGGTCAACAATAGTTTGGCTGATAAAGTGAAGGCGATGGTCGCCTCTTCAAACGAAGAATTGCCGAGTGTTCGTCTCTATTTAGATTTCTTGCTCGGCGATATCGAATGCGTTGAAGAACCGGCTTGGGACAATATCAATAAATGGGTCACGAAAGACGGGCTCTATTTTGACGGCGTGACAATTAGACGCTTAGTGACCGGGGATCTTGTTCATTATTTAGGAAGCGACACGATCAGTCGTCGTTTGGAAGAAGCAAGAAAGCGTTATGATCTTCTTTCCGAGGAACTCTCGAAATTAGAAGATGAAATTGCACCTCTCGCGAAGAAGATAGATGCTTCCAAGGATCTCGATGTTTTGTCTCTACGCCCTGTTTATCGTTTATGGGAAGAAGAGGAGAGCCTTAACCGCGACATTGAGGCCAACGAAGAAGCTAGAGAAGCTCTAGAGCATTCCTTGGACGCGAGTTCTTTAACATCAGTATCGGAAGCTTTAGAAGAACTCGATGAGAGCAAAGCCAAACTTATAAACGAAGACGGCGTTCTCGCTCAGGAAAAAGATGAATTATCTTTGGAAAAAGGACGTTTATCTTTGCAAATCGAGACGATAAATGGCGAATTGGCCACTAATCAAAACGCGCTTATCGCCTTCTTGAAAGAGCACAATGACCCCCTTATCAAAGAGGAAGCCGAAGAAGAAGAGAAAAAGGCAACCACTCTTGATTACGCCTATGCCGTACAAGAGAAGAAGAACGCTTTAATCAAATCAATCAGTGACAATGAGCGCGCGATGGTGAAGTTGATGTCGCAGTTTAATGAACGCTTCAATTCAAGCGATGTCGAACCCGTTGTTGAAAATGTCGAAATTTATCTTGAGCGTTATCGCAAGATTGTCTCTGATTCCTTGGTAGCGGGTCGCGCGAAGGCAGAAGAAGCTTCACGCAAAGCGGTAGAGAATTTTAAGAGCTCTTTCTTGATTGGCCTCCGCAGCAATATTCAACAGGCTAACGATTTGATCAATAAATTAAATCGTGTTCTCAAGAAGCATCCTTTCGGCGCCGACAATTCAATTTATCGTTTCGTGATCAAACCTACTGCCGATGCCGAATTAAGAAAGATTTACGATATCGCCGTTGAAACGAATGAAGATTACTTTGAGAATGATCTCTTTGCTCAACTTCTCTCACCAGAGAATCGTTCAACAATGGATTATTTGTTCAGTATTTTGGCTAACGAAAATCCGGCCGAAAGCAGTGCGGAAACAATTGAGCGTTTCTGCGACTACCGTAATTATCTGTCTTACGACATTGTCGAAGTTGCGGAAGACGGAACTGAAAAGCGTTATAGCGACAATATGCGTTCTCGTTCGGGCGGAGAAACGCAGACGCCGTTCTATGTTTTGATTGCAGCCAGTTTCGATAGCGCCTTTGAACTACGGAAACGGAGCGGCGCTTCTCCGTGTGAAATCGTAATGCTCGATGAAGCTTTCAACAACATGGACAGCGATCGCATCGAAGACATGATGGAATTCTATCGAGCGTTGAACATTCAGTTGATTGTTTCGGTTCCAACAAGTCGTTTCAATTATTTAGCTGACCATGTCGACACTTCCTTGATTTTAGTCAATAACAACGCGCATTTGACAGCTTATCAAGGTCGCAAAGAATCATAATTCAACAATCATCATCCAAAAGAATATAGACTTCTTCATGACGTGAATAATGAATCTTGTAAGGGAGATTCGCGTCGTGCAAGAAGTCTTTTATTTCGCGAATATATCGTTTAAAAGAAATTTCGCTTATTTCATAATCCGCGAGAATTTCATTGCGGGAGAGTTTTCTTTTTTTGAGTAAGAGGTGGTAGATAAATAAGCACGCTTCGGTTTTCTTAAAATGCATAGGCAGTTCCTTCCTGTGTTTTTAAGATTTTGCGAAGTGTCAGTATCAACTTTTGTCCCTTTACTTTTTATTTCTCTTTTTTATTAGCGATTTTCTTTTTCTCGTGCCGTTTTTGAAAAGTAAATACGGGAAAACGTTTAATTTAACTTTGTAAAATTCTAATTTTTCTCTTATAAAACAAAATCAAATTAATATTCGGTTTAAAGAATGATTATTTAATAGTCTTCCCTTATTAAATATGCTAAAATCATGCGCACGGAGGCATACCCAAGAGGCCGAAGGGGGCAGTTTGCTAAACTGTTAGATCGGGTTTACCGGTGCTCGAGTTCGAATCTCGATGCCTCCGCCAAAACGCAGAAAGTGCCGATAATATCGGCTTTTTTATTTTGTAGAAAAATATCAATAATAACTTGGTTTTGAAAATAGAGAGCTCTATCGATTAGGCATCATATACGTAACATATGGATGTTTTCGATTTAATAAACAATATTTAACTGTAATTAGTTTCTTTGAAATAGTCACCATTTGGCAAAGTCAAAAACCGCCATTTAGCAAAACGTGCACAAAAATGAACTTTTATTGGGTATATTGCTTGGACATCATATAGGAAAATAAACGCCTATTTGCATCAAAGATTTCATTTGTAAAGACATAATACTCAAACCTTGATTTTTCTGGGGGGGGTGTATGCTCTAAAAGAAAGGAGTTCATAAATGATTGCAGCATTAGTTTTAGGAATTTTATCGGTTGTCTTTTCTTTAATCACGTTCTTTGTCTTTTGGTGGCTGGCAATTGTCGCGCTTATTTTAGGGATTTTGGCAATTGTCTTTGCAGTCCGCGCGAAGAAAAAGGAAGGAACCTGGAAAGGAGCGGGAGTTGCTGGTTTAGTGACGGGTATTATCGGCTTAGTTTTGAGTTCAATCTCGTTGCTGCTTTTCGTTATTTTATTAGCACTCGCGGCTGCGGCCTAAAAATTAAAAACAAGCGCCTTGTAAGTGACTGCTACTCCATTTTTGAGGATTTTTCATCGAAAAGGCGTTTTTAATTATCACTTAAATAATAGGAATTAATGCTTATCTGCAATAGATAATATAGATGTTGAAGTTCCTTAATTATTGAAATGGAAGAGCAATAACCAAAAATAATTTTCCATACAATTTAAATAAAGACGCACCACAAAAAAGTGGTGCCTTTTCTTTATTCTTTAAAAAGTGGTTATAGATAAAAATATTAAATAACAAAAAATGACCATTTATATTGAAAATAGATATAAAAAAGTTTACCTTTATAAGAAACAGAAGGGGGACATCTTAATTCCGTGGAAAATTGTTAAATCTTTCCACATGCAATAGGAGAGCGTTTATCAGACTGACTGAGGCCTCAGCGAGCCCGACAAACGTTCTCCTTTTTCTACCTCTAGACAAGGATTGTATAATCAAATCATGGAAAAAATAATCTATATTGAGAATGAAAAATACGATGAAGAACGTGCCCTCTTCAATCTGAAAAATGGTTATGTCAAAAACTGCGTCTTCAAGGGACCGCGCGACGGGGAATCAGTCTTAAAAGAATCACGTGACGTTGTCGTTAGCAATTGTGATTTTTCTCTCCGTTATCCGCTTTGGCACGCGCAAAACCTAAAACTCGAAAATTCACGGTTCGATTTAAATGCTCGCGCGCCGCTTTGGTATGGCACAAACCTTATAATGAACAGCAATGTTTTTGACGGAATTAAGGTTTTGAGAGAATCAAAAAACATTGTTTTCAATAATAATCGTTTAGCTTCACCAGAGTTTGCCTGGAAATGCAAAAATATTCACGTTCTTGGCGGTATGATCGATAGTGAATATGCTTTTTTAGATAGCGAAGATGTAGAAGTTAAAAATCTCCACTTTCATGGCAAATATTCCTTTCAATATGTCAAAAATTTAAAAATAAATAATTCGTATTTGGATACTAAAGATGCCTTTTGGCATAGTAAAAACGTGACCGTTTATAATTCAGTCATTAAAGGAGAATATTTAGGCTGGTTTTCAAATAGTCTCACACTCGTTAATTGTCAAATCTTAGGAACACAACCTCTTTGCTATTGCAAGAACTTAACACTTATTGACTGCACGATGGAAGATTGCGATCTTGCGTTTGAATACTCTGATGTCATGGCAACAATAAAAGGACACATTATTTCAATAAAAAATCCACGGAGTGGAAAAATCCTTGTCGATTCAGTTGATCATTTTATTCGCGGCGATGAAGTGTATGAGTGTCACGGAGAAGTTCTAATTAGAAAACATTAGTTTAATAAAGTTAATCAGGTAATAAATCAAAAAAAGACAAGTATATATCTATTTTTTATTGTAATTGCTATTTTAACAACAAAATATAATATTAGTTAAGATATTCAAATCCATTTATTAAAACCGGCAAAATTTTTCGAATATTTTTATTGGACAGTAAACCCATCAACTCTTCTTTTGACCATTTTTTAGTTCTTAAAATTGCAATGATAGTTTTGCTTGCCTCTCTTTCGCCAGGGAATTCATTTAAGTCATCGCTTCTTATTGATTCATCGCTCAAGAGTGTCAAAATCAACCTGCGAATCAAAATTAGAAACTCTTCTTCAATCCAAATCCTAAATTTACAATTATTTTTTGTTTTGAAGATGTTAGCGAGCGCCAAATTGAGGCTGAAACCATCAAGTGCGGTGTGATGAAGATCACTAAAAACATAATCGTAAATTGCTAAATCTTCGCTTTTGGCAAAATTTAATGCTTCTTTATTTATAATTCTTATCTTCGCTTGATTAGGAAAACGTGGAAGAATCTTCTCTTTAAAAAGATTGATAAGCGTCTCGCTTTGCTCGACTATCGTTAAAGACTCTACTGATTCTTTCTTGCTGCTCATGCAGGCAAAATAGCCAAGCCCCAATCCGAAAGTTAGAACTTTCCCGTGCGCTTCTTTTATCGGCTTCTGCATCGTTGTGATTTCATGAGGGCAGAGGCTCATCCATGGAATCCCGTATTGCGTTAGTTCTAAGTAGGAAAAGTCTTTGTCGCTATAGGCAAGCGATGGCTTTTCTCGATAAAGCGAGCCTTTCACTTTTGTAACATCATAAGGGAATGGAGTATAGGCTTTAATTTTATGTTGTTCCAACGACCAGAAATCTTTTTCGAAAGAAATATTTTTTAAGATTTTCGCGTAATCGCTTTCAGCAGGGGCAATCAACGGAATGCCGCTTTTCACAAGAAAATCGGGCCATAACGGCCTTTCTTCTAATAATTGGTTGGCTTCATCTGCTAACGCGAGATTCTCTTCTAAAACCTCAAACAAATTCTGAAAATAATTGAATGCTTCATCATCTAAAAAATAACTCATGCCATGATTTTAAAAGGCATAAGTAATGATAGCAATCTATGACTCACTGAGAATTGAAGGAGCAAAGTAGGCTATAATTCGTTTAATTCCTTCATTTTCTAATTGATAGACTTCTTTTAATAGCATTGGTTTGAAGCGTTCGAGAGGCGAACGACAAACGAGGAGAACAATCGATAATGTAACAATTACAAAAAGATCCGTCATTTGCACGCTTTCGGTGAAATCGAGATGCGACTCCGGCAACTTCTTTTGAAAACGCTCAAAGTGCGGTCGATAAAGTTCTTCTAACATCTTTTCGTCACGATATGAACTTTCCAAATAATGAATCACAAATTGGAGCGGGGCGAGATTGTTGCTCATCGAACATTCGCGCGTATGTTTCCAAATCGTTTCAAGAGGCGAATTGTTTTCTTTGGTGACGTTAAAACAAAGCACATCGCCAGGCAAAATATTCCATGCTTCAAGAAAAGCCTCTTTTAAAAGGTTCTTTTTGTTGTGAAAGTAACCATAAATCGTCGCATCAGAAATATGGAGTCTTTCAGCAATTTTGCTAACCGACATCTCATGAAAGCTGCGCGAAGCTCCGACGGAAATTACTTCATTAAGTATCCTTCTACGTGTGTATTCACCAGTCTTATTCATAATGGGTGCTAAAATAATAGCAAATGTAAAGAGCAGTTAAAACATTTCCCACTTCAATTGTTAAAAATCACACTTTTTATGCTTTTTCTCTTTTTATTGACGTCAAAAAGGCAATGTCTTGCCCATCAGTCGTTATTTTCTACAAGTTTAGCAAAGGCAACAGGATCGATTTTACCAACCGGCGTGTGCGGAAGTTCTTTCAACACATCGATGCGATCAGGTTTATAAGAAGGGGCTAAAGAAGCGGCAATTCGTTCCAATGTTTCTTTTTTAACCTTTTCAGCATCAAGTTCTTTGTTGCGATTTAAAACGATGGCTAAACGGAAAACTTGCCCTTTCCGTTCATCTGGTACGGCATAGCAGAAACATTCATAAATATCATCGTTTCGCAAAACAACATCCTCGACATCGCTTGGGCAAAGAGTTTCGCCGTTGATTTTCGCCGTTCTTCTCAGACGTTGTTTAAAAGTCACGTATCCTTCTTCGTCCATCGTCACGTAGTCGCGCGTGCGGTAATAAGTTTTACCATCAATTTCAATGAAACTCTCGCTTGTCGTTTTTTCATCCTTGTAATAGCCGTTCATGACTTGATCGCCGCGGATTAATAATTCGCCCGGCTGATTTGGTCCCAGAACTTTCCCGCTATCGACGTCGATGACAATCTCTTCAAGACCGGGGAGGGCTTTGCCAACGCTTCCGCGTTTATGAGCAAAAAGAGTGTTAACGTTAGAAACTGTGACGGTTTCAGTAAGACCGTATCCTTCATAAATTCGCGCTGGAGAACCATATTTTTCCATCGTTTGATTCCAGCGATCCATTAAGGCTTGCGGTACAGAATCTCCGCCAACGAAAGCAACGACTTGTTTTTCAAGCCAAGGTCCGTAAAAAGAAGGTCGACTTAGCAAAGCGTTATATAAGGCGGGGACGCCGATAATAATGGTGGCACGTCCTTTTCGAATATGCTTAATCGCTTCTTTTGTGTTGAATTTAAGCATCAGAACTGTAGAAATTCCGTTGATTAAAACAGTGTGAACGCCCATTGCAAGACCAAAACCATGGAAGAGAGGAATCGCTGTAAGCATATGAAGTGAGGAAATTCCTCCTCCGATAAGCGGGTATCCTTTAAGACCTAAGGAATTGATGGCGCGATTCGAAAGACGCACGACCTTCGGTTCACCGTTCGTGCCTCCTGTGTTGAGATAAACAGCATCATCATCTGCCTTTTTAGAAATCGAAGGAACTTTCTCATGTCCTTTAAGCGAAGCATAACTGATAAGCCCTTTGGCTTTTTTGGCCATATGATGAACTGCAAGTACCTTGATAGGATTGACGTGGCGGTAGGGGTTTAGCGATATAACTTCAACTTCCTGCGGCAGAGCTTCTCGATATTCAGCAGCTTGAAGAGCAATGGCAATCAAGCGTTTGCATCCGACGCGCATAATTAAATCACGCATTTGAGGACCTGGCGTCAATGGATGAATGTTGTAAGAAATGGCACCCAATTTATTGATCGCATATAAGAGGTGGACGGCTGCTGGGCAATTGGGAAGAGCCACTGCGACAATGTCGTTTTCTTTAACGCCGTGTTCTTTTAAGGCAGAAGCGGTTTTTTCAATATCCCGCCAAAGCTCTTTGTAAGTCCAATAAGAATTTTCGAAGCGAACGGCCTCGCGATCCGGAAAAAGATCGACCATTTGCTTGAGCTGTTCATGCAGATTTTCTTTCAAGGGATAAACACTTTCCATTTTAATAACTCCTTATTCAGTGCATCTAGAAGAGGTGATAGCCGAAAGGCAAGAAAAACAAAGCGAGGAAGGCGTAAAAGACTGGTTGATGTAAAACGTAGGCATAAAGAGTTTTGTTTCCGATCCATAAGAAAGGTTTGGCCCAGCCTTTTTTAAAATCTCTTTTAATCAATGATTTCCGTTCACGATAAATGGTTTTTCCAACTGTTGCCCCAAGAAAAATTAAACTAGTAGTGATAAGGGGCGAAAAATAATCATCGCCAGCTCTTGCAAGACCAAATAGAAGCTTCCACGCCTGATTCCAATCGTTTCCATTTGCAAGGTCCAAATTCGTAAGATGGGCTCCGCTGCCGTAATAATAGTAAGAGGTGATGCCAACAAGAATTGTGAAAAGAATTCCACATAAAAAATCAGCCTTATAACTCGGGGAAAAGTGATCAACTAATGAATAAATCAAGAGTCCGATGGCTAACGCGTGGAGAATTCCGACATAAATATGAGAATTTAATCCAAATAAGGCATCAGCGACGTCTAAGAGAATTGAAAGAAAAACAGCAACATATGCCAATTGAATACCGCGCTTAAAGTTTGAATGAGCGAAAGCGCAACTGATTCCGCAAAGAAACATAAATAGTCCCGAGAAGAAAAATTCGAGGAAGAAGAGAGAGCCGCTCACGATCTCATTGAAGATTGAGGAGCATAATAACTGCATTGTGACAATCCATTCTGGTTGTACTTCCGGAGGATTCAAAAAACCATCAAGCATTCCTAAATCGCAAACGAAGTGAACGATGAGCATTAAAACGATGTCGAGACCCCGCAAAAAATCAATTTCAAAAACTCGTTCCTTTGTTATTTTGAAGCGAGGCGCTAATTGATAACGACGAAGTGACTTTTCCATAAGTACCCCGGGATTTTATTTTATGAAACGAAGAGTATCAAGGCGAGAATGTTTTTTGTTCTCTAATCTTCCTCTCTTTTTTGCGAGAATCGAAGGCTTTATCGTCTTTTAACTATGATATGATTAAAAAACGATGAAGCCTGAAATCAAAAAGTTCATTGAAAGAACACGCAATAACGAAAAAGCTATTCTTGAAAGCAAAAACGTATATTGCCTCTTTTGCGGCTCAATAACTAACGCAAAAGAGGTGAGTAGTTGGCATCAAGAAAGGGAAGAAATGCAAGCTCTTTGCCCGCATTGTCATTTCCCGTTAATTATCGGGGACAATGAGACGTTTCCGTCTTCTAAAGAAAAAGAAAATCTTCATCGCTATTTTCTTAGCGACGGTTTTGTTGAGAAACATCAAAAATTTATTTATTCTCTCGCATGGCGTTTCATTAACGACAGAGATTTTATTGATAAGGAACTGCTGGAATTTCTCTTAGAGATTCTTTCCTCTTACAGTCAAAAGCACTCCGATAGTGATTTGATGACGATTTATTGCAGCATTTTATCCAATGGAATTCCTTTTTTGATGAAACCGAGTTATCAAAGAGCTTATGAAGTTTTAAAGAAGACGCCGCCATCTTTTTCTCGTTGGTATACTTCCTCCTACGTCTTAAGAGAAATCGCGAAGGACAAAAAGGAAAGAGAAGAGGCCTATTACGACGCAACGTTAGCCAACGCGATTTCACCTCATGAATCCCGCTTTCTTTTAATTGACTATTTAAGAACCGGATTCGGCGTCCGTAAGCAGTCGAAAGACGCCTTCGCTTTAGCGCGCTTTGGTTATGATGAACTCCGCTGGCAAAATAATTTGAACAGCAGCTATTTTTACTTTCTTGATTATTTTTATGCTGCTGAATTAGCGATTCTTCTTTTTGATTTTCCAAAATTTAAGGAGCTTTTTGCGAATATAATTTCGGAGAAATATCAACCTTTGCTTCCTTTGATATTTTTGTTAGAGGCGCATTATCTTCATGACAATTATTTTGATGACACAGCACTTTTGTTTCCTCTTGTTAGGAGGCTGGAAAATGAACTTGAAAAGCGGAGCAGTTTAATTTTAGAGGGGAAAGAAATGACTTCCTCAGCTTCAAAGAGACGTTTCTATGATTCGAAATCATCATTTGTTGCTTCTTTCCTTACGAGCAGTCTATCTCCTTCTGTCACTCCGTTAAATTTTTCGCTGCGTGATGTTAATTATGATGAAAACAAAGAAACCCTTTCTTTTTATTTCAAAAACACAATGGTCCACGGCTGGCTCGTGGATCCTCTTCATTTTTTCGTCAGCGATAAACGCAATAAGAATTGGGTTTTTAAGGGCGTTAAATGTGTTAAACAAGGGCTGAAAGATCAGTTCAATCTTGTCCATTTCTACACTGATAGATGGGAATTTTTCCAGCGCGGTGAAGAAAATCAACGTGAGGAGCTTGTTCTAGAAGTCGATTGGAAGAGGGAACATAAATGACTTCATTAACACCTCTAAAAAAATATCGTTTAAAAGTGATAGCCGCTCCGATTTTAAAACTTTTAGAAGTTGTTTTTGAATTGACGGTTCCCTTTTTAACAAAATATGTCGTTGATGTCGGCTTGAGAAATAGCGATTGGAACTTTGTCTTTATCATGATTGCTCTAATGCTAACTTTCTCGATTATGGGCTTTTTCTCAACTCTTTTGGCGCAATATCTTTCTTCACGTGTCGCTTCCAGTTATTGCTATGATCTTCGCAAAATACTTTATCATCACCTTTTGTCTCTTTCCGATCGGCAGTTGGAGGGATATGGACGCAAAAAAGCTCTAACAATTCTTCAAAATGATGCTTTTTCTCTTCAAACAGGCGTCAATATGTTCATGCGATTGATTTTTAGACCGCCGTTTTTGCTGCTTGGATCATCTATTTTGTCTTTTTTCCTCGATTGGCGAGCCGGTCTTATCGTTTTAGGCGTTGTGATTTTAACTTTTCTTGTCTTTTTCCTTGTAATTCTCGTCTCTCCAAAGCGTTATAACGCAATTCAAAGCGATCTTGACAATATTTCTGGGCAAGGAGCAGACATCCTTAGAGGAGCGCGTCCGATTCGTGCTTTTGATAAAGTTGATTTTGAAGAGGAGAAATTTTCTAAAAAGCTTAAATCCTATCGTCAAAAGAATATGGAACTCTCCCTTTTTAACGCTTTGGTCAATCCGCTCAGTTTTTTCTTCGTCAATTTAGGCATTATTTTGGTGATGTATCTTTCTTCTTTTACTGATGGCGTCTTTGGCTTAACGAGTGGAGATATCGCCTCGCTTCTATCTTATTTAAGTTATATCTTGGCTGCTCAAACAATGTTTGGGCGTCTGATTGTTTCTTTAAACAAAGCGAACGCGAGCCGCAAAAGAATTGACGATTTCTTAAAGATCAATCCAGAGATCAAGAATAATTTAAATTCAATTTCCGTGATAAAAGCTGGACCGCAGGAACCATTGTTAAAGGTCGAACATCTTTCTTTCTCTTATGGCGGAGAGAAGAAGGCTCTTAATGATATTTCTTTCACGTTAAAACGCGGCGAAACGCTCGGTATCTTAGGAGGAACAGGCAGTGGGAAAAGCACCCTTTTAAAGCTCATCGCGCGTTTGATTGCCGAACAAGAGGGAACAATTTCTTATAAAGGAGAGAAAATAAAGAATTTCGATCTTCATGCTTATCGTCAAGATGTGGCTTTTCTTGCTCAAAGATCAGGACTGTTTTCTGGAACTATTCGCGAAAATCTCCTTTCGGTAGCGCCGAGTGCCAATGACGAAAAGCTTATAGAAGCGCTTAAAGCGGCGTTAGCTTGGCCTTTTGTTTCACAATATGAAGATGGCTTAGATCATCAAATCGTGGAAGGCGGCGCCAATTTATCTGGCGGACAGAAGCAGCGCCTTCTTTTGGCGCGTCTTTTTTTGAGGCAGTCTGACTTGTTACTGATCGATGATGCGACTTCTGCGCTCGATTATCTTTCGGAGCAGAAGATTCGTCAGCATTTAGCCACTCTCGATTCTGGAAAGATTTTCGTTTCGCAGCGCGTGTCATTTCTTCAAGACTGCACGCATATCTTGATGCTTGAACATGGGGAAGTTTTAGGCTATGACACGCCGAAGCAACTGGAGAAGACGCTTCCTGCTTATCGAGAGTTAGTCGCGCTTCAAAAAAGCGGGAGGGCGATTGAATGAAGAAGATTAAAAGATATTTTCATTATCTCTCGGGCCATTATCTCTTATTTGTTGCCACGCTTTTCTCCTCGATTCTTTCAACGCTTGCAAAACTTTTTATTCCGTTTTTGGCAGGGCAGGTTCTCAATGTTTTAATCGGAGAGATGAATCCAGTTTTTGATCTTTCGTTCTATTTCGTTCTTATGGCTGTTCTATTGATGATTGGGGCGATTTTCGGCTATTTATTTCAATATGGCACTTCTTTGCTTGGCCAAATTGTGATTGAAACAGCTAGAAAGCAAGTGGCTGCTTCCTATCTTCACTGTGATATCTCTTCCTTGGATCGAGAAAAGCAAGGCGATTTATTGACGCGCCTTGTTCAAGATGTTGAAAACGTTCAAACGGGTTTAGTTACAGGCTTTTCAGCTTTATTTGAGGGAATTGTCACGATCGTTGTGACCTTGATTTTCATGTTTGTTCTTCATTGGCTATTAGCCTTGGCTGTTTTAATTTTGACGCCTTTATCGCTTTTTATTGCTCGTAAAATTTCGAAAGCCAATGCCCAAAATTTTAAAAAACAAGCGGAGACAAACGGCTTTTTAGTCAGCAATGTCAACGAGAGCCTTGCAAATATCAATTCTATTCAAGCGTATGATCTTGCTGCTTTAAAGGAAGATGAATTTGATAATTTGAATAAGAATAATCGTGAAGCTGCTTTCAAGGCCAATTTTGCTTCTTCTTTGATCAATCCTTCAACGCGCCTCGTCAACGGGATTATCAATGTTGCGATAATTTTATTAGGCTCCCTACTGATTTTAAATCCGATTTCTTTAGGCGTCAGTTTCTTCTTGGGCGATTTAACTGCTTTCTTAAATTATGCGAACAACTACATGCAGCCGTTCAATGAAATCACTTCCGTCATTGCTGAAATCGATTATGCCTTAGCCTCTTTAAAACGCATTGAAGAGGCTACATCTTTAAAAAAAGATAACGATAAAGGGACATTGCTTTTACGAGAGGAAGTGACGAAATTAGAGGCCAAAAATGTCAATTTTGCGTATGAAACGGGAAAACCAATTATCAGCGACTTCAATTTAGACATTTGGAAAGGGCATCAAATCGCTTTGGTAGGGCCTACTGGCAGCGGCAAAACAACGATTGTCAATCTTGTGATGCGCTTTTACGATCCGCAAGAAGGGGCTTTCTTTTTCAACGAGAAGGAAGGGCAGAAAATCAAAAAGTCAGCCTTGCGTGCTCATTTGGGAATGGTTCTTCAAGACACATGGATTTTTGAAGGAACGGTCGCTGAAAATATTGCATATGGTTTGCCAAACGCAAAAACGGACGACGTTATTAAAGCCGCAAAAAAAGCGCAAGCCCACGAATTTATCATGCGTTTGCCGAAAGGCTATCAGACGCTTATCAACGATTCTTCAGGACTTTCCGCAGGCGAACGTCAGCTTTTAACCATCGCACGTGTCTTCTTATTGAATCCTGAAATCATCATTTTGGATGAAGCCACTAGTAATATCGATATGCACACAGAAGCGCTTCTTACAAAATCGCTTCAAGAATTGACAAGAGGAAAGACATCAATCGTTATCGCTCATCGCCTCAGCACGATTGTTGATGCGGATTTGATTGTCGTGCTGCGCGATGGAAAAATCGTGGAAACCGGCAATCACCGAGAACTTATAGAGAAAAAGGGATTTTACGCCTCTTTATATGGCGCACAATTCAATTAGCCATCAAAAAAGACCTCGCTAGGAGGTCTTTGATTTAAAGATGATTTTAATGGGCTTTTTTAATGCCGGTTTTCCGCACTTCGCCTTCATTATTGTGAATTAAGAGGGTTAGAAGAGCCAAAGCGGTGCCTAAGAAAGCGAAGACGGCTGTCGCAATCGAACCAGCTCCAACGCTTGTAAAACCGGTCGTGCTTAAGTCGATGCCGTTAGCCATTTCGTAGAACATCGGCGAGAGCAAGAATAAAACGCCGGACACTAAACTGACCACACCTAAACCGACGGCAAGAGGCTTTCCTTTTTCGCTTTTAAAGAAGAACGTGAAGAGGGAACCCAAGAACACAAGAATTAAAAGCACGAAGGCAATAATCAGCGGCCAAACATAGTTATAGCCCGAGTTGGCATCCGGGAAACAGATGGTGAAGAGATTTCCACGCACTGAACCGCCATCTTCATTAAAGGCGGTGGCAAACATGCAAAAAATGGCAATTAAGGCACATAGACCTTCCAAGATGGTGATGATACGAATGGAGTTATTCTTTTTCATGTACTTTACTTCCTAAATGATACGCATACAAAAATATACTTTTTCAGTTTGAATCTAGCAATAGGAGGTTCTTCCTTTAGGAAGGTTTTTTCGATTTTTAAGCTCTTTTTCTTAAATCTTTCCCTTCTTTCTTTGAAATGGAAAAGAGGAAGTAAAGAGGAATAAGCGATAAAAGCATGAAGATTAAAGAAACTAAGAACATGTCTTTAGTTGGAGCAAGACCTGTTCCCGTTTCTCCTTCGTAGGAAAGACCGGTGAAGGAGAAAACTAGATTCGAGACGTTAGAACCGACAATCATCGGAATCATCACGACAAAGATCATCCTCACTCCTTGAAATAAACCAGTCTCGTTAACGGGCGTCTCGTCGCGCAATGTCGCGCCTAAAACGGCGGTTCCGATCAGATACCCGCTCATCATTAGAAGTCCTGCGATTGTCACAAGAACAGGATCGCTTGCAAAGTACATCAACAAATAGCCAATTAAGGACGATAAGAGCGCTGGAATTAAAAACCATAAGCGTCCGACCTTGTCCATAAAAAGACCTACAACGATTGTGATGATAGAAGCCCCAACTAGAGCGACTAATAAGCAGATGTAGAAAAGGTAAATTTGTTCGCCAGAGAAACCTAATCCGCCATTGGCCGGACTATTTTGAAAATAAACCATGTAATAGGGGAGAAAAGCGTCAATCGCGGTATTAAAAATCATAAATGTCAGAAGTGCGATATAGAAACGTCGATTGTTTTTTATGACTGTTGGGCGGAAGCCGTAAAGCAAAGAAGAAAAATAACGTCTCTCACGATTCGGCTTAATCTGGTCTTTAGGCAAAAGGAAGAATGAAAGAATTCCGGTCAAAAGAACGAAAAGCCCGAAAACCAAGAAGAAGAGGAACCAAGGTTCAGCGAGGATTTTCGCGCTTTCTTCAAGCGAGAGATCGCTTCCGTTTTCACCAAGCGTTGCACTGGCTCCGAAAACCATCAAGGCACCAGTCATCAAAATGTTGGCGAGAAGCGGGAGCGTTGAAAGAATGCTTTCCACTTTTCCGCGGTTTTCAGGAACAGTGATGTCGGTCACGTAGGCGTTGAAGCAAGCGTCATTCGCAGTGCTTCCAAAAAATGTCATCACGCAGTCACAAATGACCATGCAAACGCCGACCATCAAAGAGGCGTTCCAAAAAGGAAAAGCGTTTTTCATGTTTTCGTAGGAACATAATCCGAAAAGAATTACTGATAGCCCCCAAAGACAATAACCGCCAGTAATAAAAATTTTACGTTTGCCGAGGCGATCTGATAATGCGCCCATGAAAAATGTTGTAACCGTTGCGGCAATTGCGCTCGCGGTCGTCATCCAATTGATGTAGGAACTATCTTGCGTTTGCGAAAATACCCAAAGATTAATTTGTCCATTTTCAATCGCCCACGCCAATTGTCCGGCAAGGCCGACTAAAAGAAGCCCGAGCCAATCGTTCCAACGGAGGTGTGAACTTTTCATATTCTAATTATATTCTAAATTGCAAAGTAAAGGATGAGTTGATCAATAGCTTTTCGGCGATGCGATATAGCGTCTTTTTCTTCTTTCTTCGCTAGACCCCAGTCCAAATCCTTCTCGTAACTATGGAAGATAGGATCGTAACCAAAACCATAATCGCCTTTTGGCTCTTCAAGAATGTAACCAAAAGCTACACCTCTAAAAAAGAGCGGTTTTTGGCTATTGGGATCCAAAAGACAGATGACAGAAACAAAACGAGCCTCGCGATTCTTTTGATTTTCAAGACGCCTTATAAGTTCAAGTTGAGCATCGTGATAACTTTTAAATGTTGAAGCAAAACGCGCGCTATGAAGACCGGGGAAACTATTGAGCGCAGCGATTTCTAGTCCTGAGTCATCGGCAATAACAGGATATTTAACGTATTTTTGCAGCGATTTAGCTTTGATATAAGCGTTTTCTTCATACGTTGATCCGTCCTCTTTCGGCTCGTCTTTTTCTAAATTTAAATCATTTTCGCCGTATATTGTAAAACCGTGCGGAACCATAATTTCCCGGAATTCTTCTAATTTATGTTTATTGTGGGTCGCTAAAACAATTACTTTATTGAACATCATCCAAATTTTAATAAAGATTTTAAACGAGAACAAACAGTATTCACGTCTGATTAACTTATAAGGCGTCCTATGTTTCAACTATTCTTTCTTATTTTTATTTTAGGCAGTGGAATTTATAATAATAAAAAAGGAGAAGATAAATGAGCAATCGCATGTTCCCTCTGCTTGTCTTGATAAGCAGCGCTTTTTTGATCAGTTGTTCAGAAGGAGGCGAAACAGCGTCGTCTTTTTTATCTTCTGATGACGATAGTTCTAGTTCGATTATGGTTTCGTCTTCCTCGTCTTCAAGCGATAAGATATGGGAAGAAGTGGCATCTGATGGAGATGTTAAAATTATTGACGTTCCCTCTGAAGTTGTTATTGGGGCAGCTAATTATTATCGAGTTGATTTAGCGTTTACCAGAACAATCTACAATTCTGAGGCAATTTTTGCTGTTTCAGATTCGAGTGTTTTGCCATTAGAGGCTCTTGAATATCATGATGAAGGAGACGGGAGTCTCGATACATCTGGTTATGTTTCCATAGATGCAACAAAGTTGAAAAGCAGTGGCTCAGTTTTTCTTGAAATAGAGATATCTTCGCCCAACAATTCTTCTTTAGGCGGAATTGTAGTTTGTGAACTTTCAATTGTTGAAACCCCTAATGTTACTTATTGGGATGAAACCATTGAATTCACAGGAACCAGCGCCTTCAGTAAAATTGTCCTTCAACCACAATATAAAGTTATTGCACAATTTACTGATAATGATCACGTTGTTGGTGTTGAAACCCCTAATCGTCTAGAAGAAGAAAATAAAACTTATGGGTGGTTTGAAAGAGAAATTACTCCTCTATTAGAAGGTGAAGACACTGTCTCTATTACATTTAAATACGCTGTCGGTCACAATTGGACGTTGCGGGTTTATATTGAGAATGAAGATGGGAAGGCGGTTAATTGGTATACAATTTCCGACACTGTTAGTCACGGTTCATCTCAAAGCGGTTTTAATGAGTATGACAAAGAAGACGCAAGCTTGACGTTTGTTGATCCAAATTTTACGCTTGAGCTCACGATTACTGATAAAACGTACTCATAATAATTAAACAAACAAGATTTTATGTCTCTCAAATTTTATAATAAAAATTCCCTTCGAATTGACCAATTCAACGGTTTCATTCTAGGGAACATATTCACAAAACATGGAGCAGACGACGGGAATCGAACCCGCATAGTCAGCTTGGAAGGCTGATGTTCTACCACTGAACTACGTCTGCAGCTTGGCGGATCATACGGGATTCGAACCCGTGGTCTCCTCCGTGACAGGGAGGCATGTTAGGCCGCTACACCAATGATCCAAGTGCAAGCGGGCATTATCATAAACCCGCAAAGCCGTTCTGGGAAGAGATTTTAGAGATTAACAAAATTTAAAAGTGATGGGTATGGGCGATAACCAGCCTGCTGTCTGACTTTTTCCCCCTTTTCAAAATAGACGAGAGTTGGGACAGAAAAGACTTCATAAAGCGCGGCTAATTCTGGTGATTTGTCAACATCAACGGCAATGACTTCAATTTCCGGATGTTCTTCTGCTAACTGTTCCACTAATGGCGTCAGCATTTTGCAAGGACCACACCACGTCGCATGAAAATCAAGCAAGAGGCGGGGACTGTTGCTGATGAGGGAAAGCACTTCGTTTTTATCGCTTAAATGTTTAACCATAATTTATTTCCTCCTTGTGTTGAAGTTATATTAGCCAAAATATCAACGCCAATAAACAGATATGCACCGGATAATAGAAATATGTGAAGTAACGGAAGGCTTTTGAATCGCGTCCTCTTTTTCCCGAATAAAAATATAGGAAGATAGCGTCTATCAAACAATAAGACTGAGTTCCCATCAAGAAGACATCATATTGCGGGAAGAAATAGTGGAAGGCCCAAAAAACAACGTTGATGATAACAAAAAGCGTCAAGCCTGTTGTATTGATGAGACGTTGGAATTCAAAACTTTCTTTGTATGTCTCGAAATCTTTTGCTGCTTCTAAGGAAGAATGACTGATGATTTTTTTTGAAATAACAGGCGCGTAATAAAAACCTAAAAACATTAAAAAGCCATAGATCGAATAACCAGAACGCAAGAAATGCGGAAAATAGATAGTCCAACTAGTGGTGCCGATTGACCAAGGATCCAAGCCGCTTAAAAGTTCAGTCATCGAAGCAGCAAAGCTTAGCCCAATATAGGCTAGGGGCAAGACGGCCAATAGTTTCCAATAACCCTTCTTTTCTAAAAAATAGATGAAGAGCGCATAAAGCAAAAGATCAGTAAAAGCCTGCGGATTTGCTAGATCCGGCGCGACGTTGTTTAAAATCGCAAGGACAATTGTAATTGGCGCCCAGATGCAAGCTAAGCGGAGAAGATAATTGGAACGGCTGTGCGTTTTGTGGAGACCTTCGGCAAGAAAAAGAAGAAAAAGAGGAAGCGCTAAACGGCCGACGCAGCGAAAAGCATAAGCGGTGTAATAAAGAGGCGAGTTATCAGGACACATTCCGCTTGAGAGGAGGAACATTCCGATGTGGTCTAATGTCATAAAGACAATGGCCAAGATTTTTAGAGGAAATTGATTGATTGTAAGTTTCTTCATGTTTTTATAACGCGACATTGATAATCAGCGCGGAAAGATTATAGATGACATGCCCTAAATAAGCAGCCCCGAAACCAAAGCGGTGATAAAGGAAGGAAAAAGCAAAACCTCCTAGTAAATAAACGGGGAAGGCAGCCCACTCGCTTATTGAAGTGAAATCATGGAGATGAAGAAGAGCAAAAATTAAAGTGCTCGCTATATATGCAACAACGACATTGATGCGACGCGTGAGGTTAAAAAGAGCCAAGCGGTATGTTACTTCCTCAATGAAAGGGATTATGAAACCGCTCATTAAGAAACCGAGAACAAGAGAAGATTCTAAAATTTTATCAGCGGCTTCTTGATTATCGGAACTAGTGTAGCCTCCTAAACTTAAAAGGTAGGAAAAGAGTAAAGAAATTCCTAAAAGCAATAACCCTCCTAGAATGCCCCAATAAGTTTTTTTGTTTTTAAATGTATGAACGAGACGCAAAAAATCGTTATTGATGGCAAAAAGGAGCAGAAGAAGCGTGACAAAATAAGAACCGTAATTCAAAAAAGCTAGGAATTCTCCCGATTGAGCGAAAGCTTCGAGTCCAACATTCAAAGAAGCTCCGCTTAAACCGCCGGAACTCAGCGCGATACGACCGATAAAAAGTAAGATGCTTTGAAAGATAAGGGCGAGAATTTGAAAACCCAAAAAGCCGATTAAAAAGATGATTATTTCTTTATTCGGGCCGAGAGGAATCAAATGTTCAAAAGCTTTTAAACTTCGTTCGTTTGGGTTTTTTTGATGGCATTTCGGGCAAGAGTCTCTCGCTACGTCATAAAGCGCGCCACAATTCTCGCATTGGTGTTTATGGAAAAACATGCTCACATTATATGGAGATTGTTAGACAAAATGATATGTGTTTTCTTAAAATTAACGAAGAAAATAGAAGATAACGATGAAGATAATAAAAAGCGAAAAAGAAGTGGCAATTAAAATTATGGGCTCATCTTTCAATAGTTATCTTTTTCGGATAGAGAGTGAAGAAGACATCGATGCGCATTTAACTGAAATTAAAGAGAAACATTCAAAAGCGACCCACATAGTTTATGGATATCGCTTTCAAAATTTAGAGCGCTTCAATGATGATCAAGAGCCTATTCATAGTGCCGGTTATCTCTTGTTGGAATTACTGAAAGAAAAAGATGTTCAGCAAGCAATGATTATCACGGTTCGTTATTTCGGCGGAACGAAATTAGGCTTGCCCCGTTTAAGAAGAGCGTATAAAGAAGGCGGTCTCTTGCTTCTAGAGGATAATTTAGTTGAGGCTGCTGTCGGTTTTAAAGCCGAAGTCGAAGTGCCTTATGAGCTCTTGCGCAATGTGAATTATCAGCTCACGAAAATAGGCTTATTAGTTGAGACTAACAACTTTCCCGAAAAAGCCATTCTTTTGTTGCGAGGAAGTGTTAACATGATACAGCCGAGTCGCGATTACTTATCGAGACAAGGACTTAGTTTTAACCCGGTACCGGCATTATTTATAAAGGAGTAGTTGTATGATTCCAGCAAAAGAATATATCGCAAGACGTGAGCGCTTTTTTTCGATGATGGAGCGCGATAGCGCAGCTCTCATCTATAGTGGGGTTCCGAAAGTCAGAAGCGCGGATGACACATATCCTTTTGAAGTTAACCGTAATTTCTATTATCTGACGGGCATTGATCAAGAAGATTCAATCCTTTTCATGGTCAACGCGGATGGAGAAAGGCACGAATTCCTTTTTGTCTTACCATATGATGCGAATAAAGAAAGATGGTATGGACGGCGCTTGACTCTTGATGAAGCGCGTGAAATTTCAGGTATCAACAACGTCTTGGTGAATAACGCTTTGAATCCTAGAATTGAAGGGGCTTTTGCGGAGAATTATGCGCAATATGGTGAATTAAATACTCTATATTTAGATTTAGATGACGAGATTAAAGTAGCCGCGAATACTTCAACGCACGAAATCGAAAAGATATTCGAGGAAAAATATCCGCATATCAAAACGCGCGATGCCTATCCATTAATCACGACCCTTCGTCTTCGGAAGTCGCCATGTGAAATTGAAGAATTTAGAAAAGCGATCGCCACGACTAAATTAGGGATAATGGCGGTCATTTCTGAGATGCGTCCCGGGGTGAAGGAATACGAATTAGCTGATCTTTTTTTGAAAGTCATCAACGACGATAGTGGTTATCAAGGACTGAGTTTCAATACGATTATGGCGAGTGGAAAAAACGCGGTCATCCTTCATTATCCAAAGCCTCTTTCGACGTTAGAAGATGGCGATTTGTTGATGATGGATCTCGGGGCAAGGTGTGGTTATTATAACGCCGACGTCAGCCGAACTTTCCCGATTTCTGGTAAATTTAATCCTACTCAAAAAGCTCTCTACAACATTGTTTTAGGCGCCAATAAGTTAGTGGCTTCCATGGCTCGTCCTGGCGTGACGGTCAATGAGTTGCAGAGAGCTGTTAAAACTTATATGGCTGAGGAATGCTTAGCTCAAGGCTTCTTAAAAGATAAAGGAGAAATCGATAGCGTTTATTATCATAGCGTCTCGCACTTGATTGGTCTTGACACCCATGATCCTTATCTTTCGCCAGTTGATCGCAAATACAAAGACATGCCATTAGAACCCGGAATGGTAATCTCTGATGAGCCAGGGCTTTATTTCGCTAACTTAGGAATCGGAATTAGAATTGAGGATGATTTATTAATCACCGACGAAGGGGCGGAAGTTTTGACAAAAGACATCATTAAGGAGGCAGACGAGATTGAGCGTTTCTTCGCTTCCTCTAACAATATCTAGCTCTTTCTCTGTATAATCTAGAGGATGAAAAATTATATTCTTGCTCTAGATCAGGGCACAACTTCAACGAGAGCGCTTTTGCTTGATGAAGAATGCACAGTTCATTCGCTCGCACAGCGAGAACTAGAATGCTTTTATCCACACCCTGGTTGGGTAGAACAAGACGCTAATTCGCTTTTTGTTTCAACAATTGACGTCATTAATGAACTCTTGATTAAGGGTAACGTCAGTTGGGAACAGATTGCCGCCATTGGTTTATCGAATCAACGCGAAACGACAATCGCTTGGGACAAAAGGACGGGACAAACGTTAGCGCCAGCCATCGTTTGGCAGTCAATGCAAACAAAAGAGATTTGTGATTCTTACGCTCCCTATTCTCCTTTATTGAGCGAGAAAACGGGGTTACGGCTCAATCCATATTTCAGTGCTTCAAAGATTCGCTTTCTTTTAGATCACATTCCTAACGCAAAGGAATTGATTGATAAGGGCGCGTTAGCGGTCGGGACTGTTGATTCGTGGCTTATTTATAAACTTACAAAAGGAAAAGTTTTTGCAACCGATCACACAAACGCCTCGCGCACGATGCTTTATAACTTGAAGGAAGGCACCTGGGATCAAGAACTTTGCGATCTTTTTAAGATTCCGATGAGCATTTTGCCAACCATCAAGAACAATAACGATTTCTATGGCGAGGCAGCTTTCTTTGATGTGCGAACGCCGATACATGGCGTAATCGGCGATCAACAATCGGCCTTATTTGGGCAAGGATGTTTTAATCCCGGCGAGAGTAAGAATACTTACGGCACCGGTTGCTTTATGTTGATGAATACAGGCGAAAAGATTGCTCGTTCGAAGGGCGGCCTTTTAAGCACGGTTGCAAGTTCTTTAGATGGCAAACGACAATTCGCGCTTGAAGGTTCAGTCTTTGTCGGAGGCGCGGTCGTTCAATGGTTACGCGATCAAATGCGCTGGTTTAAGGAGAGCAAGGACAGCGAAGAATATGCGTTGAGGCGCGAGGACGGAAGCGGAATTTATTTTGTCCCGGCTTTTGTCGGGCTCGGAACTCCTTATTGGGACGATGAAGCGCGAGGAGCGATTTTCGGTTTAACGCGTGGAAGCGATCGTCATCAGATTGTAAGAGCCGCCCTTGAAGCTATTGCATACCAAAGCAAAGACGTCATCGATCTAATGATTGAAGAAACCGGACTTAAAATCCCCTCTTTAAAAGTTGACGGCGGGGCTTCTAGCAATTCTCTTCTCATGCAATTTCAAAGCGATATTCTCGGCGTCGATGTTGTCTTGCCGCATAACCGCGAAACAACGGCGATGGGCGCCGGATTCTTAGCCGGTTTAGGCGTTGGCTTTTACCCTAGTTTAAGTTATCTTGCTGATTCATTGAAAGTTGAAAGAATTTTCCATCCTTCAATGGAAGAAAACGAACGGAATAAACGTTATAAAGGTTGGAAGAAAGCAGTGGAAGCAACCAGAGTCTTTAAAGTCGATTAATCATGTCATCTTATCGTTTCCTTCATAATTCACTGCTCATTGCTCCAAATGCATTACGGAGAAGTTTTCTGGCCATCAAAAAGGAAAACCCTCATCTAAATTTTTCAATGATGAGTTTAAACAAACTTATCGATTCTTTTTTCTATCTTTCCGATGAACGCGTCATCGCTTATTTTTTGGCGAAAGGCGTTTCTTATGATTTGGCAAAAGAATATCAAAAAGTTGTTCGTTCACCATTTTTAGACAGATCAATGACGCGTCTATCCTTTCTAAAAGAGGATCAAGAATTGCTTTTAAAACAAGGAATTTTAGGGAAGGACGAAGTCAATGCGTTATATTTTAAACGTCCGATTTTAATTGCGGGGTATCAGAACGGGACGTGCCTGTCTCGCTTTCTTGGTGAGATTCATTCAGCGATGGCGATTGGGTATTGCCTCCATAAAAACATTTTCAAAAAACATCCGGTTTTTTCCTTCACGGACGCTTACGATGAATTGCATTACGTTTATAACCGCATTGCTAAACTTTTAGATAGTGGCGTTAAAGCCGATGATATTTATCTATATGGCGTCAACGATCAATACCGAAATATTATGCGGTTTTTGCAAGGAAAATATGGATTTTACGTTGATTTAAATGAAAGTGAGCCTTTACGATATACAAGAGTTTATCAGGAATTTCGTCGTCTTTATAAAGAGGGTGAAACTGAAATTCTTGATAAATTAAATGA
Organism: uncultured Bacillota bacterium; assembly: GCA_949299565.1. Lineage (GTDB taxonomy): Bacteria > Bacillota_I > Bacilli_A > RFN20 > CAG-826 > UBA4951. The sequence continues at coordinate 492,184 of OX437086.1, forward strand.
GGGATATGCACAGGATCCTTCTTATATCGCTTTAAAAAATTTTTTAATCTCATGGGAACAAATAGAAGCCCCATATTATAAGGACAACCGTCTGGCTTTTTATGATGATTTAGCCTTAGATTTGATGGTTGATAAGAGCTTTAAAATTAAAAACGCTATTCAAATTCTTCAAGAACCATACATTCCGCACAACGCGCATATTTTTGTTTTAGGATTTTCTCTAGATAGTTATCCCCGCCTTTTTAAGGACAATAGTTTTCTTTCCAAAAAAGAGAAAAAGGAATTAGGTTATCAAACGGGAGAAGAAAAAAGCGAAGAGGAAAATTTAGCGCTCCGTCGTCTTTTGACTTCTAATGCCGTTGAAGCAATTTCTTTCAGCGAAATAATTTTAGGGAAAGCAAATCTTTTAAGTTCTTTAGCCAACGATTTGTCTTTAGAGATTATTAAAGATCCAGTTTTGGAATATGAATACGCATCTGATAAAGGAGCCTTTTATTTTGCAGGTCTTTATGACGACTATTATCTATATCACATCGATAATGAAAGATATCGACAATATCTTGAATACTTTAAGCCACATCCCTTTTATCGAAGCGATTATCAAAAGATTGAAGGGTATTCTTTAAATAAAAACGAATATCGTTATTCCTATACCTCTATCGAGAAATACTATAGCTGTCCTTTCTCATATTACCTCGAAAAAATTCTAAAACTCTCAGAGAGCGAGCCAAGTTTAAATATTTCAATCGGTTTAGTCGTCCATAAATATTTTGAACACCTTGCAAAAGGCGAGGAGAAATACCGTTATTTAGACGCGCTTAAAGAATTTTTAGATGAACATCCAGAAACTAAAACGCGAGAGAAAATGATTTTAGAAAGCATCGCCTCAGAGATAGAAGAGGCCTATTCTTGGCATTATAAACATCTTCATTCCTTGCCTGATTCTAAATTCTATAGCGAGAAAGAATTTACGATTCCTTTAGAAGAAAGCGAAGACAAAATCTTTCTTACCGGGCGTTATGACCTTTTGGTGACTTTTGATCCGAACGCCTTGTTGATCGTCGATTATAAAACGGGGAATGCGGCCTATAGTGAAGAAAAATTTGAAGACGGCACGGGACTTCAACTTCCTCTTTATGCGGCCTACGCTTTAGAAGATGAAAACTTTTCAACGCGGGAAATCTCGGGTTTATTTATTGCGAATCTTTTCCGCAAATTAGATGATCGGGCAGCCAAAAAACCTTTCAATCTCAACGGCTTATTTTCTAATGAACGCGAAATCATTACTCCTCTAGTGTCGTTAGATGAAAGTTATGTCAGCGGCTTCAAAATTAATAAAGTCGGAGCGATTACCAGCACTAGACACAATTGTCTCACGGCGGCCGAATTTAGCGAGAAAGCTAAAGCCTCTCTTCTCAAAGTTTTAGAAGCCCATCAACTTATTAAATCCGGCGCTTTTGAAATAAAACCATCAAGCGATGCCTGCCGCTTCTGCACTTTCATGGATATTTGCTATCGGAAAAAAGGCGAAGCTAAAAGCAAAGAAAACGATGAAGAAGAGGAAGAAAAATAAAGGAAAGGAGGGGACAACGAGATGGCTTGGACAGTAGAACAAAAGCAAGCGATTCACGCTAAAGAAGGGCGTTATTTAGTATCTGCAGGTGCCGGATCGGGAAAAACAGCCGTTCTCACCGAACGAATTAAGGAATTAGTCTTTCCGAGCGATGAAAGCACTCAAGATTGTCAACTCGAGAACCTTTTGGTTTTGACCTTCACGAAAAACGCGGCCGCGGAAATGAAAGAAAGAATCCGCAAACGTTTGTTAAAACTCGGCAAAGAAGACTTATCCTCAAAGGCTGAACAATCAGACATCACCGATTTCGATGCTTTTGCCTTGAGTCTCGTCAAGCGTTTCTATTATTTAATTGACGTGCCTTCTTCCCCGGACATTGTTGATCCTTCTTTATATTCTGCGATTCGAGAAAATATTATCGATGAAGTGTTGGAACGCCATTATGAGGAGTCTGACGATGATTTAAAAAAGTGGTTAGAACATTACGAGAAAAAAGACGATGCGAACCTATATTTGGCAATTACAATCCTTTTAGATGCGAGCGAAAAATCAATCGACCAAAAAGCTTTCTACGAGGACTTGTTGGATAAGGCCATAAAACCGGTAAACATCAAGAATGACGTATATGCGAACTTTCATGAAAAATTAGAGAAACTTTCCCGTTTGCAATTAAAAATTGATTCAGACGAAGTGCGTGAAAAATTAACGCCTTGTTTTGATTATTTTAAAGGCGTCCATGATTATGAAAGTCTTAAAACGATTATCAGCGAGAGGGGTTTCGAAAGCCCGAGAGCGTCCTTTTCTAAAGGAACCGATGAAAAAGATAAAAAGGTATTTGCCTATATTCGCGATGAAATTAAAAAACTTCAAGCATCTTTATTGGAATCTTTTTCAATAGACACGAATAATTCGCTTTCCTCATATAAAATCTTTCTCATCAATCTAGCGAAAGAATGTGAGGAAAAACTGCAAGAATGGAAAAAAGAAAGAGGCGTATACACTTTCTCTGACATCGCCTCTTTTGCTCGTCAAATCGTTTCGCATCCAAAGGCACACGACATCCTTCAAAAGCAATATCGTTACGTCATGATCGATGAATATCAGGACACCTCCGATTTACAAGAAAATTTGATTAAGGAATTAGGAAGCGAGAACGTCTTCATGGTCGGGGATCTCAAGCAAAGCATTTATCGTTTTCGTAACGCGAATCCAAGTTTATTTAAGGAAAAACTTGAAACGTATCAAAATCATGAAAAAGGCACGATTATTTCTCTCAATCATAATTTTCGTTCAAAAGAGGAAGTCCTCAATGACATCAACCGCCTTTTCTCCAGCCTCATGCATGAAACTCTCGGGGGCGTTGAATATCAATACGGCCACCAGCTTCAATATGGCAATTTGACACTCAAAGGAGAAAAAGATCCGAAAAACGGATTCAGCGTTCTCCGTTATTCATTAGACGAATATCAGGATCAAGAAGATCAAAAAACAAAAATAGAAAGCAGTGAAGTTGAAGCTCGCATTATTGCGGAGGACATCATCAAAAAAGTTCAAACAAAATATTTAATAAGCACAAAAGACAAGAACGAGAAACATTGTTATCGAGAGGCGAAATACGGGGATTTTGCAATTCTTTTAGATCGAAGAAACGATTTTTCCACTTATCGAAGAGTTTTTGAAGAATACGGAATTCCCTTAGCAATCAGCGATCGACCGGATATTTCCGCGAGTGAGACGCTTCTTGCTTTCGTTGCCATCCTCCGTTATTTGGTTAAAGGCGATGAAGCACTTCTCCATACCTATTTGAGTTTAGCCCGTTCCTTTCTTTATCGTTATGATGATACGCGCATCTATCAAGAGGTTACGGATGGAAGCTATAAACAAGCTGATTTTATTTTGTTACTTCGCGAGAAACGAGGGACGATCCAGCTTCTTTCAATAAGCGAGGTCGTTGAATGGATTTTGGAAAACTTCCCTTGGCAAGAAGCTTTCACTCATCTAGGACACGTAAAAGACAACATGACGATCCTTTTGAATTTCTTAGAGAGCGCGAAGGCCGCGGATCGTTATTATTGGAAACTCGAGGATTATTATGAACGTTATGCGAATAACGTCTTTTCCGATAGCAAAATCGAGGGAACGGCCACTCAGCCATCGGGCGATTTAGTGCGCTTGATGACGATACATGCTTCTAAGGGTTTAGAATTTCCGCTTGTTTATTTAGCCTCTCTCAGCAAAAAACGAAACAAGAGCAACGAAAACAAACGGATGTTCTATAACAAAAAAACGGGATTGGTCATCCCGTCTCCTGATTGTTATGACAGGAGACCTTTCGAGGAATACCTCAATAAAGAAGAAGAGGAAAGAGAAGCAATCTCGGAACGGATGCGTCTATTCTATGTCGCGGTTACGCGGGCATCGCAGCACCTGTTTTTCGTCTACGATAAAGGAAAAAAAGAATATGACGCGTTAGGGGACAATCTCCTTTTGATTGAAGATTTAGAAAAAGAGAAAAATTCTTTCACAGTGCGCGAGCCGCGCGATTTTAAAGAATATTTATTGATGGCAAACATTGAATCGCCCACTTTTGCCGAAGTTAAAGACGTCAAAATTCAAGAAAATGTCGAAAAGCCAGCCTCTTCAAAATCTTTAGAAGCATCGCCTCTATCCTTCCATCATCTCAATGTGAAGCCTGAATTTTATAAGGAGGAAGGGATCTCAAAACGTTTGGGTTCAGAAATCAATTACGGAGCCTTAAGATACGGCAACAAACTTCATCGTTATATGGAACTCTTAGATTTTAAGAGTAAGGATCTCACCTTCATTAAGGAAAATAACATTCGTGAGAAGATTGAGGAGATTTTAAATCTTCCGCCTTTTCAAGATTTAAAAGAGGCGGAAATTTATCCGGAATATCGATATTTTGATGAAGAAAGAGGGCAGGAAGCTTCAATTGACCTTTTGCTCCTTTATCCGCATGAGGCAGTTGTTATTGACTATAAAGCTTTCGATATTGATGATCCTTCTTACGATAAGCAACTAAATTCTTACGGAGAATATGTAAGGAGGACTTTCCAAAAACCGACAACACTTTATCTTCTTTCATTAGGGCAAAAGCGTTATCGCAAGGTAGAATTAAAAGGCGATGGAGAATAACAAGAAACAAGAAAGATTAAATCTCCTCCTTGAAGATTTAGGAGTGGACGGACAAGAGAAAGAAGAACTGAGAATTCTTTTCTTTGAAGCAGAGAAGTCCGCGGATGTCTTGAGCGAGAAGTCGCCTTTTTTAGCGAGAATTCCTCTTAACCCATTAAAACTTCTTTTATATCTTCTTAGCGAGGAACGCTTTTTCTATCAGCAAATGAAATTAGAAAAAAACGAGGACAGCAAAAGAAAAATCATCTCAACCGCGCTTGATAAATATTTCACGAATGAACATCTTTCTTTTCGAAGCGAGACATTTACGACACGATTTCGCCCGGAGATTTCCACGATCAGCCTTTATCTAAATTTCATTCTTGGAATTCTCAAGCGTTATCGAAAAAACGAACCGCAAGAAACTTTGATTGTCGACATCATGCAGAAGGGCTTTTCGATGGCTAAATGCATCGTTGGCCTTTTGATTGATGGTTTTGAAACAGAGGCCTTCTCCACTTGGCGGACTCTCCACGAAAACGAATGCATTTTATTGATTTTGGTGAGGCACGGCGAACCGGTTATCAAAGCCTATTTAGAACATTTACGTTATGCGATGGCTTTCCGCGGGGCTTTCGCGAGCAAAGAAGAGACAGACGCGGTTTTTCTCATGATTAAAGAAGGAATGCGGAAAGCTGATTTGAAAAGCAAAGACATAAAACGCTTTATCGAATATGGTTGGCTTCTAACGATTCCCGAGGTCAACCAGATTCCCGATTTCAAGCTTAACTTCCGCGATGGCGTGGAACGGGTCGCAGATCTTCGTCAATACGCGAAAGTCTATGAGATGTCATCGGAGATCGCGCATTCTTCACCCTTATTGATTTATTCGCGGGAGGCATATTTTCATTATTTGACGCTTCTAAATCTCTATGAATCGTTTTTCCGTTTGGAAAAAGTCTTTTCCAATCTTTATCTCGCGAGCATTTCAAAAAAAGATGAAGAGCAATACATCACGATGCGAAACCTGTATTTTGAGGAATTGAAGGAGTGTTATCGTTTGAGCAAGGAACGCTTCTCTTCAATAAATGAGGAAAAGAAAAGCTAGGCCTCGGACCGAATTTGTTCGTAATGCCTAGCGATTCTGACAAATAGGATAATACTTTAGACGTCCGCGTAGCAAGAGCCACCAATAAATTCTCGCATTAAGGAGTTTGATGGGACCCAGGCGTCCTCTAAAGGAATGAAGAATTTCAGCATCCGCATGAGACGTTCGGCGATTGTGAAATAGGGGCTGTCCTTATCGATCGCTTGAAGAAGCGGCATCGCGTATTTCTTCATGACGGGCAATTCGTAGGGTAAATAGGAATTGAAGACAAAGTCTGCTCCCTCTTGCGTTGCATAAATCCATTTAAATTCGCCAGCCCGGACCTTCGGCCACATTCCAAACGTTTCTTCAGCCGGAGCGCTTCTGAACTTTTTATCGCGAACTAGACGTCTTAGAAGTCTAAGATCCGTTAAGGAGAGAGGGCTGTGGTCGTCTAAATTGATCTGAGCTTGGGGCGAGATGAAAATTTTAAATTTATTGCTCTTTGGAATCGAGGTCGTCAACTTGTCATTCAAAGCATGAATTCCTTCAATGATGATCGGCTGTTCTTTATTTAGACGCAAGGTACGTCCGGGAACCTGACGCCCGATTTCAAAATCAAAACGCGGAAGCGAAACTTCTTCGCCGTTGATGAGGTCGAGCATATTGTCATTGAATTCAGCGATGTCAAGCGCCTCTAAACATTCAAGGTCTGGTTCGCCATCCTTATCTTTCGGCACTTGGGATTTCGGTTTGTAATAATCATCAATCGAAATTCGAATCGGGTTGATTCCGCGTGAAAGTAGTTCGATTCTCAAGCGATTGGCGAACGTGGTTTTGCCAGAGGAGGAAGGTCCAGCCACGCAGATGAGACGGATATCATCGATGCCGTCTTCGATCATTTGGCCAAGTTCGCAGAGCATCCGACTGTGGCGCGCCTCAGCCATGTTTATGAATTCAACGGCTCCGCGATTTTTAATCGTCTCGTTGATGTGAGCGACCGTATCAACGCCGATAATTTTTGCCCAATCGTGAGACTCTTTAAGAGTGCGTCCGAAAGTTGGGGCATCTTCAAACGGAGGAATTTCGCCTCCACATTCGCTGCGCGGATATTGAATGAGGAATCCCGGCGCATAAAGGCGAATTTTATAATCCTTCAAATACCCAGTCGAAGGCACAAGATGTGCGTACATGTAATTTAAATAGTCATCGCATTCATAGAAGTGGACAGTTTTTTCCGGTCGGTAGGAGAGGATCTCCAATTTGTCGAGGAATCCGTGCTTTTTATAAATTTCAGCAGCCTCTTCATTCGGTACAACAAAACGTTTAAGGGGGTAGTCGGCTTTGACGATGTCATTGACCTCATGAGTCAATTTTAGAAGCATTGCCGTATTCGCGGTCACCTTCGGATCGAGGAGATGAACAGAGATGCAGCGCGAGACGTTATAAGAGAAGCGAATATGCAAATCGGGATAGAGGCGGTGGAAAGCCATCGCGATCACATAACGTAACGAGGCTTCATATATTTTCATTGCCTCATGATCTTTGACTGTTAAAAATTCGACCTCCGCATCGTAATAAACTTCATAAGATAAATCGCGAACTTGGTTATTAACTTTCGCACAAATGTAAGTTTTTTCTTCTTTCTCTTCTTCGGTTAATAAATCAAGAAGGGCGACTCTTTTTTCAAATGTTTTGGTAGTGTTACCAATGCTTATTGTAAATGCCATAGGCTGTGGCTCCTGCTATTAGTTAGCCGTACATTGTAGCAAGGAATAAAAAAATGGTTAATAGGCTAACTAATTTTTGTAAAGAAGAAAGAGGATAAAAATGCTCAAACGCTAGACTTTTTAATTGTTATAAAAACTTTTTCGCTCAAAATGTTGATTTTTAGATAGTAAGTAAAAGCAAAAAAAGTAAAGGAGCGACTATTTTTAAAAACGCGAGGGGAATATAATTATCGATAGTGTTGAGAAAATAAAAAGTTCACCAGAGGTGAACTCTTATTCGACCCCCATACGGGGTTAACTCCAAGTCCTTGAAGACTTGAACTAAGCTGCCTTTCTCCAACAAAGGCAAGTTCATTATAGAGCATTTTAATTAAAGGAGACAAGAAAATGAAAACGTTAGGCCTTGATTTAGGGATCGGTTCAGTCGGGTGGTGCCTTTATGAAACAGATGAACAGCATATTCCTTTAAGCATCATCGATTTAGGTTCTTATGTTTTTGATCAAATAGAAGATAGAAAAACTGGAGAAACCGAAAATATCAAGCGAAGAGAAAAACGTTTGATGCGAAGGCAAAGAAGAAGACATGTCAAAAGACTTGCCTATGTTAGAACTCTATTCGCTTCTTACTTTCATAAAGATTTCCTTAAAGACGTCATACCTAACAATCATTTAAATCCCTTTGAAATAAAGAAGAAGGGGCTTGTAGAAAAGCTCTCTCCCGAAGAATTGATGATTGCGCTTTATCATTACGCTAAATATCGTGGCTTTAAATCGAACCGCAAAAGCGAAAAATCTGACGACGAAGGCGGCAAGATGACAAAAGGAATCAAGGCGATAAACGATAGACTTGAAGAAAGAAGAAAAGATGGTGAAGTGATTACGATCACGCCCTATCTTTTAGAAATGCAAAATAGTCGAAAGGATTCGTGGGACAATAGAATTCATAATTCTAGCGACAAATATAATTTCACCGTTTCGCGTGAACTATACGAAGAAGAAATTGAATTGCTTCTCAATAAACAAATTGAACATGGTGTGATTAACCAAAAATTTAAAGATGATTATTTTCAAATTTATAGAAAACAACGAAGTTATTCGGAGGGACCGGCTTCCGGGCCTTATCAAATTGATCGCGAGAAGATTGTTGGAAAATGTCAATTTGAAAAAGATGAATTAAGAGCACCTAAAGACAGTTTATCGGCCACTAAATTCATAGCGTTGACGAAACTTGTAAATTTTGGATACAAGAAGCACGCGGAAGATAAAGACTATTCTAGATTGACAGGAGAACAAATTACAAAAGCCCTTGATGCGATGCTTAAAGTTCAAAAAGTCGACTATAAAAAACTTTTTAAAACAGTCGGAATTAGTAATGACGATGTTTATCGAGTGAAAGATCTCAAATTATCAAGAAAAGAGTACATAGAGGCGCTTCAGGCATTTAAGAAGGAAAAATCAATTCCTGAAAATAGTTATTTGCCAGAACAATATACAGAGGAATTTGCTAAATATGTTAAGGGAAAAACTTATAGCAAAGTATTCTTCAATAATTCTCCATTCTTTTATGAACTTCAAAAAGCATTGAAAGGCGTTACTGATCTACCAGAGAGCGATAAAGAACTGATCAAAAAAGATGAATTTTTCGATGATGTTGCGAATATCTTTTTGTTTTCAAAGGATGACGAAAAAATAAAGAACGAATGTCTAAAAGGAGAGGATAGTAAATATAAAGCTCTCAAAGTGCCATATAGCGAAAAACTAATCGACGTCATCTTGAACCTTAATGCTGATGTCAAAAATACAGTCAACTTATCGTTAAAGGTTCTCCGAAAAATCATTCCTTTTATGAAAAGCGGCCTTGTATATAGCGAGGCATCAGAGAAAGCCGGCTATAACCATAGCGAAAGCAATAAGTGGGGTAGTGAGACGTTGAGTTATATTCCGCCAATTGATGAAGCACTAGAAAAAGCACACATATATTTGAAAAACCCGGTCGTTAAACACTCATTAGTGCAAATGAGGAAGGTAATTAATGCTGTAATTCAAACATACGGCATCGTCGATGACTATGTCGTTGAATTAAGCCGCGAATTACGTCATTCGTTCGATGAGAGGAAAAGCATTCAAAACTCTCAACTCGAAAATCAGAGCAAAAATATTTCATATAAGAATGAAATACTTGAAAAATTCCCAAATATAAAATCCTTTAGAGGCATCAGCCGTTCAAACGACTATTTATTGCGTTATAAACTTTTTAAAGAGCAAAACGGCAAAAGTCCTTATACAAATAACCCAATCAGCGAACGAGACATCTTTGGTAATTCCTATCAAATCGATCACATTATTCCTTTTTCCAGAAGTTTCGATGATTCTTACGACAATAAAGTTTTAGTTGAGACGAAGTGCAATCAAGATAAAAAGAATTGCACGCCATATGAGTGGGATCGTTCAGTTTATGAAAATATTCAGAAATTTTTGAACACTACCAACGTTTCTCTAAAAAGAAAGAAAACCTTTTAATCAAGGATTTTAGTGATCAAGAGCAAGACTTCCTTAATAAAGACTTAAACGATAGTAGTCATATTGCTACGCTTGCTAAGGATTTAATCACTTATTATTTATTGCCTAAAGATCATAAATGTCGTTCGACTACGGGTGGCGTGACAAGCAAACTCAGAGAAATTTGGGGTTTATCTGGAAAGACGCACACGTACCACCCTGGCGTCAGTTATGAAAACAAATGTTATCAAGCTCGTTTTTTGTCTGACTATCATTACGAAAGTTTTGAAGTTGACGAAAAAGATAAGACAATAACATTCTTCTTCAATCTAATAAATATGGATGATCAGAATCCATCCAAAGTCAAATTTGAAATCAAAAAAGAAAAAAAGAAGACTAATCGCGACCTTAGTCCAGCCCAAAACAAACACAATGAATATATCGATTTTTTCTCCGACAATAAAACTAAGAATAATCGAGAATATTTCAAAGAACAATTTTACAACGCTTTGGGGAAGGATATAAACGAACTGCAAGAACAGATTTCTGGTGAGCGGATTGCTGCTAACGGAGAAAGCAGCAATTGTTCGGAGATTGGGCGCTATATTTTAGGTAAAGTGCGAGAACAAATTCAGGAAGACATAAATAAAAAAGACAGAAGCAATGACTTACATCATGCGCTTGATGCGGCAGTGATTGGGGCTACAAACCCGACACTCATTAAAAGAGTCAATGAATACAATAAACTGAAAGAAGTGGGTGATGAATTAAATAATCAGAAAATTCTTTCTGATCCTAAAACAGGTGAGATTTCTTCTACGACTTTCCCTTATTCTGATTTTCAAAAAGATGTTCTTTTACGTGTTTATGAGCGCGATCAAGAAAAGCTTCTCAGAATTCTAAATTCCTTGGAACCTTATAAAAATAATCCGAGAACCGATGAGAATACGCACGTTTTAATACCGGCGAGAAGTCCGTTAAAGAATATCAAAGGACCTATATCGGATGAGACGATCTATGGAAGGCCTCGAGCCTTTAGCGAAAAGAAACTAACAAGAGTTGTCTCTGTTAAAAAAATAACGGATAAACAAATAGAAAACATATACGATAAAGAAGGCGGGAATAGTGCTGTCTATAAAGCGATAAAAGAGTGGTTTGCACAAGATGCAGGCAGCCGTCCCGAGTTCCCGAAGCTGCCAAAGAAAGGCACTTTTATCAAGAGTGTTCGGATAGTTGATATATTAACTCCTGAAAAAGCGGTTGATTTATCAAATGGCCGGTACGCTAAAAATAGCGATGTCATTAGAGTTGATGTGTATAGAAAAAAAGATTCTGATAATGAGAACTTATATTTTGTTCCGATTTATTATTATCAAATAAGCCGTGAAAGAATAATCGCTGAGCAGAAAAAGAAGGGCGTCAAAAATTTAACTAGCGAACCTAAATATAATTTGATGTGGACATCAGGAGAGAACGGAAGGGTTTTCCTTTCTTTAAGCGAACTAAAAGAGAATTACGAACGCATTGCTAAGTTGCCTCTACGATCTTTTGTTGAACTTGAGATGAAAGACGGAAGGAAATTTTGCTGTTATTCAGGTGGGTGTACTAACGGAATGCTTGAAATCTACTCTCTGATTGGTGACAACTTGGATGCAAGAAATGAATGGCGTGCTCCTCTTGATTCATATGGCAGGATTCGCCCATCGTTATCAACAATTAAAGATATTAAACTTCGCAATATATCAGTCCTAGGAAAAATCAGTTAATGGGCTTTCGGCAAATTTATATAAAGGAGGCAAAGAAGCTTTCAACTTCCGATAATTGCCTTGATATCATCAAGGGAGAAGGGAAAACTGATGTCTCTTTTCCCTTAGAAGATTTAGATTTAATTTTTGTCGAAGATCCTAATGTAGTAGTAACGTCGCGTCTATTATCGCAATTATCAAAATATGGAATTTCGATGATTTTTTGTGGTCCGAATTATTTGCCAGCGACAATCACCGTACCGATGAATGGTCATTATTTGCAGTCTAGTCTCCTCGATTTGCAGTTGAAATTATTGCCGTCTAAGAAAAACAAATTTTGGGAGACGATAATCAAAGCCAAAATAAATAACCAAATGAAAGTGTTAGAAAACACTAATAATGATGTTGAGACGTTTTTGCGTCTTAAGGAATATTGTTCGCAGGTTAAATTCGGCGATGAAAAGAACATGGAAGGACAAGCGGCTAAAGAATATTTCAAGGCTCTTTTTGGCTCTGATTTCATTCGTTTCAGCGACACTGCCATCAGTTCGGCTTTAAATTATGGTTATTCAATTTTAACGGGCGCTATTATTCGCACGGTTGCCTTTGCTGGTCTCAATGATAATTTAGGAATTTGGCATCATAGTTCGCAAAACGCGAATAATTTAAGTTGCGATCTTGTAGAACCTTTTAGACCGATAGTGGACTATTGCGTTTACAACAATTTAAATAGCTTAACGTTGCCCTTATCAATGGAAATTAGAAAAAAATTAGTCAATCTTTTAAATTATTATGTCCTTGTTGATGGCAAGAAATATCAAGTATCTTATGCGATTTCTTTATTGGTAAATGACTATGTAAATTATTTGAAGGATGGTGACATTGAACACGTCAAAATGCCGTCTTTCTTTGTGAATGATGCGACAAATGGACTATGAAGGGAAAAGTTATAAAAATATGCGTTTGATGGTGCTTTTTGATATGCCTGTTGAAACAGACGCCCAAAGACGCGAATACACTCACTTTCGAAAATTCATCATGGACGATGGTTTTATGATGCTGCAGTTCTCCGTCTACACTAGGTATTGCAATAATGATAGCGATGCGGAAAAACATATGAAACGTGTCTCATCTTATAAGCCTAAATATGGTAACGTCCGCATATTGAAAGTCACTGAAAACCAATTTTCTTCAATGGTAGTTTTATCAGGTGAAAAAAGCGCACAAGAAATTGTAGAAACAGTGGAGCAATTAACAATTATTTAAAGGGGAATTTCAAGCATTTCGAAAATCTTTTTATAGAGATTTTCCTCTTCCTTTGTCCGTGGTGCGATTACTACGCAATTCTTGCTTCTTTCATGAGAAATCCGTGGATTTTTGGCCGTTAAAATTCTCAGAATGTTTGTCAGTTCGTCATTGCGGATATATTCAGCAAAAATCTTAGCGATTCCAGATTTTTCATTGTAGCCTTGCGAAATCATATATTCCTCAAAAGTTTGATATTCATTAAATTCATTGATTGAACTTGCGACCAGTTTTTCTAATGACGGGAGTGAGAAAATTTTGTTGTTTCGAATTGCAAATAAGCGCGTTTCTTCATCAATTAAAAACTGGGGTATGCTCTTTTTCGAGGTCAAGATAAAGTAGGCGTCGGTAGTGCTTATCTTATTTAGAAAGTTGATGGTGCTTTCTTCATCGAGATTATTGTTGAAATCGTCTATGAGCACGACCGTCTTGTTTTTTGTTGTTTTCGCTAGAGCGTTCACTAACGAAAAGAGCTCTTCACGTTCTTCAGAACTAGAATCCATTTCAAGCGAAATGCTCATGTTATCCAGTAAGAGATCTAACGGGCGATCATAATCGCTTATATTGGTTTTAGTTCCGGGGAGAATTGTCCGAACGATTCCTTCTATTTCTTGTTGAGCAACGTTGATTCCTTTTTGAATCATTTGACATGAACTATGAAAATCAGGAGAAAATTCGCTTTCGTTAATCATTCTTCTGATCAAACTTTTCGACGATAATTTTAAATGGTTCGATATTCCTTCATCGCTTGGAAGATAAAAAACATTAAAGTCACCACTGATTGTTTGGGTGCCATTAACAAGATGATGGCGATCTTTGCCAGTGAATATTGAATTTAGATTTGAGAGTGTTTCAGTTTTGCCTGATTTTCCATATCCGAAAAGCAAATTTATCTTCGAAAAAGTTAAAATTTTTTTCGTTTCTTTATTAAAAACCGTAAGTGGATTAAGCATATTTTTCCTTTGCCTTCTTTAAATTGTATCAATTAATTGTGTGTACAGGCTAACTTTTTAGTGTAAAATACGGATACAGGACTCCAACTCCTGAAAATTTGAACTAAGCTAAAACTAACGCTGACGGGCTGATTACCAGGTGCGCGACTCCAACTCCTGAAAATTTGAACTAAGCTAAAACTAACGAGAAACAAAAAATGGAAGAAACTCAAACAACTGCAGTACCTAAAAAATCAAAAGTAAAATCCTTCTTTTACGCAATATGGAAGTTTATTAAGTTTGTAGTGGTTGGCTTTTTTAAGATCATTTTTAAGATAATTTATTGGATTTTCGCTATTATCTTTTTCTCTTATCGCTTGGGAGAAGAAACGCATTATACTTTTAATCTCAATGATAAGGATTATTTGTGAGTAAAGATAATGCTTCAATTAACAACTCTTTAGAAACTAAAGAAGAATACGCTTTAAACTCGTCCATGATAAAAAGATAGGCTTTGTGTTTTGCCTATTACCACATAAAGACTTACAAAGTCTTTGACGAGTTGACTTTGCCATTAAGGTGGGTACAATTTAGCCGTTCTAGAGGTATCGTATGAAACTGGCAAAATGGTACTTAAATCTCGATACAAATAGAAAAACTCTCTTTTGGATTGCAGCAGTCGGAATTGCCGGTTTCCTTCTTCAAACGCCGCTTTTCTTTTTTCGAAGCGCTGACGGATATCCCGGCGGTGCTTATGCTTTAGGTTGGCTTTTAGGAAGCGTTATTTCTGTTATTTCCTTTTATACGATGATTCTTATGAGCAACGCCTTGCTCTCCTCTTCGACAAAAGGCTATACGATGGGGCTTTCGTTAGGGAGTGCCTTCCTCCGCATTTTGTTATACGGAGCAGCTTTAGTTGTCTCAGCCATTTGCACTTTCCGAGCGGAGTGGTTTAGCGGTTTCAACGCCTTTAATTTTTATACGACTTTCGGGGCAATGTTGCCGTTTCCTTTCGTTACTCTCTTCTTCTATTTCCATGAAGGACGGAAAGCAACAGTTGTTTCCTCTCTTCCAAAAACTGAGAACACAAAAGTTGAAGAAGCAAGTCAAATAAAGGAAGAGAAAGGCGAAAGCAGTGAAATCATTCTTTCTGAGGATGAGAAACAATGACCTTTGAAGAGCGAATTTCACATATGCTCGATTGGGAGATGGACGCCTCTCTTTATTCATCGCTTCTCGTGATGCTCATCGTCCTAATTCTTGGAATCATTGTAGGCTTTTTAGCTAGGAGAGGTCTTAAGAAAAAGACGTATCTTGAACGCCCGAAAGGTCTTCTTTATTTAGCGGAACTTTATACCGGTTACATCGAAAAGTTCGTTGAAGACAATATGGGAGAAGAAAATAAGGCTTGGAGCGGCTATATTTTCACGCTTTTCATTTATTTGATTGTCGCTTTCAATATTTCGCTTCTCGGTCTCCCTTCTGTAATCGATTGGTTAGCGGCTCCTCTTTCTTTATCGGTCATCATGTTTGTTTTAATCCAAGCGACAGCAATCAGACATCAACATTTCGGTTATTTTCATCGTTATATCGAACCGATCTTTGTCTTTTTGCCAATCAATTTGGTGACGATGTGGTCGCCAATCATTTCCACGACAATGCGTCTTGTCGGCAATTGTTTGGCGGGTACCGTCATCATCGGTCTTGTCCAGTGGGCCTTATCGGAGGCTTCCGGCGCAATCTTCAATTTGATGGGTGGTCTCACCGATTTAGCGCATGCGAATTATGTGCCGTTTTGGGACGTTGACCAGGGGACGGTTTGGACACAAATTTTCCTTGCGCCGATTCCGATGGGAATTTTAAATCTTTATTTCTCGCTGTTCTCCTCTGTTGTTCAGACGCTTGTCTTCGCCTCTCTTAACGCCCTTTGGATCGCGCAAGAGATTCCTGAAAAAGATGTCAGCGGCGTCATCGCGGAACGTCCGCCTCAAACGCCTCCGAAATTAGTTAGCGTTCACCAATAAGTAACAAATAGAAAAAAGAAAGGAGTTTACTTATGGAACTTGGTCTCATTGCGATTGCTGCCGCCATCTGTGTGGCCTTCGGCTGCTTATCGGCAATCGGAGAAGGGATGATTTGCTGCCACGCGATCGACGGCATGGTGCGGAATCCGGAAATGGAAAAGAAGTTGAGAAGCACGATGATCATTGCCGTCGCTCTCGATGAATCGACAGCCATCTATTGCTTGATCATGGCAATTCTCATTGTCTTCGTCCTTGGAGGTCGGGTCTAATACCCACTTTTACATGCCAATCATCTTCATCTTCGATGATCCTTTTACTTCGGAAGATTTCTTGAACAAACTCTTTCCGAATATTTGGAGTTTGCTCATCAATCTTCTAGCTTTAATCGTCCTTTTCATCGCCCTGTATTTTTTGGCTTATAAACCCGTCAGTCGTTATCTCAAAGCGCGGAAAGATCATATCGAAGGGGATTTAAAGGAAGCGCGTGTCGCGAAGGAAAAGGCTCAGAAAGTGGCTTCTGAAAGCGAGAACATCATCGCGAAGGCTAAAGATCAGGCCGATGAGATTGTGAAGGAAGCAAAAAGCAACGCGCAAGTCGTTTCTGAACGCCTCCAAAAAGAAGCTGAAGAAGAAATCCGTCGGAAAAAAGAGATGGCGGAAGAGGACATCTTAAAGAAGAAAGAGAAGGCCGCGCGCGAGATGAAAAAAGAGATGGTAGAAGTCGCTCTTTCGACTTCCGAAAAGATTTTAGGGCGCAGCATCAACGAGGAAGATGAGAAACGCTTCCTTCAAGAATTCAAGGTCGATGAAGATGAAAAGAAGTGAGATTACTTCCTACGCCCAAGCTTTTCTTCATTCATATCCGAAACACGAAGAAGAGATGGTCTCTCTTTTTGAAAAGTTCGTCGTTTTAGTAAAGAAAGAAGAAAAGATTTTTGCTTTTTTAGCTTCTCCGGCAATCGATAAAGAAGAAAAGAAACATTTACTCTCTTTGATTTCTGAGAAAGAAGGGATAACGCCGATAAACGCTTATCTTTTCCTTTTAAATAAACATGATGCCTTCCCGTATTTAGAAGAGATAAGAGAAGCGCTTCATCTCGCCTTAAATGATTTTAAGGGCGTGGAAGAAGGGATTGTTTATTCGCATTTGCCGTTAGAAGAGCAAGAAATTAAAAGCATCGAGAAAAAAATCGAAAAAGAATTAAAAGCAGAAGTGCATTTAGAAAACAAAATCGATAAAACGTTACTTGGCGGTTTTCGCGTTTTTGTGGCTGGCAAGCTCTTTGATGCTTCAATCAACGGGCGTCTGGCGCGTCTTAAGGAACATTTGTTAAAAGAATAGACAGGAGGAGAGTCCATGGCTGACTACAGTGTGAAGAATTTAGCGTCCCTTCTCACGAAAGAGATTGAGTCTTTTTCCAGTTTCCATGAGGAGAGTTCGGTAGGGACTGTCATTTCGGTCGGAGATGGCATCGCAAGAGTCTATGGACTTAAACAAGCGATGCTCGGCGAGCTTCTTTTATTTCCGAACGGTGCGACGGGCATGGCTTTAAATCTCGATCAGGATGATATCGGGGTCGTCTTATTGGAAAACGGAGACGCGATTAAAGAAGGGGATGAAGTAAAAGCCACTGGGCGTGTTGTCGAAGTGCCAGTCGGCGACGCTTTATTGGGACGCGTTGTGAATGCACTGGGGAAGCCGATTGATGGATTAGGCGAAATAAAAAGCGAAAAACGGCGTCCGATCGAACGAGTTGCGCCCGGCGTCATGAAACGAGAAAGCGTCAATCGTCCGCTCTTCACGGGTTTAAAAGCTATCGATTCGATGATTCCGATCGGACGCGGGCAACGTGAGTTGATTATCGGCGATCGTCAAACGGGAAAAACAGCGATCGCAATCGACGCAATCCTCTCGCAGAAAAAGAGCGGCGTTAAATGCGTTTATGTGGCGATTGGACAAAAAGACTCTTCTGTTGCCTCTTTAGTTCATAAGTTAAAGGAGGCTGATTCCTTTTCTTATGTCACGGTCGTCAATGCCGGGGCCAGCGAAGCTTCTCCGGAACTTTATGTCGCTCCTTTTGCCGGGATGGCGATTGCTGAAGAATGGATGGAAAAAGGAGAGGATGTTTTGATCATCTTCGATGATTTATCAAAGCACGCGGTCGCATATCGCGCCCTGTCATTGCTCCTTCGCCGTTCGCCGGGACGTGAAGCATATCCGGGTGATATTTTCTATCTCCATTCTCGTCTTTTGGAACGGGCATGCAAGCTTTCCAAAGAATATGGCGGTGGTTCGATCACCGCGCTTCCGATTGTTGAAACGCAAGCGGGCGACATCTCTTCTTATATTCCAACGAACATCATTTCAATCACCGATGGTCAGATCTTTTTAGTGACTGATTATTTCAATGAAGGTCAACGTCCCGCTATCGATTCAGGCCTTTCGGTTTCGCGGGTCGGAAGCGCCGCTCAAACTCCGGCTATGAAAAAGGTTTCGGCGTCTTTAAAAATTTCGCTTGCCAATTACCGTGAAAATCTTTCTTTTGCGCAGTTTGGAAGTGACCTTGATAAGGACACTAAACGGATTTTGACAAGAGGTGCCCGCGCAATGGAAGTCTTAAAGCAAACTAACTTCCAACCATATAAAGAAAGCCAGGAAGTAGTCGAACTTTTGCTTCTCCAAGAAGGGAAACTCGATAATTTGAAAGTCGAAAGTCTTCATGAAATCCTTTCTTCCTTCTTTGCCTTTCTTCTAGACCAGCATCATCAGATTATTGAACATCTTGAGCAAGAACATACTTTGCCATCAGAAATTAGTGAGGAGATCACTAATTCGTTTGATGACTTTTTAGCAAGGAGCGAATACGCGTGAGTCTCTCTTTAGAAAAAACAAAGCATCGCATTGCCTCCATTCAAAGTATCGGAAAGACGACGAAAGCGATGGGCTTATTGGCTGCGGCCAAACTCAATCGTTATCGTTCGACGTTTGAAAAAGAAAAAACATACATGAACGAGATGCAAGAATTAGCCGCGCTTCTTCTTTCTTATGCCAAAAAGAGTCAACACTTTTTAAAGAAAGGCGAAGGCGAAACGCTTTACATCGTCATTGGCTCTGATCTCGGGCTTTGCGGCGCTTATAACGAAGTTATTTTTAAAGAAGCACTCAAACAATTAGAGGAAGAAAAGGGTTTACTTCTTCCGCTTGGCAAAAAGGCCGAGAATTATTTTAAGAGCCGTTATTCGGAACTTCTCATCAATGAGGCTCCGACTGTCAAAATAGAAAGTAGAGCCTATGAGCTGAGAGAGCTCGCCAATTATTTATTGGACGGCTTCCTCTCTAAGAAATTCAAAAGCATTAAAATCATTCACGCCCATTACATAAACGCGATGAAATATTTGCCGGTAACTTTTGAGCTTTTGCCTTTAAGTCATAGACGTCAAAAATGGGCTCATGAAGAATATTGTCCGCCTCTTTTCGATGGCGATGTCGATACTTTGTTCGCTGAATTGCTGCCTTCCTATCTTTCTTCGATCTTACATGATTTATTTCTCGAATCGTTAGTGACAGAGAACAGCGCGCGTCATTTAGCGATGGAAAATGCGAATGAAAATGTCGATAACTTGTTAGAAGCGTTGAAAATCGAATATAACAAAGCGCGGCAGAACGCGATTACTCAAGAAATAAGCGAAGTGACGGGCGGAAGTGTCAATTAAGGAGGTTTAATAGATGAAAAAAGAAATCAATAAAGATGGCGTTGTAATTCAAGCGGTCGGACCGGTTTTAGATATCCGGTTCCCTTTTCATCATCTTCCTTCAATTTTGACGGCCTTAAAGGTAGAGATGAGTGACGGACACTATCTTACAGTCGAAGTCATGCAGCATTTAGGTGACGATTTAGTTCGGACGGTCGCGATGGGCTCGACAGACGGAGTGAGGCGCGGCGCGCGTGTCATCGATACCGAAAAACCGATTGAAGTGCCGGTAGGCCCTTTGACGCTCGGACGGATGTTCGACGTTTTAGGAGAGCCAATCGATGAATTGGGAGGCGATTTTAGCCAAGCTCCGCATCTTCCAATCCATCGAAATCCTCCTCTTTTCGTTGAACAGAAAGTCGAAACGGAAATGTTGGAGACGGGGATTAAGGTCATCGATTTGTTATGCCCTTATAAACGCGGTGGCAAAATCGGCCTTTTCGGCGGAGCCGGCGTTGGAAAAACTGTTTTAATTCAAGAATTGATCGCGAACATCGCCAGTGAACATCACGGCCTTTCAGTCTTTGCCGGAATCGGTGAACGTTCCCGCGAAGGTAACGATTTATATATGGAAATGAAAGCCAGCGGCGTTTTGAAAAATACTGCTTTGTGCTTCGGACAAATGAATGAACCGCCGGGCGCGAGAATGCGAGTTGGTCTCACGGCGCTTACGATGGCGGAATATTTCCGCGATCACGACCATCAAGACGTTTTATTGTTCATCGATAACATCTTCCGTTTCACGCAGGCCGGAAGCGAAGTTTCAGCCCTTTTAGGCCGTCTTCCGTCCGCTGTCGGATATCAGCCGACTCTCGCGACCGAAATGGGACGTTTGCAAGAACGGATTACTTCGACGAAAGACGGTTCAATCACTTCGGTTCAAGCAGTCTATGTGCCAGCGGATGATTTTACCGATCCGGCACCGGCAACCACGTTCTCACATCTCGATGCCCGGACGTTATTAGACAGAAATACGGCCGCGTTAGGAATTTATCCGGCTGTTGATCCGCTCGAAAGTTCTTCTTCTTTGTTAGAGCCGGCGATTATCGGGGAGCGGCATTATAAAATTGCCCGCGAAGTGCAAAAAATCTTGCAACGTTATAAAGAACTCCAAGACATTATTGCGATTTTGGGTCTTGATGAATTGAGCGACGAAGATCGTGCCTTAGTAGCCCGTGCGCGTCGGATCCGCAATTTCCTTTCGCAGCCATTCCATGTCGCGGAGGCCTTCAGCGCTTATAAAGGTGTATATGTGCCGCTTGAAGAGACTCTTCGTTCGATGGAAGAGATTTTATCGGGCAAATACGACCAATATCCCGAATCTGCTTTCCTTTATTGCGGAAGCGTTGAGGATGTTGTGCGTCATGCTGAGGAGCATAAATAATGGCCACCAGCGCAAGCTTTCCTTACATGATCATTACGCCGGAGGGGACTTTCCTTTCGGGGGAGGCTGAAGAATTATTGGTTCCATCGATAAATGGTCCGCTTGGGATTTTAAAAGGGCATACGCCTTATGTTTCGCCGCTTAAAGAGAACGGGAAACTCAAAATCGTCGAACACGGACAAGAATCATTTTATTTTCTCGAAGGCGGAATTCTCGAAGTGAAAGAAGATATTGTCTTGATTTTAGCTTTGCGCGTTCGAAAAGATCTTTCAGACGTTGATTCAAAGACGATGAATGTTAAGATAAGCGAGGGAGCATGAAATGAATTTCCTTTTTCTTTCGCCGAATTTCCCGGTCCGTTATTTTAAATGGGTTGAAGCTTTAAAAAACCACGGAGTCACGGTTTTAGGCATTGGCGATTCGCCTCTTTATGATGTCCATCCGCGTTTGATTTCTTCGCTTAAAGAATATCGCTTCGTGCAGGATCTCAATGACTATCCTTCTCTTTTAATGGCCGCGCGTTCTTTAAGCGAGCGTTATGGCCCCATCGATTATTCAGAAAGCGACAATGAGTGGTGGCTTTCTACGGACGCGCGTTTGAGGAAAGATTTAAATATCAAAACCGGTCTTTGGCCGGAAGACATGGAAAAGATCAAAGCCAAACACGCGATGAAAGAGGCTTTTCAAAAAGCGGGCGCGAAAACGATGCGTTATGTTTTGGTGGATGGTCCTAAGGATTTAGAACGTGTTTTAGCTTTTGCTCAAGAAGTAGGTTATCCTCTCTTTGCGAAGCCCGACATCGGTGTCGGAGCTTCTGACTCCTTTAAATTAAAAGACGAAGAGGCAGTCCGTTTTTTCTTAAAAGAGCCATTAAAAGAAACCCACATTATCGAAGAATATATCCAAGGAACCATCGTCAGCTTCGATGGCATTTGCGATAAAGACAGCAATGTCGTTTTTGCAACGTCTGATCACTTTGAAACGCCGGTCGCGGACGTCGTGAATGAAAAGATCGATTATTTATATTTCGCCAATCCGTTTGCGCTTCCGTTTCCTGATTCTGACGGAGAAGAGTTTTTAGAATTAGGGAAGCGCGTTGTTAAATCTTTTGCAATTTCCAAACGCTTTTTCCATATTGAATTCTTCCTTCTAACAGAAGACCGTCCGGGTTTAGCTAAGAAGGGAGAATTTGTCGCTTTGGAGTGCAACATGCGACCGCCGGGTGGCTATACGCCCGATTTAATCGACTTCGCCAATAGCGTTTCTTGTTACGAAATCTACGCAGATGTCATCTGTTATAACGAAAATCGTCAGAATATGAACCTCGAAAAATATTACGCTTTCGCAAGTGCGCGAAAGGATAATCTCTCATATCTTCATAGCCCCGATGAAATTAAAAGCCGTTATAAAAACAGCCTCTGCATGTCGGGGCGTTATCCTCCTCATATCGCATCCGCGATGGGCAACGAATTTTATTACGCGAAGTTCAAAGACTATCAAGAAGGCGTTCTCTTCGATCGTTACGTGCGAGCAAAGAAAAATTAAGCCAAATATTCTTCAAGAAGTTCTTGCGCCCCTTCAGTGGCGATAGGAGCTTCTTTTTCTTTGTATTTGAGAGTCGCTTCTTCTTCCTCGATTTCAAAGAAAGCAAGCGTTCTTTCTTGATCTTCAATCGTCATTTTTCCGTAATCGAAAACCAATAACGGCTTTGCTTGCCTCGTTTCGAATAGTGGAAGCAATTTCTCATCAAAATATGTGTCATTGGATGGCGATAAATAATAAAGAGGGTCTTCAAAATCCGCTTCAATCAAATCGTCATAACTTTTTCCTAAATAATATGAGGCAGCGGAGGCTTCAGCATCGAAGCTATTTTCTAAATAATAAGCACTTACGTTTCCGGCCACTATCGAATGAACCTCTTGCCCTTTTGCTAAAAACAGTTCTGGGGTGGCGCCATTTAGTTCCTCGCCTTCTATAAAATAATCATTGAGTCTTCTTAATTCTTCCTGATATTGCGTAAGATTTTCATTATTTTCCACAAGGTAGAAAGTGAGACCTTCTTGGATAATGAAATTAAGGAATGTTGGAGCAAAACGGTCACAGTAAACGCATTCTGTCGAACTTAAAAGGAAAAGGACGTCCTCACCGCGTTCTAGCGCCTCAATGATATTTTGAGCTCCGATTCCATAAGCATAATCGCGATATTCGGGGGCGGGGGAAGCCTTCAAACTCAAATTATGCGGAATATTGTATTCGCGCATTCCGCCAGCGTAATCGCATCCCGCCAGCGGGAATAAAAGCAAAAAAGCCAGGAAAGATGATTTCTTCATAAAAACATTCTATCGTAATTTCCTTTTTGATAGAGGGCGAGACGCTTTTTTCTCCGTTCCTTTTTTTCTTGATGAATTTTGATGAAAGTTGGGTTGTTTGTCTCGTAGTAGCGTTTGAGGCTCCAACTTTCCCATAAAGCATCGAGGAAAAACAAGAAAGGGCTGAGTTCAGCATGAGAATAATTCGTATCGATAAGAAGAATTTGAGCATCCTTCTCTTCTTCGTTTTCTTGACTTGGATTTTCCGAAAGAAAGGAAGCGTAATCGAATAGAGGATGGGCTAAAGAGGCGAATTCATAGTCGATGATGTAATTCTTCTTTTTGCTTTTTAAGAAATTGCCGGGCACTAAATCAAGATGCGAAACGACCATTTCTTGTCTCTTTAAAAGTTCTTGAAAACTTTTGAGAAAAGAAGAGGGCAATAATTCTTCAACTTCTTTTCCGCTTTTCATAGTGTAGAAAGAAAGACGTTTAAAAGGCGAAAAGGATTTTAAAGCAAGGAGAGCATCGCTTTTTATCGAATGTAGTTTCTTAATTAGTGAACCCGCTTCTTTTAAAGCATTTTCGCGGTTTTTAAAAAAGTTTTCAGTTTTTTGCAAGTAAGGTTCGATGAAATTTCCTTCTTTATCAAAATATAGAAGCGACGGAGCGATTCCGATCTCATGAGCTTTTTTCTGAATGACGTATTCGTTATTGACGTTATAAAAAGGAACATCACTTGCTTCTTTTAAACGCAAGACGTAATTGCCGTTTATAAGAAAAAGCGAATTTGAAAGCCCGCCGTCTAAAGGAAGGATCTTTATAATCGGTTCATCTATAAAGGAAGCGAAAATTCTTTTTGCTTTTTCAAGTTTCATAATTTTTCGATCTTCTCTGCTTCTTTATAAAGAGACATGGCTTCCTCTTCTAGTTTTCTAATGTGAATCGTTTCGTGCGTCAAAACCTTAACTTCTCCCGTCTTATGTCCTTTTTGAAGATTCTTTTTCAGAGCATAGATGACGTCGCCGTCCTCTTGTTTAATCGAGATGAGCGCCAGCGAGCAAGCGATGCGCAAGGCTTTTTCTGAGGGTTTATCGCTTAAAATAGCGACATGGGCACCAGAAGTGTTTGCGACATGAAACCATGGATAATTTCGATTTTTCAATAAGAGGAAAGTCAAGGTTTCGTTCTGTTTGGCGTTTTTGCCAAACAAGAAGGTAAAGCCGTTCCATTTGCAAATATACGGGAGCCTCGCCTCCTTTAAAGAAGTAGGAAGAGCTTTGACTTTCTTTTCGTTTTTTAATGAAGGAAGCAATTCCTCTAAATCCTTTTCATCAGCGAGAGAAATGGTTACGAGCATCTCTTGGAGATGCTTTTGCTCTTCTTGTGTTTTTTCTAGATGTTCTTGAATGAGAGGCAAGGCTTTTTTCGCCTTTTTCGCCTTTTGGAAATAAGCCTCACTATTTTGGAAGATGCTTTTTTTCGGATTTAGGGCAATTTCTTCTCCTTCAAGAACAACTTTCTCGCTGAGTTGAATTTCGTTTTGGTAGGTGAGGAGGAGAGTTCCTTTTTTGTAATCATTGAGAGCTTCTGAAGAAATAAGGTAATCTCTTTTTAAACTTTCTTCCTTCCGCGCCAAGAGGCGGGCGCGGTTATGAAGACTCTTAAGTAAGGGCATAAAAAGATAGTCTCGGCGTTTCTTCTCCAATGTCTTTAAAATTTCTTCACGCATATTCGTTTCGAAACTATGAGGGACATAACGCGCTTCAACGTTCCTTTGTCCTTTAAACATCGGCTTTTGATATTGAAGGTTCGGCATTAAAGGGCGAGGTTCCTCAATGGAAGAAGGGCGATAGACGGCAATAATTTTCTCCTTCTCATCGGTTATGATGAGATTAGGATGATGCGGAATCAATTCGAGAAAAAGCGAACGTTTTTCTAGTTGAAGCGCTTCTCCGATGATTGTGAAATTTAAACGGACGATCCGTTCGTTTTCTAATACTTCGCCGTCTTGATAATGAGCGCGTCTTAATTCCTTCTCCAACTTCAAAAAGAAAGGGTCGTTGAGACTTTTTAAACGAGGGAATTCAGCGATAAATAGAAGCGGAGAAGGGGCTAAAAGCGAAAGGAAAAGCGCTTGATTATCGCTTCCGTTCAAACGAAAAACATAGACGCCCGGAAGATAGAGCAAGGAGCGCTCCAATGAGCGCCCTTTTAATACTTGATCAACTTCGGGGAAGTAAATCTCTAAATCGCGCGCGGAAAATGACATGGAAATAGTATAGCGCAAAATGTAGTTTGCTTGACCTCGTATTGAAAACGAGATAGCCTATATCGGGGTTGAAAATATGTCAGAAAAAATTGCTATTTCCGCGGAAACCACAATCGACCTTCCGAAGGAAGACTTAGAAAAATATAACATTCACGTCTTGCCTTTCCACGTTTTGATGGGTGGAAAGGAAGGCTACGACAACGAATTTACGAACGAAGATCTTTTTGAATACACGAAAAAGACGGGCAAACTTTGCCGCACGAGCGCTTGCAATGTCGAAGAATTGGAGAAACATTTCGCGGCGCTTTTTGAAGAAGGTTATACCCAAATTATTCATTTTTCGATATCCGATAAACTCTCAAGCGGTTATAAAAACGCTGTGCAGGCCGCGCACGGAAATCCAAATATTGTTGTGATTGACACGCATGTTGCGAGCAGCGGGATTTTCTTGTTAGTCCGCGTTGCTTATGAAGCATTGGAAAAAGGCTTGAGTCTTTTAGAAATTGAGAAAAATGTTTTAGAAGCGCGCGACAAGAATTTGCAAACTTCTCTCATCGTCTCTTCTTTGGACTTTTTATATCGTGGCGGCCGTTGTTCCAAATTAGCGGCTTTAGGCGCGAATCTTTTAAAGATCAAACCCGCTGTGGTGTGCGACGAGAACGGGAGCCTCCAAATGAAAAAGAAATTTAGAGGCAACGTCGACCGCTGCGTCCGCTTCTATGTCGATTGGCTCCTTGAAACTTATCCAAACATCGATAAGCGAGTCGGTTATCTCGATTATACGGTCATGGATCCGAAAATATTGGAAGAAACGAAGCGCTATTTGCTTGAAGAGAAAGGCTTCCAAGAGATTGGCGTTTATCGCGTTTCCGCCACAATCGGAGTTCATACAGGTCCTGACGCCATGGGATTTCAGTTCCTATATAACGTCAATAAATAATTATTAAACAGAAAGCAAATAATGAGGCTAGGTCTTGGTCATCTAGCCTTTTTCTTTAGATGTTTACGAATTTATTTTCTCGATAATGTTTCTTTTTGTTAAAATCAAATTGCTTTTTTCTTCTCTTTGTTCACAAGATGAACTAATATCAATAAATACACTATGAATAAAGGTCTTTTGGTCATACTTTCAGGTCCTAGCGGTGTCGGCAAGGGAACAGTGCGTGAGTCTATAATGGCTCATCGAGAGCTTAACCTGGCTTATTCTGTCTCGATGACGACAAGACCGATGCGTCCTGGAGAAGTCGAAGGACGCGATTATTACTTTGTTGACGATGCGACCTTTAAAAAAGCCGTTAAAGATAAACTATTTCTTGAGCATACTTCCTTTGTTAAACATAATTACGGAACTTTAAAATCCGAAGTCTTTTCTCTTCTAGAGCAAGGGAAAAATGTTCTTCTTGAGATTGAAGTCAATGGTGCTCACCAAGTGATGAATGAAATTAATCGCGATGATTTATTGACAATCTTTCTTCTTCCGCCTTCTTATGACGAATTGGAGAACCGCATTCGTCATCGTTCGACTGAACCAGAACCCGTCATCGAAAAGCGTTTAGCGAAGGCTAAATTAGAGATGGAAATGGCGCGCGGTTACAATTATCAAGTTGTTAATGATGATGTGACGCGCGTTTCTCAAGAGATCGTTTCAATCCTTCAAAAAGCCTTTCAGGAACGTGCGACATTGACTACACTTTAGTTGATGTGGCGCGTTGATGTTTTGTTAGAAATCGTTAGTCGGGGACTCGACCGCACTTTCAGTTATTTTTATTGCGGAAAGAAATCGTTAGATATTTATTTTCGCGTATTAGTGGATTTTAATGGTCGTTCTTTGATGGGATTCGTCTTGAAGAAGAAAGAAATAAGCAAAGAAGAGATAGGGGATTTAAAAGAGATCAAAGAAGAAAACATAGTCGATGAAGAACCGCTTCTGAGTCCCTCGCTTTTTCAACTAGCAGAGGTGGTTGCGAATTATTATCTAGCTTCGCGCGCTCGCGTGCTTCAATCGATGCTTCCGCGTTCTCTTTCTCCGCGTCGTTCTTCACTCAAAGGCGTAAAAATCGCCTACGAAACTTATGTTAAATTGTTAGATGATTCGGAGAAGGATTTATCGCCGAAACAATTGGAATGCGTGCGATTATTGAAGGAGAATAACTACGAAATTCGTAAAAAAGAAGCGGGCTCTCCTTCGATTTTGAAAGCTTTATCTTCTAAAGGCGTCATTTCCTTTTTTCGAGTTGAAAAGAAAAGGGGTTTGCATCGGATCAAGGCCTTTCCGCATGAAAAATTAGAATTGACTCCCGCTCAGAAAGAAGCCTTTTTTGGCATTTTGAAAGCCAAACAAGACGTCACTTTATTAGAAGGCGTTACCGGTTCTGGCAAAACGGAAATTTATCTCCAATTGTCCGAGAAAGCATTAGAAGAAGGAAAAAGCGTCATCATGTTAGTTCCTGAAATCAATCTTACCCCTCAGATGGTCAGTTATTTTGCTGCTCGCTTTCATGAGAAGGTGGCGATTCTTCATAGCGGTCTTACGGAGGGCGAGCGTTATGATGAATATCGACGGATCGCAAAAGGGGAAGCTCAAATTGTTATTGGGGCTAGAAGCGCGGTTTTTGCTCCTTTAAAAAATGTTGGTTTGATCATTTTAGATGAAGAGCACGTTGAATCGTATAAGCAAGAAACAGCCCCTTTTTATCATGCACGCGAAGTGGCGATTATGCGCGGAAAAATTGAAGGTGCCCGCGTTCTTTTAGGCAGTGCCACGCCATCGCTTGAAAGCCGAGCCCGCGCCCATAAAGGAGTCTATGCTTTTGTCGAACTAAAAGAGCGAGTAAACGGAAAAGCTCTTCCGAAGGTTCGGATTTTAGACTTAAGGACGCCTGATATTTTTACGAAAGCTTCCGATAAAATTTCGCGTCCTTTGCTTTATGCTCTCAAGGAGCGTTTAGAAAAAGGCGAGCAAAGCCTTTTGCTTCTCAATCGTCGCGGTTATTGGACAGGCATTGAATGTCCTGATTGCGGTCATCTTTTCATGTGTCCTGATTGCGGTGGTTATCTGACTTATCATATGAGCGATCAACTCCTTAAATGTCATCATTGCGGTTACGTTGAAGAATATCCAGAATGCTGTCCTCAATGTCATAACACGAAACTTCGGCGGATTGGTTACGGAACCGAGAGATTGGAGAGAGATTTGCGCGATTTATTGCCAGAAGCTCGGATAGCGCGTCTTGACCGAGACGTCGGGCGCGTTTCGAAAAAAATGGAGGAGATTTTAGAGGATTTTCGGGCTGGCAAATACGATATTCTGCTCGGGACTCAAATGATTGCGAAAGGGCATGATTTTCCAAACCTCACCTTAGCGGGAATGGCCTTGGCAGACATCGGGTTAGCCCTTCCTTCTTATCGTTCGAGCGAACGAACTTTCAATCTTGTGACTCAAACCGTCGGGCGCGCTGGAAGATCAGAAAAAAACGGAGAAGCCTTTATTCAAACTTTTAACCCCGAACATTACGCGATTGTTTTAGGGGCACGCCAAGATTATGAGGCCTTCTTCCGTTACGAGATGAAGATGCGGCACGATAACGAGGAACCGCCTTATGTTTATATGTTGACCCTCTATGTTTCAGCAAAAAGCGAGGAACGATCTTTTCAAGGTGCTTCTGATTTAAGGGCAATGATTGAAGAACTTAAATTGAATGATTTACGAATCATCGGTCCTTTTACTCCCTATATCAGCGTTTCGCAGGGCCTATATCGAAAAGTCCTCCTTTTAAAGGCACGCGACATGTCTAGACTTAAACCCAAACTTAAAGAAATCATCGAGACGTATGGTCAAAGGGGCGGTTTAAAGACGGAAGTGAACGTGGATCCTCTCGATTATTAACATTTTTGGGTTACTAAATGGACGTATGTGATATATAATCACATCACGTAGGCTTATGATTACAATTGCAGTTCTCGGACTCGATCAATATGTTGTTGGTCATTATTCAAAGGAGCACACGGAAAATTTAGCGAATATTCTCGAAGTCGAAGAGGATGAGATAAATTTTTATGCACCTCAATCCGTCATCTTTCATCGCGGGGTTGAGCAGACCTCATGGAACACTTTAATCATCGTTTCTCTTCCCGAACGTTTGGCGGTTTTAGAAGAGAAAGTCGCCACCTATTTGCTGAATACTTTCACGAACTTCACGATCAATTTAGAGATTGAATTCCAGTATTTCCATGAAGGACATCGTTATCAAAAAAACAATTCTGACTTCCCGCGTTTTATCCAAGAAGAACAATTAGAAAAAGAAGCGAATCTTCTTAGAGAAGCTGAAGAAGAAGCGCATAAAGGCGCGGATTTGTTAGACGATGAAGATGATGAAGACGAGATTGACATCAATAACCCCGAGGAACTTTATCTCGGGAACGTCTTCGCTGGTCATGAAGAGGAATTAGAGGCCAAAGCCGAAAAGGATTTGGCTATGCTAAGAAAGAAACGAAAGTAGAGGCAAGGAGGTCTATATGCAAGAATTAGATTTGGCTCTCATAGCGTTAAATGATGTGATCGATAATGACGTGGATTTTGGGGAAGCACTCCGCAAAATCTTCCAAAAGGACGTCAGCGTCCGTCCTTTAAGGAGCGTAGTCGCAGGCCTAGTTGGTTGCGAACTTCGTCATCATTTGCTTTTCACTTATCTTTTTGAGGAGATGCCTCTTTCGCAAGATGAGAAGCGTTTGGCGGCTTTGGCAACGGCGAATCATTGCTATTTCCGGCGTTTAGATGACGCAAGCGTCCGTTCTTATCTTGTTGAGAAGATGGGAGAAGAGAAGGTTGCGCTTTTCAATGGCTATTTAACAAGCGATCCTAAGGCTTCATTGATACCGCCGGCTTTTGCTCCTCGCTCAACTCGCTTCTTATCGCTTCATTACAATATTCCCGAATGGCTTTTGAAGATTTTCCTTCATTACGGATATGGGAATACAATCCGGACTTTGCGTCAATTTAGGAAACCGTACGTTCAAAGCATTCGCGTCCGTTCTTCATTGCCGAATAATAGCGAAGCTAACCTCTTAGAAAAAGATCCGAGCGCTTTTAAAAAGAGCAAAGTAGAGGATATTCTCTTCTATCAAGGGAAATCGCCTCTTCGCCGCCTCCGTGAATTCGAAAACGGTTCGGTGTATCTTGAAAAACCAGCTACCAAGTGGATTTTTGATAAAACGAAGATTGAAGAACCGTTCGAAGCCTTTATCTATTCTTCCTACCACAATGTTGAACCGATTTTAGAAGCGATTGAAACGTATGATTCTTCAATCGGCTTAAATATCGGGGTCCCGGACGTTGACGCTTTCCCGATTGTGCAGCGGACAATCAAACACGGCAATCTCCATAACATCAATTATTTCGGTGGTGGAGTTGAATCGTTTGAAGCCGCGATTTCGCGTCCGCAAGATTTAGTGATGCTTTTCCCTGAATCGACAAATTTCGATCTCATCGGTTCTCTGCCCGATTATTTATTGCATTTCAAGCGTGAAAATATCGATGGCATCATCAATCATGAACGTGAACTTTTAGGGGCTGCAAGCAAGGTGGTGGCCGAAAAAGGAAAGCTCGTTTACGCGATTTACACAATCAACAAGAAAGAAGCACATAGTTTAATCTCTCATTTCTTGTCAGAGAATCCTGAATTCCACTTGATTGAAGAACAGCAAATGTTCCCGAGCGGCGAATTGGCGACCGCCTTCTATTATGCGATTTTAGAGAAAGATAGTTCGCTTGCCAAAAAAGGAACGCCGCTTGAAACTTTGGCGCCTTTAACTGCTCCGACAAAAGAAAATCCCGAAATCAGCTTCGAAGATTCAGTTGAAGTTCCTGTCCAGCCGCTTCCAAAAGAAGAATTATCAATAAATAGCAAGGAGTGAATTTCTGATGGCCGCTAGAAATATCTACGGCTTAACTCCTGAGAGCCTGTCTACATTTTTGAAAGAGCAGCAATTGCCTGCTTTTCGCTTGACGCAAATATATGATTGGCTCTACCGCAAAAACGTCACTTCCTTTAGCGAAATGACGAATTTGAGCAAGGATTTGCGGGAACAATTGGAAAAAGAGTTCTATTTTGCACTCCCGAAGGAAAGCGTTATCCAGCACAGTAAAGATGGCACGATTAAAGCTTTGTTGGAGCTTGAAGATGGGGCGAAAGTTGAAGCCGCTCTGATGCCTTATGATTACGGAAACGCTCTCTGCGTTTCTTCTGAAGTCGGTTGCAACATGGGATGCGCTTTTTGCGCTTCCGGGCTTTTAAAGCGCGAACGCGATTTAACAGCGGCTGAAATGGTAGGGCAAGTTCTTTTTTTCAATCAGCTTTTAAATGAAAGAGGAGAACACGTAACGCATGTCGTGGTTATGGGGACCGGCGAGCCTTTTGCAAATTACGACAATGTCCTCGACTTTTTGAAAATCATCAATTCAGAATACGGTTTAGCGATGGGCGCGCGCCACTTGACGGTTTCAACGTGCGGACTAATTGATGGCATCAAACGCTATGCGCGCGAAGGCTTTCAATTCAATCTTGCAATCTCTTTGCACGCGCCGAATGATGAGTTGCGGAAACGATTGATGCCAATCGCCTATCGTTATTCTTTGAAGGAGCTTATTGAGGCTGCTCGTGAATACGTAGAGGTTTCTCATCGCCGCATTACCTTCGAATATTTGATGATTAAGGACTTAAATGATTCTTTAGAGTCCGCTGATGAATTAGCTGA
Organism: uncultured Bacillota bacterium; assembly: GCA_949299565.1. Classification (GTDB taxonomy): domain Bacteria; phylum Bacillota_I; class Bacilli_A; order RFN20; family CAG-826; genus UBA4951. The sequence goes on from OX437086.1 coordinate 524,685, forward strand.
TCTTTTAAAGGGCTTACTGTGTTATGTCAATTTGATCCCCTTTAATCCAGTCAGTGAAAAGCCTTTCGAAAGAAGTCCGCGCAACCGCGTTTTCCGTTTCCGCGATCGTCTTAACATGCGAGGGATCAAATGCACGATTCGAAAGGAATTCGGGCAAGACATTGACGCCGCATGCGGTCAATTGAGGGCGAAGGATAAGGAGCAAGGAAAATGAAAAAAGTTTTCCACGGGACTTATGCTTATAAGACGGATACCGGTCTATTGAGAAGCAATAACGAAGATCAGGCTCTCGTGACGATGAATGCTTCTGGCGAAGTCTTTTTAATCGTTTGCGACGGCATGGGCGGCGCAAAAAAAGGAGATTTGGCTTCTAAAATCGCAATCGACACTTTGGCGAAAGCTTTTAAAAATAAAAAACGACATCATTTTCCTTATTTTGATCGCTTATGGCTCACGCGCGTTTGTCGCGAAGCCAATTCTCTCATCTATAAGTCAGCGGAAAAAAACGAGAAATACCGCGGGATGGGAACGACGCTTGTGGCCGCTCTTCTTTCCGGCGATCGGCTTTTGATTGCGAATATCGGCGATTCGCGGGCGTACATGATCAAAGAACGCGCTCTCCATCAATTGACAGAAGATCAGACCTATGTTCGATATTTAGTAAACACGGGCTCTCTTTCTGAGAAGGAAGCTTCCTATCATCCCGATCGTCATGTTTTGATGAACGCGCTCGGCGTTTATCCATCTTTAAGCGTTACTTTTTCTCAGTTTAAATATGACGGAGAACCGCTTCTTCTTTGCTCAGATGGTCTTTATAACCAAGTTCCGCCAAAAGAAATTGTCGCTGTTCTTTCAACCGATGAACGGGTTGACCAAAAGGTATTAGGCTTGATTTTAGAAGCCAACGAAGCTGGTGGCAACGATAACGCGGCTGTCGCTTATTGGGAGGTTATCGATCATGATTGAAATTGGCGATAAACTCGATAATCGTTACCGCGTGACGGGACGGATTGCCCACGGCGGGATGGCGGACGTTTATGAAGCATATGACATCGTGACTCGGCGTCCGGTGGCTCTTAAACTTTTGCGCCTCGACATGATGAAAAAGAAAGAGAATCTCGAGCGTTTCAAGCGTGAATGCATCGCCGCGGCCTCTTTGAACAATCCAAATATCGTGAAAGTTTATGGAAGCGGGGAGATCGATGGTCGTCCATACATGGCCAATGAATATATTGATGGGCGAACATTGCGCGACAAACTCAATGTGACATCCGGTCACAATTTAGCGCCTCTTGAAGCTTGCGAAGTGATGTTGCAGCTTACAAGCGGCGTTCAATACATTCATGACCACGGACTTATCCATCGCGATTTAAAACCAGACAACCTTTTCTATCTTCCGGACGGTTCAATCAAAATTTCTGATTTCGGTATTTCTTCGCCTATCGGCAGCAAAAGAGAAAAAGGCGACGCCGTGACGGGAACGGTTTATTACACGGCGCCCGAAATTTTGATGGGTGGCGCGCCTCTTGTTCAAAGCGATATTTATTCGATGGGCATTCTTTTTTATGAAATTTTAGTTGGGAACGTTCCTTTTGACGGGGCAACCCCGGAAGAAGTGGCTGTTAAACAAATCAAAGGTCACATCGAAGAACCGAGCCGTCTTTTAACGAATATTCCGCGTTCGTTAGACAAAATCGTAATCAAGGCCACGCGGAAGCGGCCCGCGGAACGTTATAAGACCGCGATGGAAATGCATGAGGCGGTCCGTCTTGCAATGAAGGATGGCGATGATTTTAAGGAGAAACGTGGCTTTTTGAGCCGCCTTTTTGGGTTCAAATGAAGAAATTAAGAGAATTTTCTTTCCCGCTTATCGCCCCGTCATTATTGGGGGCTAAACACGAATTGCTTTTAGATGAGACGAGAAGAGTGTTTGAGCACGGATTCAATTTTCTCCATTTCGATGTGATGGATGGTCGTTTCGTCCCCAATTTAGCTCTGAATTCTTTGGATTTCACACTTCTAAAAAAGCATTTCGCGGCTTTTTATGATGTCCATTTGATGGTTGAAGATCCTTTAAAATGGGTCAAAGAATATATGCACTTAGGTGCCTCGCATATCACGATTCATTTAGAAGCAAGTAACCGTGATGAAATTTTTTCTTTAGGAGATTTGCTTCATGAAAACGGTTTGACGTTTGGCTTATCTTTAAAACCAAACACGCCTTTAGAGGCGCTCGATCCTTATCTTTCTATCGTGGATTTGATTCTTCTAATGAGCGTAGAACCCGGGAAAGGCGGACAAAGTTTTTTGCCTTCTTCTTATGAACGCTTGCGATTATTGAAAGAGAAAGTCGCTTCAAAGAAAATTGTCATCGAGATCGATGGCGGCATCAACGATAAGACGGGACCAGAAGTTTCAAGGCTAGGGGCCGATATTCTTGTTTCCGGTTCTTATTTATTCAAGAGCCAAGATTTAGAAGAGGCGGCGAGGTTATTGCTCAATGAATAGTTTGGGGTTTTCAATTTTTTATTTGTTTTTAGGGTTTTTATTTCCGCTTCTTTTTCTTTTCGCCCATCATGGCTATCTTTATTTTTTGGCTAAAAAAGAAAATAAACTTTTTTCTTTCAAGAACGTTTTCCCTTATGAAATAGCGAGTGGCAGGGGCAAGAAAGAAACGCTCATTTTTAACCTTCTGTCTTTTGGCTATGTTTTAAGCGTCGGGGTCTTTCCTTTGATTTTGCTTTATTATGAACTGAGCCTCAGTTTCTCTTATGTTGTTTACTGCGTTTTCAGTTTGGCCATCAATCTTTTGGGAGCCTTTTCTTACATTTTGTCGTTTCACATTCCTCTGGCAAAAAATCCACGAGGACACAGCGCCTCTTTCATTTTAGGAATTCTTGGAATGAGCTTAGGAAGTGCCTCTTTCGGGATTATTCTTTTCTCTTATGGTCAACGGCAAGTCGTGCCTTTTGAAATGGGAGTGGGTCTCGGTTTATTTTTGATTATTGTCTCGCTTCTATTTATTGTTCCGCTTCTATTCCCGCAATTAAAGGATTGGAACCGCATGGATCAAGTGATTGAAAAAGACGGCACATATGCTTATCAACGGCCGCGTTTCATTTATTTAGCTTTTTTAGAGTGGTTATATCCTTTCGCCTTTCTCGTCCTTTCTCTTTTTTCCTTTATCGCTTTCGCGCTTATTTAATCGATAAAAGTAAATAAAAAAAGAGGGTTACTCCCTCCTTTTTCTTGGAAACTGGATTTTAGTTTCCTTGTTTTCCCTTGGTGGACTTCATTAGCGTCCGATAGGCCCGGGCGGAAAGTTTAACCTCCACCATCTTTCCATCAATTTCAATGCGATGCTTTTGAAGGTTGACATTCCAGGTGCGACGGGTCGCCAAGACGGAATGGCTCCGGTTATTGCCACTCATTGGTCCTTTTCCGGTTAAAGGGCATGTTCTCGACATATTATTCACCTCGTGCGCAAAATGGCGCGGTATAAATTCAAGCACTTTGCGAAACGTTTTTCAATAAGAGGATATCAAAACTCTTCTAGATGTCGCTGATGGTTTATAGGTCAAAACATTCATGGTAAAGTTATTACAAGGAAAGAAGACGTAAGGAGGGCCTTATGGGAACGAAACTCGCGGCGATGATTTTAGCGGGTGGTAAGGGGACGCGTCTCCAAGCTTTGACGCGGAAAGTTGCTAAACCTGCTGTCAGTTATGGCGGTAAGTACCGAATCATCGATTTCCCGCTTTCTAACTGTGCGAATTCCGGCATTTCTGCCGTCAGCGTTCTCACGCAATATGAATCGAGCGCTCTCAACACGTATATTGGGAATGGCGAGAAGTGGGGCTTAAACGGCGTCCGTTCTTTGACTTCTGTTTTGACGCCTAAACAAACGGAAGAAGGAAGCAATTGGTATTCAGGGACCGCAGACGCGATTTATCAAAATATCGATTGGCTTGACCGCGTCGATCCCGAATACGTCTTGATCCTTTCGGGCGATCATATTTATTGTTGTTCTTATCAGCCGATGCTCCGGGCGCATATCAAAGAAGGAGCGGATTGCACGATCGCTGCTTATCAAGTGAGTTATGAAGACGCTTCGCGTTTCGGAATTATTGTTCCGGACGAAAATGGGCACGTTTTAGACTTCCAAGAGAAGCCAAAAAAGCCAGCTTCTAATTTGGCCTCAATGGGCATCTATATTTTCACTTATAAAGTTTTGCGGAATGCTTTGATAAATGATGCGAAGAACGAAAAATCAACGCACGATTTCGGCAAAGATGTGATTCCCACAATGCTCAAAGAAGGCAAGAAACTTCTCGCTTATCGTTATTCTGGTTATTGGCGAGATGTCGGAACTGTTACTTCTTTGCACCAAGCGAACATGGATTTGCTGATGTCGGGAGATCCGACAATCAATCTTTATACGGTTCAAGGCGGTCACCGCATCTATTCAGAAGATACGCACAGCACCCCGCAATATATCGGTCCTCGGGCTCGCGTTCAAGATTCGTTAGTCAATCAAGGAGCAATTGTTGAAGGAACAATCGATCACTGCGTCGTTTCATCAGACACTTTGATTGAAGAAGGGGCTGTCTGCAAAAATGTCGTGATTATGAATGGAGCCCATGTTGCAAAAAATGCGCAGATCGAAAACGCGATTGTCGGCCCAGACACCTTAATTGAAAAAGACGAAAAAATTAATATCGGCGGACAAGAGATTGTCTTAGTCGTCAATGGACGCGGGAGGAAAGGATAATGCGTGACGTAATCGGACTTTTAGATTGTCATAATTCTCCGGGTTTAGGCCCTTTGACGCATGAGCGTGATTTAGCTTCAACCTCTTTCCTCGGACGTTACGCTTTTATGGATTTCGCGCTTTCTAATTTTTGCAATTCAGAAATTGAAACAGTTGGGATTTTAGTACGCGATCATCAACGTTCGATTCTCAAACACACAGGCAACATGCTTTCATGGGTCAATAACACGAAGACCGGGCGGACGACAATTTTCTATAATGAGCGTGGACAGCTCAACGAGATGTACAATAGCGACATCAATAACATTAAGGAGAATGACTGGGTTCTTTATGATTCGAATGCTTCTTATATTGTCTTTTTAGCGCCCCATGTCGTTTATGATCTCGATATTCGGATTCCGCTTGAGGAGCATATTGCCCGTCATGAGGAAGTGACGATTGTTTATCACGAAATTGAGGACGCGGATCAAGAATTTTTAGGGGCTTATGCCGTTGATGTTGATAAGAACGGTTATATCAATGACATTTATATCAATGACGGGCGGAAGAAAAAGGCCAAAGTTTCTCTCGAGTGCTGGATTGTTAACCGCACAACGTTAGCTGATTTAATTAGACGTCACGTTCGCGTCAACGCTTCCTTTGGGATGAAAGACATGATTGCTTATGGCTTAGAAAACGGCATTTTCAAGATTCATGCTTATGAGCATCGCGGCTATGCCCGCCGTTTTGATTCATTGAAGCATTATGTCGATTATTCTTTTGAACTTTTGGACCGGAAAGTGGCGGACACCCTCTTTTTAGATGATTGGCCGATTTACACTTTGACGCATGACACGCCGCCCGCTCTTTATGGTTTGAATTCCAAAGTTGAGAATTCTTTTATTTCAAACGGCTGCATCATTGAAGGAGAAGTCAAGGATTCAATCATTTGTCGAAACGTAAGAATTGGCCGCGGTTCGAAAATCTCCCGGAGCATCCTCTTATCAAACGTTGCCGTCGGGACGAATTGCGCGGTTACAGACGCCGTCATCGATAAATATGCAGTGGTGACAACTCGTCATGCAGTATCCGGCAGTCTTGAAGACCCCGTCTATTTAAAACAAGGAGACATTTTATGAAAATTGCGATGCTTACTTCCGAGACTAATCCTTATGCAAAAACCGGCGGTCTCGCTGATGTTGTTTACGCTTTATCAGAGTCATTAAGCAAACTCGAACAAGAAGTCATTGTCGTCCTTCCGGCTTATTTATCGGTTTTGGAACGAAACCCGAAACTCACGAAAAAGGGATCGTTTTTCGTCTACATGTCGTGGCGGAAGCAATGCGCGGATATTTACTATAAAAAGAAAAACGGGATCACTTATTATTTTATCGGCAACGACTATTATTTTGGACGAGATCGCCTCTATGGCTACGATGATGACGGCGAACGTTTCGCTTTCTTTTCGTTAGCGGCTCGTAAACTCTTAAAATTCATTAATTTTCAAGCCGACATCGTCCATGTTCATGACTGGCAAACAGCGATTGTTCCAACATTGATTCGCGAACAAAACGCGGATGATCCCTTCTATAAAAAGATGCGTTTCGTTTTGACGATTCATAACCCGTCCTTCAAAGGCATGTTAGATCGCTTTTTCGTCAATGATTTTTTCGGACTCGACGATGCGCTTTTCGATCAAGGAAAAATCCGCTTTCAAGGAATGTTCTCAACTTTAAAATCAGGAATTATTTACGCTGATAAAATCACGACTGTTTCGCCTACTCACCGCGAGGAACTTTTATGCGAAGAGAGCGGGCAAGGGCTCGCCAGCGTCTTATCGCTTCGGAAACGTGATTTTCTGGGGATTTTGAATGGCATCGATTTAGAAGAATGGAATCCCAACAAAGATCGTTTTATTTCCCATTCATATAGCGGCAAGAATTTAGAGGAAGGCAAGCGTCTCAATCAATCGGACTTATTGCGCAGCTTCAATATCCATTGGTATGGAGGACCGGTTTATGGTCTCGTGAGCCGCTTATCATGGCAGAAAGGGATCGATTTGGTTTTAGGCTCTTTAAATAAGGAGCTTGAAAAAGGCGCTTCTTTGGTGATTCTAGGAAGCGGAGAAGATAATTTAGAACGAAAATGTCAAACTCTCCGTGATCGTTTCCCGGGGACAGTTGGTCTTTTTATCGGTTATAGCAACGAATTGGCCCATAAAATTTATGCCGGTTCCGATTTCTTTTTGATGCCCTCGCTTTTTGAACCATGCGGAATTTCGCAGATGATTGCTCAACGTTACGGGACGCTTCCAATCGTCCGAGCGACCGGAGGTCTTAAAGATACGGTGACGCCATTTTTAGGTTTCCCGAACAATTCTGCAAGCGGAATCGTCTTTAACGATTATAATGAAGCGGGCCTTGATTATGGGATTGGAATGGCCCGCAGTTTATACGCTGACCAAAGCCTTTATTACGCGATTGCTCGCAATGCCATGAAGCTCGATCATGGCTGGGAAACTTCGGCCCGTGAATATTTAAGGCTCTATCAAGAGGCGTAAAAAACAAGAGGATTTTTATGGCATACGATCATCAACGCATCGAAAATAAATGGGTTCAATATTGGGATGAACATCAAACCTTTTATTGCGATACTCACGACTTCACAAAACCTAAATATTACGTTTTGGACATGTTCCCTTTTCCGAGTGCTCAAGGTCTTCATGTCGGTCATCCGGAAGGATACACCGCGACAGATATCGTCGCGCGGATGAAGAGAATGCAAGGCTATAACGTTCTTCACCCGATGGGATGGGATGCTTTCGGTTTGCCGAGCGAACAATACGCCATTGAGCACAACGAACACCCGGAAAAAGCGACCCGTGAGAATATTTCTCGTTTCCGTAAGCAAATCAAATCTTTAGGGATGTCGATTGATTGGAGCAAAGAAATCGCCACCATTGACCCGGGCTATTACAAATGGACGCAGTGGATCTTTGCGAAAATGTTTGAGCATGATCTTGCTTATGTGGCGGACATTCCCGTCAATTTCTGCCCCGAATTAGGCACAGTTTTAGCAAACGAAGAGGTGATTGACGGGGTCTCAGAGAGGGGAGGCTATCCTGTTATCCGGATGCCGATGCGGCAGTGGATGCTTAAAATCACTGCCTATGCTGAAGATTTAGAAAAAGATTTAGAGGGCTTAGATTGGCCGAAATCAACAATCGAAATGCAAAAAAACTGGATCGGTCGCTCAAGTGGAGTCGAAGTGACTTTCGATTTGGCGGAGCAAGAAGGATCTTTCCGTGTTTACACAACAAGAGTCGATACGTTGTATGGCTGCACTTATTGCGTTTTGGCGCCTGAACATCCTTTAGCGCTTTCTCTTGCAAAAGGCGCGCAGAAAGAAGCGGTCGCAAAATACATTGAGGAAACAACGCATAAAAGTGAATTGACGCGCATTTCGCTTTCAAAAGAAAAAACCGGTGTTTTTACCGGCAGTTACGCCATCAACCCGATAAATAACGAACGGGTTCCGATTTGGTTGGCCGATTATGTTTTGTCTTCCTATGGAACCGGTGCCGTAATGGCTTGTCCAGCTCATGATGAACGCGATTATAGTTTCGCTAAAGAACACAATTTAAAAATTGTTCCGGTTTTAGATGGCGACATTAGTCAAAACGCTTTTACCGGCGATGCTCCGCACATTAATAGCGGACGAGCCAACGGTTTATTGATTGATGAAGCTAAACGCGTGATTTTCGAAGAATTAAAAAACAAAGGAAAAGGCGAAGAAAAAATTAACTGTCGTTTACGCGACTGGATTTTTTCAAGACAACGTTATTGGGGGGAGCCGATTCCGACTTTCCAAACCGAGGATAAGGTCGAACACGTTTTAAAGGATGAGGAATTGCCTTTGACGCTTCCGCTTCTCAGCGATTATCGTCCTTCAAAAGACGGAAAACCTCCTTTGGCTCGCGCTCCGAAAGAGTGGTTGGAATTTGAATATCAAGGACAAAAAGCTGTTCGCGAAACAAACACGATGCCGCAGTGGGCAGGCTCATCTTGGTATTACATCCGTTATTTGGATCCACATAACGATAAGGAATTAGCGGATCCGAAGTTAATCGAACATTGGTTGCCAGTCGATCTTTATATCGGCGGTCAGGAACATGCGGTCCTTCATTTGCTTTATGCGCGTTTTTGGCATAAGTTTTTGTATGATTTAGGAATCACAAAATGCAAGGAACCATTTAAGCGCTTGTTCCATCAAGGAATGATTCTTGGCAGCAACAACGAAAAGATGTCCAAGAGTCGCGGGAATGTTGTAAATCCCGACGATGTCGTGCGGGATTCAGGCGCGGATTCTCTCCGTCTTTTCGAAATGTTTATGGGTCCTTTGGAGGAATCAAAGCCTTGGAACACCGAAGGATTAAAAGGCGCCAGAAGGTTTATTGAACGCGTGTATCGTCTTTATGATGATGAGAGTTTCCGCTTGCGCTGGAGCGTTGATGATGATGGCGAATTAGCGAAAGAATATAACGCGATGATTCAAAAATGCACGCTTGATTTTGAGGCTCTGCATTTTAACACCGCGATTGCTCAAATGATGATCTTCGTTAATGCTTGCTATAAAGCCCAAAAGTTGAAAATTGAATATTTGGAGGGCTTTTGTAAGGTTTTCTCCTGTATATGTCCGTTTGTTGGCGAAGAGATGTGGGAGAAATTAAATCATCATGAATCAATCGCTTATGCGAGCTGGCCAAGTTACGATCCTAAACTTTTAGAAGAAGAGAAAGTCACGCTTGTTTTGGCAATCAACGGGAAAGCGCGCGCGACGATTGAAGTAGAAAAGAATTTGAAAGAAGAGGAAATCATAGAACTTGCTAAAAATAACGAAAAAATCGCCCGTTATCTAGAAGGAGTGAAGATTGTTAAAACAATCTTTGTTCCCGGCAAGATTTTCAATTTTATCGTCAAGTGATTTTCCTACTAATTTCTTAACGCCTCGTTATAATTTCAATGCTATGGAGAAAAGCCTTTTAACTGTCGATTTAGGAAACACGAGAATCAATCTCGGCGTTTTTGAAGGCGAAAAATTGCTAGTCAGTTTCTTTTTGCCAAGCAAAGAGACGCTTACGCCACGCCTTTTGAAGGAAAAATTAGAGAAGAAATTTCTCGCTTTGCCAAAAAGGAAATATTTGGTTGTTTATTCTTCAGTGGTTCCATCGTTTGATGAAGTTCTCGTTCCTTTTTTTGAAAGTTGGAGCGGGCAAAAAATATTGAAGGTCGACTCCTCTCTCCCTTTATCTTTGAAATTCAAAATCGATGATCGAAATGAAGTTGGAAGCGATTTGATTGCAGCCTCCATCGGTGCAAAAAGCCTATATAAAACGCCTCTTTTCATCGCGGATATGGGAACGGCTGCTAAATACATTTACCTCGACGAGGAGGGGGCTTTTAGAGGTTTAGCGATTGCGTCTGGTCTTTCGCTTTCTTATGAAGCGCTTCTAAAAAGGACGGGGACATTGGGAAATAATGAATTATCGATTCCGGAAAAGGCCTTAGGGACGAATACGCGCGCTTGTTTAGATAGCGGGGCGATTTTCGGCAAAATGTATGAAGCCTTAGGCTTTTATCAAACTTTCAAAGGTCAGAAAGAAGAAATGCCTTTTATTTTAACGGGTGGCGACAGCGAATATCTTTTGCCGCTTCTAAATGATTTTTCAGTTCAATATGAACCGGCGCTTCTTTTAAAAGGCCTCCAAAAAATTTATGAGGAGCTTGATTTATGAATTGGACTGACATTGTTTTTTGGATTGTATTAGTCTTTCTTTTTCTCTTTTTCCTTTTCCTTCTTCGTCGCGAAAATCCGACCGGCGTCACCGCGCGTTCAATCGCGCTTGATGCGATGTTTATCGCAATTATCGTTTTGATGGGTTTTGTTCCTCAACTGGGTTATATCAGCATTATTCCTGGTCTATCTTTGACTTTATTGCATTTACCGGTTCTTCTCGGGGCCGCGATCATGGGTCCTAAAAAAGGACTGCTTTATGGTTTGGCTTTCGGTTTAACGAGTTGGGCGCAAGCTCTTATGAATCCGATCGGTCTCAATGCTCTTTTCATTTATCCGTGGATCAGCGTTCTTCCGCGTTTAGTTTTTGGTCTTTTAGCGGGCTTTTCATTTAAAATTTTAGCAAAAGCCCCTAAAATCTTGAGGGGAGGAATCGGTGAAGTTTTAACTTCCTTCCTCTTGACTCTTGTTCATACGGGGTTAGTCTTCCTCTTCCTCTTTATTTTCAATAGCAGCGAGGTTTTGGCCTTCTTCACAAGCGATGAGGTGCTCGTCAGCGCTTTAGGGCTCACATTCCTCGGAGTTATTCTTTTAGGGGCGTTAGGAGAAGCGCTTGTGGCCGCGATTATCGTGCCGCTTCTGAGTAGAGCTTTAAGAAAAGTCACCAATTTGAAACGAAGGAGGGCTTAAAATGCCGAATTTTCGAAAATTGTCAAAATTATATGAAAAGCAAGCAATCATTGCTTTGCAGCAATTCATCCGCATTGATTCCACATATGACGCGCAAAGCGTCGATGAGAAAAAACCATACGGAAAAGGCGTTGCCAAAGCCCTCGCTTATTTTGCTAAATTAGGACGCGAGATGGGTTTTAAGATTCGCGATGTCGATGGACATGCCGTTGAATTGTCGTATGGCGAAGAAGGACCGCTCATCGGCGTTTACGGTCACGCTGATGTGGTCCCTGTTTCCGGCACTTGGACTTATCCGCCCTTTTCCGGGACTTATAAAGACGGGGTGATTTACGGGCGCGGCGCTATTGATGATAAAGGACCTTTAACAGCCGCTCTTTATGCTGCTAAACTCTTAAAAGACAATCATTTATTATCTGGATATCGTTTGAAAATCGTTGCTGGCGGAGATGAGGAGCGCGGTTCTTCGTGCTTGAAATATTATTTTGAAAAAGGAAATGGCGAAGCGCCGAAATTCGGCTTTACTCCCGACGCAGATTTTCCAGTTGTGATGGCCGAAAAAGGCAATTATAACGGAACGCTAGTCCGCGTGGTGAACTTAGATCCGATCGTGGCGATGGATGGCGGAACCGTCCGCAATGCCGTTTGTAGTTCCTTATTGGTGACTCTTCAAAAAGACAAGCGCCTCGAAAAATGGGCCAAAGAACATCAAGACATCGTTGAAGATTTATCGAACGAAGTTTTGACAATGTTGCGCTTTATCGGGAAACCTGCCCATGGATCTGAACCTCAAAAAGGGAAAAATGCAGCGGCGATTGCCTTTAAAGCTCTCGGCGAATTTTATCAAAACAAATATTTGGAAAGTTTGGCGAATATTTTATCAAGCGGATACGGCGAAGCATTTAACGGCAATTTCAATAGCAAAGTTTTAGGACCGAACACCTTTAACTTCGGAGTTATAAAATACGATGGACGGGCTCTTAAAATTTCTTTAGATTTCCGGTACGGCGAGGAAGCAAAGCCGCAAGAAAGCGTCAAATCGCTGGAACTTGTCAGCAAAATGACGTTTGTCAAAGACGGCTCTGTGAAGCCGCTTCTATATCCCGCTAACGGACCTTTGATCAAAACGTTGCTTAAGGCTTATCGCCATCAAACCCATCGTTATTTTGAGAAGCCTTTGGCAATCGGCGGCGGAACTTATGCCAAAGAAGCGCCAAATACCGTGGCTTTCGGGGCTTGTTTCGATGGGAAAGACGGAAACATGCACGGAATTGACGAATTCATCGAAACTAATGAATTGCGGAAAGACATCGCAATCTATGCCGAGGCTATCTATCGCCTCGGAAAGGAAGCTCAAAAATGAGAGGCCACTATAAAAAGTGGGCTCCTGCTTTACTTCAAGAGCACCCGGAATGGGTGCTTTCTTCTCCTGATGCCATAGCTTCTTTCTTTGCTGAGAAACCGTTGTTAGAGATCGGAGGCGGCAAGGGTGACTTCGCAATCATGAGCGCGGAAAAAGGTCTTCCGATTCTCTCTTTAGAACGCGATACCTCAATCGCTGGTCTCTTCTTGAAAAAGGTTCTTAGTTTGGAGAATCCTCAATTGCCATTAAAAATTTGGAATATCGATTTCGATCTAGCTTATCCGCTTCTTGTAGACTATCGCTTTTCTTCCATATTTTTAAATTTCCCGGATCCTTGGCCGAAAAAGCGGCATGAAAAGAGGCGTTTATTGACGAAAGAACGTCTTTTGAAGATGATGTCTTTATTGACAGTCGACGGACATTTACGCCTTCTCACCGATCAAGAAAATCTTTATCTTTTCGCTTTGAAGGAAGCTGAGAAAGCTTCTTTATCGGTTGAAGAAGCAACCTCTTCTTATCATTTTAAGGACGAAGAGCCGATTTCAGAATATGGACGAAAATTTAAAGAAGCAGGGCAGCCGATTTATTGCTTGCTTCTCAAAAAAGGAGATGCTCAATGAAAAATTATCGACTTTTCTATAATTACAAAGTTACCGGTGATGTTTTGCTTTGTTTAATACGCCCGGATTTAGAAGTTACAAAATGCGAAGAAAAGGATAATCTCTCGCTTTTATTTCATGATGAAGAGATTGTTGGTTGGAACCTTTTTAAGGTTTCGGAGTTTTTGAAGATTAAAAGCGACGGAATTATTTTTTGCCCGCCGAAAGAATTGCTGATAGTCATAAATTCATTCCTCAAAAGATATGATGCTGCCCCGCTTCTAGAAGAGCCGGATTCCTCCTTTTATCACGTTTATCAAATTCTTAATCTCGAGGAACATCCGCTTGATGAAAAATTACAAATCGTGACTCTAGCAAAAAACGAAAAAGAAACTTTAACAACCGTCAGCGGTCTAAAGGGATTAGAAAAAGGAAAGTTTGTCGTCGCTTTATCATCGGGCGCGATCACATATGATGGAGAATTTTTTGTTCAGCATCTTGAACATAAGTTGCCGATTGAAGTTTTGATGTGTTCAGGCGCGGATTTAAAGATCAACGATGATCGAGTTAACGCCTTCCTTGTTGAAGGATATGAGGCGGGATCTGACTTTTTTCTTGGAGGCAAATAAATGGAAACGCTAGAAATAAAATTGAAAGAAGAAGGAAAGATAGAACGTTTAACAAACGCGACTTTTCATTTCGATCAAAGGATTGCGGAGGGATTTTACAGTGCGAATTATTTCTTGAAATCTCGACATATCGCCGCGACGAAATTGCCTGGTCATTTAGTGGAGGAGCAATGGTTTCAAAGAAGCGACGATGCGATGGTTTGCGGCGTTGATGAAGCAATTGCTCTTTTGCATACTTTTGCGGCACATCCAGAGAAATTGAAAATTGAGGCGCTCAATGACGGCGATTTGATTTCGGCTAACGAGCCGGTTTTAAAGGTCAGCGGAGCTTATGAGGATTTCGGCTTTCTCGAATCGATCATCGACGGGACGTTGAGTCGTCGGAGCAGCGTTGCCACCAACGTCATGCGCTTAAAACGCGCTTTAAGAGGCGCTGATTGTTTTTCGATGGCCGATCGCCAAGACGATGTTTTGACGCAACCGGGCGATGGCTATGCCACATATGTAGCCGGAATCAAGAAATTCAGCACGGATGCGCAAGGAAGCTGGGTCGGCGTCAAAGGAATGGGAACGATGCCGCATGCTCTCATCGCCTTAGCCGGAGGCGATATTGTCAAGGCATCTAAACTTTATGCGGAGAGTTATCCAAAAGAAAAAGTAACGGCCCTTGTCGATTATCATAATAACGTCATCCGCGATTCTTTGAAAGTTGCTATGAGCTTAGGCGAACGTTTAGGAGCGGTTCGTGTCGATACTTCGAAAGCCTTGATTGACCATTATTTTGACGATAAAGACACAAGCACTTTCGATCCGCACGGCGTTTGCAGGGAAATTATATACGCTCTTAGAGATGCGCTTACAAAAAATGGTTACCCTTTCGTTAAAATCGTTGTTTCCAGCGGTTTCACCGCGGCGAAAATCGATGAATGGACGAAAGAAGGGGTGCCGGTTGATACTTACGGGGTCGGAAGCTCCCTCGTTATCAACAACACCTGTGGTTTCACGGGCGATTTAGTGATGCTGGACGGCAAGCCGCAAGCGAAAGAAGGAAGAGGAGATATCCCGAGCACAAGATTAAAAATTGTAAAATATTAGTTCGGATTTAAACTTTCTCATGAAAAAACTTTCTTTCATTTTCCTTAGATAGAAGGCTTACTTTTTTCTTGTTTTTGAAAATTAAGAAAACTTCTTCATTGAAAATGACAAATAGAATTTTAAAATGCAAGGGAGGAGATTGGTATGAAAAATCTTAAAGACCGCGTCACTATCTATCAGGTCGCTCAAGCATCTGGCGTCTCCTTAGCTACTGTCTCGCGCGTTATCAACAAAAAAGGTAATGTGACTGAGGAAACACGTAAACGTGTCGAAGACACTATCAAACAGATGGGATATAAGCCATCAGGTTTAGCGCAGGCTCTCGCTACTAATAAGTCAACGAACATCGGTCTTATTATTCCGAGCGCGAACTATGTTTATATCGCAAACATGCTGAACGGAATTACGGAAGTCGCTAAAGAAAAGGGCTTCGTTATTTCCCTTTTTACAACGTCACACACGCGTTCAGAAGCGCTTTCGACAATTGAGAAAGTTATTATTTCGCATGTTGATGGGGCGATTATTTTCGATGATGAGTTAGATGAGGAGGACGTCATGACGATTTCCTCTTATTCGGTGCCGACTGTAGTTATCAATAATGCGATCGTCAGCGAAAAAGTTGCCTCCGTTACTTTTTCTTACGAAAGCGTATTGGAGAAAACGATTCTCGATCACTATAAACTAAATGATCCGAAGGAGATGGTGTTTCTTCATGTCCATGATGGAGGGCGTCTTTTAGCGCATTTCGAGAAAACTTTCGTCGAGACACATGTCAAGATCGGGAAGTCATATCACATCATCAATTGCGGAGATTCCTATACGCGTACTTATAGCGATTTCCTTGAATATTTTAAGAGTCATCATCGTGGATATTTTGTGGCCTATCGCGATTCGATTGCGGCTGCGATTGAAAATGCGGCGACTGACTCTGGACTTAAAGTCCCGGAGGATGTTGAAGTTCTCTCTCTTGTCGGCACTAAATATGCTAATATTGTGCGGCCAACGATCACTGCGATGCACATCGACATGGCAGAAGTCGGTAAGCGCAGCATGTATATGCTGATTGATCTTTTGAATGAAGATTTAGTGGAGAAGACATATAAATTCGAGGCTTCTCTTACTGAACGTTCTTCGACCTTGCGTCTTAAATAAAATAGACGCTTGCCTCGATAGCGCAATTGGATAGAGCATCGGACTTCGAATCCGAAGGCTGCGGGTTCGAATCCTGCTCGGGGCGCCATATTTGTACGACTTGTCTGACACAAACTTAGAACTTCTAAGGGTGTGCAGACTTTTTGTTTTATGCAATAAATAGGCACTATTTAAAAATAGCCGTGTAACAATTTATTGATAAGAGAAGAAAATTCATCATGAACCGTATTCTTATTATGACTTTGGAGATAAGATTCAATCTGAATTAAATGATTATAATATTTATTCATTTGTTTATTCCTTTCTTTAACTTAGCTAAGACTTATATGGAGATAATCATTGTAAAAGAAATGGAGATGAGTTTTTTATTTAAGCGAAATCAACATTATTTAACTCTTTCAATTGAAAATACCTGATAAATCTTTACAATTTAAGGAGATAGGGGATGAATTATGAGAAAAATTTCAGTTTTGGCTTTATTTTGTCTAGTTGGTTTGGCGTTACCGAGTTGCGGAACTAGCGATCAAAACGCCGATTTTCCATGGCTGGAACTGACCGGCGATTTAGATTACGGGGAGAAGATTTCCAACGTGGAGGCCCAAGATATTTATGAAGACATTGTGGATTTTATAAGCGAGATGGGCGAAGGATATTCGGCTTTGGATTTTCCGTTTTTTAGTTATGAAAATTATTCATATGTTGAAACTGACGATTATGACACTACTACGACCATGGAAAGCCAATATTCGTTAGAGGATTTCTTTTGTCACTCTTCCAGCTCCCTCATTTCCAACGGCAAGTTAGCGACAAAAATTACTGTTGATGGAGTGGAAAGAGATGTTTACATTTCGGAGGGTTATAGTAAGTTTGAAGACTGGTCTTTCAAAAATGATGATCGCTTAATTAATGTGTCTCATGATAATTCAAGTGCGCTGTATTATTACGATGCAGAGGACGATTCTATTGTCGATTACGTCGAACCTCGAAACGAAAGCGATGTCTATGATGAAAATTTTGATGAAGAAGCATATTTAGAAGACATTTCTTCTACTTTTGATTCTCAAATTAGTGTCGCCATGAATCTTATGTCGATGTTTTCTACATATATAGATTTTTCTACTTCGAGCACTTCCGTTCCTGGTATTGAATTTTATAGTAGCGGAGAAGGAAACCTCCTTCTCTATATTTCCATGAATTTAGCTGGGCAGGATATGAAAAGTGCCTACTACATAAGAAACAATTTGCCAAGCATGTCTTATAGTTATATTGATTCTTCTTCTACTGGGATTCTTGAAAGTTGCATGAC
This sequence comes from uncultured Bacillota bacterium, assembly GCA_949299565.1. GTDB lineage: Bacteria > Bacillota_I > Bacilli_A > RFN20 > CAG-826 > UBA4951. Next base: position 542,062 of record OX437086.1, read on the forward strand.
TTGGGACTTTTCTTCCTTTGAAATAGTTTATCCTTCATATTCCTTAGACTAAATTATTCTTTAGATTAACATTTGAGATAAGCCCTTCAATCAAGGGCTTTTTAAATTAGTTGGCCATTTCAAACTTTTAAAAGGAAAGTTTTGTCTTTTTTAGTGAACGCATAAAATGTTTCGGGGGCAGCATCATCGAAAATCGGAATGGATACCTGGTTATTGCTTCAATATTCAATGGTGACCACCTTCAAAAAAATCAAAGAATTAGAAGTGTTGCGTTTCAAATGTCATGCAAATATCGATGGAAAGACAGATATTAAGAGAAAAGAATGGCAGCTATTCAGTAAATGCTCCTATTGAGAAGCAAAACTCCCTTGAAAAAGCGTAAGAAGTTTTACTGCGATGTTGAAAATAGAATTTGGAAAGGCCTTGTTAAAAAACATCTTTTGCAGTGAAAATACATTAACAGTCTTTTTGTGGGTCTATTTTCTTTTTCTATTCCATGCAGGTTTTTATTTGAGTGTCATTAGGCAACGAGTCGTGTCTTGTTTTTTCATTAAAAAGTTATAGAACTTATAATGAAAAAACATGGAGGAAGCATTGATGAAAAAGTTGATCAAATTTTTAGGATTATTTGTTTTTGCTGCCAGCGTGGCTGGCTGTTCAACTGGCGCGGCAGACACTAGTTTAGATTCTGACAGCGATAGCGACGATATTGATAGTAGTGAAGTTGATGACTATCCGTTGAGGGATCAATACGTTTCGACTTCCTCACTAACGATGGCAAAAGGCGTCGATATGGACAAAATTGAAGCCTATGCGGAGGCTCATCTTGCTGATGATGGTTGGCCACGCGTTAGAAAATATCAATACAACGAACTCGATTCTTACGATGATGAATGGTACGTTATGGGCAATTATAATGCTACCTATTGTTATAAGTACTACGATGGAAGAACTTACTCTAACGGCAATACTTTTTATATGAAAGAGTTTTATGTTTTACCAGAATTTGATCGATTCGTTTTTAATTACACGTTATATGAATATCCGGTAATTGAAATTGGTTCATTAACACTTTCAGCCATCAGAGCTTACACTGCGACGTTTACCTTTACTATTGACGAATCGGCAAGCGATGTTAACTTTGGCGGCAGCTATTACTATCAAGCGGTGGATGTTTCTTCATTAGAAATTACTTCTTGGGCTAATATCGCATTTTTGTTCGACTTTGACTACATGATCCCGTCCGCTAGTTTGCCTTATATGGTAGATGCGAGTTTTACTTACGCTATAGGCGATTGTTCTGGAGACGAAATTACAAATGCATTTTTAAACGAGACCGCATCGACTATTTATTCGTATTTAAATGGGCAGATGAGTTTTGCAAATGAGTTCTTAGAATTAGTTGATTTTCTTATAAACTTGTTTCAGAATAAGCTTGTTCATTAGCCTATTTGGTACAGATCTTAGTTTATTAAATTAACGACGTCTTGCTTCATAAACGTATTTTTTCTCGTGGTTAATAATTTTTTAATAAAAATGAACATTTAATTAGCAGTCTTGTCTTTCTTAATAAAAAGGCTTGTACGTTGATTAAGATAGTTTCTTAAACGATAAAACTAATTATCATTTTTTCTTCTTTTTATATAGCCAAATGCAGCTTATCAAATAAAGAAAAATCAGAGACCCGCATATTGAACTCAGATAGACGCCGGCTAAAAACAAATCGTTATTGTAAAGAAAAACAATTCCGACAATTAATCCGAAAAAAGCAAGAGACGCAATAATTATAATGATAGCTTTGATAACGTCTTCATATTTACCGAGTTTCTTAAGCGAGAGACAATCAAAAAAAGAGAGAAAGGGCAGCAATAGCAATTCGCCTAAAAATTCAATGAGGAAGTCCATATCCTATTAGATAATAATATTTGAACTTAATACTGCCAATTTAAGATTCCGGAGATGACGACTATTTGAATAACGAAAGATGGATTTATGCCGTATTTTGTTTGAGCCTCTTTCAATAAGGCTTCGGTCGTCTCTTCTAATGTTTTTTTGAATTGAGGCAAAGATAATTTCCTTCCGGCAGCGTTTTAAGATTTAAAAAACCTATATGTTTATTACAAATAGTAAAAAATGCTCGCGTCTTTTTTTGAATAAAATATCAAAAGCGAAAGCAACCTTCCCTCATTGAAAGAAGAAGGCACCAAATCTTTAACCATCGATTGCAATAACGGGAACGTGGATATCGATTTTTTAGCTTAAGTGCTTTTATGTCTTAGAAAGCGTAATCATTTTCTAACGTTTTTGTTATATTAAAACTAACTTCATAAAAGAAACGAGGCGAAAGAGAAAATATGGATTACGCGAATAAATTGATTTATCAAGTTTTTGTAAGGAATCATACAAAAGAAGGAACGTTAAAAGCCTTAATTCCCGATTTAAAGAGAATCCGCTCATTGGGGACAGATATTCTTTATTTGATGCCGCTTCAGCCGATCGGACAAAAAGGGAGAAAAGGGAAACTAGGTTCGCCTTATGCAATTTCTGATTATTGTGAGATTAATCCCGAATTAGGCACATGGGATGATTTTCGCTCAGTGGCAGAAGTTGCTCATCAGTTGGGGATGAAAGTAATAGTCGATCAAGTTTTCAACCACACTTCGCGTGATGCGAAATTATTGAATGAACATCCGGAATATTATTGGCATGATCAAAACAATCATTTTGGAAATAAGGTGGGAGATTGGTCGGATGTTTATGATTTAGATTATCGAAATCCGGGTCTGACTGATTATTTGTTGAATGTTTTAGATTTATTTTTGGCAGCCGGAGCGGATGGTTTTCGTTTCGATGTTGCCTCATTGATTCCTGTTTCTTTCTTCGCTTCTTTAAAAGCGCATCTATCCAATGTCTGGAAAGAGAAAGAGGTCATTTTATTAGCGGAAGCAATTGAGGCATCGTTCGCGTTAGAAACCCGGTCTCACGGATATAACGCTCTCGCGAACGCTGAACTTTCCTTCAACGGTTTCTCGTTATTTTATTCATATTTTTCCTTTCCGTGGTTACGTGAATATCTTGCAAAACATAACCGCGACGACTTGGTTTCATATCGCGTGGCTTGCCTTTTAGAAGAGAGCGCTCTCCCGTCTTCTAATTCTTGGATCACAAGGGCTTTAGAAAATCATGATCAGAGACGTCTTGCTTCCTATGGCTGTAATAATCCTTTGCATCATAATCTTTTGGCTTATTCTTTCTTCACGAAGGGACCGGCTTTTCTTTACGCCGGGGAGGAGTATGGCGTCAGTCATCAGCCATCGCTTTTCGACGAAGACAAAATTGAATGGAAACAAGAAAAAGGAGAAGAAGTATTTGAATATGTCTCGCGTTTGATCATCCTTAAAAAGCGTGAAGAAAATCTGATGCTTCGCACAAGCTTATTCTTAGATACCGGCTCTGAAGTTTTTGTAGTTGAGAATCGCTTTAGTGGTTATTCGGAATGGGGAATCTTTAACTTTTCTTCTAAGCCATTACCTTTCCCGCATCAAGTTATTTCCGATGGCTTATATTTAGACTTATTAAGCGAAAAAGAAATAAATGTCGATAGCAAGAAAGAAACAATGGTTGTAGAGCCGTTATGGTTGAGGAAAAAACAATAAGTAGGGCTTTTTATTCTTGATGTTGCTATGGGAGCAAAATTTTTATTCACTTTCCTTATCTATTAAAAACAAAGAGCGCCTTGCGCAATCAGTATAAAAATTAAGTTAATATGTGCTAAACTTTTTTCATGTCATTCTTTTTTAAAAGAAAGAGTAATACTAATAATCCCCATTTTGTTTCACTTCAAAAGTTTTATAATTTTTTAAATTCTCTTTTAGCGAATGACAAATACATTGCACATTCAGATTATAAAAAGCAAGAAGATAAAATTGTTTCACTTATTGAGGAAATTAAAAGTTTTGAAAAGGCTGATGTTCTTACTAGTTACGCTTCTAAACAACATCTAAATATTAAAGATCTAAAAAGACTTGTCGATTATTATGAAAAACATGACGAATTAGTTAAAAAACATAATGAAGAATATTTGAAGCGTCATTTGATTGAAGATAATTTTAAGCTTACAAATTTATTGTCTAAAGTTGATTCTAACGTCCGTTTGGATGCTGAACAAAAAGAGGTTGTTTTACGAGACGCGGACCATACGTTGGTGGTGGCGGGAGCCGGAAGCGGAAAAACAACGGTTTTGGAAGCTAAGGCTAAATATCTTGTAGACTTTCAAAAAGTTGATCCTGAGAGAATTTTGATTGTTTCTTTTACTCGTAAGGCAACCGGCGAATTAAAGAGCCGTTTCAAAAAGCTTAATCTTCCATGCCATATTTCCACTTTTCATAGTATCGGGAATCAGCTCATAACTAGGCGCGAAGAAAAACAAAATGTTGTTGACGAAAGCTTTTTATATGTGAACATCAAGAATTACTTAGAAGAGGCTTGTAAAAACGAAGATTTCAAAGCGAAAATTCTATTGTTTTTGGCGTCATATCTAGAACCAGTTGAACGATACAATGATTTGAAAAACTGGCAAAAAGCTCTTGAAAACAATAACATCACAACACTCAAAAATGACGAAGAATTTTTAAAAGCTTGCAAAAACTACAAAAGCGAACTGACGAAGAGCAGGAATACTTTTCGTGGAGAAAAAGTTAAATCACAATCAGAATGTCGTATCGCGAATTATCTTTTTCTTCGAGGCATTGATTACGTTTACGAGCCGGTTTATCCATATAACTTCATTAATTCGACAAAATTTTATCGACCAGACTTTTTATTAAGACAAGGCGATAAGCGAGTTTATCTAGAGCACTTCGGCATTAATGAAGATTTGACCAATCCTCTTTATGTTCAAGAAGATCTTGATAAATATGTGCGCAGTATGCGCGATAAAATCGCTCTTCATAAAGCACATGGCACAACGCTGATTTATACATTTCAAAATTATCGTGACGGACACGACTATTTAAAGCATTTAGAGGTACAACTACGAAGGCTAGGATTTGTGTTTTCAGATAGCAATAACGAAAAAGCATTTGATATTGTGATTCATGGTCTCCAAAACAAATACTTTGATAAACTTGTTGTTTTAATCGCCCATTTTATATCTTTATTTAAAACTAACAACTTTAAGATTAGTAAATTCGATGAGTGGGATGTCAGCATTCATGATGAAAGAACACGCCTTTTTCTTAGCATTGCAAAAGTTTGTTTTTTGAGATATACGCAAGCATTAAAAGAGCAAAAAAGCGTAGATTTTAACGACATGATTAACAACGCGATTGATGTGTTGAAAGAAAAAGAGAAAAACGGAGAGAAGTTACCGTATGACTATATTTTCATTGATGAGTATCAAGATATTTCATTGCAGCGCTTTGATTTAGCACAGGAATTAAAAAAGTGCAGCAATGCAAAAATTTTAGCCGTCGGAGATGACTGGCAAAGTATTTTTCGTTTTGCTGGAAGTCGCGTTAATCTTTTCACTCATTTTCAAGAGGCAATGGGTGGCGAAGCTGAAATTTTAAAAATTAATAATACCTATAGAAATAGCCAGGAGTTGCTGAATATCGTTGGAAATTTCATCATGAAAAATGAACAGCAACTTAAGAAAAAACTAAAATCCAATAAAACGCTTGAAGACCCTGTTCTTATTTATAGTTTTAGTGACGAAAACGCTGGTCAGTCCCAAGAAAACTGGGTGAACACTATTGAAAAAACTCTCGATGACATTGTTTTAAGAAACGGAGATGAAAGGAGTGTGCTTTTAATCGGAAGGTTTGGTTTCGAAGCATATAGTCTTACCCGTTTCCCTAGCAAATTTAGAATGTCTACGAGTGATAAAAGAAAGATATACTCAGTTAAATATCCGCATTTGAAAATAACTTTTTTGACCGCTCATAGTAGCAAAGGGCTTGGTTTTGACGACGTCATCATCATAAATACTCGTGATGGGAAATACGGTTTCCCTAGTAAAATTCAAGAAGATCCAATAATAAAATTGGTAACTCTTGATAATAACGAGCAAGAATATGGTGAAGAGAGACGACTTTTCTATGTAGCAATGACACGTACTAAAAATCGCGTTTATTTAGTGACGCCAGAAAGCCGCCCGTCTCCCTTTGTTAGTGAACTGATGAAAGAATACACAAGTATTAGGATTCGTGGGAACAAACCAGAAAGTAGTTTTGCCGAAAAGAGAAAACTAAAATGCCCGATTTGTGGATTTCCCCTTCAAAAAAGAGCTGCCCGTGAAGGACTTGGAAAAAAGGTTTTATCACTTTACGTTTGTTCGAACGAACCCGAGATTTGCGGCTTTGTAACGAATGATTTAAGCGGTGGCAAAATGGCAATTAGTAAATGTCCTGCCTGTGGAGACGGATATTTGATTGTTAAGGCAATTAAAAAAGGAAATGAAGCTGGGAAAAGAATACTCGGATGTAGCAATTATAAGGAGGATGGGACAGGCTGTAATTTTCTTTTGGATGAGAGGACGTATACCCAAGATCTTAGAGAATTAAAACAAGATTTTTCTATTACTAAAGATGAAAATTTCCTTTTCCTTGGCAAGTCTCTCAAAAAAATAATTCAAATGATCGACGCTTCTTTTGATGAATTGAAACCTTTTCTTGCTGACCACGGACCTTTGACTTTCAATCAGACTGTCGAATTTTTTAAGGGAGAAGAAAGCCCTACAAGCAGACGATTTTCGTTTCAAAATTACAAAAGTTATGGACTTTTTGCTGACATGGAAAAGAACGAAATTAAAAAATTATTTAGAGCTTTATTAGAAGTGGATTATTTAGAGAAGGTTTCCATAGGCGAGTATAAAAAAGTTGTCTATAAAGGTGTTTTAGAAGATAAGAATTTTTATAGGAATTTGCGTTTATTGCTAGAATAAATTAGATTAAGGTTAATTATGATGACTGAAATTAACAATGCTCAAGAAATGCAAAATCAGAATTCTTAAAACTACTTTCCAAAGCGAATTGGCGAAAGAATATGGCATTGAAAGCTTATCCGTTTGCCCTCTTATGAAAGAAGGGCAGGTTTTCTATACCGAATACGAGAAGCCTCTAGGCTTTTGCGATGAAGCGTGGAAAGCTATTTATCAATATGTTTTTGCTTTAGTCAACGGGAGCGACAATTGGTATTACGATGATTGGATTGATACGAAAAAGCATCCGGGTGTCGCGATTGTTTCTTGCAATGACGGATTACGGCCAGTCATCATCAAAATTGAGCGGATTGCCGATTAATGATTCCGCCACTGAAAGTTATTTCCGTCGTAAACGTTTCCGAGAATTATTGTTTGATCATCAGTTTGAGAAAGACATAAGTCCCAACTGGGATTCGTGGTATTTTCCGTAAAAGTCGCTAAGAGGAAATTTGTGTCATCCTCTGCCACCAGAAAGGAGAAACTATCGTTATTAAGCGTTCCGTTCACAAAATGCGAACCATTTTCGCCGCCCCAAACCCAAGCATAAATTCTCCGATTTTCTCTTTGCTCCTCTGGAATGTTATCAACAGTCAATAAAAGGGGATTTTCTTCGCCGAAACGATAAATGAATTCTCTTTCGACAACGTTTTCTCCGTTTCTTGCGCTTATAAAAAGCGTTATATTCCCTTCTTCGATTCCCTTACCCAGAAGGAGTGTTGTTTCATCTTCAAAATAAACACGTTCTCCTCCATCGATTTGATAGAAGGCCTCCTCAGCGTTCATTACCTCAATCGTTAATGAGAAGGGCGCTGAATGAATAGAATTTCCGTCATCTGAAACTCTAATTGCGGGTCTTGGTTCATAGTCTTCTAGATTGTAGAGAGTAGCGATCCCGGAGGAGTCCATCGTCCCTTCTAATTGTCCTTCATTAACGGTAAAAAGGTTGCCGCTTAATGAGTCTAAATAATTTCCGTCTGGCAACGAGACATTTGAAAGCGAGATGTTATTATTTCCTTCATCAAAGTTGATGAGCATGAAACCTCTAGCGGTTTCATTCTCTTTATAATTGATGAAATAACTGCCGTTTGCGGAGATTTCGTTTTCGCTTCCGAGAAAGTTGTTATGGAAATCATTGACGTTTTTAATCGCGGGATTCAAGAAATTATCGCTTCCTCTTGCCCCTAGAATCGTTTGTTCCTCCGGTCTTACAAAATAAAGCGCGGTCGTGTTATTGAAAGAAGCAGCCACGGCATAGGCTTTATCGATCTCGCTTTGCGCAATGTAGGTTGTTTCGTGAGAGTCGTTCGCATAGGTATCATGCGACTCTCCCCACAGGACGAGACTATGAGCCGGGAGTTCGTAGTTATAAAAATCCTCATCGACAAGGACAGAAGGGTCGTTATTTTCTACGCAATCAAGGATCCTTGCACTGGCAACGTTATCAGTCACATCCATCAGTTCTACATATTGACGAATATCGCGTCCTAAACCCGGAGTATTAAGAATTTCTCCATAGTAGTAGAGCGTTTTGCCATATGTTTCTTCTGCATATGTTTCAGCGTTAGAAAGAACATAGTTCCAATAATTTGAAGCGTATTCTCCATCGTAAGACGTTTCGATGTGTTTGGCAGCATCGAAGCGAAAGCCCGAGACGCCGCAATCGACGTACTCTTTTAATAAGTCGAGAACCGCGTTTTGGACGATGGGATTTTCAGTGGCTAAATCTGGATAATCGCCAAGATGACCTCTCACTAGTTGTTCAAGATTGTTGTCGTTTACGAGTCCCACGCCTTGATGGAGCAAATTGTTTTCATAGATTTCAGGTTCGTATTCTTGAACTCCAGAATTGAAGCTTTCGCTTGAGCCGCCACCGAGGTGATTGCTTACAACATCAACGATGATTTTGATGTTGTAACGTTCAGCTTCTTCGCAAAGCGCGATTAAATCATCCTTTGTTCCAAGCGCGTTGTTCTTTGTCGCCACTGATAAGCCAAGCGGCTGATAGAGTTTCCACCATTCGCCTCGCCAGTTGCCATTTGAATAATAATCTTTTTGCGGTTGCATCGGCGATGTTTGAATAGTGGTGAAACCAGCTTCGGCGATAAGAGGCAGGTTTTCTCTGATGGTTTCCATCGACCAATTCCAAGCATGGAGAATCACGCCTTCTTCAATCTCTGTCGGGAGGCGAGCAGGAAGATCGATTGAACTGGAAGAGCTGTTGGAGGAAGTTGCGTCATTGCTTGCCTCACTTGATGATGAAGAAGAAAAACTTTCATTGCTTGAATAGGAAGAACTGCTAGAAGAGACGTTCCCGCATCCTAAAAGCGCAAAGAGCACACAACTCAAAAGGAGGGACAATTTAATTAAATTTTTTCGCATGAAGATATTTTTTCATTCTCGAAAAGAAAAACAAGGACTTTTCTCTACTTTCAAAAGAAAAGACGAGATTATTAAAATATTTATTTCCAAACAAGAGAAAACTGAGCAAAAAGGACTCCAAAAGCCAGGGCAACCGATAGTTGCGGCCCATGAAAAGCAAAGTTGGTGGTCGCCTAAATCTTTCTTTAAGATAATGGGGTCAGGAGAGAAAAGATATGAACATCAAATTTGCCGAACGTCTCACTGAACTAAGAAAGAAGAAGGGTTTATCACAAGAACAATTGGCGGAAATTTTAGGAGTTTCAAGGCAAGCGGTCTCTAAATGGGAACGCGCGGAAGCAACGCCGGATTTAGATAATTTAATTCTTCTTTCACGCCTTTATGAAATCTCCTTAGATGAATTGGTTAAGGAAGAAAGCGAAAGAAAGGAAGATTCTTCTAACGCTCAAATTCTAGACGATAAAGACGAGATTCGCATTTCTTCAGAGGGCATTGAAATTAAGAGTAGCGATGAAGTAGTCAAAATAACGAGCGATCAAATAAAAATCGAAACGCAAGATAAAAAGAAAGAAAGACATAAAGCCTCAACAAAAATCGGAAATCTAATTTCTGTCATTTATCTTTTTCTCGCTTTTCTCGGCTTTTTGCTCATGGGATTTTTATTGGAGAATGGCTGGTATTATAGTTGGGCGTTCCTTGTTTCGGTGCCGGTCGTGATGAGCTTTTTCACTGCTTTAGAAAAGAAGAAAGTTTCTGATTTTTGTTATCCGGTTCTTATTGTCATTATTTATTGCCTAGTCGGTGTGCTTTCAAATATTTGGCACCCGACATGGGTCATCTTTCTTACAATTCCTCTTTTCTACATCATCAGTTCTCCGCTTGATGAATATCTCTTGAAAAAGAATGAGAAGCTTTCTAACTATTAAAAGTTGAAAAGCGCTTTCTTGTCTTTAATGGGAGGTGCTATATTAAAGACACGAGGTAATATTTATGGACGAGCAATTGATGCCTTTGTTCACACCTTGGAAGATTAAAGATGTGGAGATGAAAAACCGCATTGTTTTGACTTCGATGGGTGGAACATCACTTTTAGGTTGGATGGAGATCAACCATTTCGACAAAGAAGCCGCGAATTTCATTCTCGAGCGGGCGAAGAACAATGTCGGATTGATTCTTCCGGGAATTCAGCCGGTTTATAACCCGATGTTAGGCCAGTGGTTATACCGGAAAAAGGGAATGTATCGGAAATTGAAAGAGTTCATGGCGGAAGTTCATAAAACGGGAGCGAAACTCTTTGTGCAGTTAACAGCCGGTTTTGGTCGCAGTTTCACGATTTCTCCGATGATGGAAAAGTTACACACCAATCAGTTCTTGCGTTTTTTATCGAAACCTTTCATGAATTTTGATAAGATTTGCGCTTCTTCATCACCGAGTCCGAACGTTTGGTCAGACAAAGTGCCGTCGCGCGAGATGACGATTAAAGAGATTCGCCATTTCGTCGAGGCTTTTGCCAAAACGGCTAAGTTATTGCAGGAAGCTGATGTTGATGGCATTGAAATCCACGCGGTTCATGAGGGTTATCTCCTCGATCAATTCACACTTCGTTACATCAATAAGCGGACTGACGAATATGGCGGAAGTTTTGAGAATCGTTATCGCTTCCCCGTAGAAATCGTAAAGGCTATCAAAAAAGCGTGCGGTGAAGATTTCCCCGTATCGCTTCGCTTCTCGGTTTTATCGAAAACGAAAGGTTTCCGTGCGGGCGCTTTGCCGGGTGAAGATTATGTAGAAGCGGGACGCGACATGGAGGAAGCCGAAAAGGCCGCCAAATATTTAGAGGATGCTGGTTATGACATGCTCAACTGCGATAACGGCACTTATGATGCTTGGTATTGGGCGCATCCGCCGATCTATATGCCGGAGAACTGCAACTTGGCCGATGTCGAACACATTAAGAAATTTGTGACGATTCCGGTTGTGGCGGCTGGGCGGATGAACATTTATAGCGGTGCCGAAGCAGTTAAAGACGGCAAAATTGATGGAGTTGGTTTTGCAAGGCCCTTCTTAGCTGATCCTGAATGGGTCACTAAGGTTTTAGAGGGACGGATGGAAGAGATTCGGCCGTGCATTTGCTGTCATAACGGTTGTTTCACGATGGCGCGTTATAAGGACAGCGCGAACGATCAACCTCTTGAAGATTCTTTGCACATGGCGCGCTGCGCTGTCAATGCTGAAACGATGCAAACGAATAAGCATTACATTAAGAAAACAAAGAAACCGAAGACAGTCGCGATTATCGGCGGCGGCATCGGGGGAATGGAGACGGCTCGTGTTTTATCTCTCCGCGGACATCATCCTGTCATCTATGAGAAAAGCGGACGACTTGGAGGCATCTTCGTGGCCGCAAGCGCTGCCTCTTTTAAAGGCAAGATGCGTGAACTCCTTTCGTGGTACGAAAATGAGATGAAGCGATTGAACATCGAAATTCACCTCAATCACGAAGTTCATGATTTGAGCGAATTAAAAGAAGAAGTTCATGTGATTGCAACCGGGGCTAAAGCAAAGAAATTAAACGTTAAAGGAATCGAACGTGCTTTAGAGGCTTGCGAATATTTAAACGGCAAAGAAGTCGGCGAGAACGTCGTCGTGATCGGCGGAGGCTTAACAGGCTCTGAAATCGCTTATGAATTGGCGTTAGAAGGCAAGAAGCCAAGCATCGTCGAGATGAAAAATGACTTGATTGCTCAGCCGGGCGTTTGCATGGCGAATTCTCAATATTTGCGTGATTATTTCGCTCTCCACAAAATCCCGGTTTATTTGCAAACTAAGCTTAAGGAAATCAGAGAGAAAGAAGTTATTTGCCTCAACGAGAAAAATGAAGAAGTGCGGATTCCCTATGATAGCGTCATCGTTTCAGCCGGGTATAATCCAGCTCCTTTAGTCAAGGAGAGTCACAATACTTATCTTGTGGGCGATTGCCGTTATGTCGGCAATCTCCGGCACGTCATTTGGCGAGCTTACGAAGTAGCGATGAAGATATAGGAGCGAATATGTACACACCGCGTATGAAATTAAAGCCCGAGGAAGAAGCGATTCTCCGTGGAGATCAGGGCGAAACAAAGCAAAAGATGATGGAAGTGTTGGTCCGTTATGGCGATTTGTTTCATGCGGATTCGCTTGTTCCAGTCACCCATAAAAAGAGCCATTTCGTCACATCTTTCGGCATTTCGATGTTGAAACCGGTTTATCCGTTGATGGATGAATTGATCGCCAACGGCTTGAAGGTTGAAGAAGGATTCACGATGGATCCGCGCCCTCTTGATTACCAAAACGTTTCTTGCGGTCCTTTAGAACGCTTTGTTTTCTCAAAGATTATGTACGGGAAACAAAAGGATTACGAGACTCAATTAGAAAAGATTGGTTTAACTGACAAGGATGGCTTTAGTTGCGCTTGCTATTTAAAAGAAGTCGGGAACACGCCGAAAGAAGGCGACATTCTTTCGTGGTCTGAATCTTCAGCGGTTGTTTTCGCCAACTCAGTTTTAGGAGCGCGTTGCAATCGCAATTCCGGGATTGTGGATACCTTCGGAGCGATCTTGGGAGTCGTTCCGCGTTTTGGCTTTTTGACCGATGAAGGACGAAAGGCCACTTGGAAAGTCGTTGTCAAAACAAGCAAGCGTCCAGAGGCGCAAATTCTCGGAAGCGCCATCGGAATGAAGGTCATTGCAGAAGTTCCTTACGTTGAAGGCTTAGAAGAATTTTTAGAGCCTTTGCCTAACGAAAGCACGATCGCCTATCTTAAAGATTTCGGAGCCGCGACAGCCTCTAATGGAGCGGTGGGTCTATATCACATCGCTGGCATTACGCCCGAAGCCAAAAAGGAAAAAGAAGCGCTTCTCAAAGAAGGCTATAAAACCTATGTCATCGATGATGAAGAGCTCGAGCGTGTTTATAAAAATTATCCGGTGATGTGGAAGAAGAAAAACGCTAAACCGCATAAGGCTTTCATCGGTTGTCCGCATTTGACATTGGAACAACTCAAAGATTGGACCCACAAACTCGAGAAAGCGTTAAAGGAAACCGGACGCAAGAAATTAGCGGTTAAAACAATCTTCACGAGCGCTCCAGCCGTTCTTAAAGCTTTTAAAGAAACGCCTGAATATCAAACGTTCCAAAAGATAGGCAACGCTCATCTCAGTTATATTTGTCCTTTGATGTATGTTGATAATCCCGTTGCCGGCGGGAAGCCGATCATTACGAATTCGAACAAGTTAAGAACCTATTCGGAAGCACGTTATTACAAAGACGAAGAAATTCTCGCGATTATTTCCGGAAAGGAGCAGACACGATGAAAGAATTTAAGGGCCGTGTGATTTTCGGTGGCCGCTTTAAGGGCGAAGCGGTTGTTTCGCGTTATGGCGTCAACACCTTGGCAAGTTTTCAAAATAGCGCCTTGCTCCCGACTGCGAAAAAAATTATCGTGGGCGATCAAAATAATCCCGATCTTTATAAGAAAAACATCACAGGCAAAATCCTTTGCTTGCCGGAAACGATTGGTTCAACGACCGGCGGAATGGTCATTCAGACCGTCGCGGTTCGCGATTTAGCCCCGAAGGTTTGGCTCTTCAGCAAAGAAATCGATCCTCTAGCCGCTTCCGGATTAATTCTTTCAAACGTTTGGAACAAAGTCGGTCTCATCGCGATCGACAGTCTCGGAGATGAATTTCTTGAGACTGTGAAAGATGGGATGGAATTAGAAATTCGAGAAGACGGAACCGTTGTTGTCCCGGCTTAATTTAAAAGAGCCTTTCCTTAACAGGAAGGCTTTTTTTCATGTATAGTTTTAGAAGCGAGGTAAATAAAATATGTACAGTCCGCGTTTAGTTCAAAAAGATACTTATTATGTCGGGGCTTCTGAAAGACGTTTAGCCCTTTTCGAGAACATTTATCCTTTAAGCGATGGCGTCAGTTATAACTCTTATCTCATTCTTGATGAAAAAACGTGTCTTTTGGACACGGTTGATCAAAGCGTGCAAGAGAGTTTTGTTGAAAAAGTTCAAGAAACGCTTAAAGGTCGTCCGCTGGATTATCTAGTAATCCAACACATGGAACCCGATCACGCCGGCTCGCTTAGAAGGATTTTAGAACTTCATCCAGAAGTAACTTTGGTGCTCAACAACAAAACGCTTCTGATGTTTAAGAATTATTTGGCGGATCTCGAGTGGAAGAAAATAGAAATCGTAAAAGAATTAGACACTTTAACGCTCGGAAAACATATTTTGAACTTTGCGATGGCCCCGATGGTTCATTGGCCTGAAGTGATGGTCACCTATGATAGTTACACAAAAACTCTTTTCAGCGCGGACGCCTTCGGGACGTTCGGAGCCTTAAGCGGCAATTTGTTCGCGGATCGCGTCAAATTCGAAAAAAAGTTTGAAGATGAAGCGCGGCGTTATTACACGAACATCGTTGGAAAATATGGCGATCAAGTGCAGGCTTTGCTCAAGAAAGCCAGTTTATTGAACATTGAGACAATTTGCCCGCTTCACGGACCGATTTGGCGGCAGGATCTCAATTACCTTTTAAGCCTTTACGACAAGTGGTCGCGTTATGAGGCGGAAGTGCAGGGCGTCCTCATTGTTTATGGCAGCATCTACGGACATGGCGAAGTGGCCGCGAACATTGTGGCCGATCAATTAGCGGAATTAGGGCTCCGGGAAATCGCTTTGTACGACGCGAGCAAAACCGATAAATCATATTTAGTGTCTGAGGCTTTTAAATATTCCCATCTTGTCGTCATTGCCTCAACTTATAACGCGGGCATTTTTACGCCCGTTAAAGAATTCCTTGAGGATTTAAAAGAACACAATCTCAAGAATCGTCAGTTCGCGGTCGTTGAAAACGGGAGCTGGGCTCCAATGAGCGGAAAACTTATTGAGGATTTCTTAAAAACGCTTCCGGGATTCCAAGAAATTAAAGAAAAGATCACGATCAAATCGGCGGTTAAAGAGAGTGATGCTACCCTCCTTAAAGCTTTGGCGGAGACGATTTTTGCTTCTTTGGCGCGTCGGAAAGAAGATGACAATCCTCTCTTTAAAATCCCTTATGGACTCTTCGCTTTATCGACTTTCGACGGGAAAAAACAAAACGCATGCATCATCAATACGGTAATGCAGGTTTCAAGCAATCCCAATCAACTTTTGGTGACTTTAAACAAGCAAAATTACAGCGCTTCGCTTTTAAAGAAAGGGAGCGCCCTCAATCTTTCGATTCTAACGAAGCACACGCCTTTTTCTTTGATTCAGCGCTTCGGCTATCAATCGGGACGGGACGTCGATAAATTCGAAGCTTATAGCGATTTCTCTATCGCCGATAATGGCGTTAATTACCTCAATAAATACGTCAATGCCTACTTTGAACTAGAAGTGGTCGAGGTCTTTGATTTCCAAAGTCATTTCGGCTATCTCCTTAAAATTAAAAAGACACGCGTTTTAAATAACGAAGAGAGTCTCACTTACGATTATTACATGAATAACATCAAGCCGCTTCCAAAAGTAGAAACGAAGAAAAAAGGCTGGATTTGCAAGATTTGCGGCTATATTTATGAGGGAGAAGACTTGCCCGCTGATTTCATCTGTCCGATTTGCAAACACGGTGCTTCCGATTTTGAGAAATTATCATGAATCTCCGAGAAGAAATAAAAGAAGATGGAATCTTCCTTAAAGACGAAAACGGGGAAGTGCTTGCTAAAATCCTTTTTCATAAGACACCGAAAAAGGAATTAGTGATCACGCGAACGCTTGTCTCGCCCACTTTAAGAGGTCAAGGCATCGGGCAAAAACTCGTGTCGATGGTAAAAGAAATTGCTGATAGGGATGGCTATAGTCTCAAATCGCATTGTTCGTTTGCCAGTCGCTTGTTGAATCTTTGATGCGTCTCTTCCTTTTTATTGATGCTGTTTGTGGGCTGAGTAGAATATCCTTATGGAATTTTTAGAAGTTATTATTCTTGGAATTATTGAGGGTTTGACCGAATGGTTGCCGATTTCTTCAACCGGACATTTGATCATCGCCGAGAGCCTTTTCTCATATTTCAATCTATCATTGGGCGGTCCTAATTTTTGGAATTTCTTTCTCGTCTTTATCCAATTTGCGGCAATTTTAGCAGTTATTGTCTACTTTTTCCGTGAACTTTGGCCTTGGAGCAAGAGCAAAAGCAAGGAGCAAAGAAAAGAAATTTATTGGACGTGGCTTTATATTTTAATTGCTTGTTTACCGGCCGGGATTTTAGGCTTGATTCTCAATGATTTGCTTGATCAGTATCTTTATAACTACATTACAGTTACAGTCACGCTCATCGTTTATGGCGTTGCTTTTATCGTTATTGAGTTGCTTTTGAAGAAGTTTCATAAAGCTCCGACTGTTTCCTCGCTTAAAGATTTTACATGGAAGACTGCTCTTATCATCGGTATCGCTCAGGTTCTTTCTTTAATTCCCGGAACTTCGCGGAGCGGGATCACAATTCTTGCTGCTCTATTGATCGGCTGTAACCGCGAGACCTCTGCCAAATTCAGTTTCTATGTCTCGATTCCGATTATGGTTGCCGCTTCTCTTTTCGAAGGAATTAAGTTTTTTGTCAGTGAAGAACCGATTTCTTCAATGCAGTGGGGCTATTTGGCGGTTGGGGCTGTTGTTGCCTTCATCGTCTCTTTATTGGCAATCAAATTCCTCACCGCGTTTGTTAAGAAACATACTTTCATCGGCTTTGGCGTTTACCGTATCGTCTTAGGCGTTGTTTTAGTGATTCTCTTTGTGACTTTGTTTAATAATCCGGGACAAATGCCGCTCATGAGCAGCTATCTCCTTCTTTCTTTTGACGGTCTTAAGGAAGCGGGTGAACGTTTGGATTTAATTCCTTCTAACTTTAGTCCTTCTAACTTCTTGCCATTACAAGTTATACTTAATTGATGAAACAAGAAAAGATTCCGAATTTTGTCGATGCGCAGGAATTTATTGCTTTCATTAACCGCAAGCGCGTTTTTGCTTTGATTCGTGTTGTTTTCTACATCATTTTCGCTTCAATTTCGGGTGCTGGCGGATTCGCGCTTATCATAACTGGCGCGATTCTTGGAAGCGATTCTAACCTTATGCCGATTTTTCTTCCGGTTGGCTTCATCCTTTTCATCCCTGGCATTTCGCTTTTTGTGTCTTTGATTTTTCATGATATTTCTTCCTTTAAACGTCTTTTTCTTGATGCGTGGGCAAATAGGGCCGTTGAAGGGAAGTATCAAGAATTTCATTATGCATATCGAGTCAAAAATTTAGCGCCTTTTGTGATGGAGATTCGGAAATTCACAAAAAAGAATTTCGACCCTCTCAACGCTTCTTTTTGTAACGGCAAAGCTTTTGGTTACGGCTTCAGCAGCTTCGGCTATGAAACGCAAGGGAACCCAAATAAATATCGTTCGGCTTTGAGCGTTGATGAAAAGCGAAAAGGAAGCGCTAAAAGGCAATACGGCATTGTCGATTTAGGCGGACGTTTTATCTTGATTGACCATCCAAACATTGATTTCAAGTTGTCGATTGTTGATCGTCGGGCCTCGCTTCGTTTAAAGAAAGACCTTTGCCCGAATGAATTGAGAAGCGAATCGGTGGAATTTGATTCTACTTACAAGGTGAGCTATGAAGGAACTTCGCTCGAAAAGATTTATGAAGTTTTAACGCCGTCTTTAATCGCGGGCATTTTGCATTTAAAAGCCCTCTATAACGGGCAAATAAGTCTCTTCTTTAACGAGAAGAAAGTACAAGTTTATTTCGATCACTACAATTCCGGTTTCCGCCTCTCGCTTGTTAGAAAAATAAACGAGAAAACGTTAGAACAATTCCGTTTTGAGATGTTGATCCCTTATTACTTTTTGCGGATTATTTATAACGTCGATAACTGAAAGATGTTTTTGCTATAAATAAAGAAATACTGATAGAGTTTAAAGTGGTAATCTAATACTGATATCCGAGTGAAATCATTTCGAAATATTTTTATTATCAAACAGAATTTTGTTAGTTAAGTGCTTACTAAAATATAAAAAGTAAAGGTGTTATCTGATGCGTTCATTTTCTTTGCTTGTTGCGCAACTTCGCGCGCAATCTTTTTTAAAATTACCGATTGGTTATAATCAAGAGGCATGATTAAAAAAGTCCGGCAAATTGAAAACGGCAAAAAGACATTGGGTCTTTTGCCAACGATTCAAGTTCCGCCTCCTCCGATAATTTATTTAGCAGTCACAAACGCGCGTGCGGGCAAAGGCGAGATTTACGTCAAGCCTGGTGAACGGGTTTTGATGGGACAGGTAATCGGCAAGCGCAGCGGTCCTTTCTTTGAACAAAATATTCATTCAACGGTTTCCGGGACTGTGAAAGGCTATTCCAAACATTATCATCGCTCGGGCAAGGAAGTGGAATTTTTAGAGATTGCGAACGATTATCTTGATGAAAAAGTTCCAAGCATTCATGACCGGAGCGAGGAGGAGATTGCCTCTCTTACACAAGAAGAAATTGTTGAGATTGCCAAAGAAACTTCTCTTGTCGGTTTAGGAGGTTCTTCTTTCCCGACTTATATTAAGCTCGCTAGCAAAAATCAGATTCATACATTGGTGATCAACGGCGTTGAATGCGAGCCCTTTATAAGCGCCGATCATCGTTACATGCTTGAAAATCCTTTGAAGGTCTTAGAGGGGTGTCGCATTCTCCAACGTTGCTTTAATTGTCATAACTTAATTATCGGAATCAAAAAGAAATATAAAGATATTGAGACGGTTTATCAGGAAGTCCTTCGCCGTTACGATAAACAAGGAATCCGCCTTATGAAAGTCGGAAATTTCTATCCTCAGGGTTGGGAGAACGCTTTGATCAAAGCGACAACCGGAATCCAAATTGAAGCTGGCAAGCGTCCTCTGGATTATGGCGTTTTGGAGTTCAACGTTTCGACAACCGCCGGCCTTTATGAAGCGGTTAAACACAATGAACCGGTTTTTGAACGTTATGTCTCGTTTGCTGGCGACGGATTAAAATATCCATCGAATCTTAAAGTGCGAATCGGCATGCCTATTCGTTATATCTTGCCTTATTGCGGTGGTTATAAAGACGAAACAACACCTAAGGTTTTTATTTTAGGCGGCCCGATGATGGGAGCATCTTTGCCAAGCGACGATGCGATTTTTACAAAGACCGTCACTTCTATTTTGGTTTTAGAGAAAAAAGAGAATAAAGAAGAGACGTGCATCCGTTGCGGCTCATGCGTTTTATCGTGCCCGACAGGATTAAATCCAGCCCAAATCATGCGGGCAGTCAAAAGTGCAAACCGTGCGAGAGTTAAGGCTTTGCACCCAGAAAAATGCATTGAATGCGGGCTTTGCACTTACGCATGCACAAGTCATTTAAGCGTTACGGATTATGTGAGAAGAGGAAAGCTTTTAGCCAAATTATGAGCAACTTAAGTTTAGTGAAAGAAAATAGCCCGCATCTTCGTCGTCATGACTCTATTGAGCGGATGATGATTGATGTTTTGATTGCTTTGGCGCCCCTCGTCATTTGGTCTTTAGTCATTTACCAACTGCAAGCTTTTTTAATGTTCCTCGTCTCGTTAATCACAATGTTAATTTCTGAATTCGTTTTCGTTTTGCTTCGTTATAAACCCGCCTTAAGCGATGGCAAAATCAGTTTTAAAAAGCGGATGAAAGAAGCGCTTAAGGGTTATAAATTGAACAATGCTTTGACGCCCGCGATCAGTGCTTTGATTATGTGTTTATGCCTTCCTTCGTCAATGCCGCTTTACGGAGTCTTTGTCGGAGCCTTTATCGGAATTGTCTTTGGTAAGCTGGCGTTTGGAGGTCTCGGCCACAACATTTTTAATCCAGCAGCAGTGGCGGTTGTCGTTGCGAAGATTTGTTTTGGCTCTTCTTTGACTCATGAGAGCACGCCGTTTTTTGATGTTGTCGGCGGCGGAACTGCTCTCGGCAATTTAACAAATTCCATTTCAGCCCATCTATATGATTATTCATATCAGGAACTGATTTTTGGTTTGATGCCCGGAAGTTTAGGAGAAACTCCCAAAATCCTTATTCTCATCTCCTTGGTTTATCTTCTTGTTCGTCACACGATTGACTGGCGAATTCCTCTCACATACTTTTCAACATTTTATTTTTTGATGCTTTTCGCGGGCGTTGCCATATATACGCAAGTACCAAGCATCAATCCCTTTGATTTTGCGACACGCGAGTTTTTGATGGGTGGTCTTCTGTTTGGCGGCGTTTTAATGCTGACTGATCCAGTAACGATGCCTCTCGGTTCGAATCAACGTTATTTATATGCATCTTTTGCGGGGATTATTGTAGTTTTAATCCGCTTATTTGCCGCTCTTCCTGAAGGGGTGGCTTTCTCGATTCTTCTAGCGAACATGATCGCTCCGGCTTTAGAACGAATCCCTTATTTGTCGCCGCGCTTTTCGTGGAAAGGGGCAATCACTTTGATTTCAAGCGAAAGTTTCGCTCTTATGATCGTCCTTTTAGGATCGTTTTTTGGAGGTTTGAGTTTATGAAAAAACTTCCGAAGTGGCTGCAAGTTTCGTTGACCCTTTCTTTAATCGGCGGGGTGGCGGCCCTTTTGATTTCAAGCGTCAATCTTTTAACTTCCCCGATCATTGAGTCCGCGCAAAAAGAAAATGCCGAAAAAAAGTTAAAAGAAGTTTATCCAGAAGCGACTTCTTTCGGTGAGGCTCAGGAATTAGATGGTTACACATATGTTGTTCAAGTGACTCAAGCCTTTCAGGGAGAAAACACGTTAGGCTATATCTATGAGGCTAATGGCCAAAATAATTACGGAGTTATTTCCTTGCTTGTTGGTTTTAACGATGAAGGATGTGGACGTGTTGTTCTATTAGAGAACGGACAATCATATGGTCAAGTTTTAGAGGACAATTATCTTGGTCCTTTAAATAATGGCGAAATCGGCCTAGATGAGGTTAATTGCGGGGCTACTTACGGCGCTTCGTTAATTCGCGATATGGTAGAGGAGGCGGCGACTATTTATGAGCAGCAGTTTGAAGAGTGAAGAACGCACGCTTCGGATGGCGAAGATGAAGGAGAGCTTTTTAGCCGGCATCATCAAAGAAAATCCACTCCTTGTTTCGCTATTGGGTTTATGTCCTTCTTTAGCAGTCACACGGAATGTTGAATCAGCGATAGGGATGGGCTTGCTCTTCCTTTTTGTTCTCGTCTGTTCGAATGTTTTAGTTTCTTTGACGAGAAAAATTGTGCCGGAAGAAATTGCAACGCCGTGCCGCATCATTATTATCGCGGCTTTCGTTACGATCACGAAGATGTTGGCAGAGGCTTTTTTGCCGGCGTTATATTCTTCCTTAGGCGTTTTCTTGTCCTTATTAGTCGTTAATTGCATCGTGTTAGGACGGGCAGAAGCATTTGCTTCCTCGCATGGTCCTTTTCTTTCTTTTCTCGACGGCGTCGGGAACGGCATCGGTTTCACTTTAGCTCTTCTTCTAATCTCCTTTATACGTGAAGTTTTAGGGACTGGTTTTTTGACGATTGGTGCGGTTTTCGATTTCCTTCCTTATTATCAAGTGCCTTTTTTGAAAGCTTATAGTGGAGATGGGACGCTTCTATTCGATTATTCGATTTCACTTTTCCAGAATCCGGCGGGCGCTTTCTTGGTCTTAGGCGTCATTCTCGCCGTGATTCAAGCTTTTCGAAATTACAAGAAGCGTAAAGCGTTGCTCAAGAAAAAGATGGAGGCCCAAAAATGACTTATTTTGTTGCTTTTCTTCTCGCGATCGTTTCCAGCGGTCTCATGGATAACGTCGTTCTTTCGCGTTTCTACGGCATTTGTTCTTTTGTCGGTGTCGGAAACAAAATCAAATCAGCGTTTTCGATGGGTTTGGCAGTCAGTTTTGTCATCATCCTTGCCTCTTTAGTTTGTTGGCCGCTTTATCATTATTTATTGGTGCCAGCCGGTTTGCCTTATTTAGATACCCTCGTCTATATTTTGGTGATTGCTTCTTTAGTCCAATTGGTGGCTCTTTTCATCCGTAAAAAAGCTCCATCTCTTCATAAGAGTCTTGGTTTATATTTGCCGTTAATCACGACGAACTGTGCTGTTTTAGGGGTTGCGCAAGGAAACACCGACAGCGGTTTAGATTTTTTGATGTCGATGGCTAATGCGATTGGGACAAGCCTCGGATATCTATTGGTGATTGTTTTATTCGCTGCTTTACGCGAACGCTTGGAAAGCGATGAAGTTCCGGGCGCCTTCAAAGGTTTACCGATAGCTTTGATCAGCGCGGCCTTAATGGCGGTCGCTTTTATGGGACTGCAGGGGTTAGTTTGAAAATGGAACAGTGGGTTTACATTTTATTAGTGGTCTTGCTTATCGTTTTCTTGGTAGGTCTCAGCGTTTTCCTTTTTCTTTATAACCGTCGTGGCGAGAAGCGTTATCGTTTATTCCACGCTTGTATGAACTGCAAAGAAAAATGTGATAACCGGGAGGGAGAAAAATGAACGTTCTTTATGCCTTTCTTGTTCTTATCGTTCTAGGGTTTTTGCTTGGGTTACTTTTATATTTCGCTTCGCGCTTTTTTAGGGTTGAGGAGGATCCGCGAATTAAGGAAGTCGCTCGTCTTTTGCCTAACTATAATTGCGGGGCTTGCGGAGAGGCTGGCTGCAACGCGATGGCAGAAGCGATTGTAAACGGGAAAGTTAAAAAGCTCAGCCAATGCAAACCTGGCAAAAAAGACGCGAATTTCGAGCCGATCATCACTTATTTAAAGGAACATCCTAATCAAGATGGCACGTATACAATTCCAGAAATTTAAAGGGCTTTTGCCGTTACTTTTTCTCTTTTCTCTTTTCTCTTGTCGGCAAGAAGAAGCTTTTGTCAGTCGCCAAGAATATCTTTTCGGCACCTATGTTGAGATTCGCTTATTCGATGGCACGGAAGAAGATTTAGAGGCTGTTTTTAAACTCCTGGAAACATATGATGATATCGCTTCAAAAGAAGAAAATAGCCAAAACGGAAACGGAGTTTACGAATTGAATGAAAGCCGTCATTTAAGCAATCCTTCGCCTTATTTATTGGAACTTCTTGAATTTGCTGAAAATGTCAAAGAGGAAACTGGTGGTTACGTCAATATCTTGTCCGGGCGCTTAAGCGATCTTTGGAAAGAAGTGATTAACGATGATTTAGCGTTGCCTTCAACGGAGCTTTTAGAAGAGGAAGTCGCGATCATTGAAAATTCCTCCCTCTTTTTTAATGATGATGGTTCTTTAACGCTTCTTGGCGAGGCTGAGGTGGATTTAGGGTCGTTAGCGAAAGGCTATGCGATTATGAAAGGCGAAGAACTCCTCAAGGAAAGAGGAGTTACCTCCTATCTTTTAAACGGCGGAACTTCGTCTTTAGCGTTAGGCGAATATGAAGATAACTTTAAAGTACGAATCCGAAACGGCAACGGATATTATTTGGAGCTTAAGGAAACTTCTTTGGGAATTTCCAGCGTTTATGAACAAAGCATTCTCCGCGATGGAATATATTATTCGCATATCGTGAACCCTTTTACCGGGAGCGCGACTCCAAAACATCAATTGGCGCTTGTAACAGGCTCTTCTTGCGCTTTGGCGGATGCTTATTCGACTTATCTTCTTTTATTGGGAGAAGAAGTCATTGAAACGATTGAAGAGAATGATTATCAAGTGCTTCTCCTCAACAATGGTGAAATTACTTATCAAAGCCCTGATCTCGAGGTTAAAAGAGGATGAAAGAGTTTGTTATCAAACATCGTTATGATTTTTTGATTTTCTTTCTTCTTCTTTCGCTTGGCTTTTTGATTGGCGGATTAGCGTTTTTGCCTGTTCAAACGATAGAGGTGCCGGGAGTTCATGTTTATCGAGACGGCGCGTTGATTTCTTCCTTCTCTTTAAACGATGAAGGGTATCATGAAATTGAAGGGCATGACGGAATCCTTAAAATAGAAATCAAGGAAGAAAAAGTCGCGATTGTTTCTTCGCCGTGTCCATCTCAGACATGCGTGGAATGCGGTTTTATCGAGGCGGAAGAAGGACCGCTCATCTGTTTATTTGAGGGGATTTTGATCTCCATTGAAGGAGGGGCGGAAAATGAAGTCACGATCGGCTAATCAGCGTTTAAAAACCCTGACGACTTTAGCTTTTTTATTAGCCCTTGAAATCATTCTCAGTTATTTAGAGGGATTTCTTCCGACTTTCTTGCCGGGGGTCAAACTTGGACTAGCGAACGCTATTACGTTGTTCCTTTTAGTTCTCGGTTATTTTAAGGAATCGTTCTTTTTGCTCTTGACGCGCGTGTTTGTTGTTTCTTTTTTGCGGGGCACTTTCTTGTCTTATCCTTTCTATATGTCATTAGCCTCCGCTTTAACTTCTTATAGCGTGATGCTTCTCTTATCGGGAACCAAGAAGCGCGTTTCTTATGTTTCAATTTCGTTAATTAGTGGCTTTTTTCATAGTCTCACACAGATGGTTGTTATAGCCTCTCTTCTTTCTTCCGTTTTGGTTTTTGCTTACTTTCCTCTTTTGCTTTTACTTTCGCTTACGGCTTCTTTCTTGACGGGCTTATTGGTAGAGACGCTTCTAAAGAAAGAGTTTATCAAGCGATATTTGAATGAAGAGAGAAAATCATATACTCCTCTTTTCGTCTTAGCAAAACGACCACTTGAGAAATAAAAGTCCTTTGCTATAATAGCAAAGCCGCGTTTTGCGGAACGGGGCTTTAGCTCAGAGGGAGAGCATCTGCTTTGCAAGCAGAGGGTCGGGGGTTCGAGTCCCCTAAGCTCCACCAGAGCAAATGGCTGAGTAGCCCAGTTGGTCAGAGCGAGCGGCTCATACCCGCTATGTCGAGGGTTCGAATCCCCCCTCAGCCACCATTTGCCTTCTTGTCTTGACGTTGTATATGACGTCAAGATTTTTTTGTTATTTTTAAAGCTAAATTAATAGATAATTCAGCAGTTAATATGCTAATCTTTTCTTAGATTTTAAAGAATGATTAGGGAACATTTATGATAAATAACTACCCGAAAAACGTATTAGTTTTAGTTAAGAAGGCTTTATACGAAGATGATGGCGATGCCGCGATGACTTTAGGTCATATGTATGACTTCGGTCAAAACGGGGTTTCAATCGATTATAGCGAAGCGATTTATTGGTATAACAAAGCCTATGATTTTAACCGCAGCCGTGAAGCGCAGATGAGACTCGGCTATTTCTATTTAAACGGCATCGGAACAAAGAAAAATTTAAGACGGGCCATCTCCTATTTTGATTATGTTGTTAAATATCATCAAAATGATGATCAAATTCTTGCTTATTCTAAATGGGCTTTAGAAGAAGCAAAAAGGCAATTGGAAGAAGATAAACAAGCTTCTTATAAAAAATATTTAGCCGGCGACGGGGAGGCAGCTTATCACTTAGCCCGCTTAGTTTATGACATGTTTGAGATGGATGAACGCTTCGGAGATTGGCAGGAACTCCTGATTAAAGGAGCGAAGCTTGGTTCGGGAGAGGCTAATTATTTTGTCTATTACTACAAATGGGGCAATGATGACAGAGACAACTGGGAATATTTATTGAAGGCTGCTTCTTTAAATTATTACGAATCCTATTTTGATCTATATTGCGCTTATCACTACGGCAACGAATTTGTTAAGAAAGATGAAAAGCTCGCTCTTTATTACCTAAAGAAATTAGTAGAAGCATCGAAGGATAATGTTAACAGCGGTATCGGTTATAGTTCTTTAGCGGAGGCTTATCAAAATGGTGAATTGGGCTTAGCCAAAGATTATCAGAAGGCTCTTTATTATTATGGCGAGTACTTAAAAATCAATAAGTTGAATCATTTAACGCTTCATTTAATTGGCGAAATGTATTTTGAAGGCGGCTATGGCTTAAATGAAAACAAAGTTTTAGCCTTCAATTATTTTCTTGAAGCCGCGACTTCGCATCCTAAATCTTCCGGCTATTCGGGCTATACGGGCGCGCAAGTGAGAGTGGGCGACTTTTATGAGCACGGCTATGGCGTGGTGAATAAAGACTATGCTAAAGCCTTCGCGTATTATCGAACGGCTGCGGATGATGTCTATTCTGATGTCGAAGGATGTTATAACACGGCTAGATGTTATCAACACGGCATCGGCACCAAAATTGATAACGATAAAGCATATGAATACGCCTCAAGAGGGTATGAAAAATGCGGAGATGCGCCCTGTTATCAAAAAACAAAAGAAAAACTCCAATCGATTATGGATACGACAAACCCCAGTCCTTTCGGCGATTTTGAAATTTGAATTTTCAATTTAAATTTTTCTTCATAAAAAGTTCAAATGGTTGGTCGTAGGGCGTATTTTCAAGAACGAGCCCTCCGCAGTCTAAATAGCCGAGTCTCCGATAAAGAAATTGAGCTTTTTCATCAACCTGGGTTGAAAGAAGAAGCATTTTATAGCCTTTCTCTTTCATCAATTTTTCAAATTCGGAGAGAGCTTTTCCTCCATAGCCGCGATTTCTAAAGTTCTCTTCGATGATTAAATGTTCGATAAAGGGAAATTTCTCCCATAAAAGGACATAAAAAATGAGTCCAACGTCCTTTCCTTCTTCATGGACGCGGTAAGCTTTTTTAGAGGCGACCAAAGAGAGAAATTCCTCATAATCTAAGCGTGGGAGCAGGCGCTTGTATAATTCAAGGTCGTTTTTCTCAATCAGAATAAGCATATAGTTTGCATTTTCTCTGTAAATAAAGCATGAGACTTCTAATTGCCGTTGAGTTTTAGGTTCTTCAAAAGAGAACTGTTTTTCTTCTTGATGATGATATAGAAAGAAATCGTGGCTTTATCATCTAAAAACGGAAGGAAGACGCGATCCGACGAACGATGATCCTCAATGGTGACGTCGGTGACAAAAGAAGGAATAGAAGAGGCTGAAACAATCTCATCCAAATTATCTAAATCCTGTCTAAATAAGCGTGAATTAGGGAGTTCTTCTTCTAATATTTTGTCCCAGACGCCGAGCTCCTTCGCCAAAAGAAAAGATTGGCCGTCAACATCATGAAAATAAAGGCCTTTTTTCGCGTTTGAAAGAAAGTGTGTCTTTGGAAGAGAAATATATAGATGTTCATCCATTATATGTTGAGTTAGAAGCTCATCATCTTGATAATCTTCGGTGATGAACGCTAAATCGAGAAGGCCGTTTTTCACTTTGGCAATCAAAGCTTTTTCTTCTTCGATAGTGGTGATGACTTTTTGATATTTAGCGTTGCTTAAAAGGATTGATGAATATCTGAAAAGCGGTCCGGGAGCGCTCAAGCCGATACGTAAACTGTTTTCGCTCTCTTTAAGTTCTTTTGCTTTTTCTTCTAACCGCCGCTCTAAAGATAGTAGGTCACGAGCATATTCTTCGATTATTTTTCCTTGGGAATTGAGAATGAGACGATTACGTTCGCGTGTAAAAAGAGTAAGTGATAATTCTTCTTCTAACTTTTGAATCGCACGCGTCAATGAGGGTTGAGAGATATGGAGCACTTCGCTTGCTTTCAAAAGGCTTTTGTTCTCGATCACGGCAATAAAATATTCTAGAAGGTAAGTTTCAATCATATTTTAATTATACGTTTTACGTATAGATAATTGCAAAACTTCTATAAGATTTTCGTTCTTTAAATGCTTTAAATTATAAAAGGAGGCGAAATATGAAACGCGCGATTGTTTACTTCAGTTGGTCAAATAATACCAAACACCTCGTCAGGCAAATTAACGAGGACTTGCATTTAGACATTTATCGCATTGAAAAGAAAAAACCGTATTCAAGCGATTATCATGAATGCGCTTATGTGGAGGCGAAGCATGAATGGGAAAAGCGTCTTCGTCCTGAAATTGTTGAATTCAATGTCGACTGGTCTCAATATGAGGAGATTCTCTTATTTTTCCCGATTTGGTGGTACACCTTCCCGATGCCCATCGCGACTTTTATTGTGAGTCTAAAAGGCTATCAAGGGTTGATTCGAGTGTTCGCGAACAGTTACACGAACGATCCGCAATATATGGTGAACGTCATGAATGATTTGAAGGCTATCGACTCCGAACTTAGATTTGAGGAAGGGTTATTCAATAGAAGCGTCCACGAGCATTTAAAACTTTTAGAAGGAGAGAAGAGATGAGAGACGATACAAGAACGATTGCTCTAAATTCCAATTATCAAATCCCGCGTCTCGGGATCGGTGTTTTCTTAGCGACGCCAGAAGTTTGCGAGGAAAGCGTTTTGCGCGCTTTGAAGCTCGGCATTCGCCATATCGATACCGCGGTCGCTTATATGAATGAACGGGCTGTCGGCCGGGCGATTAAAAGAAGCGGAGTCAAACGCGAAGAGATTTTTTTGACCACAAAACTTTGGCCTACTCAATATCAAAAAGTTGAAGAAGCCATCGACGATCTTTTAAAAAGGCTTGATACAAATTACATCGATCTCTTGCTCCTTCATCAACCATATGGCGCGTATCTAGAAGCTTATAAAGCGATGGAAAAGGCGGTGGAAGAAGGAAAGGTACGGAGCATCGGTCTTTCAAATTTTGATTTAGAATTCTTCAAATTTGAAGAGATCGTTAAGGAAGCGAATATTCTCCCTGCCGTCCTTCAAGTTGAGTGTCATCCGTATTATCAGCAAAGAGGATTAAAGGAAAAAATCGCGAAATACGGAACGCGTTTAGAAGCCTGGTATCCATTAGGTCATGGTGACAAAACTCTTTTTGAGGAAGAGACGTTAAAGAGATTGTCTAACAAATATCAAAAGAGCGTTCCGCAGATTATCTTGCGTTGGCATCTACAAGAAGGGAACATTATTTTTCCGAGCGCCAACAATCCTCAACACCTCCAAGAAAATAGCGAGATCTTCGACTTCGAACTTTTGGATTCCGAGATTGAAGAAATTAGAAAATTAGATTGCGGGAAACGCTATTATTATTTGGAACCCGAGGTGGCTGCCAATCGATATCTAGGAATGGATATTGATTTCAATGCTCAGAAGTAAGAAAAAATAAGTTTAAAAGGAGGCAGTTTGTCTGCCTCTTTTTCTTTCTTTTCTAGTAGCAATTATTCTCTAGATAAGTAAGATATCTCTCGATGTCAGAAAATGAAGCGAAAACGCAAATAACAAGCGAGCACAAAGTCAGCCAGCATCCGCATTTATGGATTCTCTTTTTTGCGATTCTTTTTGCTGTTCTTTCAGTTATTTTCTGTTCAACTTCGACTTCCTTTTTATATCCTAAAACCAACCTTGACAATATTGATATCGATTCGAATTATTTTCTATATTCAGGTTATTTGTTGTTAGAAGGACGTATCCCTTATTTAGAAATTTTTGATCATAAAGGCCTTTATCATGTCGCCATCAACGCTTTAGGCGTTCTTTTAGGCGGTCGTTACGGCGTTTTCTTTTTGCAGATCGTTTTCAATAGCGTCGGACTCTTCTTCCTTTTTGAAACGATTTATCGATTAGGAATTAAAAGTCGCTTTTATACCTTTATGGCCGGTCTTTTTTATCTCGTTTTGCGTTTCAGTTCAATGGCGGGCAATCAAGAAGGAGAATGGGTATTTCCCTTCATGGCAATGGGGCTTTATTTCTTTTTGCCTTCGCTTTTAAATGAAAACAAACGAGATTTATACATCGGATCTCTGATTTTAGGATTAGAGATGGGTTTATCTTTAAACGCCAGACCATTAGACGCCTTAGCCGCCGGCAGCCTTTTTATCGCATATTTTGTTTATTGGTGCCATTCTTGCCGTGATTTTAAGAGATTGCTGATCGTTGTTTCTTTAGCGATTTTCGGTCTTTTTGTCCCCTTTTTCTTCATCATTCCTTTCGCGGTTCGCAATGGCTATTTAGAGATTATGTTCCTAGCCATTTTTGTCCAAGGCGGACATTACATCGATGAAAGCCTCGTCAGTCTTGAAAGGCTTTTGCCGATTCTTCTAATTGTTCTTTTGTTTGCTTTGACTATTTTCTTCTATTTTCATGAACGGAAGCATAAAAACATCAATCAAGTTTTAAACGAGATTCTTTTTGTTCATTTTCTCGTTTTTGAATTAGTCTTTCTTTTAGTTTTTCGTTACATGGACTATCTTTGGGTTTATTATCCGTCCTTTATCATTACCTTCGTCCTCTATTTGAATGGCATTAAAATCGAAGAACGGTTGAGAGGGCGGCGAGCGCTTCTGCTAGGAACAAGTTCATACGTCTCGCTTTTTGTTGTTGTTTTTCTCAGCATTTATTATACGAGCGGTGCATACCTTTTTGGCTATTACGAGCAGGAAAAAATTGAAAACGATATCTCGCTTATTCCTTATGAATATCGCCGGACGCCGGGAGCGGTGTACGCACTGGGAGTTGATCCCGGAATTTATATCGTCGGTGAAATTGAAGTCGGACCTTGCCCGTATTTTGCTTATCAGCATTGGTGGCTTCCGAACAATTCAACGGTTCTACCACGCATTAATGAATATTTAGGAGATTCGGAGGAACAACCGCATTATTTATTAGTATCAATTCTTGAAGAAGAACAAAAAGCATTAGAGCCTTTTATGGAAGTGGTAGAAGAAAATTATGTCCGTCAAGCGCCGGAATATTTACCGCGTTGGGACAACAATCAGCAATTTGAAATTTGGACAAAAATCGGTTTCGAGGCTGAGTGGGCAATATAAAAACGGGTGTGGTTTGAAACCGGGCACCCGTTTCTAAGATTGATTACTCGAATTGACTATTATATAAGGACGCGTAAGCCCCGTTCTTTTTTAGAAGTTCAAGATGACTTTCTTGCTCGGTGTTAGTGTCGACGCTAGAGGCGTCTTCATTGAGAATTAAAATTGAGGGATTTGCAAGAAACACACGAGCAATCGTCGATTTCTAGCTTCCATTTTGCCAGTAATCGCGGTGGTTGCTCCTCTTTTACAGGAGGAGTTTAAGTTTTAAGCGTCATCACTATCAAGCTGAAACCAGACTTTTTTCAATGTTGTCTTTAATGGTTGGGTGAAATTGAGAACGGCTTCGACGCGGTTAGCGCATTCTAAAGCACGCGGAAACCCGTCAATGAATAAACGATGATCACGAAAATGTTAATCACGAAAAGGGAAAGACCGTTGAGATTTGTGAAATACGGTTTACTTTGATTGAAGTTGTGGCGTAGTTCTCGAAGGTTTTATTGAGGCGCGTCTCTTCATAATTTTCCTTATTGAAAGTGCGAACAACGCGAACGTTGGTGATGTTTTCAAGAACGATAGTCTCATGCGGTCGAGCAATTTTTAATGTCAAGGCATCGAAATTAAATTTAATGCCTTTTATTCAATAGTCATTTTCGTTATTTTAAAGGTAATTAAAGGGAGAACTCGCTTCATGGAAAGAATCATCACCATCAGCCGCGAATTCGGCAGTGGCGGACGCGAACTTGGAAGGCGTTTGGCGGATAAACTTAGCTATGCTTATTATGATCGTGAAATCATTGAGGAAATCGCTAAACGCACTTCTCTTTCTGAGCGATATGTTCAATCGATTATCGATGGACATAATAGTTTTTCCTTTCCGATTCATATCGGACATAGTTTTTATTTACCGAGCAGTCCTTTATCTGAACAAGCGACTCGTATTTTTGAAGAGCAAAGGACGATTGTTGAGGAATTAACTAGAAAAGCGCCTTGTGTAATCGTCGGGCGTTGTGCTGATTATTTATTAAGGGAGACTAAGCCGTTTTCGATTTTCGTATATGCTGATATCGAAAGCAAAATAATTAGATGCCGCAAAAGAGCGCCCGTAAATGAAAAATTAACTGATCGTGAACTGGAGAAGAAAATTAAGCGCATCGATAAAAAGCGAGCCAAATATTATGAATTTTATACAGGTCGTTCCTGGGGTCAAAAATTGAATTTCGATTTATGCATCAATACGAGCCGTTTGGATTTAGACGTGCTGGCGACCGCTCTTTCCCGTTTATTTTAAAGAAGAGCAGCAGTTAAAGTTAAGCTAATTTAGAGATAAAAATGCCGCCGGTTAAATCTTTTGCCAACCTTATTTCGATATTATCTTTCGTATATATTTCAGCGCCCGGCAAATCCGGAGTTAAATCTAATTCATAGCCTTGTTTTGTTAAGATATCTTTGTAGTTCGCATAATATTCATCGTCATTCACTGTTTCTGAAGATGAGGAAATAGTTATCGTGTCGTACAGAAGCGTTGATTCGAATTGGCAATAAGTCTCCTCGTTATAAAGATAGGGGATGGTTGTAGCGACTTCTTCTCCGAATAAACTGACAAGTTTCTCGTGAATTTCCAGCGATTCATCCTTCCAAGAAGTAGGCTCAACGAAATCAGTCATCTGTTCTATTTTCGTCAATATTTCTTGAGGGATTTCAAGATTTTCATAACGATATTCAACGATTTCGCTTCCTTGTTGGAATAAGCCATCATCATAATCGTAGCTGATTTGCGTGATGTGCTGATCATCCACTGTCATTTCGAAAGTATCTATTAATAAATTGTTCCCCTCGTTTCCTAAGATTAAGGAGTCAGAGACACTTTTTAGAACCAAAGGGTTCAGAGTATAAGTTGTAGTGTCGATTTTATTGAAGATATTTGTAGAGACGTGCATTCCTACAAAATCTGATAAGAGACCATCCGCTTTAAGATAGCCATTTTCTTTTGCTACTCCGTTTTTGTCTATCAGGAAGCGCTGAACTCCGTCAGTTTCTTTCTTATATCCGGTCACATAGGAACTGACGGTGCCTGAGAAAGTTAATTCCTTTTGCTCAAATATCAACAAATCATCGACTAAGTAAGTATTCTTTTCTCTTTCATTCGTTCTTGTGTCATATGAATTGGCAATGAAATTTTCGTTGCTGTTTAAATGATTTATCTTATCTTGTAATTCAAAATTAGCGTCCTCTAGAGGCATCAATGTCGGTATTTTCCGATCAGAAACTAGTGTTGAGACGATTTGAATCTTGAAATAATCTATTGTGGCGCCATTTTGAACGCCCATTTCAGGGAAGGTTGCGGTTAGTTCAAGAGCGTCCTCCTCAATCGTTAAAAATAAACTCTCTGGTTGACTATTAACGTCGATATAGGAAAAGTTTTTATAAATTTGTTCACCATTAAAGCCAAAATATTGATATTGATTATCTTGACTGTTCGTTGAACGAAAAGCGTTTAGATCGTTCAGCAATAAGTTATAAGCGAGAGGGTATTCTTCTTCAAAGAGATAATATTCGCCGATTGGCATTGTCGCGACTTGGTTTAAAGCGTTGATTCCCTCTTTTAAAACTTTACCGTTGCCGTTTTTGAAATATTCTTCGTTACCGCCCTCGACAGTGTGCACTCTAGATGAACTTCTATCGTAACTAAACGAATCGATAAGAGTTTTATCGCCGGTTGTGGAAGATGATATATAGATTTGACTATCTACTGAAATAACATCGTTATCATCTATTAAATTCAGCTTAACGATTTTCTCGCTTGATAATGGAAATTCAGGAATTTCGAAATCGGCGATATATTCATCGCATGCAGCGATTGCGGTTTCGCCGATATTAAAGATGGTTCCGCTAGCGTCAACGACATCAACATATTCAAAAGAGTCATAATCGATGGTTTGTAGGGCAAACGAAAATGAATCAATGTCCGTGCTTTCAAGTCTAACTCTTGTGAAAGTGCCGTTTTCAGCATCTTCGTAATAACCTAACGTATTGGCCAAACTGTTGATTAGATTCTTATTGTCCGAATAGTAGTGGCCATCTTCTCCTTCTAGAGTAGAAGGAACAGCCTTAAGGTTCGCTAGATAATTAAATGACTGGCATGAAACTATTTTTTCTTCATGAGGATAGGCTAAAGTGAACTTATCCTCGGAATCAAAATAATAGTTATAGACTAGAGTGTCTCCTATCGATGAATCGAAAGATTCGAGGTTGATATACCCTAAATTTGTTTCGGAAAAATAAATGTAGTTTTTTGTATAGTAGGAGACGTAACTTTGGCCTTGATAGCTATATTCGAGAGTGTAGTTAGAGCTTTCTTTAATCCTTTTTAAAGCTTCAACGATTCGTTCTTCTTCAGTTAAGGAGACGGATGAACTAGAAGAAGAACTAGAACTCTCACTAGAAGCGTTTGAAGAAGAGCTGGATGAAATGGATGAAGACGAAGACGCTGCTTGAGATGAATCAAGAGCGCCTCCGCAACTCGCTAATAAGAAAATTGGCAAAAGCAGAGGAACTGTTTTCTTCATACATTACTGCAACTCGGCAGGCAAAACGTTAAATGAAAGACCAACGCCAGAGAAGAAAGAATTGTAGCCATTGAAGACTTCCATATAGTATCCGTTGTGCAAATTGAAAATTAAAAGATTTACCTCATCATAAGGCATGATATCCCAACTATCTAGATAAGGCTGGAGTTCTTCTCTTGTGAATTTTGTAAATTCGGTATTCATCAATTCTGCAAGGTAAGATTGGATAATGCCATCAGCCCTATTGGATGGCACATCTTCCGATATGAGGTCTAAGTAATCGGTGTCTTGATCAACGATTGACCAAGTGTATCCGGTATTAAAGTAAGGAATTTCAATCTCTGTTCCTAAAAGAGTTTCTATTGCTTCTAAGATACTAGGATCTTGGCTTGTCCAATCTTCTTTTACGACATAGTTATCGAAATCAACTTGAATTTCTGTTGAACCGATATTTTTAAATACGAATGCATACTCTTCCGATGTAATCGTCAGTTCGTCATTAGCGATAGAGAAGATGAGCGCGCTATTGGTTAAATAGTCGCAGCCAACTAATTCGAAAGAAGCGTCGACATCTGCTATCTCAGCTAAGGGCGTGTAGCCGTTTGAAGTTTCTTTTAGCACGCGTCCATCAACTTCAAAATCAGCTTGTAAATTAAGATAATCATCTTCAACGGTGGAACTCAATGTAGCCTCCGTTTCATCGCTAGAAATTGTGAGGACGAGATAGCCGGTTTCTTGTTTTAAATATCCTCTTCTGTCTTCTTTAAAATATAATCGGTCATCCATCGATTGAACCGTTTGAATGATTTCATTATTTTCTTTGATTTCTAAGGTGAAATTCTGTTCTTTTAATTTTGTCGTCAGTTCGTTGAATGAATTAGAGAATTCGCTTTCAGCAGGGATTTCGATTTTCTCTTCGCGTTCGTCGCTTTTTGCGCTGAAAGTTGTGTCTAAAGTCAAAGTGATGCCATTACTAACATAGCGAGCATTATAAGTTAGGAGATTGTTTTCTCTTGAGAAACTAGCTTCGACAATGGTATCTAAAGCGCCCGTTAAAGCCCCGGATAATTGGTAATTGAGAATCATCAAATCGTCGAGATATGTATCGACAGCAATTTCGTATGTTTTATTTTCAGTAATTTGAAGATCGAAATGAGAAAGAACATTAGTCAAGTAGTTGAAATCAGCGACGTCTTCAGAAGAAATTGTCGCTTTTTTTGTTAATGCTTTCTTGACGATTTTGTCATTTTCTTTTTCGTAGTACTGCGTTCTAAAAACCTCGCCGTCGCTGGATATTGCATACATAGTGAGGTAATCATCAGCTAAAAATGTTTGATACTCATTCGAGAGGACGTCCGTGCTTCCCTCTTCTTGCGTTGAGACAATAGTCCTGGCGTTGAAGGAAGATTCGTAATCTTTTAAAAGATCGGTAGCCGGAAGAGAGGAAGAAGTGTTTTCTGTGCTTGATTCGCTTGATGTGCTGGATTCACTCGATTGATGCGAGGAAGATGTGGTGGATGAGCCGGTTTCTGCGCAAGAAACTAACGGCAAAACAATTAACAACGGAAGTAGGATTTTTGTTTTCATTTTAATTTCCTCTTAAAAATTAATTTTAGCATCAAGAGAAAAATACACAAATTGCTGCTCAAATGCAAAATTAAATCTTTAGAAAAGAACTAAACGAAAAAAACAATAGCGATGACGTTATGTTAAAGATTTATAAATCCTCTTAAAAATTAATCACTGCATGTCTGCGGCTTGAAATGCGCATCTTTCTATTCTTCAAATGTTTATAGAGCAGAAGTTTCAGCAATTAGTTGCCTTCTTCTATAAGATTTTTCATTCAGTCATTAACTTCTTGTTTGAATTTCTCAATTCTTGCTCTATTTGTTTTAATCTTTCGTTTTTATTCATGCTTTTTGCCAATCGTTTAGGCCTTTAAGCGATTTAAATATATTTGGGAAAAGAAATTTAGATTCTCAATTCATAAAGAAGCCCGAACCAAAGAATGCATAAAGAAAAATCAACCACCGGGGTTGATGTTCTTCTATCGCTAGCAAGTTATCTTTAATTTGGCGGAGGCATAGGGATTCGAACCCTAGCCGGAGTATGACCCCG
This sequence comes from uncultured Bacillota bacterium, assembly GCA_949299565.1. GTDB lineage: Bacteria > Bacillota_I > Bacilli_A > RFN20 > CAG-826 > UBA4951. The sequence continues at coordinate 578,875 of OX437086.1, forward strand.
CTTCCGGTTTTCAAGACCGGTCCCTTCAACCACTTGGGTATGCCTCCGTTTCAAATACGTGGTGGACCATGTAGGATTTGAACCTACGACCTAGCTCTTATAAGGGGCCCGCTCTAACCTCTGAGCTAATGGTCCGACGAGCACATATTATAAACATTTTTTAATCAATGGCGAGTATAAGCTTGTCTTTTCCGTTTTCATGGACAATTTCAATTTCACCATATTCACGTTGTTTTACTGGTAGTGAAGCGATGTAAATTGTTGTACTGCCTCCGATTAAAGAGACAACGTCAGGCCCCAATAAGCGCAACGGACCATTCAAATTGATTTTGATGCTGCGGTTTGCGTAACGCATTAAATTATCGTTTTCATCGACATATTTAATATGAAGCGTCGTGGTATCGTAGGTATCTTCGTTCTGCAAATTGTTGCTTGTTAAGAAATAGGAATAATGACAATGAGTCGTGTTATTGATTTGGCGTTCTAAAACACAAGTTCCGTTACGATAACCCTTAAAGTGATAGGTGAGGCTCTTCTCACCCCAGGAGTTTACATGCTTTTGATAAAGAGAGATGAAATCTGAGATTTTTAAATTCTTTTTAAGCATAACCCCCAATAGAGGAATAAAAGGCAAAGGAGATATAAAACCGCCGAGGCCTTTTGCGTTTAAATATGTGAAAGCGCGTCTTACTTTCTCTCCATCTTTAGCGTTATAACCCTCATCTTTTAAAAGCGCGCCGACAAAGTCATCGATGATGATAGGGGGATGTTTGAGATTCTTATATTTTTTGTGGTTTGGATAGAAAGTATTGACGTAGTTCTCGCCTTTAAAAAATTCGATATAATCGCAATTCGTGAAAATATAAAGAGGCTTTAATAGACCTCCTTCGTTGTCGCCGGGAACGGGAGGATTGATGATTTCCATCACCGGCGTCATTTCGCTTTGTGAGAGATAAGCATAAGCGGCCGGTTTTGGATTGCGGAAAAGATCAAAGAGTCCGTGATAACAGACTTTATCTCCAGAACCGAAATCGCGATGCGTGTGATAATCCGCGAAAGACCAGCCGATAACTCCGGATGTGTGAGAATGACTTAAAGCTTCATCAATGACTTTCAAGTGACGCAATCCTTGCTCCAATAAACGTTCCGAACGATCGAAAGACTTAGTCGGGAACATGTGGCCGTTATGTTCAGTGATGAGAAGCGGTTTCTTCTTCCTTCCTTTGAAATTTTCCTTGCTCAAAGCTTTTCCACGAAGAGAAGAAAGGCGGAAATCGTTATAACCATAGATGTCCTCAAGGCATTCACTATTTTTAAAGTTACGAACGCCGATCGTTTGGCGGGAAGGATCTAATTCATGTACGCGTTTTAAAATCTTAGTGTAGAGCTCGTGATCGTCTTTCGATTCATCGATACGTGTGCCATAGGCGATGAGCGACGGGTGGTGGTTTTCTTTTAATACCATCCGTTCAGCGAAAGAAAGAAGATTGTTTCGCCACTCTTTGGAGGCTCCTATGTGTTGCCAGCCAGGCACTTCATTAATATATAAAATTCCAAGTTCATCAAGACGCGTTAAAAAGTCTTCGCTTTGGGGATAATGAGAAGTACGAACGATATTAACCCCAAGTTGAAGTTTCAATAAATCAGCTTCCTCTCTTTCTAAAGAAGCAGTGGCGGCCATTCCGATATAGGGATAATCTTGATGACGATTCGCGCCGATTAAGAACAGCTTCTCGCCGTTTAAATAGAAACCATTCTCCCGAAATTCAACATCGCGGAAGCCGATGCGTCTTTCGATGATTTGGGAAGTATCTCCTATTTGGAATTCGCTGATTAAATGATAGATATGCGGAGTTTTCGTCGAATAGACATCAACATTCTCCACTTGATAATGAAGGCCTTCAAATTCATATTTCTCGCCGCTTGGAGAATATAATGTGTTTTTGAGTTGGTAACTAGTTTCCCCGACAAAAAGAGGTTTTAAAGATAGCTCACCGGATTTTTTGGCTTGAATAATCAATCCTTCAACATATACGGATGGTCTTTCTTCAAGATAGACCGGGCGATAGATGCCGGAAGGGCTCAAATAATCGACAACGCCTCCGAAGGGGGGGATATCGGGATCTTCATCGTTGATCAAATGGACATAGAGAAGGTTCTTTCCCTTTTTTAAATATTTGCTCAATTCAAACTCAATCGGGAGATATCCAGAAATTTGCTCCCCTAAATCCACATTATTCAAATAAAGATGAACCTTAAGCATCGCGCCTTGAAAGACAATGAAAAGGCGTCTATTTTCTGGCAGGAATGGGTATTCAAATTCCTTCCAGTAGGAGAACTCGCCCAAATAAAGGCTTTCATCGAAGGCGTTGACGCTTAATGGCACGGCATTATGCGGCAAATCGACTATTTCAGCGTCTTTAACGATTGCCTCTTTATAATCGGCTTCAGCCCCCTTTTTAAAGAACCAATGGAAGTTTAAAGATTTCTTCATCAAACAATAGAATAGAAAAATGGATGGCCGAGGTCAAATTGATATCTTGCATCTTTATGATTTGCTGTCTATAGTTATGGGGCTCTAAACAAATAGATCGCGGGGTAGAGCAGCCTGGTAGCTCGTCAGGCCCATAACCTGAAGGCCGGTGGTTCAAATCCATCCCCCGCAACCAAGAAAATGTTGCCTGATTCTAAGTCAGGCTTTTTATTTATAAAAGACGGAGTTTTAACAATATGGATGACAAAATCGAATATTTAAGTAAAGACAAATATCGAGGTTATCGTTTACCGATGGATTATACGACTGAAGAATATTTTGATGTTTCTTTAGTGATGAAGGATAACTATTTTAAGATTGAAATGGAGAAAAAAGATTCAAGCAGCCAGTTATCCACCGTGAAGAAGAATATGATTTCCCCGATCAATTATATGCCGAACACTATCCAAAGGCTGAAGCTTACGGGATTCTTAAAAACGAGAAGCTTTTAGCGGCCATTGAAGTTGTTTTAGAGGAGTGGTCGAATCGTCTAAGAATTACGGAACTTTATGTTGAGGCGAACGAAAGAAGACGAGGGCTTGCAACAACGATGATGAATTTTGTGAAAAGAAAGGCTAAAGAAGAAGGGAGACGCGCTTTGATTTTAGAAACGCAATCCTCTAACGTAGCGGCAATTTCCTTTTATTTGAAGCAAGGCTTTCAACTCGGAGGTTTTGATCTTTCTGCCTATCACAATGATGATGTTGCGCGGCATGAAGTGCGGTTGGAATTTGTCTATTTTCTTGAATAGAGAAAATGCGCTTAAATGCTAAATAGTTTCATTATCGGTACTTCAGCACTTTTAAGTGCGTACTATATCTTTTTTCCTCGATGACTTACTTTATCGTTGTCGTTGAGGAGGAAGAAAAAAATGAACGACCATAAAATCATTGAACTCAAGAAAGGGAAGTTATATTCCTACAAGAAAGGTGACTACGAATTGCTCTTATATTCCACGAACGATCCTTTAAATGACCAAGTGGTTCTTTTTCGCAATAAGAGGGCGTTAATTTCGATTGAAGTCCCGTTATTTAAAGAAAACGTCAGAGAATTGAACGAATATATTCGTTCCTTAAAATTAGACAATCTCTACGTTCTTTTATCTAGTCACGTTTCGCCCAAAAATTATTTAAGCGAGGCCGCTTTATATACAAGTGAATGCGCATTAGAGGCGTTACGTCATGGTGGACCGAAAACGCTTTTTGAGGGCTTTTTAAAAACTTTCGGAGGAGAAATCGATAAGGAATTACGCGATGACTATCACTTAATTGGCGACGAAATTTCTCTTGATGGATTAGAGATGAAAATTGTGCGCCATAACGGAGATTTCAATGTAGAAATTCCTTTATTTAAAGCCGTTTATACTCATATGTTAGGTCACGATGTCCACTCGATTGTAATGGGATTAGAGCACGCTGATGCGTTAATCAATGAGTTAGAAGGTTTTCTAAGCGGTGGTTATGAACTTATCTTGACGAGTCATTATCAGCCAGAAACAAGAGAGGATGTTGAAACGAAAATTGCATATTTAAAGACATTAAAATCTATAGCGACACAAGAAAAAACTCGCGATGAGTTTATTAAGAAAGTTAAAGAGCGTTACCCCGATTATCAAGGGCTCAATTATTTAGAGATGAGCGCCTCCGCTCTCTTTAAAGAGTAGCTAATTACTAAAAAATCAAAGACTATAGCTATGGCTGTAGTTTTTAATTTATGCGTTCATAAAAATAATAGATATTTGAATTGCGGAGGCTAATAACCTCATTAAATTCGTTGGAGAGAACGTCTAGAAAACTCGCGAGTTTTAAAAAATTTGATTGTTGGTTGATGAATAAGTAATCGACTTCATCTTCAACATAAGAAATGATGCTGAAAGCATCTTGATAAACTCCGCTTTCATCCCACCAACTTTGGAGAGTGAAAACTGGAAAATCGGGAACCTCTCCTAAGTTTAAATAAATGTTAGCGTTGCAATCGATTGCGTAAATTACTGGATTCTCTTTTGTGGTGTGCTCCTCAATATATTCCTTCGCCAAATGTTGCATCGTTATATTTTGAGGTCCAAATTCCCCATCAACCATTGTGCGATAAACTCCTTGAAAAACAGCGATATAAACTACGATGCTCAGCGATTCTAAACTGCTGATGATAGGCAATAATTTACGATGGTTTTCGAGAACTTTTTTCTCCTCCAAAAGCAAAAAACTATATGCAGTTAAAAGGAAATAAACCACATACGACATCGTGAGATGATGGAAGAAGAAAGAGAAAAGAAGATTGAAAAGAGTAATGATGACTAAAGATGAACATAGAAAAGGATAAAGTGTTAAATTCTTTTCTTTGAGGAATTTCTTCTCGATATGGAGAAAGAAAATAAATATAGCGGCAAGAACGAGCACCAAAATCATCACGAGGATGCGTTGAAGATCAAAGGATGCCGTGCTTCCGCTGTAATTGAAATTTTTTAGGAATGTCCAAGTGAGCATTTCGTTTAGATAGCCGCCAAGATATGACGAGACTAGAGCGATAGTTGAAGAAACAAGAATGCCTGAAACACCAATCAAAACATAAAGAGGCAATTGCCGGAGTTTCCTCTCCTTGACAGTGTAAATCACAATCCCTAAAGCGATTAAACACTGAATAATCGAGTTATTGGCTCTTGTAAAAAGCATAATGCCAAGTAGAAACCCATCGATAAAAATTGTTATTGAGAAGTGCAGCACGCTCGGCTTATACAAGGAGAAAACAAAGAGATAAAAAGGGATAAAAGCGCATGGCAAGAAGCTATAATCAGTCGCAGCGCCTTCATGGTTAATGAAAAGAAAAATGCTTGCAAAAAGGGCATAAATTAAAAGATAACCCTTCTTTAAGCCGATGATTCTGCCTGTATCAAAAACGCAAAAGAAGACGATAGCGTTCATTAGAGACTGCAAAACATAAAAGCCGTAAGCAGGGTGAATGACAGCTCCTAAATATCCCCAATAAAATAAAAATGGTCCCTTGTGATCGACAATATCAACATAAGGCGTTTTGCCATCAGCAATTGCTTGTCCAATAACTTGAAGGATATTGGAATCGACTCCTAGACCATTATTTTGTGGAAAAAGAGGAGACAAGGAATAAGAAAAAAGCAAAGTTCCGAGGAAGCCAACAAGAAGCGAAAGAAGAACGAGCAAAGAATAATAGAGACTCTTTTGATGTTTCTTGACAAAAGAAGGGCAATCCATAAATCATCCATTCTTATACACGCATAAATGAGTTGATGCAAGTTGTCTAAATAATTTCCTTTATCTTTAAGATTTAAATTTTAGTCAGTATTTTCCTTCTTTTTTTCTTTTTAATAACGATAGACTCTTATTCATTTTCCTTCCTTCTTTTATAATCAACGTATGGAAAAAGTTATTGATAGCGGCTTTAAGCTCAACTGGAAGCGTACTTTTATTATTGGTTTAGCTTTCTTTGGCATTCTTTTGCTTTGGCAGGTATATGACAGTTGGTGTCCAACCTTCCTTACCGAGCTTTTTATAGAAACGATACCGGGCATTCAAGAAGAAAGCGAAGTCGAAGTTCAATTTTTCGTCGGCTTAATGATGGCGCTTGATAATCTTGTGGCGCTTATCATGTTACCGATTTTCGGGCGCCTTTCTGATAAAACGAAGACGCCGATTGGAAAGCGAATGCCTTTCATTTTGATAGGAACGCTCGTGAGCGCGATGGCCTTCCCTTTTATTCCGGTCCTTTTCCATTATCTCACAATTTAGCCGGTGTTATCTCTTTGATGGCGATTGTGATTTTCTTCATGATGATGTATCGAAGTCCGGCAGTGGCCTTAATGCCTGATATTACTCCTAAGCCCTTACGTGCTAAGGCGAACGGAATTATCAATATCATGGGATATCTCGGCGGGGCTTGTGCGACAATTCTCGGCCTGTTCCTTGTCTTAAGCGATTATTTGAACGTTCCCGGCTCGTGGGCTTATGGCAATATTTGGGCAATTGAATTGCCATTTCTTTTAGCTTCTATTTTGATGGTGATCACTTGCTTGATCCTTTTCTTCTCGATCCGCGAAAATAAGGTTCTTAAAGAAGTAGAAGGCGAACTTAAAAGAGGAGAAGAAGTATCAGAAGTCATCGACGAAGTCAAAGATGATAAGCCGCTTTCTCGCGCGAACAAAGTGATGCTCCTTTTGATTTTGATCGCTGAAGTTTTTTGGTTCATGGCAGATAACGGTCTCTCGACTTACATTTCAAATTACACAATCTATTATCTTCATTCCGCCTCTTCCAACGTGATGATTATGACAATCGTTGGTGGCGTCTTTTCGGTGATTGGTTTTGCTCTCGGCGGCTTGATAGCGGATAAAATCGGGAGAAAATATACAATCATCAGCGGTCTAGCCATTTATTTAATAGGGATTTTCATCATGTGTTTTGCCTTCCCTAACGAGATTCCATCTGGCGAAGATTACGCGCCTTTCCCGTATCTTTTCTATATTGTTTTTATTTTTAAGGGATTTGGGATCGCGCTTGTGAATACGTGTTCTTTCCCGATGGTTGTTGAACTTTGCAATCGCGATAAAATCGGAGCCTATACTGGATATTATTACGCTGCTTCAATGGGCGCTCAAACATTGACGCCGATTATTCTTGGGGCATTATTATCATTCGTGGGCGTGTGGTGGCTTTTGCCGATTTATTGCACGATTGCCATTGCAATCTCGCTTATCGTTTTCCTCTTCGTGAAGAATGTTCGTCACTCTTCGCCGAGTAAAAAAGGCTTAGAAGCCATGGATGAAATTTAATTACTGAGGTGAAAATTCATGCCGGCAATCGAAACGCATTATTGCTTCGCTTTAGATGAAGGAGTACTAAAGAAAAAATATCCTTTCGCTTATTTTTTGGGAACCCAGGGACCTGATCCTTTCTTTTTCTTCGGTCAAAGGCCGTGGAAAAGGCAACCTTTTTGGCGAAATGTCGTCAGTTTCGGCATTGAACTACACCATAGCGATCTCACAAATCCATATTTTTTGATGTTAGAGGAAATTAAAAGGAGACCAAGCGAGGATCAAGAACTTCTTTATTCTTATATGGAAGGGCTTTTCTATCATTACGTTTTGGACCGTAACTGCCATCCCTATATCATCTCGCGAGCTGGTTACGCTTTGGAAAATGACGATAAAAAGATGAAAAAGCAGTGGCAAGCCTCACACACATATCTTGAGACGTTAATCGACTTATTAATCGCTGAGGAACATCATGTTTTCACACGCAAGGCCTATCGATATTTAGAGGCACCCTATCAAGAATTGGTAAAAATCTCTTCCCTTTGGTTGGCGGCCAATCAAGCTCTAAAAAAAGAGGGAATTGACGAGCATTCTTACCTTTTGGCCTTGAATGATTATCGCAAAGTCTTGAAATTAACAAACGTTCCACACTTTTATTCATTGTTTTTAACAACGATTCTGATGGGCAAAAAGAGTCAAGTGCGGGCGATGAATTATCCTTTGAAGATGCCAAAGAAATATCGCGATGTCGATTTCTTGAATAAGAATCACACCACTTGGCTAGACCCCGTGAGCGGCAAAAAGCGCGATGAAAGTTTTCTTGATCTCATGCAAAAGGCTCATGAAGAAGCTAGCTACATTTCTGGATTTTTAAAGCGTTATCGGCAAAATGAATCTAACAAAGAAGAACTGAGGAAGTTTGTAAACGGTATTGATCACGAAGGCTTTTCGCCTTCCTCGACTAAGAAATATAGAAGCGTCATTTGGCCTGCATATCAAAAAGAGAGAAGATGAAAGTATAATATCGATATATGAAATTCTTTCATAAAGGCTATTGGCAAAAAATCGTCACCATTCTTCTCGTCCTTCTTGAGTTTATCGCCGCGATTGGATTCATCGTCGTTGTCGTATTGGGACTTTTGAATTCGGCTTATGCCTTAGTGACCTTTATCGTCCTTTATGTTCTTTCTTTCTTGATTCTTCTCTTCATCAATTACAGTTCTTCCATCAGCGAATATCGCATTTCTTGGATGTTTTTAGTGGGGGGACTGCCGCTTATTGGCCCGCTTTTTTACCTTTTGTTCGCTCATAAAGTTCGCACAGGGTCGCAGACCCGCTTTCTTGAAAAATATTTTGCGATTCTTAAGGAAAATGATTTAGACGAGAAGGCACGCACGAGCTTAGAAGAATATTCAAAATCTGCAAAATGCGTTTCTGATTATATCTTGAGGACTTCAAATGGCGGCCCTTATCAAAATAGCAGCGTTCAATATTTCCCGCTAGGCGATGAGGCATGGCCGTTAATGCTTCAAGAATTAGAGAAAGCCAAACATTACATTTACATTGAGTTTTTCATCATCAAACCCGGCAAAATGTGGGATTCGATTTTGGCGATCCTTGAAAGGAAAGCGAAAGAAGGTGTCGACGTGCGCCTTATTTATGACGATTTCGGAAATCTTGGTTCTTTACCGACACATTATGATCGGAAATTGAATAAGAAGGGGATTAAAGCGCGGATTTTCATGCCGATTCGTCCGCTTATCGATGTGCGGATGAACAACCGTGATCACAGGAAAATCATGGTGATTGACGGTCATACATGCTTTACGGGCGGGATCAATTTAGCTGACGAATATGTGAATGTCATCGAACGATTCGGTCACTGGAAAGACAACGCGATTTTAGTGATCGGCGAGGCGGTTTATTCTTATACGCTTCTTTTCTTATCGAACTGGATCACTTCTTTTGAACCGCGCGCCAAAATCGATTTTTCATATTATCACCCAAACACTTTCATCGATGAGATCGGCGGCTTTCCGGAAGGGGACGGTTTCGTTCAGCCGTATGGAGATTTGCCGTACGCGGATTATGCGGTTGGGATTGGCACCTATCAAGCGATCCTTTCGAAGTCACGGCATTACACTTACATTTCAACGCCTTATCTCATTCTCGACGAAAAGATGAAAGAGTCGCTTATTTCGGCCGCTCTTCAGGGAGTTGATGTGCGGATCATCACGCCTCATATTCCCGATAAAAAAGCGGTCTTTGCTTTGACGCGATATAACTATGGCATGCTTTTGAAAAATGGAGTCAAAATCTATGAATACACGCCAGGTTTCATTCATCAAAAAATGTTCGTGAGCGATGATAAGATGGCGACAGTCGGAACGATCAATCTAGATTATCGTTCTTTATATCTGCATATGGAAAACGGCACCTTCATCGTTGGCGGGCAGGCGATCAAATTGATGAAACAAGATTTTTTGAATACGTTAGAAGTCTCTGAAGAAATCACCTACGATAAATGGCTCAAATGGCAGAAGAGGCAGTGGCTCAAATGGTTCTTCCTGCGGTTGTTCGCGCCTCTTTTATAAGGGAGAAAAGATGGATAACGGAAGAGAATTTGAAACTTTTATTTCCGCTCTTTTGTCGTATGTTTCGCGTTTTCAGAAACTCAATCGATTTTCATATCCTTACGCACGAAATTTAGCTTTTTCTATTTTTGAGATTGAGCCTTTTCCCGATTCATCTAACGCAAAACAAGTGTTTAAAGGAGATTTCTCTTCTCTTCTTCTTTTGACTAGAAGTTATTTTCCGCGAATTGATCCGTCTTTAATCGAAGAGCGTCTCAAAATATATTTAGCCCATTTTCTTCCTAGTTTTGAAAATGTAGAGAACATCTTTTGGAAATTGTTGAAGAAAGAAGGGGCCATGACTGCCTTTTCTTTTTATCGAGAACTTCATTTATGGAGCGGCTATAACGCCTATCCTCCAAAGCGTCATGATGTTCTTGATTCAGAGGGGCATTTTCTTGCTTATACGATTAACGAAGCAAAACCCGAAAAGAAAAATCAAGATATCGCAAAGGCGAAAAACGATGTCGCTCACTATCCATTTTGTCCATTGTGCTTGGAGAATCTTGGTTTATTAAAACCTTTTCGTTTAAATCTTCGACCATTGCCTTTTGATGATGATTGGTTTTTTCAATTATCGCCTCATCCCTATATGCTGAATCACGGGGTTTTAGTTAGTGATGAACATCGTTTTTTGACGTTAGAAATTTCAGATCTTCCCATCGCTTTCAAATTTCTTGATCTTTTTCCTTCCTTTTTCATCGGACTCAACGCTGATCTTCCGCGCGTCGGCGGTTCGATCCTCGGACATATGCACTTTCAATTCGCGGAAGGAGTTTTACCGCTTTTCTCAGTTAAAAAGAAAGAACTTTTAAAAAAAGATGAAATAAATTTTTATCGCCCGGATTTTTCGCCGAATACAGTTCTTTTAGTTTCTTCTAATGTTTCAAAAATTATTGCTTGGATCAAAAAAATAAAAGATTATTGGTATTCCTATGAAAATCAAAAACTCGGAATCTATAATTCTTTAACGTTTAGAAATAACGCCATAAGCCTCCTTTTTCGTAAGAGCGAGGGACAATATTATGCCTATCTCATCTTCCGAAATGCCGCCTGCAATCGAGAATTTCCCGAGGGGATTTTTCATGTGCGTCCTTCGCTTCTCTCTTTTAAAAAAGAAAGCATCGGTCTTATTGAAGCAGGGGGCTTTTTCATTTATCCGGGGCGCTTAAAAAGCGAATTGCCCTTGTTATTTAAAGCGAATAAAGAAGGAAAAAGTATATCCTCTCTTTTAAAAGAACACCCGGGATTATCTATTTACGAGGGGTCTTATGATCTTTTCTCAAAATTTAAGGATGAAGGAGAGTTATTGACTTACGTTTCAAGTGAAATCCTTAAAGATATTCGTGTTTTCAAATTAGAGGAAGATTTTCTATCCTTTCTTAAGAAGGCAATCGACGAATGAAGAAGGTTTATATCGAGGCTCCGGCTCGCTTAGAAATTATCGGCAATCACCAAGATCATCAAAAAGGCTTAGTTTTGACCGCGACGATTGATTTAGCGCTTCGAGGCGAAAGCACACCTCGTGACGACAACATCTGTCGTATTGAAAGCGAAGGCTATGGCTTAATTGAATTTAAAATTGGTGAAGAAGGAGAGAAAAAGAAATCATTTGTTGCTTTAGCTTTAGGAGTCATCGACTATTTTAAGAAACACAATTATTTCGTCAGAGGTTTTGAAGCTAAAATTCAAAGCACGATCAAAGAAGGAAGCGGTCTTTCCTCAAGCGCGGCTTATAGCCTTTTTATCGGCGAGACGTTAAACGCTTTGTTTAACGGAGGAACGATCTCTAAGTCTTTCCTTATTGAGGCTTCGCGTCATGCGGAAAATTTCTATCTCCATAAAGCCTCTGGCTTTCTAGATCCATCCGCGATTGCTTATGGAGGCTTTAATCTTTTTGATTTCAAAAAGGAAAAAGTTGAAGAAATGGTTACGCCTCTAACTCTTCCTTCTTTCCCGTTTAAAGTTTTTCTTTTCTTTACGCCTATCGGTCATCAAGGATTAGAGGAAGAATATTCGCGTATCCCTTTAACGATGAAAAAGGTGGCTGAAAAACTTAACGGAGTCGAAACGCTTGGTGAACTCTCTTATCAAGGATTCGATGAGATTGAAGAGAAAAAGTTAAAACTTCTTTCTCCTTTAGAACGCGATTATTTGAAGTTTTTCTTTGAAGAGCGAAAGCGAGTCAAAATCGCTTTATCATCACTTCGAGAAGGAAAATTTCTAACTTTTTTAAAGATGATTGAAGAGAGCGAAAAAGGACAACTCATTTTGCTTAAAAATCAAAATTCAGAGCACGATTCTTATGAAAATTCTTTAGCATTTTTGCAAGAAAAAGTTGCGCCTTTCCTTAATGATATCGGGGCTTCACGCGGGATGGGTGGTGGCTTTTCCGGGAGTTTATTAGTGTTTGTCGAAGAGAGATTTGCTCAAGAATTTGAAGAAAAAGTTCAGAAATTTCTCCCGAATTTAGCAAAAAGAGAAGTTGATTTTTCTTTTCGCGGATTAACTTCATTAACTCTCGAAAAATAAAAGAAGAATGGTAAAATAATTTCAGTTATCAAAAGGAGTAATGCAGTAAATGGAACGCAAAGCCGGTATCTTGTTGCCCATCAGTGCCCTCCCCTCAAAATATGGTGTCGGTGATTTCGGGCGCAAAGCCTATCAATTCATTGATTTATTGAAACAAGGCGGTTATTCAATTTGGCAAGTTTTGCCGCTTAATCCCCTTGGTTATGGTCATTCGCCTTATCAGCCTTTTTCTTCTTATGCTTTGGAAGAACTTTACATCGATTTAGATGATTTAGTGGCGCGGCATCTGATCCCGCGGGTTCCTAAATACCTTTCGAAGAGCGAGAAGGTTCATTATGAGGAAGTCCGTTCCTACAAGAACGCTTTTTTGGAGAAGGCATATCATAAAGACATGGAGCTTCATCCGGCTGAACTTTATTATTTCATCGATCTTCATCCGTGGGTTAAAGATTGGGCGCTTTTCATGATGCTCAAGCGGAAAAACGAGATGCGGAGTTGGCTTGAGTGGCCGGAAGAAGATAAAAACCGCATCAACGAGAAATTATCTTTAAACAGTGAAGAACGCGAACGTTATAAATATGAAGTCTGGTTGCAGATGGTTTTATATCGGCAGTGGGGGAAACTTCATCGTTACGCGAAGAGAAAAGGCATTGAAATCATGGGCGATATCCCGTTCTATGTCGGTCAAGATTCCGCGGACGTTTGGGCTCATCAAGATTGTTTCCTTTTAGATCCAATCACGAAAGAACCGACATGGATTGCCGGCGTTCCTCCCGATTATTTCTCAGCGACTGGTCAACGATGGGGCAACCCGATGTATAACTGGGAACATTTAGAGGCTACGGGCTTCCGTTTCCTTTTAGATCGTTTGAAGGCAAATGGCGAACTCTACGATTATTTGAGAATCGATCACTTTAGAGCGTTCGATACGTATTGGAAAATCCCAGCTTCTTGTCCGACCGCTGTTGAAGGAAGTTGGATTGAAGCTCCTGGCTATGCTTTCTTCGACAAACTTTTAGAAGAAGCTCCGGAACTCAAGATCATCGCTGAAGATTTAGGAGATTTAAGACCCGAAGTTTTAACTTTGCGCGATCATTATAATTTCCCGGGAATGAATGTTGTGGAATTTACTTTTGAGGATGCGGAAATCAATCGCAACGACAATCATAACCGCGAGAACATGGTCGCCTATATCGGGACACATGATAACGATACGGCGGTTGGATATTATGAGAAACTTTCGCCCGAGCAAAAAGAGAAGTGGGATTTAACGCTTGTGAACTTAGGATTTGACTCCGTTTCGATTGCTAAGCGACTCCTTCTTTACACATTGTCCCTCAAATGCAACTTTACGATTATTGCGATGCAAGATATTTTAGGACTCGGAAGCGAAGCTCGGATGAACGTGCCCGGCGTTGTCGATGATGTCAATTGGACGTGGCGCCTTCCGGATTTCTTGCCGTTCAAGCGCAAATTGACCTTCCTTAAGAACGCGAATCGCCGTTACTTCCGGAAATGAAGAAAACAAAAATCGGTTTAGTTTCTTTAGGCTGCAGCAAAAACCTCATTGATTCAGAGGCGGTTTTGGCAATGTTTCCTTTGGATCGCTTCGCTTTGACGAATAGTCCAGAGGAGGCCGATGTTTTATTGTTAAATACATGCGGATTTATCGCTTCGGCGAAAGAAGAGGCGATTGCGAATATTCTTGATTTGGTCAAATATAAAGCGCCTTTAGTCGTTTTCGGCTGCTTTGTTGAACGGAATCTTGAAGAATTAAAGAGTGCCTTGCCGGAAGTTAAACTTTGGATTCCTTTGCGCGATTATCCGCGGATGCACAAGATTTTTGCCGAGGTTTTGGGTTTAGAAGGTTTATTGCCTTTCAATCCGATGCGGAGAGTCATTTCAACTTCTTCCTCTTCTTTAGCGTATCTAAGAATTTCAGAAGGCTGCGATCATTTCTGCAATTTCTGCGCGATTCCTTATATTCGCGGTCGTTATCGTTCGCGGAGGATGGATGAGATTCTTTTAGAAGCACGAAATCTTAAAGAAAAAGGCATTAAAGAGCTTGATGTCATCGGGCAAGACACGGCTATTTATGGAACGGATTTTAAAGACGGCACGTCGCTTGTAACTCTCCTTAAGGAATTAGACAAATTAGGCTTTTGGGGTATTCGCCTCTTCTATTTATATCCCGAGGAAATCACTTCTTCGCTCATTGATTTCATCGCGGAGAGCAAAAGCATTCTTCCATATTTTGACATCCCGATTCAAAGCGCCTCCGATCATGTTTTGCGTCTCATGAATCGTCATAACAATGTCCACGATATGTATCTTCTTTTCGATGAAATCAGGAGAAAGATTCCTCATGCGACATTAAGGACGACGATGATATCTGGTTTTCCGGGGGAGACGAGCGAAGATCAGAAAAAAACGCTTAAATTTATCGAAAACATCGCTTTTGATCATTTGGGCGTCTTCAGATATTCGCGAGAAGAAGGAACTCCGGCCTATGAGTTTCCTCATCAAGTGCGAGAAAGTACAAAAAAGCGTCGGCGCGATGAAATCATGGAGCGTCAACGTCTCATTTCCAAAGAACGACTTTCATCATATGTCGGCAAGACGATGAAAGCGCTCGTCCACGCCAAAATCAATAGTTCGCTTTATTCGTTATTGAGTGCGTGGAATGCTCCGGATGACTTAGATGGCAAATTGTTGCTTCATAGCGATAAAGCCTTATCGGTCGGAGATGAAATAAAAGTTAGAATTAAAAAAAGCTTCGTCTACGATTTGGAGGCGGAGCTTTTGGAGATTCTTTGATCTTAGAGTTTTGGAATGAAATTTTCGAAAGTGTAGGAGTCGGCGTGCTCTTTATGGAGATTGAGCTGTTCTTGATTGGCGAAAGTCCAGCCGCTTATGATGCCGCCTCTTTCACGATATGTCCTAACTTCCTCAGTGCCCAATAAACTTAAAGAGAGAGAATAAAATTCGAAGTGGGGCGAGTCGTTTTGATAAAGGCTCATAAACATTCCGCGATCTTCAGAATCGAGAAGTCCTCGGGGATATGGAGCGTCATCGAGTTCCGCCAAGAAACTGAGATCGAAAGAGATGATTGCAAAGACAGTCGGATCGGGATATTTGGCTAAACATTCTTTAAGGACGCTTGCGAAACGTTCAACGTCGACGCCATGGTCGCATTTAGCTTCAATCGACATCAAGACGCGTCCGTCAACAGCTTGAATCGCTTCATCAAGAGATGGGAGAACTTCGCCGTTACTCAGATGATAACCATTCCGAATTTCATCGAACGTCAACGATTCGATATAGCCAAGCCCGTTATCGAGAAGAGTATCATGACGGATAATCAATTTTTCGTCTTTTGTCAGATGAACATCAAGTTCAATGGCATAGCCAGCCTCGGCGGCTTTGCGGAAGGCGGCCAGAGAATTCTCCGGCGCTTCATTATCGTGCAAGCCGCGGTGCGCCACGGGTCCATAGAAAGAACTATGAAGCGAGGACATTGGGATTTTTGCGACTGCGGAAGATGAAGAGCCGCTTGTAGCGCCTCCTCCTGCGCAGGAAGACAAAGATGTGAGAAGAATGAGAGGTAAAATACTTAATTTGTTCATACTTCTATTATCGTTCGTAGGCGAAGAAAAGTAAGAAGCATAAGCATAATGAAAAGATTGTTGCCAAATGCGCAAAAGAACAATCAAATAAACATTTGGACTTTTTCCTTCTTCTCTTGCGAAGAAGTTATCTCTCGCCTATAATCTCTTTCGCCTGCCCCGCTAGTTAAATGGTATAACGGGTCCATGGTAAGGACCAATCCGTAGTTCGATTCTGCGGCGGGGCACCATTAAAGTAGATTGTCTGATGCTTCTAAGAGTATTCAGACTTTTTTTGTGCCAAATTAAAGCTAAAAGGAAGATCCTCTCTTTGAAGAATTTCATTTTTTGAGAGTGACGACATTCTGACGATTACTACTCTTCCGGCTAGAGACTTGGTGACATCTTTCATCGGTTCATAGACTTAAGAACCAGTCAAAATATACATTCCCGAGTTGTCTCCCTTTTTCATTTTCATGGCATTTACTTCTTTTTCGATGTATGGAAAAAGTTTAGGAGCACGCTGCACTTCATCGAGAATGAGAGGAGACTAAAAAGGCTTGCGGATCAGTTTTAGCCTTTCTGAGCGCCAAAAGATCATCGAAAGTTATTAAGCATTAGACTTAATTAGACAAAAATGGAATTGAACTCCGAAAAATAATCTATCTAAGTCTTGCGCTATGATGATTAATTATTAGGAAAAAGACTTAAAATTAAATTCAAGCATCGAAAAAATGTTACAAGAACGATTTAGTATCATGATTGTCAAGCTTGATTGCGATTTTGCTCGTTGTTAATCTGAATACATGCAAGAATCTTTTCAATATATTTTAGATCATTATCTTGAGCACAATGGCAGGGCTACAAAAGCTGACCCTTCATATAAAGTTTTGTGCGTTGATTTAAAACACGAAATTGAAAGCTTTCTTTCGTCTTATGGTGATTTAAAAGTAAAAGGATCAATCGGCAACGGGAATCGTGCGCTATGTCCATGGCTCGCGGTGATGAATCGCAAAATTGGCACATCAACCACGCACGGCCTGTATATAGCTTATTTATTTTGTTCTGACATGAAAGGATTCTATCTGTCCTTGAATCAAGGAATTACATATTTTGCTAGGCAGTATAAGAACAAAAAGTATATTTATGCAGAAAAAGTTGCGCAATATTTTCAGAAGGAAATTCCTTCATCGCCTTTTTCTGCCGATCCAATTAGTCTCGGGTCTTCTCGTGGCGAATTGGGATACGGTTATGAAAAGACTAACATTATCTCAAAGCATTATTCTTCGCATAATTTTAGTGACAACGAATTAAAAAGGGATTTAGAGAAAATGATGGAAATCTATTCTTATCTTCTCTCGTATTTTCCGTCTTTCTCATACGAAAAAATCGTAGAAGATATTTTGAATTACATTTCCTTAAATGGCGACGAAGGTAGAAAGAAACGCTTTTTGGTTAAAGGCGAAGAAGCTGAAAAAATCTTAAAAGATGTTCTAGAAGAAAAGAACGCTTTTGACGATCTAGAACTTCAATTAGAAGAAGTGGAGCCTAGATGTGAAATCTCCCACCATTTAAAAGCCCTTGATTTAGAAAAAACGATTCACAAAAAAGTCGATTATATTGCACAAGCATCAAAAAACGCAGAGGACGGCGCGCGCGGGGAAGCGCTCGCTCTTGAGTATGAGAGAAAGCGTTTAGCAAATATAGGCCTTTCCGATTATATCGATAAAATTTCCTGGGTATCTGTCGAATCAGATTCATTTGGCTATGACATAGCCTCATACGATTTAATTGATGGCAAGGTAAAGAAAATTCAAATCGAGGTTAAAACAACATCTTCGAAAATCGATCGTGAATTTTTTGTTTCTAAAGCGGAGGTCGAAACATCAAAGAGATTGTCAAATACGTATTATATTTATCGCATTTATCATCTCTACAGCCTTCATCCTAAAATTTATCGTGTCCGCGGGGCGCTTACTGATAATTTTGAGATTGATCCAATATCTTATGTTGCCTATTATCGTGGTCCAGCATCAATCGCACTTAGAAAATAGCCTTCGTAGAAATCGGATCAAAAATGTGGGCTTTTTCTTGATCGAAGGTAAAGCCAACTTCGTATCCAACGAGAACTCTTTCGCGGGCATCGGTTTTCGCGATCACTTCTTTGCCGCCGAAAGAGAAGTGGAGATCATATTCGCGACCCATTAGTTCAGCGACGTCGATTTTTGCACTGAAAAGAGGAGTCTCGCTTTTTCTGACATCCTCAGGACGGATGCCGTAATAGATTTTCATCGCATCCTTCTTTCTTTCGCTTCGGATTTGCACGAGGGTTTCTTCTAGTTTTTGGAGATGCTCACTTGTCGTATTTTCTTCAATTTTTCTGCGTGGATGCTTTTTCTTTGCTTCTAAGAATTCCTCGTGAAGGAAATCTTTTTCCATGCTGATTTCTTTTTCGAGTTTTTCTTCGTATCGATCATAGAAATTTTCGATAGCGGCAATCTCCTCTTTCTTTAATTTAATGGAGGAATTTCCTTTGAAATGAATTGTTCCGATCTTTCGATATTCAGCTTCCAAAATATTCATCGCCGGCGCGCCGATGAAAGTGGCGACGAAGATATTTGCCGGGTGATCGAAAATCTCCTGAGGCGTTCCGATTTGTTGAATCTTTCCGTCCTTCATAACGACGATCCGACTCGCCATCGTCATCGCTTCAGTTTGGTCGTGAGTAACATAAATCGTTGTGGCGTTCAGTTCGTTATGGAGACGGACAATCGAGGAGCGCATCTGAACGCGGAGTTTCGCGTCTAAGTTCGAGAGCGGCTCGTCCATCAAGAAGACTTTGGCGTTTCTGACAATCGCCCGTCCGAGCGCGACTCTCGATCTAAATAGTCACCGAGCTCCAGGATTTTGGCCGCGATTTTTACGCGTTTATAGATTTCATCCTTATCTTCATGACGGATTTTTAAGGAGAAAGCCATATTTTCATAGACGTTGAGGTGAGGGTAGAGAGCGTAGCTCTGGAAGACCATCGCCATATCGCGATTTTTCGGCGCGCGATTGTTCGCGTATTCTCCGTTGATGTATAAATCGCCGGTTGTGATGTCTTCAAGACCCGCGATCATCCGAAGGGTTGTCGATTTACCACATCCGGACGGACCGACGAAAACGATGAATTCATGTTCTTTAATCTTTAAAGAGAAGTCAGAGACGGCCTGGACGTAGCCATCATAAACTTTATTGACGTGATATAACTCAAGAAAAGCTTCCTTATCGGGCGTGTATTTTCCTTCTTTAGTTTGTCTTTCTTCTTCCTCTTTCAATAGACGACGGTACGCGCGTTCCCGCTCCTTATAATTTTCTTTGCTTTGTTTTTTGGCCAAGCGGCGATTTTGGTAATGTCTTTTGAACCAATTCTCTTTTTTCTCTGCCATCTCATTTCTCCTGTTATCGATAACATTTCCCTTGCAAGCGTAATTATACGCGCCTAAAATACAATTGAAAGCGGTTTCATAAAATGAATAAGCGTAGCGGGAGATTTCCGACACTCAAAGAAATTGCAAAGGTCACCGGTTATTCGGTGATGACTGTTTCGCGCGCTTTAAATCACCCGGAAATGGTCCAAAAGGAAACTCGTGAAGCAATTTTAAGAGCCGTTAAAGAGAAAAACTACAACCCGAATTCCATCGCACGCGCCTTGTCTTCGGGCAAAACTTCAATCATCTATGTTTATATTCCGCAGGATTACGCTGCGACAAACCCATTCTTCATGCAAGTTGTGGCAGGGATGGGTGAAAGTTTTGGCGAAAAGGGCTATTCGCTTCTCATCCGCCGGAATTGGTATGCCGGAGAGGTTTGTGACGGCATCGTCCTTATGGGTCTCCGCGAGAACGACATCGTCAAGGCGCAGGAATTAGCGTCTTCGAAGAATGTGATTCTTTTTGGTCACGTTGAAGGCATTGATTCTCTCGACGTCAATAATTACGAAGGGATGAAATTGTTGACTGAACATATTTTAAGCCGTGGGAAAAAACGTTTGATGCTTCTTTCAATCGATGAGAAACGCCCCTTCGTCCATGACCGCGAGAAGGGGTTCCTTGCTGCTTCTTCGTCGGCCTCTTCTCATGATATATATCATTCTGAAAATCAAGCGGAGGCTGCTTATTCCTTCATGAAGGAAACTTTTGGAAAAGAAGTTTTTCCTTACGATGCAATTTGTTGCAGCTCTGATGATATGGCCCTCGGGGTTTTGCGTTTTTTAAGAGATCTCGATCTCCGCTGTCCAGAGGACGTCGCCGTTGGCGGCTTCGACGGGCTCGGGAAACATCTTTCTTCTTTGCCGCCTCTAACGACAATCAAACAGCCAATATATGAAATCGGGAAGGAATTGGCCAATCGTTTGGAAAAGCGGATTGCCGCAGCTTCTTCCTATGAACCAATCTCACAATTCGTGACACCGATATTGATAGAAGGAGGAACGACATAAGCATCTAAAATAATCTCTCTTCTGTCACTTAATAATTCGATTTAGCAAATGTTAACGTTATCAATAATTAAAAAGGAGATAAATTATGTTAAAAAAGAAAAGCATTCTTCCGCTTACGGCGGTGCTTCTGTTCGGGAGTAGCCTCATCTCGTCCTGCGACTTCAATTATCAGTATTCGGGATCGGAGTCGGGAGGAGACATCATCATCAGCGGTGGCGATTCAGTCTCGATGACTGGTGAATCCATCAATTTCATGGTCTATCAGCCCAGTAACCAAGACCATCAAAGAGCTCTTCAAAATCTTATTGCCGAATTTGTCAACGAGACGGGAATTCAAGTTCGTTTAAACGCGGTTCCGAAAGATTCGTATGACGCGACTTTCAGAGCCTCTTTCCGCGGACAATATGTTCCTGATTTGGCTTATATGGATCAGCCGTTGATCGCCACTTACGCAAGCGACGGAGAAATCATCGCGATCGACGATTATTTAAACGATTTAGATCTTGATTTGACTGCTTTTAATCAAGCGGCATTGGCGACAAACGTCTATGAAGGAAAAACCTATGGCTTGCCTTTAAATTTGACGGCCTCTGTTTTGTTCTACAACAAGGCTCTTTTAAGCGATGAAGATGCGCCTTCTACCTGGGAAGAGTGGTTGAGCACGGAAGTCCCCGCTGAAACTGCGCTTTTTGAAGGCGTTGGGGCAGGCGGTTATGCCGGCTGGTATTTCCAAGCTTTCATCGAGAATTGCGGTGGCTCTTTATATGATGAAACAACAGGTCAAGTCGCGTTCAATTCCGCGGAAGGAATTGAGGCTGCTCAATTCTTAAAAGATCTTTATCGCAATGATTTAGATTCAACAATCCGCAATAGTTCTAACGCTTTTATCAACGGCGACATCGTCTATAAAATCGGCTCTTCCTATGATATCGACAATATGCGGGCTCAAAACCCGAATCTCGATTTAGGAGCCGTAGTGATGCCGTCTAAAGATGGCACGCATCATTATTCGGTAATGGGCGGCGAGAACTTGGTGATTCCGACACGCGGCAAAAATCACGATGCCGCGATGCGTCTTATGGAATTTTTGTTAGAGGAAGAGAATATGAAACTTCTCGGTTCCTTCACCGGCAATTTCCCTTCAATCACCGAATATCAAGAAACTGATGACCCGGTTAAACAAGTAATCATCGATCAATTTGATGAACTTTTGATGCGTCCAATCGTTCCGGGCTGGATGGAGGTCAATGACCTTTATTTGGGAGAGGCCATCGGCGATATTCTTGATCACGAACAACCGCGCGATATTTCGGAGGCTTTGACTTGGGCTGAAGCGGCAGCCAATCAAGTTCTGGCAAGAGCATGAAACGCATTGAATTTTCAAGGAAAGCGCGAAATAACTTCAATGGCTGGCTCTTCATTCTGCCTTTAGTCGTCTATTTCATCCTCTTTCAGTTAGCGCCGATCATCCTTTCCTTCTTTTATTCTTTGACGGATTGGAACGGCTATTCTGATAGTTTCACGATGGTCGGTCTTCAAAATTATTGGGATGCGATTACGAATACGATTCTGTATCCTGATTTTTGGCCTTCCATCGGAACAACTTTCCTCTATGTTCTTTACACGGTTCCTTTTTCGATTATCTTGGCTTTATTAGTGGCGGCGCTTCTAAATAACAAAATCAAAGGCGAACGTTTCTTTAAAACGTGCTTCTATATTCCTTCGGTCACGGCCGGCGTTGCGGTCTCCGCCATGTGGATTTACATGTTAGATCCGACATATGGGATTGTCGGGGCAATCAATCATGCTTTTGGAACGGATATCAACCTTTTAAATTCTTATAGCAGTGCCTTGATCACCTTGGCTTTGATGTCGGTTTGGGGCGGACTCGGTTATAACGTTTTGATCGTCTTATCAGCGATGAAAAACATCAATCCGCAATTATATGAAGCTTGCGAGATTGATGGCGGAGGTTCAATTCATAAATTCTTCCATGTCACGATTCCCGGTGTCATGCCTACGCTGTTCTTCTTGTTAATCACTTCAACCATCGGGTCTTTGCAGGCTTTTGATCAGATGTATTTGATGACGAATGGAGCCTATGGCACAACGACGGTCATGCTTGAAATATATAGCCTTTATGCTGACCATTCGCAAGTCGGGATGGCCAGCGCCATGAGCTATATCCTCTTCTTGATCATCATGGTTTTTGTTTTCGTCCAATATTCAGTCTTCCCGCAAGGGGATGCATCTGGCAAAAAGAAAAGGAGGAGAGCGCATGGCGACACGTTACGCCTTATGTTGGAACTTCAAGCGGAGAAAGAGTAGTCCTAAAAAACTTATCGCTCGTTTCTTTGTCTATTTGATTCTGGCGATTTTGGCTTTTCTCTTCGTTTTCCCTTACATTTGGTTGATTTTTGCTTCTTTTAAAACGCCGGAAGCGATTTTCCGTCCGGGTTTTCAACTTCTTCCGCGCGATGAAAACGGCAATCTGCAATTCGTTTTTCTCAATTATTTGAATGCTTTGGAATCTTTGAATTTAGCGCGTGTTTTCTTTAACACGATGGTTGTCTGCATCGTCAACACTGCCTTAAATCTTCTTTTAAACGCGATGGCAGGTTATGCTTTCGCACGGATTGATTTTGCCGGGAGACGTTGGCTTTTCCCCTTCGTTTTAGGCGCGATGATGATTCCGGGCGCAATCATGACGATACCTAATTTAGTGATTTGCCAGTGGCTCGGCGTCATTGATAGTCTCTGGGCTTTGATTCTTCCTTTCACGATGTCGATTTATAACGTCTTTTTGATGCGTCAACAATTTATCGGCCTCTCGAAGGATTTAGAGGAAGCGGCGACGATGGATGGCGCTTCTTCTTTCCGCGTCTTCTTCACGATTTGCCTTCCTTTAGTGAGTCCGATGTTGGTCGTTTTGGGGATTACGACCTTCATGTGGAATTACAACAATTTCATGTGGACGCTTTTAGCCCTTCCGACGAATTCCGATGTTTGGACTTTGGCGCGCTCTCTCGGCGAATTAGTGTCAGCCGGAAGAAGCGACGCGAACCGTTATCCGCAGATGCTTGCTGGCTCGGTCATCACCTCTTTACCGCTCATCATCATCTTCTTCGTCTTGCAGAAATACATTTTACAAGGCGTTTCTCTTGGAGGAGTCAAGGAATAAACTATGAAAAAAGCAGCAGTCTTACTGGGATTTATCTCTTCATTTTTAGTCTTAGGATCGTGTGGCGGGACAACTAATAGCAGCCTCACTTCCAATGAAAGTTCCAACATTGATTCTTCCTCCGTGAGCGGAGGAGAAATCAACATCGCAGAAGTTTATGAAACGACAGGCAGTCGCAGTAAACTCTTCAGCCGTGCGGATGATATTGAATTAGTGCCTTATGCCTATCAAGGGCATTCTGAGGTCTATGTCTCTAGTGAATCTTTAGCGCCTTTTTATGGCCATGGCGGCGCTTTGACGCATTCCAGCGCCTATCTTCTTTCGAATTTAGCAGATGATGATCGTCATGAGATTTTAGAATTATTGTACGGCGAAAGTGGTGCGCATTTATCGATTGTTAGAATCCCTTGGGGCACAAGCGACTATACGGTTCCCGATGAGGATTTTTATACGTTTGACGATGTCGAGGGGAGCAAAGACTACACTTTAGAATACTTCAGCATCGAAAAAGATGAACGTTATTTGATTCCGGTTTTAAAAGAGATTATCGAAATTAATCCCGACGTCATCGTAATGGCCGCCCCGTGGAGCGCGCCGGCCTGGATGAAAACTTCCAATAGTCTCATCGGCGGCTCTTTAGTCGGACAAGAAAATACAGAACTTAATAACCCATCTCCAGAAGAAATTGCTTATGCAAATTACCTGTTTAAAGCCGTTGAAGCATATGAAGCAAGTGGAGTTCCGATCGATTATGTGTCGATTGTCAACGAACCGCTTGTCAGCGTCGTTCAATATCCCTATATGCGGATGGAAAGCGCGCAGATGTACCGCGTGGCCGAACGCTTTGCTTCTTTGCTCAATGAATCCAGTTATGACACAAAGATTATGGCTTATGACCATAATGTCGGTCAGGGACTTGATTTGACATTCGATGGATACGCATCTCTTCTTTCATCGAATGATGGTTTAGATGGCGCTTTAGGCGCTTTCGCCGTCCATTGTTATGATGGCAATTGGCCGAATGTTTACGGCGATTTTATCTATAATTACCGCGAAACTCCCGCCTATGGAAATTATCCGGTTTTCATAACGGAGGTTACTGAATCTGCTACCTCGGTTGACTTTGCGCAGAATCTTTCTTGGGCGGCTGATAACGTTGCAATCGGTCCGGTCGGTCAAGGATATAGCGGGGCTGTTTATTGGAATTTGGTGCTCGATGAAAACGGGCAGCCAGTCAAGGGCAATAATTCAACTTGCTATGGCCTTGTGACGCTCAATGACGATGGCAGTTATTCCCTCAGTTCTTCGTATTACGCGATGCTTCATCTATCGCGTTTCTCGCATCTAAAAAACGGCATCGCGCCCGAATGGGTCAGTTCCGAATCGACGAACTTTGGAACAATCGTGACCGCTGCCTTGAAAAATCAAGATGGTTCAATCGCGGTGGCACTTGTCAATACTTCAGACCGAGTAGAAGAAACGGTCGATGTCGTTTTTAACGAAATGATGGCAAGCATCACAATTAAACCTCAGTCAGTGACTACGCTTTTGCTTAAAGAGGGGACTGGTGAATACTTTGAATCATTGGAATTAGAAAGCGTGAATATTCAGCAGATTGCTTATGGTGAATACGATATTGCTTTCACGTTGATGAACGATGAAGAGGACGTCTCTTTCTATCTTTCGGAAGGTGAAGCGAAAGAAGAAGGACTTCTCTCGCTCACTTATGAAGATGGCGTCTATAAAGGCAGAGTCTCTTTAAAACCCGGCGAATGGGGTCTCCTCATGAAGAAGGATGCAGTGGAGGGTCAATTGTCTTTGACGATACCGCGCCTCAATCCGCAAATAAGACTTCTTGAGGGCGATGAATATTACGTCGAAGCGCGTTTCGGTCTCGATACCGGAATGTCCTGGTCTTCTTTCTGCGATCCATATGGAAAGGAAGTTTATCGTTCTTCTTCGCCTGTTTTTGATGAAAGTGCTGAAAAAGCCAATGTTTTAGCTGATGGAAGCGATGATCAA
This sequence comes from uncultured Bacillota bacterium, assembly GCA_949299565.1. Classification (GTDB taxonomy): domain Bacteria; phylum Bacillota_I; class Bacilli_A; order RFN20; family CAG-826; genus UBA4951. The sequence goes on from OX437086.1 coordinate 604,647, forward strand.
ATCTATATCACGACTGATGAATACGTTGATCGCGGATCCTCTAGCGAAAAGTCATATTACTATTTCCGCCTCGTCGGGAAAGACGGCCTAGTCACTTATACGACGAGCGCGGTCACTTTCCGCGAGAGCATCTACGGGGTCAATGACGACACTCTTCGCCTCAGTTTAGAAAACGGAACGCCTTCTTTGATTTATGAAGGGACTGCCGTTTCTGATTTAGGGAGAAATTCAATCCTCTATTTGAAAGACATTAACGGCGAAGAACATAGTTCCCCGATAGCGAGCGTCGATGAAAATAACCATCTTACGATCGCTTTTGATTTGACGCTTCTAGAGAAACGGGGCGTTTGGTATGACCTTTTCATCGTCGATGGCGGCGGTGCTTCTTCATTCGAATTCACAGTCGATAATTGCCCTGAATATGAAACGACAGTCGAACACGAAGGCACTCAATATAAGTTCGAAAATTGGGAAGGCGTCATCAAGATCAATTGCATTGCCCTTTAGGAAAGGATTTCTATGATTAGAAGATATCGGACAACAAGACGTAGCAAAGAACGAATTCAAGAGCTCGCTCCTTTGAAATTCGAGGAAGGAATTTCTCTTGATAGTCGCGTGATTTATCTTGATCCAAAAAGGAAAGGTCAGAGTTTTCTCGGCTTTGGCGGAGCTTTAACGCGAGCGACGATTGAAAACCTTCTCCTTTTAGACAAGAAGAAACGGAAGGAAGTTTTAGATGCTTATTTTTCTACTTCCGGACTTAATTATTCGCTTTTGCGCTTAACGATTTCCTCCAGCGACTTCGGCTCTCATTGCTACGATTATTTAGAAAAGGAGGGTGATTTATCATCCTTCTCCTTGAAGGAAGAGGAAGAGTTCCTTTTCCCGATCTTGGAAGAGATTCTTCCATATCGAAATGATTGGCAGTTTTTAGCTTCCTCCTGGTGCCCGCCTGCCTATATGAAAGAAAACGGCGACCGCTGCTACGGCGGACATTTAAGAAGAGAATGTTACGCGGATTATGGAGAATATTTGGCTTTGACGTTAGCGACTTTAAAGGAAAGAGGAATCAATGTCGATTATCTGACAGTCCAAAACGAGCCTGAAGCCGTTCAACTTTGGGAGAGCATGGAAGTGAGTGCCCAAGAGGAAAGTCTCATCATCAAAGAAGGGATTGTTCCTGCTCTTAAACGCCATAACTTAAAGGAAACCAAAATCATCATCTGGGATCACAACAAGGATGAAATTGTCCGGCGGGCAAATGTCACCTTAGAGGACAAGGAAGTCGATGAAACGGTTTATGGCATCGGTTATCACTGGTATGTCTCGGATAATTTTGAAAACCTTGATCTCACGCACGCCCTCCATCCCGATAAACATCTTTTCTTCACTGAAGGTTGCGTAGAACTCGCGAACATCGCTTATGGCGATAAGAAAGAAGAGAAGAACGATCTTTGGGAGCATGGTTGGCGTTACGCCCATAACATCATCCAAGGCTTTAAACGTCATACGGAAGCCTTCTTTGACTGGAACCTCCTTCTTAATGAAAAGGGTGGTCCGACATGGGTCAGCAATTACTGTGAAGCTCCGATAATGTATGACCGGACGAAAGACGAACTAATCTACAATCCCTCTTATTATTACATTGGTCAATTCTCGCGTTTTCTCAAACGAGGAGCGCGGGTCTTATATTCTTCATGCGATTTTGAAAAAGACGTGGAAACATTGGCTTTTGAAAATCCTAATGGAGAACTTCTTCTATTTGTCCTCAATCGAGGTTGGAATCAACAAGCCGTCCTCCTTCTTGGGGAAAAACGGGCAAGGATCAGTTTGCCTTCAGACTCTCTTACCACATTCATCATCGATCAGTAAAGGAGGTTATTAATGATGAAAAAAGTTTTATTCCTCGCCTTAGGCACTTTGATTGCGTTACCGGGTGCCTTTGCAAATTTCGCCACCCCCCCCTCTTTAATCGTTGGGGCTGAAGCACCAAGTGGGCATCAAGAATATTCATTGGCCCACGATGCGCAGAATGTCCACGCTAAGTACATTACAGATTTAGGTATTGATGATAAAACCGGATTAAATATCCAAGAAGCATTGGAGAAAGTTTCCCCCTATGCTGAAACAGTCGCTACCAATTATCAGCAAAATAATGTCTTCGACCTTTATCACGAGAACTCATCTTATTCGCGGATTGTCGTTGAGGCTCCTGCAGCTGGTAGTTATCAAATTTCATTAAGCACCTTCGATGCAACATGGCAAATGCCGGTTATCGTTTATACGAATTCCTACGAGAATGTTTTGAATACGACGCTTTCTCAGACAACTTGGTGGAACAAAACGGAACTCCAATATTCAACGATTCCAGTCACTCTCAACGAAGGAAGGAATGTCATCGTCATTCAATATAATAGTTGGGGAAATCTTGTAACTTTTACGTTGCCGGAAGAATTGACGCTTGTCGACTTTGGCTCCAATGAAGAGGGAGTTTATAATCAAGCTGACTTCGCGTGGAATTGCACATGGGTTGAAAATCCGCAGGAATCGCTTTGGAACCCCGATATTTATCCGGAATTCACTTACATAAAAAATGACGGAAGTACGGAATATGAAGGAGCGGCTGAAATCAATTTTACGTCGCAAAGCACGACTGAAAGTTTGGATTTTACGATTCAGGCCGATGTCCTTTCGGGTTTAGAAGCCACTCTCCGTTTTACCGTTAACGGTGCAGCGAGCGACTATACCTTCAATGTATCTGATCTCGGAAGTCGGGTAGACGTCCACCTTCCTTCTTATTTCCTTGACGAAATTGGTTTTGCAGGAGGAACTGAAACTAATCTTCGAATTTCAAATCCCAATGGCGGGCAAGAAATTCGTATTATTGAGATGCGTGAAAGTTCGGTGATTGATGAGGAACCAGTGGTGGTTGAAGGCGTTAAATACGAAGGCGAGAGCCTTAAAAATGCAGTTTTGGTCCATGGTCGTTCTTTGCCTCTCGAAGATGGAATTGCTTTAGACTGGTCGGGCGCTGGCATTGAATTCGATGTGACGGGCGGCGGCAGTGTCCGCGGTGCTTTTACGCTAGACGGCAACTCCAGCAACACTCGTTTTGTGGTGGAAATTAACGGCGAGTTCTCCCATTATTTCGTGCCTGGAAGCGATGTGTTGATGCTCAGCGATTTACCGAGCGAAAGCACGCATGTCCGTCTATACAAGACGAGCGAAGCTAACGGCAATCTCGTCTCTTTGAATTCTTTGACCCATTTCTTGCCAGAAGGCGCGGAAGGAAGCATCACTAAAGCGACAGATACTTCGACTTCGAAGATGCTCTTCCTCGGTGCTTCAATCATCTCTGGCAATCAAATGAACGCGGACGGCGATGAGGATCAATATCAAGCCTTCCCGACTTTATTAGCGAAAGCATGGAATGCGGATTCGGAGTTTGTTTCCGCCTCAGGACGCGGCGTTATTCAAGGCACGCTCGGCGAGAGTGGATGGGCTTCTGACAACACTCATCAAATCTCGCATATTTGGACGAAGACTTCCTATTTCCGGGATCCAAACGCTGAATATGACATTTCTTCTTATGTTCCTGATTTAATCGTGACGAACCTTGGAAATAACGACTTAGGACAATGCGATAACTTTGGGAATACGGAAGAAGATATTGCGAATGCTTCTAGAGATTTCTTAGCCTCGCTCCGCGAAATTTATCCATCCACCAAAATCATTTTCACATGGGGATTGGGCACCGTTCATAGCGCGACCGCCGCTGAGACTTTCAAAACAGCGATTGAAGGTTTAAACGATGAAAATGTCGCTTTCTTAAATTTTGCTCCGCAACTTCAAGGGCAAGGAGGTCATCCTTCTTATTACCAACACGATTACATCGCTTCTGAAATTTCGCGCTTATATGCCTCAATGTTAGAAACTGAGGATCCATATACCCGTAAATACACGTGGAGCAGTTATGAGGCTGAAGATGGCGAGATTTCCGGCGCTTCAATCACCAACGAAAATCCTGGCGTTGCCCAAAACTGGTCGGGAATGGCTTATGTTGGCGATTTCAACACGAATTATTTAGAACTAGACGAAATTGCTTCCGATGCGAATAACGTCTCGCATATTAAACTCGATGTCTCCGTTCCGACGGACGGCGTCTATCAGCTGCAGATTGGTTATGCGACAAACGCCACGACGAGCATTGCTTATAACGTCGATGGCGGCGACTACACGCTCGTCGAGAATCTTAATTCTGGCGATTGGTGCGGTGGACACGGCGTCTATGCCACATCTAATGTTTCTTTAACGGCAGGCAATCATGCTTTGATCCTAACTGGACCCTTGAATAGCGGCTGGTTAAATTACGATTACGTCAATCTTTTATACCTTTCAACTTCCGAGGCGGTTTTAGCCGCTGATACGTGGAGCGAGAATTTCTTAGGAGTCAGCGGAACAACATGCGATCCGACGGGCGTCAATATTTTCCCGACGGAAACTTGGAATCAATTCGCGGATTCTTTCGCTGAACTTTCTTCTGAAGCTAAAAGCCTTCTCGTCTCCTCTCCAAAATATGAGGCGATGCGTGAACGTTACACTTATATTCAAAGCAAATATCAATACGAGGACTTCCTTATTTCAAGCCAGGGCCGCGTTTTGAAGAACTCCTTGAATATCAATGCTCCGAGCGTGAATGACCCATTTGATTCTGATAATCTCGCTCTCTTCATTCTCGGCGGTTTATTGGGACTTGGTCTTTTAAGCGGCGCTTATTTCACGATCAAGAAGAGAAAAGACGCTCATAAATAAGAGGTCAATTTATGCATCTAGGTTTAATCTTACTAAGCAGTTTGCTAACTACTTCTTTAGCAGGAGGCCTTGCGCCTCTTGCTGAGGAAACAACAACCAACTACGCTTTCATTGGCAATTCCTTGCTTGTCCACGCCCGTTATCCAAGCATCGACAACGATAACTGGGGACAGGAAAAGGCTGGTTGGGGCACGAACTGGCAAGAAAATAGCATGCCAACACTCCTCGATCAAAAATCAACTTATGCGCGTCTCGTGATTGAAGCTCCGAGCGCTGATGAATATTTGACTGCGATCCATTACGCAGCCAATGCTTATCCTTTGAACGTTTACACCAATAGCCTTGAAAACATGACCTCTTACACCCTCACGGATAACGCTTGGGCGGGTGGCAGTTATGAAATCCCCTTAAATCTCAACGCGGGGAAGAATGTCGTCATTTTTCAAGTCAATAACTGGGGACGTATCGAATCACTTGACCTTCCGAATGAACTGAGCATCGTTCGTCCTGAAGTCGAGAGCGGCATTTATGGCACCTATGATTTACTGTACCAAGCTGCCTATTTAGAAGATACGACGAATCTTTTCGATCCGGAGGCTGAACTCAGTTATCGAGGATTAAGTTTCGACACTAACAGCGGTTTTGAAGGAGCGGCGATTCTCTATTTAACGCCTCTTGAAACAACGCGTTCTTTAGATGTTGACGTTTCGATTGATTCCGGAGTCGGGGCAACGCTCCGTGTTGAACTTGGAAATCCGAATAACGGCTTCAATATCGATCTTTCTTCGCTTCCGCTCAATCAAAGAACGACAGTGCACGTCCCTTCTTATCTTTTGGAGAATCTTGGTTTTACAAACGGCGTCGAGAATTATCTCCGTTTCAGCGGGGATACGTCCGGTGCTTATTTAAGAATTCATGAAGTCAGAGAATCTAGCGTTATCGATGAGGATCCAGCGGCAGGTATGCGTTTCATTAATGCCGATGATCTAAAAGGAATGGTCGAAATTCATGGTCGGAGTTTGGAAAGCACGGGAGAAATCCCTCTTGATTGGTCAGGTTCTGGCCTCAGCTTCATCCATGAAGGAAGCGGCGACATTGTTCTCAACATGAACATCAATAGCAACACGCAAAATACGCGCTTCGCGGTTGAAGTTGATGGGGAGTTTCAAAAATATGTTTCAGCTTCTTCAAGCGTGACGCTTTTTGAAGGTCTTGAAGAAGGGCGACGCGAAATCTCTTTATATAAAACGAGCGAAGCAGCCGGGAATTTAACTTCCATTACCGGTTGCTATATCGATGAGAATGCGACGCTTACGAAACCGACGCACGATTCAGAACGCTTGAAATTTGAATTTTTAGGCGATTCGATCACGTGCGCCAATCAAGTGGCGCAAGGAGTGGAGGATGCCTATCAAGGTTATGCTTTCCGCTTGGCTAAGGCCTACGATGCTGATTTCGATGCGATTTCAGTTTCTGGCCGGGGACTTATGGAAGGTTTCAATTCTGAAAATGGTTGGATAGCCTCGCAAGACAACCAGATGAAGGATATTTGGCGTTATCAATCGTGGTTCCGCGATCAAACGACGCTTCGGAGCAACGAAGAACCCGACGTGATGGTCGTCAGCCTTGGTTCGAATGACCTTGGCGTCGACATCATGAATATTTTTGGAACGACGATCGATGAATTTACCGCGGAAGCTGTTTCATTTGCTTCAACTTTGCGTTCCGCGTATCCGAGCGCCAAAATTATCTTCGCTTACGGCTCTTTCTATAACCGCGATTACATCGATGAATATCGGACAGCGATCGAAAACATCAATGATCCGAATATCGCTTTTGTCGAATTCCCGCAATTGATGCATGGTGATTCCGGTCACCCGAATGAATTAAATCATGACCAAATGGCGAGCATTCTTTCAACGAAAGTGGCGGAAATGCTCGGAGTCAATGATCCATACGTTCGCGCTTATCAATATCAAACATATGAAGCAGAGGATGCTTATCGTAGCGGCGGCAACGTGACGGAAGGCGAAGTTGGACAATATTGGTCGAACAATGCTTATGTTGGAGGAATGGGTTTTGACACCCAAAATCCTCAATATCCGACGAGTGTCGATGAAATCAACGACGATCTCTCGAATATCAGTTATCTCCGTTTTACGGTGAATGCGCCTGTTTCCGCTAATTACACGATCCGCGTTGGTTTTTCCACTAACGTCAATACGAACATTGGCTTCCGCCTTGATCAAGAAGCATGGCAAGAATATCAAGGCTGGAATAGCGGCGATTGGTGTGGCGGACATGGGTATTACGAAACAATCGAAGTACGCTTAGCCCAAGGGCAACACACTTTAACCTTCACCAGTGCCTTAAATAACGGCGGTTGGCTCAATTACGATTTCATCAATCTCGTGCAAGGTGAATCCTTAGTTGAATATCAAGTCAACGCTTCAACGGGCACCGGATATCGCGTCGTTGCTCCTGAAGTTTTAATCGAGGGAGCAGATTTAATATTTAGTGTCGAACTCGAGGATAATTATTCGCAAAGTTCGATTGTTGTCAGCGTCAACGATCAAACTTTGAGTCCCCAAAGCGACGGTTCCTATTTAGTGAGCGATGTCCATGAAGATATAAACATCGAAGTCAGCGGCGTTGAACTCAACGTTTGGAAAGTGCGTTATTTCGCTTTGACGGGCGACACTGAACCGTTTGCCGTTGAAACTATCAGAGTCGGAGACCCAATCAACATCCCGGATGCAACCCCGACGCGCGCTGGTTATCGTTTCGTCGGTTGGGATATTCCGTTTGAAGAAATGCCAAACGGCAACATCAATGTCTACGCCCAATGGGAAGAAATTACTTCAGAAGGACCGATAGATTCAGAGGGCTCCAGTTCCGGCGGTTCTAGTTCTAATGGTTCTAGTAGCAGTGAGCCGCAAGAACCGACTGATCCAGTCGATCCCGAAGACGGAGATCCAATCAACGTTCCGGCAATTGTCGGCGGCGTCGTCGGTGGCGTTTGCGCTCTTGCGCTTATCGGTAGACTTATCGCCTACTTTGTGAAGAAGAGAAAATAGCCTCCTTTCCTATTTTCCATGAGCATGGCTTTATGGCCATGCTTTTTATTAGGACGATTTAACATCTTTACGTATCTGCTTGCATTTCAGAGGAATCCTATAATCAAATCAAAAGGCAAAAGAGCATCTAGAAATGAAAGAACGAGTTTTTGTTGAATGTGACCTAAAGCGTGGATTTTTCCGCTGCCTTATCGGCGTTATTTATGTTGCATGATTTTTTTATTCCTCTTAGGCCCACGCTTTTAAGATATAAAGGGCATTTAACAATAACTAATAGGCAAATTTATATAGAGCATATTTGTTTCGATGGCGCATTCTTTGCGAGACAGCAACCCCATTATCGTATTTATCCTATGTTTCCATTGTGAAATGTAAGAGGCATGGTGTTGTTGTTTTTAGTTGCTCTGGTGGAGAGCTGAATTGTGGAACAATTGAAAATATTAATGAAGTTTACGATGCATTAGTTAAAGCTATCGATTCATTAAACGATAGATGTTAAGCATCTAAAGAAGAGCGTTTTTTGTAAAAGTAAAGACAAAAGGAACTGAAATACATTACAATTTGGTCAAAGGAAACTGTATGAAAGACCAAGCTATCAAGACACTAAAAATTCTAAAATATCTTTTCTTGGTTCTCTTTCTTATTTGTTTGTCTTTATTTTTGTACGCGGTTTTCAGTTCCGAATTAAGGAGAGTGGAGATGGCCTTTCCTACCGAACTTGCCTATTTTGATTTGCAGCTTTCTCCCGCTAAGAAGGAAATTTTCTACTATTCTCTTTATATTGGATTAGCTTTTCTTGTTTTAATCTTTCTTTTAGATTTTTCGCTTTTATTTTTAAGCCGAAAGAAAAATAGAAAATAAACTTCTTCTAAAAGTTTAAAAAGCCTTGAGACATAAAAGCCCTTTATGCTTTATAATCCCTTCGTTAGATAAGAATATTTAAGGAGCCAATGATGAAAATTATTCTCTCTGCCGAATCGACTATCGATTTAAGTCCGGAGTTACTCACTGATTATCAAATCAAAACAATTCCTTTCACTTTATTGCTTGGCGATGAAGCGAAGAAAGACGGAGAAGTTTTAGGTGAGGATCTTTTCGCCTATACAGAAAAAACGGGCAAATTGCCTAAGACATCCGCGATCAACGTCCAGGAATATCGTGACTATTTCCATAAGCTTTTAGAAGAAGGAGATTCGATCTTACATTTCTCGCTTTCAAGCGGCATCACCAGTGCGACTGAACACGCCCTCCAAGCTGCGGAAGAAATCAATAAAGAAGGAATGAAGAAAGTCATCGTCATTGACTCTCTTTCGCTTTCAACGGGAATCGCTCTTCAAGCAATCTATGCGCGGAAGTTGATTGATAAAGGCTATCCGATTGAGGAGATTGCTGAGAAAGTCAAAGCCCGGATTCCTTTCGATCAAACGAGTTTTGCTTTAGAAAGCGTTGAGACGCTTTATAAAGGAGGACGTTGCAGCGCGGTAGCCAAAATCGCTGCAAATATCCTGGGACTCCGTCCACAAATCATCATGAAAGAAGGGAAAATGATTTCGGGGAAGAAATTCCGCGGCAAGATGAATAAATGGACGGTGGATTACACGAATGCAACCTTGGAGGAATTCAACAATCCAGATTTAGAGGAAGTCTTTATCACTTATTCTTCCGCGGATGAAACTGTTTTAGAGGCCGTTAAAAAGATTTTAGAGGAGCGAGGATTTAAGCACATTATGATTACGCAAGCCGGCGGGACGATTTGTTGTCACTGCGGTCCGCATACGCTCGGCGTTTTATATTTCAACGACGGACCTCATCCTCTCGACTAGTTTTTGCTTGAAAAAGCATCAGCAATCATGGATGATTAGGGGTGCGGGATTCTTTAAGGGTCTCGTACCCCGTTTTTTGACGGGTACATAACGGGGGAGTGGTAGATACCACTCTTTATTTTTTGGAGGGCTTTTGTGGACGAGATCAAAGTCGTTAATGAACTGAAAGAACTTTTATTGCCGCCTTTAAAAGAGAAAGGCTATGAACTCTATGATCTTCGCTTAAGTCGCAAGAAAGGTTCGCTCCGCTTAGAGGTCATCGTCGATAAGGAAACACCGATTTCTTTAGACGACATCGTGATGGTCTCTAATTTAGTGGATCCTTTGCTCGATGCTTATCAAAAGCTCGATGAGCCGTATGTGCTTGATGTTTCTTCATTGGGAATTGAAAAGCCCTTGAAGTTAGAAAAATTAGAGAATTATCTCAATAAAAAAGTCGCGCTTCATCTCATTGATCCATTCGAAGGAATGAATGAATTAGAGGGCATCTTGTCCGAAATAAAAGAGGAAGAAATCGAACTTAAATACATAGTGAAAGGACGAAGCAAAAAAGCGAGAATCGCTCGCAAAAACATCGATCGCGGTCATTTGGCGGTCGACTTCAATTAAGTGAAAGGGAAATGAAGGAGAAAGAAAATGAACGCAGCATTATTCAATGAAGCTATCGAAAGCATTGCCGAGAAGAAAGGCGTTTCTTCTTTGGCAGTTTTAGAAGCTTTGAAAGAAGCTTTATCGCGGGCTTATGTGAAGTCGGTTTTACGTTCGGGCGATGACGCGCGTGTTTACGTCAACATCGACGCGGACGAAGGTTATATCGACATCGCTCAATTAAAGAAGGTCGTGCCGGAAGTCGAGGATGATTATTTAGAGATTTCCTTAGAAGACGCGAAAGCCGATGCCGAGAACGCTTTAGCGCGGCTCAATGAAGATTTAAAGAGTCTTAAAGGCGAGAAGGCGGCAGTGAGAGCTGAGAAAGAACGAGAAATCCTTCACCAGATCGAGCTTGTCAAAAAAGCCCAAAAGGAGATTCGTTACAATGCGGATTATCCGCTTTATTGTTCGTTAGAGGACTTATCGAAGGCTTTCGCGAAGGCTGTCGATAACATTTTCCATGCTCGCTTAGTTGACGCTGAACGGGTCGCCCTTTATGACATCTATAAAGATCATATCGGCGAAATGGTGACGGGAACAGTTGAAAAGGCTGATGAGCGTTCATTGATTGTCGATATCGGACGGACGAAAGTCGAATTGACGAGGAGAGAAATGATCGGCGACGAGATGTTTAAAATCGGTGATCCGATCAAGGTTTATATTCAAGAAGTCAAACAAGCAAATAATGAGAATCGAACCCGGACGAGAGGACCGCAAATTGAGGTTACTCGTTCCAGCGAAGGCTTTTTAAAGCGCCTCTTCGAAGAAGAAATCCACGAAATATATGATGGCACCGTCATCATTAAATCCATTGCCCGTGAGGCGGGCGTTCGAAGCAAGGTTGCAGTCTATTCGACGAATGACGATGTCGATCCGACGGGGGCCTGCATCGGCCCGGCCGGTAGCCGCATTCAAAAAGTAGTCGCGCAGCTTGGAAATGGCTCAAAAGAAAAAGAAAAAATCGATATCGTGGCTTATAGCGACTATACGCCTTTATATCTTGCTGAGTCTTTGCGTCCCGCGACGTGCTTAGGCGTCGATATTGAGGATGAAGAAAATAAAGAAGCCGTCATTGTCGTCAAAGACGATGTTTTATCAGTCGCGATTGGTCGAAAAGGAGCAAACGCGCGTTTAGCAAGCAAATTGACGGGTTGGAATTTGGAGGTCATCTCGGAAAGCGAGGCTCAAGAAAAAGCCATCGATTACGTGCCGTTAGAGGAACTTAAGAAAGAAGCGGTTGTCTTAAAAGCCAAGCAAGAGATGGCGATTTACGCTGAAAAGAACCGTCAAGAATTCGAACGCAAGAAACAGGAAAGTGAAGAGAAGCTCGAAATGGTTCAACCTCTTGTTCACGAAGAGAAAACGGAAGAAAAAGAAGAGACGATTGTTCAAGAAGTTCCTTCAATCAATGAACCGACCGCTCCTGTGGTTCCAGAAATAAATGTCGAAATAAAAGCGCAAGAAGCAGTAACGCCGTCTAGCGACGAGAAACCGCTTGAAGTGAAGACGACGACCACGCTTGAGGACTTAGAAAAAGAGTTGGCGAAGTCGAAAGGGAAGGACAGTCATCGCAACAAAAAGGATTCCAAGAAACGCCCGCACCATATTTCTGACGAAGAGGTGGCGCGCGTGAAACCGAGCGAAATTCCGCTTCAAAACGCGATGCCGATCTATTCTGAAGAGGAATTGGCCGAGATCGAAAAAGAAGAGAGCGAACTTGAAGAAGAGGAAGGCTTCGACGATTTGGATTTCGACGACTACGATCGTTATTACGACGAAGGGAATTAAGGAATGAACAACTGCCGGACTGATTTATTGACGCGGAAAATTTATCCGAAAGATCAATTGATTCGTTTCGTCATCAGTCATGGCGGAATTGTGGTTGGCGAAAATTATAAGACGAAGGGACGCGGCTATTACGTTCATCCTCAAAGCCTTCAAGAAGAGAAACTTTTGCTTCGCTTCCGAAAATATTTAAAACGCGAAATTCGAAAAGAGGAGTTAGAATGCCTGAAAAGCGCGATAATATCTTAGGCTATCTCGGATTATTGAAACGAGGTGGCGAGATTGTCCTCGGAACGGATTTGCGGAAGAAGAAAGCAGCACTTCTAATTGTTGCTACTGACACGAAATCGAAGGAGGCGGAGCGTCTAGTCGCAAGTTATCGTTTATCGAATATTGAGATTTTCTCATATGGCGATAAAGTGAGTCTCGGGGCTGCTCTCGGAGAAGAGGAAGTGCCTTACTTCGGCATTCGTTCGAGGAAAGCGGCAGAGGCTTTATTAAAGAAAGTGAAAGGAGACACTTATGGGCAATAATAAGAAACCGTATTTCAACAAGAAGAAAAGTTCGAATAACAAAGAACGGATTGCAAATTTCGATCGCCCAGGCAAGACGCGCGAACAAGCAAAAGTCAACGGCGGTGTCTTCGTTTACTCGAAGCCCTTGACGGTTGCCGAATTATCGAAGGCCATCAACATTCCGGTCAATGAAATCATCAAATTCCTTTTCTTAGAGGGGAAATCAGTCACCATCAATCAACTGCTTGACGATGAGATGATCGGCACGATTTGTCTCCAGTTCAATTACGACTTTAAGAAAGAGGAGATCGTCGATGCGATTCACTTCGAAGAATTAAAGATTGACGACGATCCCGCTTCTTTAGTCGAACGGCCGCCGGTTGTGACGGTCATGGGCCATGTTGATCACGGCAAAACATCGATTATCGACGCGATTCGCGATAGCGACGTCGCCTCTCATGAGCAGGGCGGGATTTCGCAGGCAATCGGCGCTTATCAAATCACCTTTAAGGGCAAAAAAATTACGATTATCGATACTCCGGGGCACGCGGCTTTTACCGCCATGCGCGCTCGCGGGGCTCAGGTTACCGATATCGTCGTTTTGGTGGTCGCGGCTGATGACGGGGTGATGCCTCAGACTCTTGAGGCTTTAGATCACGCGAAAGCAGCCGGAAGCGAAATCATCGTGGCCGTCAACAAAATGGATAAACCGGGCGTCAACGAACGCCAAGTCAAAGAGCAATTATTGGCTCATGAGTTAGTTGCGGAAGATTATGGCGGCGACGTCATTTTCGTTCCGGTTTCCGCTAAAACGCGAAAAGGAATTCCCGAACTTTTAGAAGCAATTCTTTTGAAAGCCGAGATGATGGAATTAAAAGCCAACCCCTCGCGTTATGCGAGCGGCACCGTTTTGGAGGCCAACCTTGATAAAGGCGAAGGACCGAAAGCCACTCTTCTTGTGCAGAACGGAACTTTAAAAGTCGGCGACTATGTGGTCGTTGGCGAGATTTACGGTAAAATCCGACGGATGAAGGATGAATACGGCACGCTTTTTAGTAGCGCTGCTCCGAGCACGCCGGTTTCCGTGATCGGTCTTACGGAAGTTCCGATGGCCGGCGATCGTTTCATGGCCTTCCCGACCGAAAAAGAGGCAAAAGACGTCGCTTATAGACGGGCTTTGGAAAAGAAAGAGAAGGAATTGTCCGGGACGAGCGCTCTCTCGCTTGCCGATCTCAACAACATGGTCAGCGAAGGAGCGATTCAAAACCTCAACCTTCTTTTAAAGGCTGATACCGAAGGAGGAGCTGAAGCTCTTAAGGCTTCTTTAGAGAAATTATCGACTCCCGAAGTGAAAGTTAAGGTCATTGCCGCCCACGCCGGCGCGATTTCTGATAGCGACATTCTTTTGGCCAGCGCTTCGCACGCGCTCATTTATGGCTATAACGTCCGTCCGGAAGCTCGGATTAAAAATAAAGCTCATGAAGCGGGCGTTGAAATTAGAAGTCATGCGATCATCTATGAATTGATCGATGAATTGCGTTCCTTGATCAAGGGCTTATATAAGGCTGAGATGAGCGAAGAAGTGACGGGGCAAGCAGAGGTTCGTCATCTTTATAAGATTTCGCATGTCGGAACTGTCGGAGGTTCGCACGTCACTTCCGGTTATTTAAGAAGCGGCGATAAGTGCCGTTTGATTCGCGACGGCGTTGTTATCTATACCGGGACAATCAATTCCTTGCAGCGTTTCAAGGATCAAGTAAAAGAAGTCAAAGAAGGCTTTGATTGCGGAATTCTCATCGCGAATTACAACGATGTGAAGGAAGGCGACATTATCGAAGGCTTCCATCTCGTGGAGAAGGACAATGGCTGATCGCGCGAAAAGAATCGACGCCCTCATTGAAAAAAACATTGCCGAGATTTTGATGAAGGAATTAAAAAATCCGCGTCTCGGTTTTGTGACCGTCAATGAAGTGCAAGTGAACGCTGACCATTCGCTGGCGAAAGTCTATGTCTCTTTTTTAGGGAGCGAGCATCCGCTATTTAATTTGAAGGAATTAAAAAACGCCAAGGGCGTTGTCCGCTCTTCCTTGGCGAAAAAAATGGACTTATACAAAGTTCCTGATCTTCTCTTTTTGTTAGATGAAAAACCTCAGGAATTATCATCTTTGGATGAGGCCTTAGCCAAAGAAGAAAAGAGTTTGAAAGAACTTAAAAACCTTAATGATTGATGGTTTTTGCGTAGATTTTTTGACCATTACGCCCTGTGGTAAGCGTAAAACCCAGGGCTTTTTTGATACTGAGAGGGCCTTTTAGTTCCAAATAGAGAGGGACGAGGGTTTTGCTGAGCTTTTCGCTTAAAATTGCGATTCCTTCTTTTAGGGCCTCTTTTTCTCCGCGGAGACGATATAAAAGGATCCGGTGATAACCCTTCATTTGATAAGAGAAGGAGGCGACGACTTTTTCTTTTTTGAGGACGAGAAAGCTTTTCTCATCTTTTTTGACTTCTTCGCGGAGATAAGTTCGCGCTTCAAACGCGGACAATAAGGGTTTCAAAGTATAGGTGTAAGTTTTTTCGCCGCTTATCTCATAACGCAAAAAGGGGAGCGAGAAGTGCTCATAATCGAGGAAGGCTTTCGTGAGATTTCCATAAAATGAAGGAAACTCATTTTTAAAGCTCTTGATTAAATCCTTCATTTTTTGACGTTCAGTTTTGCCGTCCGCCGGACAAATCTTTGGAATTTTCGGGAAATTTTCTTCCTCCGCCAAACGCGTGATGTCTTCTTCTTTGACGAGATAGAAAGGACGGATGAAGGTGACGCCTCCGCGTTTTAATTCCATTTTCGGTTCAAAAGTTGAAAAACGCCCGCCATGGAAAAGGTTCAAGAAGAATGTTTCAAAGGCATCATCTAAATGATGCGCGAAGGCGATTTTATTGAGTTTCAAACGTTTGGCTTCGCTGACCATCGCCGCCTTTTTCATGCGGCTACAAATTGAACAAGGAAGATGTTTGCCTTCTTTTTGATGAGCGATTAGGACGTCTTTTGTGAAAGTAGCGTCATTGATTACAAGTTTTAAATTCAAACTTTCACAGAAAGATTCGAGCGGCTCGATTTGGACTTTTGAAAAACCTAAATCGAGGTGAATCGGAACGATTTGAAAGTTTTTGTGGGCATAATGACGATAAAGAGTCAAAGCCTTTAAAAGAGCGAAAGAATCTTTCCCGCCCGAGAGACCGACGCCGACTTTATCGCCCTCCTCTAATAAATTGAAGAGGAGATCGCCTTCACGAAGGGCGGCTAAGACTTTCCGGATACTTTTCATACGCAACTTGGATTATAATCGCCTTCGATGGAAGAAGGTATCATTCTTGTTAATAAAGAAAGCGGGAGAACTTCTCGTTTCGTCGACAATTATTTGAGCAAGAAGTTTCGTTTTTTAAAGTGCGGGCACTTGGGGACTCTCGATCCTTTCGCCGAGGGGCTTTTAGTCATCGCCTTCAACAAAGCGACAAAAGTTTTGCCGTTTCTTCAAAATGAACCGAAAGAATATTTGGCGACGCTTACTTTAGGGAGCAAAACTTCATCTGGCGATTTGGACGGAGAAATCATTGAAAGAAGAGAGATTAAAGAATTTAAAAAGGAAAACATCCTTGCGGTTTTTTCTTCTTTCGCCCCGTCTTATTTTCAAATTCCTCCGATGGCGAGCGCTTTAAAAAAAGACGGAGTTCCGCTTTATCGTTATTACCGAAAATCAATGACGATTGAACGCAAACCTCGAGAAGCGAAAATCTATAAATTGGAACTATGTTCATTCTCAAAAAGCGAGATTGTTTTTAAGTCTAGCGTCGGGAGCGGGACTTATATCAGAACTTTAGCTGAGGATATTGCGGAGCGACTAGGGAACCTCGGCTATCTCAAATCCTTGAAACGCTTGAAGATCGGCGCTTTTGATGTCAGCAAGAGCAAAAGGATGGAAGACATCAAAGAAGAAGACGTTTTAAAAATCGAGGAACTTCCTTTTGCGCTTCCTAAGTTTGAGATTGATGAGACGATGACTGAGAAAGCAAAAAACGGCTGCAAAATGAAATTAGACAGCGAAGCACCCGAACTTCTTTTAACCCATAAAGGTAAAATCATTGCCGTTTATGAACGAAGAGAAGATTTATATTGTTCGAAGAGAGGGCTTTTTTAATGCGTTATCGAGAATTGGCGGGATTCCCGCTTTATTATTTAAAGCCCGGCGAGAATTTGACGCTTGAAGAGTTAACACTTCTGCTTGGAAATTTTGACGGCGTTCATCGCGGGCATCAGCGCCTCCTTTTGGAAGCAAAGGATAAAGGGACAAAAAACGTGATGCCGCTTCTATTTTCTTTAGACCCCGGACTCGTTTTTCATAAACATCAGGGTTTTTTGACTTCGCTTGAGGATCGTTTGCGACTTTTCCGTTCTTATGGGGCGGACGGGGCAATCATTTTAGAGGTTGATGCTTCTTTTTATGATTTGAACGCTTCTACCTTTGCTGAAGACGTTTTAAAAGCCTTGAATCCGAAACTTCTCGTAGTGGGATCTGATTATTCGTTCGGGAAGGGGAAGAAAGGCAATCCTCAAACTCTACGTGAAGATTTCAACGTTTTAGAAGTGCCACTTCTTGAAAATCATCAACAGAAAATTTCAACAAGCAGCATCATTGCTGCCCTCAAGAAACGCGATTTCCAAGAAGTCAAAGAAGAATTGGGGCGTCTCTATGAAATTAAAGGAACAGTTGTCAAAGGATTTCAAAACGGACGGAAAATCGGGTTTCCGACCGCGAATCTTTCTTTAGATTTTCCTTATGTTTTGCCGCCTACGGGCGTCTATAACGGGCTTGTTTATGTAAAAGGTCGGCCTTATAAAAGCATCATCAATATCGGAAACAATCCGACAATCGGTTTATTGAAAGAGAACCGCCTGGAAGCTTATTTAGAAAATTTTTCGGGGGATATCTACGGAAGTTTGTTGTATTTAGATTTTGTAACATTTCTTCGCGAAGAAAAAAAGTTTGCTTCGCTTGCAGAATTAAGAGAAACTTTAGAAAATGATGTGAAGTCACTACGGGAGTTAAAGCTATGAAAACCCTCTTTAAAAACGCTTATATCCTTGAAAAGCCAGGTCTCAGCGAGCCGTTCTTCGGATCACTTGCCATCGACGAAGATAAGATAAGTTATGTTGGACCTTCTTCCCAAAATGAGAGTTTTTATCAGCACGTCATCGATTGCAACGGCGATTTATTGATGCCGGGTTTTAAAAACGCCCATACGCATTCGGCGATGATCGCTTTCCGTTCGATGGCGGATGATTTGCCGCTTAAAACGTGGCTTGAAGAAAGGATTTTTCCTTTAGAGGAGAGGCTTAAAAAAGGCGATGTTTATCGTCTTTCAAAAGTTGCAATCCTCGAATATTTGATGGGTGGAACGACCGCTTGTTTCGATATGTATTACAGTCCTCTAGAGATGGCAGAAGCGAGCCGCGAGATGGGCTTCCGGACGGTTTTGTTGGGCACGATTACGAGCAATAAGCAATCGATTGAGGAACTAGCCAGTTATTATCATGAAATAAATGCTCATCAAGATGATTTAGTGACTTATCAACTCGGTTATCACGCAGAATATACCGCTGATGAAGAACTGTTGCGGGAATTGTCACGTCTGGCACACCGCCTTAAAGCTCCGGTCTATTGCCATTGTTCTGAGACGAAAAGCGAGACTGAAGGTTCGCTTCTCCGTCATCAATTGCCGCCTCTTGCCTATATGGAATCGTTGGGACTTTTGGATTATGGCGGTGGTATTTTCCATGGCGTTTATCTTGAAAAAGAGGAACTCAAGCTTTTAAAGAAACATCGGGCGAGCGTTGCGACTTGTCCGGGTTCAAATGCCAAATTAGCGAGCGGCATCGCTCCCTTGCTTGAAATTTTAGAAGAGGAAATTCCGTTGGCTATCGGCACTGACGGAGCAGCTTCAAACAATGGTTTGGATATGTTTTATGAGATGCGCTTAGCAGCTGTTCTTCAGAAATTATTGAGGCATGATCCATCCGCTTTAAAAGCTTGCGAAGTATTGAAAGCGGCGACATTAGGAGGCTCTTACATGATGAATTTGCCTTTTGTCTCAACACTTGAAAAAGGACAGAAGGCCGATCTTATTCGAATCGACCTCCATAAACCGGACATGCAGCCGCTTCACAATATCAGTGACAATCTCGTTTACGCTGGTTCGAAAGCTGATGTAAAAATGACAATGATCAACGGGCGAATTCTATATGAAGACGGAAATTTCTACGTCGGCGAGGATATCAACAAAATTTATCGCGAAGCTCAAGAAGTTGCTGATAGATTGTTGAAGAAATAAAAAATATTAAGAAAAAGTGGCTTGAACTTCTTTACATGTAAGGGGTTTCATGATATCTTCTTCCCTAAAGAAGAGGTCTTTCTTATTTTTTAAGGGGGTATATATGAAATTAAGAAATGCAATCTTAAGCCTCGCTCTCGGCCTCGGAACGCTGGGGGGGGCAATCATTGGCACGACCGCGGCAACTGGACTCGTCGCTGAGCCAGTTGAGGTTGGTGCAACTGTTGAAATTTCTTATTATCGTCTCTACGGATCCTTTATAGATCCGGCTACGGGCAATAATTTGAACTGGGGAGCTCCTGGAACATCGTTCACTGAAACATACGAAGGCACAAACGGAAACACGTATTATGCTGTGACAGTCGATTTTGAAGAAGGAGATGAATTCAAAGTTGCTGCCGCAAGTGCTGAAGGCAGTCCAAACTGGAGCGATCAGCTTCCGTCTGTATCGTATAGCGAATATATTTCCACCGTCAGTGACTATGAGCCAAATTTCCACATCAACGTTTCCGGACGTTACAAGTTCGCCATCGACAGCACGATTGATAGTTATGGCGACAAGACGTATGGTTACGAAATCGAGTATATAGGCGAGGTTTCAACAGTCGAAGTTACTATTATGCTTCCTAACGGAGAAACACAGATTGTTGAGGTCAATCAAGGTTCAGTTTACAACCCAGGTTTCATCTTCCAAGACGGATATATCAACAACGGCTGGTTCTCTGATGAAAGTCTTGAAACGCCGTATGTTCCCCAAGCCATCGATTCCCCAATAACGATTTATGGCGACTGGGAAGTAGCTCCTGAAGATTACACGATTTATTATGAAGGAACATACGACCACGCTCATTATTGGAATGAGGGTGGCCAAGGCGGCGGTACCGAGTGGAATGGTGTTGAAATGACACCGGTTGCTCGCGGTTATCAAAGTGATGTTCAATTATGGGAAGTTAAGATTCAAACTGAATATCAAGCGAATTACATCCTCTTCAATGACGGAACTAATCAAACAGAAAATTTGCCATTAGGTTCCACGACCGGTGTCTATGGCGATACAGGGCTTCTTGATGATAGCGCTGATAAGCTTGCAGCCTTAGCTTTCATCGATTATTTCGATGGTTTACGTCGTGATGGCGACATTTGCTATGTTTTAGATGATGTTGATACCTTCAACACTTTAAAGGGCTTATATGAAGCAGTCACCGATAAGACGCTTGTCCACGGAATTGCCGATCTTGATGGCGGCGAAGGCGTTACAATCGGACAGACGATGAGCATGCTCCTTGCAAGAGAAGCGTCTGAAAACGGAAATGCACTCGGCATTGTGAATGACAATAACGGCGATCAAACAATGTGGATTGTTGTTGGAACAATATTGTTTGCGACCCTTGTTGCCGGCGTTGCCCTTTATGTTTCTAAACGTCGCAAAACAAATGCTTAATTGAGAAACCTTCTCTTTCTTATCTAGAAAGCCTCGTCTCAACGGGGCTTTTTTTCTATGCTCCTTCGTATATAATTTCTTTATGATTACCATTCAAAATGTTTCCAAGTCGTATGGCACATTGAAGGCCGTCGATGACTTGTCTTTTTCCGTCAATGACGGAGAAATTCTCGGCTTTTTAGGACCAAACGGAGCCGGAAAATCGACAACTTTAAAAATGCTGACAGGAATTTTGCCGATTGATCAAGGCGATATTCTTGTCGATGGTCGCTCTATCAAAAGCGAGCCATTAGAAGCCAAGAAACATTTTGCTTTCGTGCCTGACGATCCGAATGTTTTTCCGCGCCTCCGCGGACGCGAATATCTCGACTTCCTCATCAATGTTTACGAACTCCCGAATAACGAAGAATTAAAGAAGAAACGTTTGGATCTTTTAAATGAGTTTTCGCTTTTTAGCGCGATGAATGACTATATAGGCAATTATTCACACGGGATGAAGCAGAAGCTTCTAGTTGTCGGAGTTCTTTTGCTTGATCCGCAAAACTGGATTCTCGATGAGCCGATGACCGGTTTAGATCCTCAATCTTCCTTCCTTTTAAAGGGCAAGATGCGGGAACAAGCAAGTCATGGCAAATCCGTCCTTTTCTCAACGCATGTTCTTGAAGTGGCAGAAAAGCTTTGCGATCGCATTGGAATTATTGACCATGGCAAACTCCTTTATTTAGGGACGTTGGAAGAATTAAAGAAGAAAGAAGGGGAAAACCTTTCATTGGAGAGTCTCTTTTTGGAGCTTACGAAATGAAGAAATTCTTTTCTTTATGTCACGTCATTTTTAAAAGCGGGAATTTTTTCGGTTCCTCGACGAAAAAGAAGAAAAATCGTTACACATCTTCTTCTTGGATTTTTGTCCTTCTTCTTTTGGTCGTGATTGCCGGGGCCATCGCTTTTTCTAATTATGTACAGTTTCGATCGTATTTGGAGATCGGTCTAATTTATGAAGGAGAGAAGATGATTTATGTTTCTTCTCTTACGATTTCCTTAGTTATCTCCTTTATTCTTTCTTTTGCCACTTTCTTCATGAGCGGCGATGATTCGCGCTTTTTGTCTTTGCCGTTGAAACCTCTGTCTTTGTTTTGGGCTCGTTTCTTTGTTACTTCCCTTATGAGTCTTATGATGGCGGTTGCCTTCATTATCCCCTCATACATCGTCATCAACATTTTCATTCCTTTTAACGCTTGGACTTTAATAAGCCTTCTTATCTCTCTTCTTTATGTTTTGATAATCGGTGAGGGATTGGCCTTCATTATCGGGAATTTAGTAGGGCTTTTTATCAATATCGGGCGTCATAAAAATATTTTCCTTCTTTTGGTCATTGTTTTTTCAATCGGTTTATACGCTTTATGCTTTTTAAGCGGCTTCTTTGTGGGAGATCTTTTCTCCTCAATCGGAGATATCCAAGAGATGCCCGATCCCGCTTTTTCGATCTTTGAAGTTTTAACGCCTTGGGATTTCTTGCTATACCTCCCGCTTGTTTCTTTAACTTCTAGTTCCTTAAATGCTTTGATTTATGCGCTTTATACGCTTTTAACAATTTTGGGATTGTTTCTCCTTTTATGTTTGGTCGCGCACACCTTATATCTTGGAAACCTTTTAAAAGGCTTAAACGGCACGTCAAAACGCAAAATCAATCGTGAAAAAGAGGAAGCGCGCATAAAGAAAAGCCGCAATGGCACACCCTTTTTAGCGCACCTTTCTTATGAAATTAAAACTTCCTTCCGCAGCATGCTTCTCATCTTTAACTCCTATTTCCCGAATTTATTGATGCTTGTTATCAGCGCGGTTATTTATGGTCTCTTTCTTTTCAGCGGACTAGAAGGAGGGGCAAAAGAAATTTTAACGATCGTTCTTTCTTTTGCCTTATATCCGATCGCTTTTGTTACGCCTTCCATCAGCGCCTTTAATTTCTCAAAAGACGGAAACTCACATTATCTTTTAATGAGCCTCCCTCTTAAAAAACGCAATACCTTGCTTGCGAAAAGTCTCTCAGGATTCCTTTCGAATTTCTTAATTTTCTTTGTTTTTTCGCTTTTGCTTTTAATCAGCAACGTTCTCCCGCCTCTTGAAAGCGTTCTCATGCTTTTGAGTTTTTTCTTTATCGCTTTTTATCTTAATGGTTTCGATTTCTTGCTTGATGGATTGCATCCTTCATTTGATTGGAGCAGCGAAACCCAATACGTAAAAAGACCCTCGGTGTTTTTGCCGCACATGGGTCTTGTGTTCGGGCGGATGGCCCTCAGTTTCGTTTTCTATTTCTCGTTCTTGTTGAACGGCATCAATCCGTTATATGCCTTGATAGCGCTTCTAGCAATTGACGTCGTGCTTTTTGTGCTTCCGTTATTGTTTATCAAGAAAATCAAAGCCTAATTTTCTAAAAGCGCGCGTTTTTTAGCATCGGCTTTCTTTCGTTCCGCGGTTTCAAGAATTCGTTTGCGGAGGCGGAGCGCGTGCGGAGTGACTTCCAATAATTCATCGGGGTTTAAATAGTCGAGAGCGGCCTCGAGAGACATTTTGCGGGGCGCTTTCAAAACGACGGTATTTTCTTTCGTAGAACTTCTGATATTGTTCATCGGTTTTTGCTGCGTGCAGTTGACGGCTAAATCGCTTGGATAACGGTGTTCGCCGACAATCATTCCTTCGTAACATTCTTCGCCGGGCGAAATGAACATCGTTCCGTGCTCTTCGACTTTTTCAAGAGCAAAGGCGGTGGACAATCCTTGGTTGACGCTTACAAGAACGCCGAGAGAACGCGTTCCGACTTCTTTTAAGAAACGCGGACGATATTCTTTAAAGGTATGGTTGATGATTCCGTATCCTTTCGTCATCGTTAAAAAGTTAGAGACAAACCCGATTAAACCGCGTGACGGGATCACATAATCTAAACGCGTATTGAGTCCGTCGTCATCCATGTTGACGAGGGCCGCTCCACGTTCGCCGAGCGAGGTCATGACATCGCCGACAAAAGCGTTAGGAACATCGATTCGAAGGTCTTCATATGGTTCCATTCTTTCTCCGTCGATTTCTTTTTCAATCGCTTGCGGTTTTGAAACTTCTAATTCATAACCTTCGCGGCGCATCGTTTCGATGAGAACTCCTAAATGCAATTCTCCCCGGCCAGAAACAATCCAACCTTCTTTGTTGGGGATTCTTTGATAGCGGAGCGAAACGTCTTTTTGCGTTTCGTGATGGAGACGTTCTTCTAAAAGTCGCGCGGTGACGAATTTTCCGTCTCTTCCCCGGAAAGGCGAAGAATTTGTAGCAAATTCCATTTCGAGAGTCGGCTCATCGACACGGAGCGGCGGAAGCGTCTCTAAATGCAACGGACTGCATAAAGAGTCAGAGACTCCGATATCCGGCAAACCGGCAATTCCGATGATGTCGCCGGCACTGGCCTCGTTTGTTTCTTCTTTGCTCATAAGCGAGAATTTATATAACTTCAAAACCTTAAAGTCCTTTTTCTCGCCATTGTGGCGGATGTCGACTAAGGAATCGCCGACTTTAATCGAACCGCGCTTGATGGTGCCGATGCCGATTCTTCCGACAAAATCGTTATAGTCGAGGAGAGCTGTTTGCATGAGGAAAGGAGCGTCGGGATCGTTATTTTCAGGCGCTGGCGTATAGCGGACAATCAAATTGAGAAGAGCATCCATGCCGGGCTTTTGACTTTGCGGATCAGGATCAAGAGATGAAGTGTTAGCAAGGGCGGAAACGTAGCAAACGGGGAAGTCTAATTGACTGTCATCAGCTCCGAGTTCAATGAAAAGATCGAGCACTTCATCGAGCGCCTTGCTGGGATTTGCGTTTTCACGATCGACTTTATTGATGACGACGATCGGTTTTAAATGATTCTCGAGGGCGTTTTTTAAAACAAAACGTGTTTGCGGCATCGTTCCTTCATAGGCGTCGACGAGAAGCAGACACCCATCAACCATATGCATGATGCGTTCAACTTCTCCTCCGAAGTCAGCATGCCCTGGAGTATCAACGATATTTATCTTTGTTCCTTCATAATTGATGGATGTTGGTTTAGCTAAAATCGTAATGCCGCGTTCATGCTCAAGAGGGTTACTGTCCATCGCCCGATCATTGAGTTTACTAGGATCACGCAAAGCGCCATAATCAGCAAAAAGCGCATTCACTAGCGTAGTTTTGCCGTGGTCGACGTGGGCGATGATTGCAATGTTTCGAATATCCATATTTTTTACCGTCAGTGATTATAAACTTCTTAGACGCTTTTGGGGTAGAAAGCGTTTACGGAATAGATATAATAAGGTGACGCTTATGGAAATAAGTAGTGTTTTATTTTAGGAAAAAGTTGTTATGAGTGGTGGTGAAATAGCGTATCGCGTCTTTGAGATTATCAACTATGTCGTCATTATTCTCACAACAATCGGTTTCGGCTTCCAACTCGTGATGATTCTTTTCTTTTGGCTCAAAGAAAAGAAATTTAAAGAAGCGAAAACGCTTCATAAAATAGCGGTCCTGTTCCCGGCTCATAACGAAGAAAGCGTTATTTATGGTTCAGTCCGCGACATTTTTGAAAACCAGGATTATCCGAAAGAACTTTTCGAAGTCTTTGTTGTCGCCCATAACTGCGAAGATAAGACGGCTGAATTAGCTGAAAAAGCCGGTGCGCACGTCATTGTTTATAACGATCCGGATCCGAAAACGCATACGCTCGGCAACGCGCAAAGACGGGGGATCCAGGAAATTTTAAAAGACGAGAGTTTTGAAATCGTAATTAAGTTGGACGCTGATAACCGCCTTTCCAGCAATTATTTAAGAGCGATGAATAACGCTTATGAAAGCGGCGTTTTGATCGCTCGCGGATTTGAAGCTCCGCTCAATGGAACGCAGAATACCTGGACAGCCGTCAGCGCCGCCTATTATATTCGCGATTCGCGAATCGCTTGCAACTTCCGCGAAAGAGCCCATTTAGATTCAATGCTTTGCGGTCCAGGAATGACGATTGCCACTAGCGTTTTAAGAAAAATACCCGGAGGTTTTGACGCTTTATCAATCTCGGAGGACGTTGAATTTACAATCAATCGTCTCTCTGAGAATTATCGAATTCATTATGTCGGAGAGGCGATCGTCTATGAGGATCAACCTTCGACGATGAAAGATACTTATGCGCGTCTTTCGCGAATGGGGCACGGACTTCATAATTTGTTTTGGAAGAAGGGCTTTAAACTTTTTGGTCATTTCTTCAAATCCGGGCGTTGGAGCAACATCGATCTCTTCGTTCAGTTGATGTTTATCCCGATCGATGTTTTGTGCATCACCTGGTTCCCTCTTTATTACATCGCTTATGCAATCATTCACATCATGAACGCTTTCGGGGCTACAGCTGGCTTCCTCGGCTTTATGACGGCGTTAGAATCTTATAGCGCGATTTGGTCGCTTCTTTTAATGGCGGTCGGAGTCATTCTCAGTTTCTTGATTATCTATTCCTTGCAAACTTATGCCGCGGTCGCTTTATCGCGGAAAAAGATCGGAATGGATACTTTCAAGGGGATGAAGCGGGGGATTTTCCTCTCTGCTCCTTTTATGCTCTTCTATGGCGTTTCCGTTCTTTTCGGGATTTTATTCCGCGCCAAGTGGAAAAACGTCCACCGAAACGCAGTGCCCGAATCCTTTAGCGGAAAAGCAAACGACGAAAAAAAAGAATAAACGGTTTCTCTTGAGATTTTATGGATTGGATAAATGTTTTTTTGACGGCTCTTTCGATGTCAGTGGACGCGATGACGGTCGGGGCCTTAGACGGAGTTCAAGAAAAAGGTTTATCTTTCAAGAAAAGCGCGCTCATCGCCTTAACTTTCGGTCTTTTTCAGTTTTTGATGCCTTTGATCGGTTATGCGATCGGTTTTTCTTTTCAAGAAATTTTAGAGGCTTGGATTCCATGGATTGCTTTTGCGCTTTTGACGCTTCTGTCTCTTAAATCCTTCTTCGAATGGTTTAAGAATTATCGGGCTTATAAACGCGGTGAAGGCGAAGCGATTTCGCCTCATAAACTCAAAATTCAAGAAATTTTAGTTCAGGGAGTCGCGACCTCAATCGATGCCCTTTGCATCGGTTTTGTTTATCTGAGTTATCCTTTAAACAACGCATTGATTGTTTTTGCAATCATCGGGATCACAACTTTTGTTTTGACGTTATTGACTTCTTATTTCGGCAGCAAAATTGCCGGAAAATTGGAGAGATGGTCGTCGCTTGTGGCCGCGCTTGTTTTCCTTGCCATCGGATTAAAAATTCTCTTAGAAGGAATTCTTTAATTTTTCCTCGCAATCCTTGTTTTTTCGTGTATAGTCTTACCTGCAGCCTTGCGTTGGAATGATTTCTTCTCCGAATCTTGCTTCGCATGCGCCATGTCAAAAGAAAGGAGAAAAAAGTATGGCTCTCAATAAAGAAGAGAAAAAAGTCCAAATCAAGAAATTTGGAAAAGACGAAAAGGACACCGGTTCCAGCCAAGTCCAAGTCGCTTTATTGACCAAGCGGATTGAGCAATTGACGCTTCATTTGAAGACGAACGCCGGCGATAAAAACGCCCGCCGTTCATTGTTAGTTCTCGTCGGAAAACGGCATAGCCTCCTCGCTTATTTAGCGAAGCACGACTATGAAGCTTATGAGAAGCTCATTCAATCCTTAGGTTTAAGGAAGTAAAAAGAGATGCCGCGAGGCATCTTTTTTCTTTCCCTCTAGGGCGCTTCTAGAAACTATGCTAAAATCACTCCCGTTAAGATAATGATGAAAGAAGGAAATGATGAAAAAAGTTTATGAAACAAACTTTGCCGGACGGAGTTTAAAAATTGAAACCGGCGAAATTGCAAAGCAGGCTGACGGAGCGGTCCTCGTTCGTTTCGGCGATACGGTCGTTTTATCGACAGCGTGCTGCTCCAGCGAACCGCGCGAAGGCGATTTCTTCCCTTTGACGGTCGACTATATCGAAAAACAATATGCGGTTGGACGGATTCCGCAATCCTTTTTAAGAAGAGAAGGGCGCCCAACAGAATTGGCGACTTTAAACGCTCGTCTCATCGATCGTCCGATTCGTCCGCTTTTCCCAGAGGGCTTTAGGAACGACGTTCAAGTCGTCAACACCGTGATGTCTGTTGATCTTGACAATAATCCGGCGATGACGGCGATGTTAGGAGCTTCTTTAGCTCTTTCAATCAGCGATATTCCTTTCGATGGTCCGGTAGCGGGCGTCTATGTCGGACGCGTTGATGGAAAATTGATCATCGATCCGACGGAAGAAGAGAGTAAAAAGAGCGACATCAATTTGGCAGTTGCCGGAACTGAAGAAGCGATCATGATGGTCGAGGCTGGCGCCAATCAAGTCGATGAA
This sequence comes from uncultured Bacillota bacterium, assembly GCA_949299565.1. Lineage (GTDB taxonomy): Bacteria > Bacillota_I > Bacilli_A > RFN20 > CAG-826 > UBA4951. Next base: position 632,538 of record OX437086.1, read on the forward strand.
GAAGGAATGCTCGATGCGATCATGTTTGGTCATGAAGCGATTAAAGAGCTATGCCGTTTCCAAAAAACAATCATCCAAGAAATCGGACACGCGAAACGGGAAGTCTCGCTATATAAGCCCGATCCTTTGATCGCCAAGGATATCGATGATCGGATCAAGGAACGGATGATCAAAGCGATTTCAATCTTCGATAAGCTTGAACGCCAAGATGCGATCGACGCTTTAAAGAAGGAAATCATCGACGATTACGAAAACCGCGAATATAAAAACGAAAAAGAGCGGAATCTTATGATGTTAATGGTCAATGATTTGCTCGAAAAGATGGTCGCGAACGAGGTGCGGCGCTTAATCACTGAAGAAAAGATTCGTCCAGACGGCCGAAAAGTTGATGAGATTCGTCCGCTTGACGCACAAGTTGATATTCTACCGCGCGTGCATGGTTCGGCGATGTTTACCCGTGGACAAACGCAAGTCATCGGTACGACGACTCTCGGACCTTTAAGCGATGTCCAAGTTATCGACAATCTCTCGCCCGAAACAGAAAAACGTTTCATGCATCAATACAATTTCCCGCCTTATTCAGTCGGTGAAATCGGAAGAATGGGAAATCCCGGCCGCCGGGAAATCGGGCACGGAGCTCTCGGCGAAAGAGCCTTGTCTTACGTAATTCCTTCCGTTGAGGAATTCCCTTACACAATCAGATGCGTCGCTGACGTGACGGAGTCGAACGGCTCTTCCTCTCAAGCTTCAATTTGCGCAAACTGCTTGTCTTTGATGGCAGCCGGCGTTCCGATCAAAGCGATGGTTTCCGGTATCGCGATGGGGCTTATTTCCTCCGGACCTTTGGACGGAGAGCATCCATATACAATCTTGACCGATATTCAAGGACTTGAAGATCACTTCGGCGACATGGATTTCAAGGTGGCGGGAACTGAGAACGGAATTACAGCTTTGCAGATGGATATTAAAATCCATGGCGTGACCCGTGAAGTTTTGCATGAAGCCTTGATGCAAGCTCATAAAGCGCGCGCGGAAATTCGCGAAGTGATGAAGAAAGCTTTGAGCGAGCCGCGGAAAGAAGTTTCTGAATACGCGCCGAAGATGGTTAGTTTCCATATCGACCCCGAGAAGATTCGCGAGGTGATTGGAACGGGCGGCAAGGTCATCAATGACATCATCGCCAAATGCGATAACGTCAAAATCGATGTAACCGATGAAGGGCAAGTAACGATTTATCACGTGAAGAAAGAAGCGATCGCTAAAGCTCGCCAAATGATTGAAGATATCGTTCGTGAAGCAAAAATTGGCGAAATTTATGAAGGCAAAATTGTCCGTGTTGAAGAATATGGCGTCTTCGTCAATCTCTTCGGCGAAACAGACGGTCTCTGCCACGTTTCGCGTCTTGCTTGGGATTATGTGGAGGATGCCAGCAAACTTTATCAAGTCGGCGACATCCTGAAAGTCGTCGTCATCGGACTCGATGAAAAAGGAAAGATCAAAGTGTCGCATCGCGAATTCTTGCCGAAACCTGAGGGATATCAGGAAAAGAGCGAGAACAAGCCTGAACGCAAAAACTTCCATAACAATTCACACAAAGGCGGGAAAAACTTCCGTCATTAAGGAGGAGTCCGGTTTCGACCGGACTTTTTTAAATGATTAAACTTTTAGAAGCAGAATTACATGACGTTAAAGGAATCAAGAGAGCCTCCTTCTCTTTTCCTTTTAAAACGCGTCTAGAAGAATTTAAGGAAAATGCGAATCTTTTAGGTTTCTATGGTCCGAATGGTTACGGCAAAAGTGGACTTATTAAGAGTTTTTCTCTTTTAAAGAGTTGGGCTTTGTCTCAGAAACTTGAAGATTATGTGTCGCTTATCGATGTTGAGGCTTCAAAATTAGAAGTCGTGCTTGATTATTTAGTTGAAGAAGAGACGACAAAGTTTTTCAAAGTTCTTTTCTCTTTTTCGAAAGAACAAGAAGCGAAAATCTCATACAAAGAGAGGAATGCTCGGAAATTCATAGAAGTCACTGAGAAAGAAGATTTTCCGTTCTTAAAATATTGGCAAGAATTGGATTTCTTTCCTTCCTTTATCGATGAGAAAAAGCCTTATGCAGAATTTTTAGAAAACGGAATCTATCAAGGTTCAAAGTCGCTTCTTGAAGAATTTCAAAAAGGAATCGCCGAACTTAATTATTTATTCCCTCTTTTGAGCGAAGGTTATCGCTTTGACTTGAAGGTAGAAGAAAGAAACGCTCAAGCTCTTTTTAAACTTTTCATCAGCAAAGATGGACGGATTTTTCCGCTAGAAGGCGAGAGTCACGGCTTAAAGAAACTCCGTCTTTTGTTAGCGAGCTTAACGCGTCTTTTCCGTGATTCTTCCTCATTTTTAATGATCGATGAGATGGATGAAGGGCTCTTTGAGTATCTATTCGGCGCTTTGATTCAATTGATTGCTGAACGCGGACGCGGTCAATTAATTTTTACAGCCCACAATCTCCGCCCGCTTGAGATTTTGTCAGCGCGTTCGTTTTACTTTTCAACTTCAGACCCGAATAATCGTTTCCGGCATTTTTCACTCGGAAAAAACAAGAATTTACGCGACGCGTATTTACGTTATCTCCATCTAGAAGATCCTTTGAAGATCAATCTCTTGCCGGCTCGTCTTTATGAAGAAGAATAATTTTTTGGTTCTTGTCGAGGGACCGACCGATCGACTTGTCCTCGAAAATCCCTTGAATGCCTATATTGAAGAAACAAGATTACCGTATCGCCTCTTTTTTCAAGTCGTCAACGGCGATTTGACGAGCAAAGGCGCTTTAGCCAAAGCCGGAAGCGGACATACGCTTGAATATATCCATCGGGAGATCAAACGTTTTTTAAGCATCAGCAAATTAAAAATAACTGATCTTGCCGGCATTTTAGAAATCAACGATTTAGATGCTTGTTTTGCCCCGATAACTTCTTATAAATACGCGGATTTCGTCGATGAGCAGCATTATGAAGCTAAAGACGAAATCATTTGGTTGGAGGATCCTTCCGGTTTAGCCGCTTTGAGGGCAGCCAAAGCTAAAAATCTCCTCTTTTTAAAAGAACAAAAGAGAATCTCCTACGGCAAGAAAAAGCTAGGGTATGCAATCTTTTATTTTTCGATTAACCTCGAAGGGGCTTTTTACGACGAATTGAATTTAAAATCAGGTCTCAAACGCACGAAAGCGCGTCATTTTGAGGCTTATTACGGGGAAAAAGGATCTGAATTCCTCTCTTTTTTAAGGACAATCAACGGCAATTCGACTTATGAAGAAAGCTGGGATGAAGAAAAAAGGCGACGCGAAGCTTTTAAAAGAGACAGCAACCTCTCTTTCTTCTTTACGAAGATAGAAGAAGTCATCAAGAAATAGCTATAATAAGTGCAAGATGGAAAAATATGATGTGATTGTGATTGGGGCCGGCGTTGTCGGTGCTTTCGTAGCCAGGAACCTCGCCCGTTATTCTCTCAAAACCTTAGTGATTGAAAAGGATTCTGATGTCGGGAATGAAACGAGCATGGCTAATTCAGCGATCGCTCATAGCGGCTATGATCCTCTCCCCGGTTCTAAAAAAGCTTATTTCAACCGGCGCGGAAATTTTTTGCTTCGCGAAATCGTCAATGATTTAGAAGTGCCGTACGAAGAAAACGGGAGTTTGACGGTTGCTTTTGACGATGAAGAGGTGAGACTTCTTTTAAAATTATTGGAGAGAGGCAAAGAAAACAAAGTCGATGTTCGCCTTGTTGAAGGAATAGAACTTTTTAAAATGGAACCGCATCTCAATCATGAGGCTAAAGCCGCTTTGTACGCTCCGACAGCCGGAATTATAAATCCCTTTTTACTAACGAGTCGCGCTTTCGAGAATGCTTTAAATAATGGCGTCGAGCTTCATCTCGATGAAGAAGTGCTTTCGCTAGATTATAAGAAGGAAAAATATTTAATAGAAACGAATAAAGCTCATTACGAAACTTCTTATGTTTTCGATTGCGCTGGCTTAAATAGTGCGAAAATTGTTTCTTTCCTTCAAGAGCCTTCATTCATGATCAAACCGCGTAAGGGCGAATATTATGTGTTTGATCATTTTTCCCCCGATTACATTCACCATACTTTATTCCCGTTGCCGTCTAAGAAAGGAAAAGGAATTCTTGTGGCCCGGACTACTTCGAATAATTATTTGATGGGTCCGAGCAGCGAAGAGACCTCTTTTTCCGATAAAAGCACCGATAAATGGACGTTAGAAGAAGTCAAAAAAGCCGGTTTGCGCTTAGTGTCTTCTTTTCCTTTTCAAGAGATGATCAGAGTTTTTTCTGGTTTGCGGGCCACGCCTTCAACGCACGATTTCATCGTTGAAGAACTTGAACGCTTCCCTGGCTTTTTTGTTTTAGGCGGCATTGAATCGCCGGGCTTGGTAAGCGCGCCTGCGCTTGGAGAATATGCGGTGGAAACGCTTCTTAAAAGGCGGAAAACGCTCACTGAAAATCCAAATTATTCTCCGAAAGTCAGACATTATTTAGATCTTAACAAGATGAGCGCTTCTGAACGGGAAGAGTTATTGCTTCAACATCCAGAATATGGCGAAATCGTCTGTGTGTGCGAAGGGATTTCGAAAGGAGAAATCCTCGACATTTTTAAAAGATCGCTTCCTTGCAAAACTTTAAAAGCTCTCAAAAAACGAACGCGCGTGGGCTTTGGGAAATGCCAAGGCGGCTTCTGCCGCAGCAAAACGCTTCCGCTTCTTGCTTCGCTTTTGCAACAAGAACTAAATGAAGTGGCTTACGATGAGAGCAAAGAAGCATATCTACCATATTCTAAAGGGCAAGAAAAATGAAAGAAGTTCAATATCAAGTCGTCGTCATCGGCGGCGGGGCGGCTGGTTTAGGAACGATGATCAGCCTTTTGAAAAATAAAGTCAAAGCTCTTCTACTTGAGAAGAACGAAGAGTTGGGCGGCATTCTCAATCAATGCATTCATCCGGGTTTCGGTTTAAAACTTTATGAAGAAGAATTGACCGGTCCTGAATTTGCCGCGCGTCTGATCAACGATTTTTTAGCGTTCAAGCCGACATATCGCCTAGGCTCGACGGTTTTAAACATCGATAAAAATAAACATCAACTTCTCTATCGAAATGCTTATGAAGGTGAAGTTCTCGTCAAATTTCAAGCTGTTGTTCTAGCAACGGGCGCTTTAGAGCGGAGCCCGGGCGCGATCGCTTTAGACGGCGTGCGATTGCCGGGAATTATGACGGCAGGCGAGGCTCAGCTCTTTTTGAATCGTTATGGTTTATTGCCTGGGAAGCGAGTTTTTATTTTAGGAAGCGGGGATATTGGTCTCATTATGGCTCGCCGCTTAAGTCTTGAAGGCGCGAAGGTTCTCGGCGTTGCTGAACTTAAGCCTTATTGCAACGGTTTGAGGCGGAATGTTCAGCAGTGCCTCATCGATTATGAAATTCCTCTTTATCTTAAAACGACAGTGGTGAAAACTTACGGAGAGAAGCGCTTAGAAGCGTTAGAAATCGCAGAAGTCGATGAAAAAGGACGAGAAATCGGTGAAAGAAAAAGAATCGAATGCGATTGTTTGATTCTCTCGATCGGTTTATTGCCGAACATTAAACTTTATAAAGGCTTAGGAATCTCGCTTTCAAACGCGAAAGGCAACGAAGTCGATGAGCATTTGTCGACGGAAATTCCTGGTTTTTTCGCCTGTGGGAACGCGCTACAAGTTCATGACTTGGTTGATAACGTTGTCCTTGAAGGCTTTAAATGCGGAGAGGAAGTCGTTTCGTTTTTAAATTACGATTCCTCTTTAAAAGATGAACCTCTCAAAGTCACGATAGGAAAAGGACTCGCGTATGTTCTTCCTTCTTTTTTGAGCCTCCCTTTGCCGACAGAAATAAATTTTTCTTTCCGCGTGATGCGTCCCTTTCAAAAAGCCAGCCTTCTTCTATACGATGAGATGGATAATCTTATTTTTAAGCGTCATTATCCTTATCTTCTCCCGAGCGAAATGCTGAATGTTCGCCTGAAATCAGCGCTTATAGAGGGTAAGCGCGCCCTTCGTTATGAGGTCAAAGAAGATGAATAAAAGTTTTATATGCATAATTTGCCCGCGTGGTTGTCAGCTTGAAGTTGATGAAAAATATAACGTTTCGGGAAATTTTTGTCCGCGCGGCGCAAAATACGGACAAGAGGAAGCCAAAGAGCAGCGGAGAATTTTGACGACGACCATCAGGATTAAACACGCTAATTATCCTTATCTCGCCGTCAGGACGCGAGAAAGTGTGCCTTTTCATCTATTTCCAACTCTTTTAAAACACATTAAGGAAATTGAAGTTAGTGCTCCAATTGTAAGCGGGGCGCTCATTGAAGCGAATATTTTAGAGACGGGCGTTGATTTGATCGCGTCAGCGACGATGGAGGAAAAGAAATGTTGACTTTAGACGGCAAGATTCTCATTGTTTCTGATTTGCATGGCCGCGCTTCATCTTTGAAACTTTTAAAGAAACTTTTAAATGACGAAAAACCTGATGCTTTATTAATCCTTGGCGACTTTTTTGCCTACGGGCCGCGAAATGGAAGGCCATTAGATTATGACCCGTGGTCGTTACAGAAATTTTTGTCTTCGCTTTCTCTTCCATCGTATGGAGTTAAAGGGAATTGTGACGATGAAGATGAAGCGGTGATGATTGACTATGCGCCATATCGCTCTTTTTATTATCAGAACAAGCGCTTTTTGATGTTCCACGGCGATCCCTTATCCTTAGAAAGAATTAAAGATTTTCGGGCGGATGTTTATTTATTTGGGCATACGCATTTTGCGACATTAAAAAGAATGAACGGGTTTTATTATTTAAATCCCGGGTCTCTTGGCTATCCAAAAGGCGGACTTCCCCCTTCTTATGGCCTATTGGACAAAGAGACCATTTATTTAAAAAACGCGGAGAATAATGAGGTCTGGACGACTTTTTCTTTTTAATGAACAAATGATGATTTAAGATAACTACGAAAGTTTCCATTTAGAATGTTAGAGGAAGATCGATGAATGATGTAGTGAAAGTCTTTACGTTGGGCGGATTAGACGAAAACGGCAAAAATTGTACAGTTGTTGAGATTGGTGGCGATTTATTCGTCGTTTCATGCGGGCTTAAATATCCCGATAAAACGATGCCAGGCATCGATTACATCATTCCCGATGCAAAATATTTAGTAGAGCACAAAAAACAAGTTAAAGCTTATTTATTGCCGCACGGACATGAGGACGAGATGGGGGGACTCGCCTATATTTATCGTGAAGTTCCGGCCCCGATTTACGGTTCATCGGTTTCGTTAGCCCTCTTTGGTCTTTTTCTTAAATCGCAAGGCTTCAATCCGCATGATTATGAAATGCATAAAGTGGAAGCGACTTCCGATTTTGTGATTGATGGTCATCGCATTCATTTTTTCCAAACTTCACATAGCGTTCCCGCTTCTAGCGGCGTTGCCCTTGAAACAAGCTTTGGAAATGTGGTGATTACTTCTGATTTCGTGGTTGAGAATAACGCTGACCCATCTTATTTGTTTGACATGAACGCGATTGCTTCTTTAGGCGAAAAGCCGACTTTAGTTTTGCTCAGCGAATCAATATATGCCGATCACGGCGGTTATACCGCGCCTCGTTATAAATTGCGGCCCTTAATCGAACAAGAAATCAAGGATGCTAAAGGGCGGGTTTTCATTTCGCTTTTCCTCAACAATTGCTACAACATCGATGAAGTCATTCATCTGGCGATTGAAACGCGAAAGAAGATTGTTCCTTACGATCAAGAAAGCGAAGAAATGATCAAAACGCTTCAAGCGGCCGGAGAATTCAAGATTCCACGCGACCATTATGCTTCTTCCGAGGATCTCAATCGTCTCCGCGACGTCGACATGATTGTTTTAGTTCTCGGGAGCGGAGTCAAACTTTATAACAAGGTCGCTCTTTTGGCGGCCGGACAAAACGAAACCCGCAAATGTTATTTGAAAGCGACGGACACCTTTATCGTGGCCTCTCCTTCCAACGACAATACAGAATTAGAAGCGACAGATGCTTTGGACGAACTTTATCGAAGCGGCGTCAAGGTCTTGAATTTCACCCGTAAAACGCTTTTTGGAATGCATGCCTCGGAAGAGGATTTAAAGATGATGATCGCCCTTTTGAAGCCGCGTTATTATTTGCCGATCAAAGGATTCTATAAGGACTTATTGGCTAACGCTGAAGTAGCTCTTGAAACGCATACGGGACTCAATCATCAAAATGTTTTCCTCTTGGAAAACGGATTGAGCGCCATCTTTGATCAAAACGGCGGCCGCTTGTTCGATGAGAAGATTCCGCACGGTGATATCATGATTGACGGAAGCGGTGTCGGCGATGTCGGGAAGGAAGTTTTAGCCGATCGTTCAAAACTTGCAAACGGTGTCGTGATTTTGGCGGCGACGATTTCGCGCAGCAAACAGAAAGTGATCGCCGGTCCCGATGTTCAAATGTGGGGGCTCGTCTATTTGAAGGAGAGCGATCTTTTGCTCAAAGAAATCAATAGACTCTTCAATTCATGTCTCAACGAAGCTTTAAAAGAAAAACCCTATGATCTCAGCAAACTGAAAGACGAGGTTTATGAGAAGACGTTGCGTCTCATCAAACGCCAGACTGGCAAAGAGCCGATGGTTTTGCCGCTTCTTTTAGAAATTGCTTAAAAATCTTTCTTTCTTAGTGAGGTTATGACGCTTCTTAGTTATAATCATAAGCGATGAAGGAAAAGACGAATATTGAAAAATATCAACGTGAAATCAAACGAGCCACTGGGGTTTTGCTGGCTCTTTTGTCACTTTTGGCATTTATTTCGCCTAATACTTTTCTTTGGGGTTTCGGCTACGTCTTCTTCTATCTTTTTGGTCTTGCCGGCCTCTATTTCCTTTTGCCTTTCTTTCTTGTTTTAGGCCTATTTTTAGCTTATCGAGGCAATTGTCATCCGCTTTTCAAGCGTCCGAGTTTTTGTTTTGGTCTTTTGTGTCTTTTTTTAGGGCTTTTGTTGTCTTTTGCTCATGCCGGAAGCGGCGGAAGTGAAAATTTCAATCTTTTGTCTTCTTATAACGAGGAACTTCTAAGTTTCGCTCAAGATGCATCCTTGCGTCCGCTTCTTTATGTGACGCTTTCGGGAGGAATCCTCGGATATCTATTGGCTGTTTTATTCAATCTTGCCGGTTTTGCGGTCCCGATTATCGTTGCAGCACTTTTCTTTTTGTTAGCGGTAGTCCTTTTGCCGTTACCTCTTTATAAAAAGCTTTTCTTTTCTCTCCATTTGAAACACCAGCATCAGGAAGTGAAAGTTTCTTCAAACAAGCATCTCCAGGAGATTGAAGAAAAAAAGGAAAAACTTCTATATGAGCGTCCTTCTCTTTTGTCTTCCGAGGAAAAGATTGAAAAAACGCTTTTAAGAACTGAACTATATCATGAGGAAGTGGTGTCGCCGCTTCCAAAGCAAATTACGCCAGAAGAACCGCTTCCGCGCTTCGTTTCGCCGCGCAATATGCATGAGTCCGGCCTCCGGGAAGCTGTTTTTCCGACCGACTTAGCCCTCAGAGAAGAACGGCGGCGGATTGAAGAAACGAGTAAAGAAGAAAAGGCGCCCGAGCCGATTAAGGAAGAAGTTAAAGAAGAAGTGCCGCATCTTTTCAACGAGATCTCTCTTGAATCTAAAGTAGAAACGATGAATTTAAAACCTCATCCGTCTTTTGAAGACATAAATCGTCAAGAAGAAAATAGTTCTATGTCTGTCGTTGAATCGATAATTCCTGAGGCAAAAGAAGAGAAGCCGACATTAGAGACTTTAGAAGAAAGAAACGTTGTTGAAACTCCTTCTTCGTCTTTAAAAGAAGCAAATGAAATAAGTTTAGAAAACCTAAATTCTAAAACGCCCGAAGTTTTAAAGATCGAGGAGACGCCAGAGATGGTGTTGCCAGCGGAAATGACGATAAAAGAAGAAACAAAAGAGGAGGAATCTCCCGCCTTCTTGCAGCCGAAGGCACAGATGAGGCCGCCTTATGAACTTCCGCCTCTTTCGCTCCTCAAGGATTATCCGCTCAACGATCAAGAAGCCAGCATGCGTGAGGAGTGTGAAAAAAGAGCTGAGATTATCAATCAAGCCTTTACTGATCTCCATGTCGGTGCTCAAGTCGTAGGCTTTACGATCGGACCATCGGTTACTCGTTACGATATTCAGACAGATCGCGATGTTTCAGTTTCCTCGATTGGCAAATATATTCAAGATATTTCAGTCCGTTTAGGCGGCGTGGCCACTCGTTATGAGCAGATTGTGCGCGGACGTTCAACATCGGGACTTGAAATCGCCAATACCTCAACTTCGATTGTTTCGTTGAAAGATATGTTGAGCGCTTTGCCAAATAATCCAAAAGACAATTTATATGTTCCTTTCGGGAAATCGATATCGGGAGAGACAATCGCGGCGGATTTGTCTGATTTCCCGCATTTATTGGTTTCCGGTTCAACGGGAAGCGGCAAATCGATCTTTATGCATGCTTTGATTATGACGCTTATCATGCGTAACCGCCCCGAGGATTTAAAGATTATTCTCATTGATCCAAAGCGGGTTGAATTCGGTAAATATCGCGATCTCCCGCATTTACTATGTCCAATCATTAAAGAGCCGAGCGAAGCCAAGATGTGTTTCAAAAAACTGGTCGATGAAATGGAACGGCGTTACACGCTTTTTGAATTTGCCGGCGTTTCTAATATCCGGCAATATAACAGCGAATACGCTCCGGAAGCCGGAACTGAAAAACTGCCGTTTATCGTTGTCTTCGTCGATGAATATGCTGATTTAGTCGATACCGCGAAAGATATCGGGGAACTAGTTGTCCGAATTGCTCAAAAGGCGCGGGCGGCTGGCATCCATTTGGTGATTGCAACCCAGCGTCCTTCCGTCAACGTTATTACCGGAACGATCAAAGCCAATTTGCCAGTGAGAGTCGCGCTTTCCGTCTCTTCGCAAGTTGATTCCATTACGATTTTAGGACAAGCCGGGGCTGAAGAATTGGCGGGCCACGGCGACATGCTTGTCGATTGTTCGTTAATTGCGAGAAACGGCTTTACGCGTTGCCAAGGATGCATGGTCGATAATCATGAGATTCGCGTTGTCGCCGACTTCATTCGAAAAGAAGCCAGCGTCCATTATGATCCGAATTTCTGCGATTTAGTGGACCATGAACAAGAAGAGAAAGCCTTTTTAGAAGCCCACCCAGCTCCGACAAACGCTGAATTGAAGGCCCAAAACAATCAGAATTTTTATGAGCAAGTTCGCGACATCGTAATGAGTCAGGAATTCACTTCCATCTCGAGGATTCAACGCGAATTCGCGGTCGGCTTTCCGCGCGCTGGGAAAATCTTCGCGCAACTTCAAAATGAGGGAATCGTCGCGCGTGAATCATCCTCTAAAGGATCAAAGGTCTTGATTCATTCCTTGGATGAATTAAAAAATGAGGATGCGTGATGAGAGTTGGGTGTGATTTGGTTGATTTAAGTCGCTTGCCGCTAGAAAACCAAGCGTTTTTAAAGGGAGTTCTTGCGCCGGAGGAATTGGAAATTTTTCAAAAAAGAAATGATAAGCGCGAATTTTTAGGCGGTCGTTTCGCCGCCAAAGAAGCATATTTAAAAGCTTTAGGAACCGGAATCCGCGGACGGAAACTTAATAGCATCAAAGTGCTTTATGATGATAATGGCGCGCCTTATATTCTCGATGATGGGCAAACGCACGCCGTTTCGATAAGCCATGACGGAGGTTACGCATATAGCGTAGTAATAATTGCATGAGAAACACATTTCAAACCGCTCGTTTAGTCGAGCCCGATGTTATTCGCCTTATTATTTTTACAGACCTTTTATATGAGAGAGTGCAGGCGACTCTTGTCGTTGATCATCAACACAATGTTCCGCTTCCAGTCCCCAAGGTGATTTCAACTTCCAACCTCTTGATCGCTGATTATAAACTTCCAGCGCCTCTTGAACTCGGGCATTCTTATGCGCTTGCGATTCCTTCTTTCCCAATCATTCCTTTAGACGTCTCAGAGGCTACGACCTTCCCGAATTTTGATTTGCAATATAGTTACGACGGGAACGATTTAGGAGCTACTTATAAAGAAGAGGCAACTGAATGGGTTGTTTGGGCTCCGTTAGCCTCTTCCGTCACTTTGAAAGTGAAACGCGAGAAGAAGGGGCGCTGGCATTATCGTGAGATGCTAAGAGAAGAACGAGGAATTTATCGTTTACGGCTCAAAGGCGATTACGATGGAGCTTATTACACATATCTTGTCATCAATTCAGAATTGACGACAGAAGCTATCGATCCCTACGCTAAAGCGAGTGGTCCAAACGGCGAATATTCGGTTGTTTTAAATCCAAAAACTTTTCCGGCTTTAAAAAGGAATCCGGCTCTTCCGCGCCTCCAAAATCCGACAGAAGCCATTATTTATGAAGCCAGCGTGCGCGACATGACAAGCGATTCGCATACCGATATCGAACATAAGGGCAAATATCTCGGACTCATCGAAAAAAACCGAAAAACAACCAACGGATTGCCGGCAGGTTTTGATTATTTATGTTCCTTGGGTTTTACGCATCTTCAATTGATGCCTTTTTATGATTTTTCAACGATTGATGAACGTCACCCCGAATCCTCGTATAACTGGGGTTATGACCCGAAACAATATTTTGTTCCCGAAGGCAGTTACGCGATTGATGTTGAAGACCCGCTTGCTCGTTTAAAAGAATGTCAGACGATGATCGCTTCTTTTCACGAAGCTGGAATCCGCGTAACGATGGACGCCGTTTATAACCACGTTTATGAATATCAATCCTCTTCCTTTGAACGGATTGTTCCTAATTATTATTTCCGGCGTCGGAAAGACGGAAAAATTGCCTCCACTTCCGGATGCGGTGACGATTTGGCGAGCGAACGTCCGATGGTTCGCAAATTGATCGTCGATTCCGCTAAATGGTGGATTGATCAATATGATGTCGATGGGTTCCGCTTTGACCTCATGGGCATCATTGATGTTGAGACTCTAAAGATTATTGAAAAATACGGCAAGGAGAAGGATCCTTCCTTCCTTGTTTATGGCGAAGGCTGGAATATGGGCGGCGAAGTGCCGCTTCCTTTAGGCACGATGGATAACGCGCGCTTATTGCCGGGTTTCGCTTATTTCAATGACATTTACCGCGAAGCTGGCAAGGACTTTTTAGCCGCCAACTTCTCTTCTTTCGAGCGTTTGAAATTCGCTTATTTAGGTTCATCGCTCGAATATAGCGGCATCCATCCGCGCTTTTTAGATGCCAGGCAATCTTTGAATTATTTGGAATGCCACGATGACAAAGTGCTTTATGACGTTTTAAGCGATCGACGTCCTGATTTAGGGGTGGAAAGCAAATGCGATCTCATCAAAATGGGGAACGCTTTGATCGCTTTATCTTTCGGAATTCCTTTCTTCCACATGGGGCAAGAGATCGGAGCCTCAAAATTTGGCGAAAATAATACCCATAATAAGGGCGATAAATATAATCGTTTTTCTTATCGCCTCCTCGAGGAACGGAAAGATATGTACGATTATTTCAAATCCCTCCTCAGCTTCCGCAAGAAGTGCCGCGCGTTCCATTTCTATGATCAGCGCGTGATTGCTCCGCTTGTTGAATATGAGAATTTAAACGGGGGATTGAGGATTCATCTTTCTGATCCGCAAGAGCTAAGACCTTATCGAGAGCTTGATTTCTTCTTCAACGTCAGCGAGAACGATTTAAGTTACCAATTATGTTATGATCACGAATTGGTCATCAACCGAACGGGCGATGTCAGCGGCGCTCACGTCAAAGTTGAGAATCTCTTGATTCCTAAACATAGTTTCATAGCAGTGGCCTTACCATTAGACGAAAACTGAAGGCGAATCCTCAAAAGCACTAGGAAGGAGAAATATGTTATCTAGCGTTTTTGCTTCAGGTCGTCTCGGTGAGTTTTTGGATACTCGCACTCGTTATTTAGAGATTGAGAAATTGGTGCCGGGTCCCAGCGGTCGTTTCAATGTTGACCATGTTCCTTTTCGAGTCGCTTCAGGCTTTGAGCGACTTTTGAAAGCGCCTCGCGGAACTTATGTAATATTTAAGGCGCGTTTGGCGATGGCGGAGGACATTGGTCTTCACCTCGTGATAGAGGTTGAAGAAATGTATCGCGAGAAAACTCTTATCAATTAAGAATGCAAAATTGCTTTGAAAAGCTATAATACATCACATGTGCAAGTGGATACGCGTAATCTTCTTGATGGTTCCTTCTCTTATTAGGGCTTATTTTCCTTTGAGACGTTACGCAAAGCATCCTGAACGTTATTCGATCGAAGAACGATATTTTTTCCTTCAACGCCTCATTCAAAAAGTTCTTAAGGCCTTCCGCGTTGATTTAAAGGTTTATGAGGCTGAACGATTAGAAAATTTATGGAAAGAAGACGTTCCGTTTCTTTGGATTTGCAATCATTTAAGCGATCTTGACCCCTTGATTCTCATCGCGATTTCTAAAAAACCGATTTCTGTTGTCGCTAAAAAGGAGACGCGCCGCTATCCGTTCATCGGTTTAGCCGTTCAGGCTCTTGATGGCTATTTCTTGGATCGCGAAGATTTAAGAAGTTCTCTCCGAGTTATTCGCTCTCTTGAAAAGCGTCTTGAAACAGGGAAAGTGCCTTATGTGATTTTCCCTGAGGGCACAAGGCAAAAAAATGCTGAAGAAGCACCTTTAGATTTTCATCCGGGTTCTTTTAAAGCAGCGACTCTTTCAAAACGCCCGCTTCTGATTTCCTCAATTTATGGAACTTTCCGTGTTTTTCCAAAAGACACGAGTTGGAAACATTACCCAGTGCAGGTGAAAATTATTGATGTCATTAAAGATGATGTTTATGGCGGCATGGAGACGCCGGAGTTAGCCAAAATCGTGAAAGAAAAAGTTGAAACGGGCGTCAACTTTTTGAAAGAAAAAGACGTGAATTATTTGCAGAATAAAAAACATCTGCGAAGATAATATGAGATTTTGCAGTTGAGCAAAAAACTTTGCTCTTCTTTTTGATTGCGCGAAAACCTTGACAAAATTGCGCGGGGGGGGGTAAACTCCTTACCATTCTCTTCGAAATGTAAAGATTTTGAAGGAGAATTTGCAAAAAAGAGGGCACACGTGGTGAAAAAGTTCGGAGGTCTCTTCATTCTTCCGTTTTTCGCGGCTGCCTCGCTTGTCGGCAGCGGTTTTTGTCTTTGGATTTTTTCGCCGGATGTCATTCATACTTCGATTGACGGACGTTTTAACTTGTTAGTTGAAGAGAAAGTTGAAGAAAGCGTAGGAAATTTAAACATCGATGACCGCGCTTTTTCTTTAGAAGTAAATCAAAACGGAATTTCGACGATCGGTGGTCTTTCTCTTGAATTTATTCCTTCAAGTTTAGATCTAACTTTAGAATTTTCTTATGAGATTCAAATTGATTCTCTGCTCCATCATTATTTATACCCTCTTGACGCTTCATATGATGAGGCGATTGCCGATAATTATATCTATCATTTTTCTTGGGGAAGCGAATATCAAAACGGCGAATATCATGAGTTGATAGTGCCAACGTTTGCATATCAAAATCTAAATGTTATTCCTGATGAGACAAGCGAATATACTGCCATCAACGAGCTTTTAAAAAGTGGCGACCATCTTCTTTTTCGTTTTGAGGTAGTTGCTAGATGAAAAGAGGCGCGCGTTTTTCTTTTATATTTTTGCCGTTAGTGGCTTTAGGCGCGGCAGTCGGTTCTGCTTTTGCGAGTTGGCATTTTTATGGTGAAACATTTATTGAGACGACGCCTGAAGTCAATGTCGATGACATCAAGGAAAATTGGTATTTCGGACGTGATGATCTCACGCAGTATGAAGAATATACAATCTATTTCTTTCCACAGCCGCGCGTCGCTTATTCTGGCGATCAAAACGCACCTTTAAGCGTTGAAGGGTGGAATCCGTTAGAACGATATACGACCACTGATGAACCTAACGCTTCGTTTTCGAACGGGACAGGCGATTATCCAGTTAACATCGTCCATTACGGACGTTATGGGCAATTCGACGGTTTTTTTGCGGATGAAAGCCAAGAGATTTCACGTTTCGGTTATAAAACTTGGAACGGGATTTATCAAATTACGCCGTCTGAACTAAACGCTATCGGCTCGCCGTCATGCTTGATGCGCGATGGTGGGGGATATAACGAATCGACGGGAGAGCAAGGCTTTGCCGGTTCTTTTATCGGTTGGTCATATTCACGCGAAGTAGCCTGTCATCACGGCTATCATTGGCAAGGAGATTACCATTTATTCAATCCGAATATGCCGCTCAGTTATTACGATAACCTTTCGGGCGTCGATAGTGGACAAGGGGTCGATGGTTCAAAGCAAGGCGATAACGTGATTTATTTATACGCGATTTATACTTCTGGCAAAGACTACGCGAAATATGATTCAAGCGCTGATCCGCGCTTATATAACAATCAAGATCTTTCGGGAAATGGACGTTTTCATTCAATACGATTAGATCGAAGCAATAACAGCGACTCGCTTTATGGATCGGCTGAAACCTTTACTTATCAAAATAGTCAAGGAATCGAGGAAACAAATTATATTTATTCTTTCCGGAATGTTCAGATAAATTCGCTTGAAGACACATTGAACATCAGCGTCGGGGCAGTGACCGATAAAGGTTGGGACGGCGCTTGGTCATTAGAAAACTTAGCTATTGATCGAAACGGCACAGCAAGCGGCTCTGGTTTTTACCCAGGGTATTACAATATTTTTGCTTATGTCGTGTCTCAAAGAGAAGAAATTCCCGATTATGTCTCCTCTGACCGCAGTTGGGACTGGACTCATTATGAATATGAGCCGAATAATGAAGACTGGAACGTTCCATACAATCAAGAAATAAGCGAAGCTCAAGACTTTTTAGAAGCTTTTAGTTCTGGTAAATCGGTTGTCTACAGCAACAATTATCAAGCGTTATCCTCGTGGACTTTCAATGGTGAAAGCGATGCTTACGATTATGAGAACGGAAGACAATATCCAGGAACCTATGGCGGTCTTTTTGATGGTTATCATCGTGTTTATAACGCTTCTATTTATTTTGTTGTCGAGCAGATGTTTGATTTCCGCTTTATCGGAGGTCCTCTTGAGAGCTTTGATTACAACAATTCAGACTATTCGTTCTTATTGGAAACTGAGCAAGACCTCACTAATTTCGAACGGGACATTCATTTTGAAGCGACGACGCACAATCGTTATTTTGCTTATGATTGGACTGATCCAACGAGTGGAACCTCTTACACCAATTATTTTTGTTATGATGTCTTCTCGATTGCACCTTCCTTAGAACCGCCTACTTATGAAATCAATATCGACTCTTCTTCTACTGAATATATAGGTAAGCTCAGTGATTTAAGTGAAGAAGAGGTCAATCAACACGTAAGGATTGATGAGAATTTAAGTAGTGAACGCGATGAAATTCTTTCGACGCTCATTTATTTGAAGGGCGCTCCCGGTTATTATCGTTTCAACTTAAAGGTTGAATATGATCCTGATTATAGTCTTGGAGGCGCTTCATCCTCACCGATTAAGAGCGTGACCATTGGAGCGACACCTTTATTGCATAATTGTTTTATCAAGATTTATCGGCCAAACAATCAAAATTTTTCCTATGATGAGGATGGTTTTATTGTCCACGAAGGGACGAATCCGGACTTCGTGAGTGAATGCGCAATCGGCACTAATTTTGATGAAATAAACTTTTCCAATCAAAGCTTCCGCACTCTTTTGACTCAGTGGAATCAAGAAGGATTACATCTTGTCGATCATTTGACAAATGAAGTTGTTACTCCTGAGTATTTGTCAACGAGAACTGTAGATAAAAACTACATTTTCTATCTGAAGGAGGCACAGTGATGGGAAGCGCTTCATGGATTGCTTTCGTGGTAGCACTTATAGCTTTGATTCTTTTTGCTGTCGTCTACATCGTGCTCTTCGTTCAACTGCGCAAGGTACGTTCACGCTTGATTTTGGGCGGACTTGAAGATCAAGAAATCAAGGACGAGCTTTTTCGTGATTATGGTGAAGCTCTTAAGAAAAATAGCGAGCAAAAATTTTCTGATTTTTATAAGAAAAAGAAAAACCATGAACGACATCTCGACTATTTAGCCAACGCTTTGGCGATTCTTATTGCCGTTATTTCCTTAGCGGGTCTAACGTTTTCTTTAGTCTCCCGCGGACTCAATAACCAAGTGAATCTCAATGGAACGACTCTTCTTATCGTTCCGACGGATTCGATGGAAGAAAAAGCAGTCACCAACGACTATTTAGTTAAATATGATTTAGACAACCAAATTCAATCCGGTTCTTTGATTGCGGTGGAAGAAAAAGAAACATACGAAGTTTTCGATGTTTTAGCCTTCAATGTCGACGGAGTGACTTATGTTCATCGCTTGATTCTCATCGAAGAAGAAAACGGAGAAACGCTTTACACGTTTAGAGGCGACGCCAACCCAACCTCTCTTCTAAAAGAAACGCGCGTCAGAAGCGAACAAATCATTGGTAAGTGGAATGGTTTTCAGAATGAAACGTTGGGACTATGGATTATGTATCTTCAGTCGGGTATTGGGATTATTTCCTTGGTTTTAGCCTTTGCGGTTGTAACGGTCTATTCGTCTTATTACAACAAAATCAGCCGTTTGAAAGCGGAACGTTACGAATTTTATCTTCCGCATGTTGACGAGTTATATCGCGCAGAAAACGCGCGGCGAATTGCTAATGGAGAGCCGCCTCTTTTCGAGGCTTCTCATAGACGGAATCGAAAGGAGGAATAATTTTTATGAAAACAAAGCGATTCCTATTAGGTTTCCTGCTTCCAAGTCTTGCCTTGGTGAGTGTTGTGGGAGCAGGTTTTGCGACTTGGGTCTTCGATGGAGAGTATACGCCAATCAATCAAACGATCGGTGTAACGATCGAAGATAAAGTCAATGGAGGAGAGTTAACTATTAATCAGGAAAGTTTAACTCTCAATCTCGATCAACCAGCCACGGAATTAAACGAGGCCGGAACTGGCATTACCTTGCGCAATGACGGAAGCACGATCAGTGAATTAAGCGGCAGTTATAGCGGTGAAATCCCAGCCGGTTATGAATTTACGCTCACTTACACTTTAGAACTCGGCGATGTCGCGACTTACGTCAGCGCCGTAACCGCGGGGGAAGTTGGAGTTTTCACTGGTAGCGGCCCGCATTCTTGGACATTAGATGTCACAACGTTGAATTTTGCTTATGTGACTCCAGACATTGCCACGAATGAAGGAGCATACGACACGATGTATGCCGCTTTGAGTGAAGACGTGCACAACATCACTTTGACGATTGAAGGCAATTTCAGCGTCATTGAATAAAAGATAGTAGGAGGAAGCCCCTTCTTATCCTTTTGCTTATTTCTGGCTTTTGCCAGAGAGGAAGTCACCCATGCGGGTGACTTTTATTGTCATATAAAAAGTCAGCCTCCTGACGAGACTGGCGTTTTCATAATCGAGATTAGTGGTTTAACGAGCCGCTAAATCTTTATCCATCAAATAGAGACCGGTTTTGCATTCGCCGATCGCGGCATATTTTTCAAGAAGCGCTGTGGCAGTCGTCTCTTCTTCAGCTTGTTCATTGATGAACCAGTGGAGGAATAAGGCTGTCCGGTGATCATTGATTTTAAGCGCGGTCTCATAAATGTTGTCAATTAGAGATGTTACCAATTTTTCATGGGCTAATTGTTCGACTAAGGGTTCGCGGAAATCCTTGAAAGCGAGAGTCGAGGCTTTAATATCGTGGAGTTCGATATGAGCGCCTTCTTGCGCGAGATAAGCGCTGAATTTTTCAGCGTGCTCTCTTTCTTCGCTCGCTTGCTTTTTAAACCAATGCGCGAAGCCATGAAGTCCCTTCTCTTCGTAATAATTAGCGATGTAGAGATAAAGATAAGCGCTTTCGTACTCTTTTTCGATTTGTGTATTGATGAGGTCAATAATTTCTTTCTTTAACATGTTTATTCAACTTCCTTTCGTCATTAGTCTAATACGCTTTTTAAATGATGGTTAGCGAAATGCTTAGCGATCAAAGTCGGGATCCCATTTTCTTCTTAGACCCTTTGGGTAATGATTTTTAGCAATGCCATTGACAGCTTTGATGAAGCCGAGATTTTGATGGTCATAAGAAATGAGGTGGAAACCATCCGGCTGATTGGTTTCAAAAGTCTCGCCGGCGATATATGCTTGAGCGTCATGAAAACTGACCGGCAAAGAATAATTCGGAGTCAAGAAATGGGCTAAATGGTGGTCGGGAATAAAAATGTCGCGCATTTCAAAGAGTTTGACGCCGTAACGCAAAATATTTAAATGCGAGACATCGAAACTTTGATAGAGAGAATAGAATTTGCCGCGCATGATTTCGTTGGAACGCTCTTCTAAGCCATAATCAGAGAGGAAACGTTCATATTTGAGATTTTGAACAACTTTTTTCGGTGTTTTTTCCAGTGTGCCCGGCTTTCTAAGAAGAGCGATAAATTGACCTTCGCCGACAAAACGATCGGGCCAAAGGAAAACAGCTTCCGGAAGGTCGGGGTGATGATAGAAAGAAGGATCATCTTCTAATTTCACGGGGATTGCTTCTGGGCTTTTTAGAAGGAAAGTTTTAATCGTTCCAATGTCTTCTTCATATGAGAAAGAACAAGTGGAATAGGCAAGCGTTCCGCCCGGCTTTAGCATCTTATAGGCTAATCCTAAAAGTTCAATTTGCTTGCGCGCGTTGCTTTTGACCTTTTTGTAATCCCAATCAGCACGCGCTTTTTCGTCTTTCCTAAACATCATTGAGCCAGAGCAAGGGGCGTCAACGATGATCTTATCGAACGTATCTTGGAAGTGAACGTAACTGAAAATAAAGTCATTGGAAGCGCAGATAATGTTGCCGCGGCCCATCCGTTCGATGTTCTGCGACATATTTTTAGCGCGCGGATAGGAGATGTCGTTGGCAATTACAACGCCTTTGTCGTTCATGTGGAGCGAGGCGCCGATCGCCTTGCCGCCGGGAGCGGCGCACATATCTAAAACGACGTCATCTTCTTCTGGATTTAGAAAATAGGTGACCATCATCGCCGCCGCATCTTGAATTGAAAAAACGCCGTTATCGTAAAGAATGTTTTTCCCAAAATCATGAATAGACGGGTCATAAAGATAAGCGTGAGGAACATATGGATGCTTTTGAACGTCCGGGTAACGACGGAGAAATTCTTCATCGCTCATCTTTTTGGTATTGAGAAGCAAAGCGTGGCTTCTTGTGCCGTGATCGATGCTTGCTAGAAGCGAATCAATGTCCTTTTCTGGAAAATAAGGAACTAACGAGGTGCGAAAATCCATGAGTAAATTATAATAAAAAAGATTGAAAAACTAAAGACGGAGGGTCTAAAAATGCGGATGGTCGATCTTATCGAGAAAAAAAGAGATGGTTATAGCCTTTTAGACGAGGAAATTGCCTACTTTGTTAAGGGCGTCACCGATGGCAGTTTGCCTGATTATCAAATTTCTGCTTTCTTGATGGCAGTTCTTTTTCGCGGGATGAACGAAGAAGAAACGGCGAGCCTTACTCTTCACATGGCCCAATCGGGAGATCTTGTTGATTTAGATGCCATCAAAGGAATTAAACTCGATAAGCATTCAACGGGAGGCGTCGGAGATAAAACCTCACTCGTTCTTTTGCCCTTAGTCAGCGCTTGCGGCGGAGTAGTTGCCAAGATGAGCGGACGCGGACTTGGACATACTGGCGGTACGCTCGACAAGATGGAAAGCGTGCCCGGGACGCAAGTTATTCAAAGCGAAGAGCATTTTATAAAACAAGTAAATGATATTGGATTAGCAATCATCGGTCAGAGCAAAGATGTTGATCCTGCTGATAAAAAGCTTTATGCCCTCCGCGACGTGACGGCGACTGTCGAATCTTTGCCGCTTATCGCTTCAAGCATTATGTCAAAAAAAATTGCCAGCGGGGCTGATGCGATTCTTTTGGATGTGAAGTTTGGAAGTGGCGCTTTTATGAAAACGTTAGATGACGCGAAATCTTTAGCGCATGCGATGGTTTCGATCGGGAAGCATCTTGGACGCGACACAAGAGCAATCATCACTGATATGGACGAACCTCTCGGACAAGCGATTGGCAATAGTTTAGAGGTGAAAGAGGCCATTAAAACCTTGAAAGGTCAAGGGCCTAAAGACCTTGAAGAATTAGTCATAAAAGCCGGCGGTCTCATGTTGACTCAAGGACGTGTCGCCAAAAACGTAGAAGAAGGCGAAAAAATGATCGAACAAGCCATTCTTGATGGAAGCGGTTATCGGAAATTGCTTGAACTTTTCTCGCATCAAGGAGGCGACATTTCTTATCTTCTAAATCCCGAGAAATTTAGCGAGGCCAAATATGCGATTCCTGTTAAAGCAACGCATAGAGGTTATGTTTCGAAGATTGATTGCTTAGCCCTTGGTCTCGATGCGATGAGATTAGGCGCTGGGCGGGCGGTTTTGGAAGATAAAATCGATATGAGCGCCGGACTTTATCTTCATAAGAAGGTTGGAGACTATGTTGAAGATGGCGAAACTCTATTAACCATTTATACAAACAAAGAGGAAGTGAGCGATATTGTGCAAAACATTGCTTCTAGTTATCAAATCAGCGATCAAAAAGTTGAGCGCGCGCCTCTTATTCATGAGGTTATTTCTTGATGAGAATTTTGGTGCAGCGGGTAAAAGAAGCGAAAGTAGTCGTCGCTGAAAAGGAAATATCTGCAATTAGAGAAGGTTTTTTGGCTTTCGTTGCTTTTAAGGCAGGCGAAGAAGAAAAAATATTAGAAAAAATGGCAGATAAGCTTTTGAAGTTGCGGATTTTTCCCGATGAAGAAGGAAAAACGAATCGTTCGTTGAACGATGTCGATGGCGAACTTTTATGCGTCTCGCAATTTACGTTGTATGCTGAGACAAGCAAGGGACACCGGCCATCATTCATTTCTTCTTTAAGGGGAGAAGAAGCAAAACCGCTTTACGATAAGTTCTTGAAAATTTTAGCGGAGAAGAGCGGAAAAGAAATTCCGAGCGGCATTTTTGGAGCGGATATGGAAGTTCATTTGATAAACGATGGTCCTTTCACGGTTCTCCTCGATAGCGATAATTGGTGAAAAGAGGATAGATAATGAAAGTTTTAATGGGTTTAAGTGGCGGAGTTGATTCGGCAATCGGCGCCTATCTTTTAAAGAAAGCGGGCTACGAAGTGACGGGCTGCTTTATGCGAAATTGGGATAGCCTTTTAAACAACGATATCAAAGGCAACCCGACTGGACAAAGCGGTATTTGTCCTCAGGAAGAGGATTATTTAGACGCAAAAGAAGTTGCGAGAATTTTAGAAATTCCGCTTTTAAGAGTCGATTTTGTCGATGAATATTGGAATGATGTTTTCAAGGTTTTCCTTGAAGAATATAAAAACGGAAGGACGCCGAATCCGGATATTCTCTGCAATCGTTATATTAAATTTTCTTCTTTTCATCAGTTCGCTGTAGAACACGGCTTTGAAAAGATTGCGATGGGTCACTATGCAACGACAGGAAGAAAGTATGATCACCTTTTGTTAAAGAAACCATTGGATAAAATGAAGGACCAAACCTATTTTCTTTCCTCATTGACGGAAGAGCAGATTTCTCATTGCCTTTTCCCGATGGGCAATATCACAAAAGCGGAAGCGCGACTTTTGGCGAAAGAATTAGGTCTTACGAAAGTGGCTGCAAAACATGGCTCAACGGGAATTTGCTTTATTGGCGAAAGGCGGTTTAAAGAATTCCTTTCTAATTATTTCCCGGCACAGGAAGGCGATATCGTTGAAATTGAGAGCGGCAAAGTTATCGGTCGTCATCAAGGAGTGCTTTATTACACTTTAGGACAACGGCATGGACTAGGAATCGGAGGATTAAAAGGAGAAAAAGGAGGAGCATTCTTTGTAGCGAGCAAAGATGTGAAAAACAACATTCTCTTTGTAGCGCGTCTACCGGATGAAGAACCTCTATATTCTGATGAAGCTCATCTCTCGCATTTGAATTGGCTGATCGAAAAAAGAGAAAAAGAATTTCCGGTCGCCGTCAAATTTCGTTATCGTCAAGTAGATCATCCTGCTCGTCTAGAATTTATTGACGATAATGAAGCGATTTTGAGATATGCGAATTTTAAAGCGGTGACGCCCGGACAATATGCGGCTTTTTATGATGAAGAGGGCTTCCTTTTAGGGAGCGCGCTCATTGAAAGAACCTATCGCAAAGGACAGCGCGTCGACATTATGGAGAAAAAATAGAGAAATGCGCATCTTTTTGCGTTATCATCAATAAATAGGGTTGAGAGATGAAAAAGAAACGTCGTTCGGTAGGTGGACTTATCCTTGCCTTAATCTTGATAGCGGTCATTGTCGCGGCCTTGGCAATCGGGATTCCGTATTTTTTGAATTTTCTTTCTTCTAACGAAAATTCGGATAGTTCCAGTAGCGATAGTTCTAGCAGTTTTTCAAGTTCGATGTCTTCTGATTCAAGTTCTTCGAGTGTCATCGATGATTCTAGTAGTTCATCTAGTAGTTCATCTAGCAGTTCTTCTATTAGTTCTTCTATTGATAGTTCTTCTTCGACTTCTTCGAGTGTCGAACAAGGCTTTACGCCTATTTCTTATTATTTCCTTGACTTAAACACTTATTACACCGGCGACTGCACTTACATTAAAGCCGGCGATTATGACATTTTAATCGACGGAGGAGCTCGAAAAGCACAAGGGGCGACGATCACAAATTTCCTTAACGAACACGTTGAAGACAAGGTTTTGGAATACGTGATCGTGACGCATGCCCATCAAGATCACATTGCTGGATTGGTAGGCTCGCAAAACGCTTCTTATCCGAGCGGGAGAACGGGCGTCCTTTATAATTTCGCAGTTGAAACTTTGATCGATTTCCCGAAAACCGATGCGACGACCGCTATTTACGGCGAATATTTGGAAGCTCGCGAACGCCTGATTGAGGATGGAACGACTTATTTGACGGCCTTAGCAGCCTTAGATACTAATAATGGGATTATCGAGTTAGGAACCGGTCTTTCCATGCAGATTCTTTATAATTTCTATTACGACCACGAACCGAGCGACAGTTCCTTGCTAGACCCTAGTTTTTCAACTTCGGGTTTCTCTGATGAGAACGATTATTCGGTCGCGGTTTTGTTCTCACAGGGCGAAAACCATGCTTTATTCAGCGGCGATTGCGAGGAATATAGCGAGAAGTCGCTGGTTGATTATAATGATTTGCCGGAGTGCGACTTATTTAAGGCTGGGCATCATGGCAGTTATACCGCCAGTTCTTCTTACCTTCTCGATGTTATTAAGCCGGAAACGATAGTTGTCGAAGCAACGGTCGGCACTAGCGAATATGCTTCAGATGCTAATCATTCTTTCCCGGCCCAAGAAGCCATCGACCGTTTTGCTAAATACACGGATAGCGTTTACGTGACACAAGTCGGGAACTTTGATAACCGCTCTTATGAGCCACTTAACGGAACAATTACCGTGAGTTATGATAGCGAGGGCAATCAAAGCCTCGCTTTCACGTCATCGTCTTTGAAACTCAAAGACACAGAATGGTTTTTGAACAATCGTACGATGCCGGAAGAATGGAGAGGAGAATCGTTATGAAAATCGAAAAAAAGAAAGCAGTGGCTTGCGCTGGCGTTCTTGCGGCTAGCGCTCTTCTTATCGGATTAGCTGCTCCGCTTCCTTCGCTTTTGACAGCAACGAACAATCAGCATATTCTTTGTGCGGATATAACGTTTGGGACGGAAAAATATACAAGGAGCAATGCTGAATTTTCTAGCGTGACGACGACTAATCTCCCTCTTTCTTCGATTTCGGCTGAAAATGCTTATTGGGAACCCGGCAATAATGCGATGCGTTTAGGAAGCGGCAGTAAGTCTGGTCGCATTGAAATTAATTTTTCAGAGCCGTTGGTGATCACGAAAGTCAGGGTTTTAGCCTATCAATATGATTCTAATGCCCAATTTTCTTTGAGCAGTTCTGCCTTTTCTAATCAAACGGTTTATACCGTGGAAGAAGTTAATCCGCCTTCTGATTTAATAAATCCGCCGAGCGATTATGGCATTACAGTCGAGAATTTAGATAATGGACAAGGTCTAAGTTCTGATCAAATCGTGATTTCCAATAGTGGCGAGAAACAACGCGTCAGCATCTGCAAGCTTGTCTTCACAATCCTTGTCGGCGGTTCTGGCGGCGAGAGTTCTTCTGATTCTCAAAGTTCCTCGAGTTCAAGTTCGTCTAGCTCTTCTAATTCTTCCTCAAGTTCTACGGGCGGAGAGGGGGGCTTGGAACTTCCAGAAAATCTTCCAACATACTATAGCCCCGTCGATTGGTCATTGGAGTCGTTGGATCTTAAAACAGATCTGCGCGATTTAATTCGTAATCATCAGCAATTAGATTATAAGACTTTATGGGACGCTTTCGAAGATATTGACCTCCGCGATGACGGTACGATTTGGGACATGTATTCAGAAGCGACGAATTATCGTCCCGGCAGCGGGCAATGCGGCAACTATAGCGGAGAAGGCGATTGTTATAACCGGGAGCACTCAGTTCCAAAATCATGGTTTGACGATGCGGCTCCGATGTATACAGACTTGGTCCACCTTGTTCCGACGGATGGTTATGTGAATGGCCGTCGCAGCAATTATCCCTTCGGCGAAGTCGGAAGCGCGACTTATACTTCCGGAAGCGGTTGTAAATTAGGAAGTTCCTCATATTCGGGTTATAGCGGCACTGTCTTTGAACCAACCGATGATTATAAAGGCGATTTCGCGCGTATTTATTTCTATTTCGTCACTTGCTACGAAAACGAACTTAAAAATTGGAGTTATGGAAGCGGTTGGAATTTCGACCCTCGGAGCGAATATGGTCTTAATAATTGGTCACGCGAAATGCTTTTGGAGTGGTCGCATTTAGACCCCATCAGCCAAAAAGAAATAGATCGCAATAACGGGATTTATGATTGGCAAGGAAACCGTAATCCCTTTGTCGATGTTCCTGCTTTAGCTGATTACATTTTTGCTTAATTTTTCTACAAAAATAGCGAAGAGGGGATTATAATCCCCGGTGCTGGGAAGAAGTGCGAATGCACGAGCCACCCCGGTTTCCTTCGGAGCAATGTCCCGTAGTTCTGCGTTAAAGACATTCTAATTAAGGGCGTCTCGCATTTGAGATGAAGAAGGATGGTACCGCGCTTTGGCGTTCCTTCAAAGTTTTTCTTTGGAGGTAGTTGATGAAACCATTATCGGGGGCTGAAATAAGGAAACGTTGGATTCGTTTCTTTGAGAGCAAAGGTCATTTATATGTGCCGGGTGTATCTTTGATTCCCGAAGGCGACAAATCGCTTCTCTGGGTCAATGCCGGCGTCACCGGATTGAAAAAATATTTCGACGGCAGCGAAATCCCGCCTTGTCGCCGGATTGTGAATGTTCAAAAGTCGATTAGAACTAACGATATCGAACACGTAGGTCATACTGCTCGTCATCATACATTTTTTGAGATGCTCGGCAACTTTTCAATCGGCGATTATTTCCGAAAGGAAGCCATTGCTTTCGCGATGGAAATTTTGACGAGCGAAGAGGGCTTTGCTCTTCCGAAAGATAAACTTTACGTTACATATAATCCGGATGATCTTGAGGCTTATAAATATTGGCAAGAAAACGGCTTGGCAGCCGATCATTTAGTACCTCTTGAAAGCAATTTCTGGCAGATTGGAGCCGGACCATGCGGGCCAAATACAGAAGTTTTCTTTGATCGCGGAGAAAAATATGACCCCGAGAAGCGAGGCCTTGAACTTTTAAGAAACGATTTGGAAAACGATCGTTATATCGAAATTTGGGGTATTGTCTTCTCACAATATGAAGCAGAAGAAGGGAAACCGCGTTCTTCTTTTAAAGAGCTTCCTTCGAAGAATATCGATACGGGAGCCGGCTTAGAACGTTTAGCTTGCATTTTGCAAGGCACGGAAACAAATTTCGAAACTGATCTTTTTATGCCGCTCATTGAAGAAATTTCGCGCTTGAGCGGTCAAAAATATGAAGAGGACAATTATTTGCCGTTCCGCGTTATTGCCGATCACAGCCGTTGTCTTCTTTTCGCTTTATCTGACGGAGCTTCTTTTTCTAATGAAGGGCGCGGTTATGTCTTGCGACGTTTATTGAGGAGGTCAATGCGTTTCGGACGGAAGCTTGGCTTGAAAGGACCCTTCATCAATAAATTATTGCAAGTAGTAGCCGATCAATATGGCGATTTCTATCCGAATTTAAGGACAGAATTAAAAAAGAGCCAAGAACTAGTGAAAAGTGAGGAAGAACGATTTCTCGTGACTCTCAGCGAAGGTGAGAAAATTCTCTCTTTGCTTCTCGATAAGACGAAAGCTATAAGCGGCGAGGACGCTTTCAAACTCTATGATACCTACGGTTTTCCGCTAGAACTCACAGAAGAGATTGCTTCAGAACGCGGAGTAAGCGTCGATGGTTTAAGTTTTCAAAAGAAATTAGAGGAACAAAAAGAACGCGCGCGTTCGTCACGCGAGAAAGTTGAATCATTTCATAAACAATCTTCTGATCTTTTAAAATTCGTAACGCCGTCTGAATATGTTCGCGATGTCGCTTCGATTTCTAGCGAAATCAGCGGACTCTTTGTTGACGGAAAAGCTTTTGATTCCGTCAAAGCCCCTTCAAGGGTGGCCTTAACTTTTAAAGAGACGCCATTTTATGCTGAGATGGGCGGCGAAATTTCTGATAGCGGTTATCTTGAAAAAGATGGAAAAAAATATTTTATCGACAGCGTTGAAACGGCTCCGCAAGGACAGCATCTTCATTACATCGATTTAAAAGAGGGGACGTTGAGCGTCGGTGAGCACGTCAATTTATCGCTTGATGTCGAACGCCATAATTTTATCAGGAGAAATCATTCGGCCACGCATTTATTGCACGCCGCTCTCAAGCAAGTTTTAGGGGCTGATGTCCGACAAATGGGTTCTTTTGTCGGACCTGATTATTTGCGTTTCGATTTCAACTTTTCGCGGAAACTGACTAGTGAAGAATTAAATAAAATTGAAGAATTAGTCAATCGATGGATAGCGATGGGGCTCACGGAAAAGACTGAAGTCTTGGCGCTTGAAGATGCGAAAAAAACCGGAGCAGAAGCTCAGTTCCAAGAAAAATACGGCGATTTTGTGCGTGTAGTTTCTTTCGGCGATGTTTCAAAGGAATTCTGCGGCGGATGCCATGTCAAAAATAGCGCTGAAATCGGATTATTCAGCATTGAAAGCGAAGCTGGCATTGCAAGCGGAGTTCGGAGAATCATCGCAATCACTTCTTTTGCCGCTTATAAACGGGCGCAGCAAGAAAACGAATTGCTCATTAAAAGCGCCGGGTTATTGAAGGCGACGAAGAGTGCTTTCTTTTTAGCGCTCAAAGAGCGTTTGAAAAACGATGAATCGTTAGCGAAGGAACTCGCGCATCTTAAGGATCAATTGATGAGCAAAGATTCAGCAAATGTTCGCACGAAAATTGAAAAAATTAACGATGTCTCTTTCTTGTTTTTGCAAGACGAGAAACTTACCCGCAATGATCTTATGCGTTTAGCGGATCAATTAAAAAGCAACCTTCATGATTTTCTTTTTGTTTTGATTGGCGGAGAGAAAGAGGGCTATCCGCTTGTGGTTTTAGCGGATGGAAGTGCTTTAAAAATCGGAGCGAAGAAAGCTTTGAGCCTTGTGACATCGATGATGGGCGGAAAAGGCGGC
Organism: uncultured Bacillota bacterium; assembly: GCA_949299565.1. Lineage (GTDB taxonomy): Bacteria > Bacillota_I > Bacilli_A > RFN20 > CAG-826 > UBA4951. Next base: position 662,555 of record OX437086.1, read on the forward strand.
GGACGCGAGAACTTCGCCAGCGGACGGGTTGAAAGTCTTGCTTCGTTAAAAGACAGCGAAAAAGCCTTAAAGGAGATGCTATAGTGGAACGTTATTTAGGTTTGGATCTCGGCACTAAAAGTCTTGGAATCGCGATTTCTGATTCTTTAGGCTTAGTGCATCCTCGTGAGAATTTTCGTTTCCCTGAAAAGGCGTATCAACAGGCAATCGACAAGGCTTTGGAATACGTTGAGAAAGAAGGAATCAAAGTCCTCGTCTTAGGATATCCTTTGGCCTTAGACGGAACGATTAACGAGGCAGCTCAGAGATCTTTGCGTTTCAAAGAAGAATTGGAAAAAAGAGATGCCTCTTTGACCATCCATCTATTTGATGAACGATTTTCTACAAAGATGGCTTCCTATAATTTGCATCAATTGAATTTAAATACCCGGAAGCAAAAGAAGTTCATTGACGCTTCAAGTGCCTCGATCATTTTAGAGGGTTATATTGCGCGAAAGGAGTATATGGGTGATGGAAATTAAAGAACGCGAAATTTTAATTGAAAAAGATGACGGCAGTTTCGACCATTGGAATATTTATTTTTATTACGAAAATGAAGAACGCGGCAAAACATATTATTTGATTTATAAAGATGATGACCCCGATTCTCTCCTTGTGATGGCGACGGATGACGGCACATCGTTAGCGCCCGTAAGTCCGGAAGAAGAAGAAGAAGCACGAGAAATGCTTGATATTTATGAAAACGACCCCACAATAATGGGGGCAAACTCATAATTTCGTTATTGAAGAAAGGAAAAGAAAAATGGCAGAAGAAAAAATGATTATGACCCGTGAGGGCATGGATAAACTCGAAAAAGAATATCGTCATCTTTTAGATGTTGAACGTCCCGAAGTCATCGAAGCTTTGCAAGCAGCGCGTGCCCAAGGCGACTTGAGCGAAAATGCCGATTATGATGCGGCCAGAAATCGGCAAGCGGAAATTGAGGCGCGGATCGCTGAAATCGAACACATTAAAGATATCGCGCAAATCGTTGAAGCAGGCGATAAGATTTCGCTGGGCTATTTGATCACATATCGTGATTTAGATAGCAATGAAGAGCATACTATTAAACTCGTCGGGACGGTCGAAGCCGATCCGATGGCTGAGCCTTATCCTCTCGTCAGTAACGAAAGCGCCTTAGGAGCTGCCTTGATTGGTCATAGCGCCGGCGATGAGATTCAAATTGAATCAGTTGTTCCCTATCGGATTTTAGTTCTCAAAGCTGAAATTGCTTAAACGCAAATAAAATTAACTAACAAAGGACTCTTCAAAAACGAAGAGTTCTTTTTTCTTAGTGGCACTTTTTCTAGTTTCCCCCTAATGAATAATGGAGGTAGAGAAAATGCTTAAATGGATAATCGGTATCGTTGTCGCAACAATCGCTTTTATCATCGTGATGGCAGGAGTGGATAATCTTACGAATAACATTGATGTTTTCGACGATGAAAGCACGTCTTTAAGAGAAGATGAAGCCGTGCAAGTCACGGTTACAGGAGAGGTCAATCGAACAGGCACGTATCTTTTAGAAAACGGAAGTACGCTTGCTGATCTATTAGAGGCAGCGGGAAAGGTCACGGGGAATGCGGACGCACGGGCCTATGACACTTCAATCGTTCTTGAAGACAATCAGTCTTATTACATCGCTCCGCTCTATGATCAAAGCGATATTTGCGCGATTGAACCGATTACAAAGGTTTCAATAAATGACGGCAATAAAGAGGAACTTTTGACAATTGATGTTTTTTCCGACGCCGTAGCAACTTCGATTGTCGAATATCGGCTGGCTAACGGCAATTATGAGCGGCTTGAAGACTTATACAACGTGCCAGGGATTGGACCTGCCACTTTTGAAAAGTGCAAAAACTTCGTCATTCTTCACTCTTGATAAAGAAGGGGAAATTGCCGTTTTTTCTTCTCGGCAGTTTCCTCTTATCTTCTTATATCGGCAAATCTATTTTTGAAAAAGAATATCCGCTTCTTGTTATTCTAATTATTTCGCTTCTTTTCTTGATCGTTTTATCCTTTAAAAAAGGAGGCAAAATTTTTGCCATTTTATCTTTAACTTTTGCATCGTGTGGTTTAACTTTACCAAAAATTATTGTCAATGAACCATTGAAGCAAATTAACGGAAACGGAATTGTTTATAAGATAGGAGACGACTATTTTTTATGGCGGAACGCCTCCGGACGTTATTATGTTGAAGAAAATGATCATGAGCAGGAAATTGGGAATATTTTATATATTCTCGGCGAGACGACTGATCTAAAGATGACGCATTACGAAAATCGCTTCGACTTTGGTAAATATTTAGAAGAAATCGGCGTACTTGCTGAATTAAAACCCCAAAAAATCGAAATAAAATATCGAAATGTTTTCGGAATAAATAAGCGGGTCAAAGAATTTGCAAACAATTTTCAAGAGCCTGGCAATACCTTTATCAGATTCCTACTTTTAGGACGCGCTGGAACAAAATTAGGAACGGAATTAAAGAAGATGAATCTTTTTTATATCATGAGCAGTTCCGGTTTGTTGTTTTCGAGCGTAATCCATTTATTAGAGAAAGTCTTTTCGTACTTTTTTGAAGAAAATAAAATTAGAAAAATCAGCATTCTGATTTCTATATTTTTATTTCCATTCTTCATCGCTAAGGTCTCTTATTGGCGGAGCCTTCTCACTCGGATTGCCCGAATATTTTATGAGAAAAAATATCAGAAGAAACTTCCGATGTTTACTTTCCTTCCTCTTTTGGCATTCTCTTTTTTAATATGTGATTTCTCTTTGCTTTTTCAAAGCGGCTTTTTCTGGACCTTTGCTTTGAGTTTTTATTTTCATTTGATCGGGCCATGGAAACGACGCGGCGGAACCTTTAAAACGCGATTTGGAAATTTTATACTGCGTTCTTTGATTTTGCTTCCGCTTTTTCTTTCGTTCAATGGTTCGTTTTTCTTCTCGTTATTAAAAAATCTTTTTCTTTTACCGCTCAGCAGTTTTCTTTTTCTTTTCATCATCCCGTTTTTTCTTTTTTCTTGTCCTGCGCGAGGAATTTTTGAACCATTATTCAGTTTCACTCATGATTTTATTCGTTATTTTGTTTCACCTTTTCCAGAAATCATCGTTTGGAAAACAGGACTTCTCATTCTTGTTTCCTTTATCTTGATCAGCGGTTTGTATTTTTATTTAATCAGATGTCGATATTCATTTTTATGCCCGTCATTTATCGTAATTTTTCTTGTCATATCAAGCATTATTCAACCTTCTAAATATCTGAGCGGAGAGGTAATTTTCCTTGATGTCGGACAAGGAGACGCGATTTTGATCAGAAACAAGGAGAAAGCAACGTTAATTGATACGGGCGGCAGTCGTTATTTTGATTTGGCTAGTGAAACATTGATTCCGGCTTTTCGAAAACGCGGCATTTTGTCTCTTGAAAGCGTGATTATCACTCACGATGATTTTGATCATAGCGGTGCGTTAGATTCATTGTGCGAACATTTTCCTGTCAAAGAAGTTATAAGAACGATTGATGGTTCCTATTCGAGTGCGGGAATTGAATTTTATAACTTAAATCCCGGCAATTTCGAAAATGAAAACGATAATTCTTTGGTTTTGTATTTTTCTTTTCTCGGACGCGATTTCCTTTTGATGGGCGATGCGGGGTTTGCTGTTGAGAATATGATTTTGGAAAAATATCCAGATTTGGAGTGCGATGTTTTAAAAGTCGGGCATCACGGTTCAAATACTTCCTCAAGCTATGACTTTTTGAAGGAAATAAAACCAAAAGAGGCAGTAATTTCCGTCGGGGAGAATAATTTTTACCAGCATCCGCACAAAGATGTTTTAGAAAATCTTATGGAGCTAGAGATCACTATTAGGAGAACAGATTTAGAAGGAAGCATCGTTTATCGCGATTTTGTAATATAATGTTTACCAATGCAGTACTTCCTTCTTTCCTCACAAACAAGAATGGCGGAATCGGCTCTTAAAAAAGTTTTAAAAGAGCAAAAACTAGAAGCAAAAGAGATTGTTAAGTTCAATTTCAAAGACGATGGGATTGACGCTTTGTTAAATGAATGCCGCTCAATGTCGCTTTTCGGGGAAGAAAAAGTTATCGTCGCTTATGGATATGAATTTTTCAGCAAACGTCCAAAAGCGCCTAAAGGCAACGATTTTTCTGATTTAATCGTCTATTTAGAAACGCCAAACCCAGACGTTCATCTCTTTTTTCTCGGTGCGACTTTTGAAAAAGAAGGAAAAGTTTCCGCGGCTTTCTTAAAAGGTGGTGGCAAGCTTTTGCCCGTTCAAGAATTTACACCAATTGAATGGGAACGTTTCGCGAATCGATATTTTGCTAAACGCGGGGTTCAAATCGATAATGATGCGCTCAAGGAACTTTTAACGCGCACCAAAGGCGATTATGCTCTCTTTTTAGAAGAAGCGAAAAAACTTGTCATATACGCCGATAACGAATCTTTGAAACTCAGCGATGTCGAATCGTTAGTGACAAGACCTTTAGAGGATGATGCTTTCCGTCTCGGCAACGCGCTTCTTAAGAAAGATTTGAAAGAAGCTTATCGCGTTTACTTGGATTTGAGCCAAAACAGTTTTGAAGCTGTTTCTTTTTTGCATCTATTGACGCAACAATTTAGGTTTCAAAGCCTTGCGACTTTCTTAAAGGAAAAGCATTACTCGCTTGATGAAGCGGCAGATCTTTTAAAGAGCAATCGTTGGCGTACGAAAATTGCCTATTCTTTGGCTGATAAAGCAAATAGCGAATATTTAAATACGCTCTTCTCTCGCTTATACATGGTCGAAAAAGCAATTATGACTGGCAAATTAGAGGCAACTTTGGCGTTTCCTCTTTTCCTTCTTGAGATTGATTTTCATGCTTTACGCGGTAATAAGTGATTTGCATGGTGATGTAAGCACCTTAGAATTAATCAAACGCACAACGAGTGCTTGTTCGGGCTTTTTAGATGCTGGAGATTCTCAATTGACGAGTCAGGAACTTTCCCCCTTCATCAGTGTCAAAGGCAATAATGACTTTTTCTCTTTTCCGAAAAAGCGTCTAATAAAAATAGAAAATGAACTGCTTCTTATTCAGCATTATCCGTTTTTAGAAGAAGAAATCATTGAAGGTAAGAAAAGAGGAATTCGCTTTTTTATCCACGGACACCTTCACCGTCCTATCATAGAAAAAATAGATAATATCTATATTTTCTGTCCCGGATCACCATCTTATCCGCGTGGAGATGAGGCGACGTATTTGCTTTTGGATTTTTCTAAAAATGATTTTTCATTTTCCTTCAAGCATATTTAAAAGCCACCCCGAAGGATGGCTTAAATAACTCGCGTTAAAGATTATTTAACAATCTTTTCAAGATGGGCTTTTTTCCGCGCGCTGGAATTGGCGGGAATCACGCCGTCCTGTGCAGCTTTGTCGAGGAGCGCTTGCGCGGATTTTAAAGCGACAAGGGCTTCGTCTTTTTTACCTTCTTGCACTAAGGTTTCAACCTTTTTAATAGCAGTGCGGAATTCACTGCGGCGGCTGGCGTTGATTGTGCGGGCTTTTTCATTTGTCTTGTCGCGTTTAATTTGTGACTTGATATTTGGCATCTTTAAAACCTCTTTACCTAATAATTACGTGCCTATGAATACTACTCTTAAATGAGCAAAATGGCAACAAAACGTTCAATCTTTGCTCATTTTTGGTGGAGGAGACGGAGGATAAGCTCGCTGAAAGCGATGACGGTTCCCGCTTTTCCGTATTCAGAAAGTGGGATTTCGATGTTAAACGTTTCGTTCAATTCAGAAACCATTGCAACATAAGACATTGAATCTCCTCCGAGATCTTTGTCCCAAACGTCGTTATTTTTGATTTTTTCTGGCGCTAGAACGAGCGTTTTAGCGAAGATGGTCCGTACTTTAGTGACGACGTCGTTAATCTCGCTTGCGTCATAGCCAGCGATTTCTAATTTTTCTTTTTCAGCTTTCTCTTCTTTTTTAAAGAGATCGTGGAAATTGTCAGATTTTTTTAAGAACTCTTCTTTTACCAACGCACGTTTGGCTTTAATGCCGTTGGCAAGCGGCATCGCTTTATCATAGAGATAAAAAGAAGTGACTTTTTTTGAACTCGAAAGTTTTGCGTTGATTCCATTGAGTTCTTGCCGTAGTTTCTCTAGTTCTTCTTCCTTGAAGTTGCTGAGAGCTTCTAACACGAGAACAATATGTTCTTCAGTTCCTTCTTGGACGCCGAAACAAACAAGATGCGGGATGCCTTTAACTTCCAAGAAATATGATTCAATTTCGTCTGGATAGACGTTTTCTCCATCGTTGGAAATGATGATATCTTTCAAACGACCTTTAATGAAAATAGACCCGTCATCCGCGATCGTGGCGATATCGCCAGTCGCATAATAGCCGTCTTTTGTGTCGGGAACGCCTCTCACTCCTTTAATGATTTCTTCTTTATGAAGGGCGGGCGTTAGCATTAAAAGCTCGCCTTCCTTTTCATCGTTAGTAAGTCTGGCTTTCATGCCATGTAGCGGGCGTCCGATTGAACCTTCAACGATTTTTAAAGGATCGCGATTCAAATCGACAGAAGTGACGCCAATCTCGGTCATTCCATATCCATTATGAAGCGGATAACCAATTCCGTTGATGATTCTCAAAGTTTCTGGCGCTGCATAGCCGCCTCCGGTGATGGCGAAAATAACTGAAGGGCCTAAAACTTTGTCTTTAATTTTCTTTTCGACTAAACGCCAAGAAGCGATTCCGGCTTCTTTTTTGCTGATTTCGTGATAGGTATAAGCGATGTGCTTTTCAACGAGAGTTTTAGTCTTTTGATCGCCTAATTCCAAAGTTCTTTTAAGTGTTTTTGTTATTTGATCCCAGAATAGGGGAACGCTATAAAGGTGAGTAACTTTGCCTTTTTTTATTGCGTGGAGCAAATCCTTCGTAGAGGCGCTAGATGGATAGACAATCGTTTTGTGAAAGAAAGTATACCAAAGAAAAACCGCCACGAAGCCGAAAATATGATGGAAGGGAATCATTGCAAAATTGCGAATCTTACCAGGATGTATAATATCGAAGTTCTCTAACGGCATGTCGTAAGCTCCAGCGATTTGCTGAGAAAGCTCATTACCAGTGAACATCATCGTTTTTGCTTCGCCCGTCGTGCCGGAAGTAGAAAAATAGACTGTATTCGACCACGAAACCATCGAATTGCTTGGCGTTGCTTTTCTTAAGTCTTGCATCCGGAAAAGCGGAACTGAAAAATTGCCGATGTCGTTGCTGAAAACCGCTGCCACATTATTGCGTTTAATGATTGCGGACGCTTCTTCAACGCTCAAGCGTCCGTCAACAAGCAAAATCGGGTGTCCGCTTCCGACAATTCCCCAAAATAAATAAGGCCAAGCTGGCGAATTTCGATATTTTAAAGCGATGACTCCTTGCGGATCGATATCTTTAAAAAGAGAAATAAGCCGTCTCCGAAAGTCTTCAACGTTTTTTGCATATTGAGCGTAATCAACGCTCAACAGCTTTCCGTCTTCATCGAACCAAATTGAAGCTTTTTCGCGAGAACTTCCAACGAGTGATGCTTCGTAAATATCTTTTAAGGTCTTTGGACTTTTCAATAAGTCATCGATGCGATTGCGCACGTAACTGAGAACATTTTTTTGACTATATGAGTGTGACATTTTAACCTCGCTAATTCATTGCTAAGAAAGTATATAAGAAAATGAGAAGAAGTTATAAAAGAAAAAGCCTAAGAAGGTCTATAATTGGGCAGGAGGAAAGAGAGAATGCGAAAGTTTTTGACGGCAAGCGATTTAAAAATTCTCTATTTGGGAACTCCTGAATATTCAGCTGAACTCTTAGAAAAATTGATAAAACAAGGCTTTTCTTTTGTTGGAGTCGTGACGCGAGAAGATAAAAAACAAGGACGCCACGCGCTTTTAAAAATGTCGCCAGTAAAAGAAAAAGCCATTTCTTATAATCTTCCCGTTTTTACGCCTCATTCGATCAAAAAAGATTATCAATGGGCTCTAAATTTAAATTTCGATTTAATTCTTTCTTTTTCATACGGACAAATCGTGCCGCAAGAATTCATCGATTTAGCGCCTCTCGGGGCACTCAATGTTCATGGATCGTTGCTCCCGAAATATCGGGGAGCAGCCCCAATTCAACGAGCGATTTTAAATGGTGAGCAAGAAGTCGGCTACACAATCATGCGAATGGTTGCAAAAATGGATGCCGGAGAAATGTTTTACCAGGATTCGTGGGAACTTTTGAGTGACGATTATCCGACTACGGCTCAAAAAATGAGCGCGCGAGCCGCTAAAAGTTTGGGAGATTTTCTTTTGCCGTTCGCGAACGGAGAAAGAAAAGGAATCCCGCAAGATGAAACGCAAGTGAGTTTCGCCAATAAAATTGAGGCTGGAGAAGAAAACATCATCTTAGAAGAAGGAGCAAAAAAAGCGTTGTTGCGGATTAGAGCCTTTTCATCTAATCCGACCGCCCGTGTTTTTTATCACGGAGAGCCTCTTTTAATTTATGAAGCGGAATTAAAGGAAGGCAAGCCGCAAAATCCATTCCATTTTCATAAAGAAGGAAAGAAACTTGTTTTGGATTTCCAAGATGGCAGTTTGATTATTAAAACCCTCCAATTGGCTGGTAAAAAGAGAATTGACGGCATGTCTTTCATAAATGGTCATCCGAACTTAGAGAAAGAGATTGTAACTTCTCATGCCTAAAGACATTTTCCTTAACGTTCATGAGCTAGTAGATTTTCTTTTGCGTGAGGGCGATATCGATGATCGCGTTTATAGCCTCGAAACGATGCTTAAAGGCTCTTTGCTTCACCGAACTCACCAAAAAAAGCAGAAAGAAAATTACATATCCGAATATCCTTTGAAAGGTGTTTTTGCTGTTGACGACTACATTTTTCATATAGACGGTCGCGCGGATGGTTTGATCAAAGGCGAGATACCGGTTATTGAAGAAATCAAAAGCACAGTAATGCCTTTAGAACAATTTCATGAAACGCAAAGTGCTTGGCATTTAGGGCAGGCTATCTGTTATGCCGCTTTATATTTGCAAGAAAACGAGGCGACTGAAAAAGTTCTTATAAGTCTTCTTTATTTAGCGCAAGAGAGTAACGAAAAGAAAGAATACCATTACTTATATTCGAAAAGCGAAATCCAAGAAAAGTTTCTTGATTATCTCAGGTCATATATCGCTTTTTTAGATAAAAAAAGCAACATAGATAAAATATTCAAAAAAAGCGCAAAAGAATTAAAATTCCCTTTTGACAAGTATCGCTCAGGGCAAAAGGAATTAATGGCAAGAGTTTATCAAGCAATCAAAAAAGAGGAGACGCTTTTTATTGAAGCGCCAACCGGGATCGGGAAAACGATTTCGACAATTTATCCGACGCTCAAAGAAATAGCCGAACGCGAGAAGACTGGCAAATTGTTTTTCTTTACTTCGAGGACAAGCGGGCAAAAAGCGGTAGAAGAGACGATAAATATTTTGTTCAAAAATCATTTAAAATCACGGGTATCAATCCTCCAAAGCAAAGAGAGGATATGTTTAAAAAAAGATGCGCGATGTAATCCCGATGAATGTCCGTTTGCCACCTCTTATTATTCAAAACTGAGAGAAGTGCGTTTGAATCTCTTAGAAGAAAGCGAAATTATACTGAATGGCGACGAGATTAAAAAAATCGCAATGGATAAAAAGATGTGTCCTTTTGAACTTCAGTTAGATTTATCAGAAGATAGCAATATAATTGTCGCTGATTGTAATTACTTATTTGACCCTATTGTTAAACTAGAAAGATACTTTTCTGATTATGCGATTTCAGGAGATTATTTCGCGCTTATCGATGAAGCTCACAACCTATTAGAGAGGGTGCGCGATAACTATTCTTCAACTATCAGCCTCCAAATGATCAAGGCGGCTAAAAAAAGTGTCAAAAACATTAAATGGACCGCTTATAAACGTTCGCTTAACCGCCTGATTAAAATATTTGAAAAAAATGTCGATGATGTTCTTGAACTGTCCTCTCTTCCTGTTGACTGTCAAAAGGAATTTGAAAATTTAGAACGTCTCCATCATGAAAAAAAAGAAGATGCTGAAGGCAATCAAATTAAGCTGCCTGTCGAGGTACGCGATTTTTCGCGCGAACTTCATCGCTTCCTTTTTCTTTATGAAAACGAAAGTGGAGAACGGACGATTTTTTTCAAAAAGGACGCGAATGATATTTTTATCAAAATGTATTGTTTGAATCCTGCGCCTTTCGTTTTGAATTCTTTATCTTTTTTAAAAAGTTCTATCTTATTTTCAGGAACCTTGTCTCCTATTTCTTATTTCGAAAATTCTTTGTTGGGAAGCGATAATTATCCATCATTGTCTTTAACCTCGCCTTTTCCGATGGAAAATCTTAGGTTGCTTATCGCCCCGAATATTTCGACGCGATACAAAGATCGTGCCACGACATACGAAGATGTTGCGCTTTTCCTTAAATCTTTTTCCAGCGGGAAAGTCGGAAATTATTTGATTTTCTTCCCGTCATATGCTTATTTGCACGCCATAAAGCCTTTTCTTTCTTTTGAAAACGCAGAAATAATCGAAGAGAAAAGCAAGGCTAGCGATGACGAGAAAAACGCGTTTTTAAATTTTTTCCAGGACAAGCCGAAAATAACACACATCGGTTTGGCGGTTCTTGGCGGTTCTTTCAGCGAAAGCATCGATCTTGTCAATGAGCGTTTAATTGGCGTTGCCATCATCGGCATCGGGCTTCCATCTCCGTCTTACGAACGGGAACTTCTTAAAAACAATTATGAAGCACGCGGATTATCCGGGTACGCTTTCGCTTATCAAAATCCGGGTTTAAATAAAGTCTTGCAAGCCTTAGGACGTCTTATTAGAAGTGAAGACGATCGCGGAGTCGCGCTTTTGATTGACGATCGGTATCTTTATCGCTCAACGCGCGATGTTTTTGCAAAGCGCTATCCGGCTTACGAAATCGTCTATGAACCACTAGAAGTTGAAATGGAAGTTTCTTCTTTCTTTAAGAAAGAATAGAACTTCGTTATAATCTCCGCGATGTCTTTTGATCAGAAACACATTCGAAACTTCTCAGTAATTGCCCATATCGATCACGGGAAAAGCACTCTCTGTGATCGAATTTTGGAAATTTCGGGCGCGGTTGAGGCGCGGCAACTGAGAGCTCAAATGCTCGATGATATGCCGCTTGAGCGCGAAAGAGGCATCACAATTAAATTAAATGCCGTCTCTTTGTCATATCGTCATAACGATGAAGACTATCTTTTGAATTTGATCGACACTCCTGGGCACGTTGATTTCTCTTATGAAGTTTCGCGTTCGTTAGCTGCTTGTGAAGGGGCACTTCTTTTAGTCGATGCAACGCAAGGCGTTGAAGCACAAACGCTGGCGAATGCCTATCTTGCTCTCGATAACGATTTAATGATTATACCGGTCATTAACAAAATCGACCTTCCGAGTGCGGACGTTAAGCGTAGTTTAGCGGAGATTAAAGACCGCTTGGGACTCAGCGTCTCTGATGTTTCACTTGTAAGCGCAAAAACAGGCGATGGTGTCGCTGAAATGCTTTCGAAAGCAATCGAACTTATTCCGCCTCCCGATGGCTCTAGCGAAGCGCCGCTTCAAGCTTTAGTTTTCGATTCGTATTATGACACATATCGCGGCGTTATCGTGTTGGTTCGGATTAAAAACGGAAGAATTAGAGTCGGCGACCATATTCGTTTTATGGCGACCGGGAAGGAATATACAGTCACCGAAGTCGGCATTCGCACGCCGAAAGAAATTCCGGTTTCTTCTCTTGAGTGCGGCGAAGTTGGATATTTAGCCGCGACTATTCGCGATATCAAAGATGTTTTCGCCGGCGAGACGATTACAAACGTCTCAAATCCCGCGAAGGAACCTTTAGCGGGATACCGCCGTTTGCAGCCGATGGTTTATTGCGGCTTATATCCGGTCGATACGCGCAAATATTCCGATTTAAAAGATGCCTTGGCGAAATTATCGCTCAACGATTCTTCTTTGGTTTATGAACCAGAATCTTCCGATGCTTTAGGTTTTGGTTTCCGGGCAGGATTTCTTGGGCTTCTTCATATGGACGTTGTTCAAGAAAGGCTCGAACGCGAATACAATTTGAATTTGATTTTAACGGCGCCGAGCGTCACGTATCACGTTATTTTGACGGACAACACCGTTTTATCCGTCAATAACCCCAGCGGTTTTCCGCATCCTTCGAAAATCAAAAGGATTGAAGAACCTTATGTTAAAGCGTCAATCATGACTCCTCCGGAATTCGTGGGACCAATAATGGAATTAGCGCAAGACCGTCGCGGAATTTATGAGGATCTGATTTATTTTGATGACAGCCGTCAACTTTTAATTTATCGGTTGCCGCTTTCAGAAATTGTTTATTCGTTTTTTGATCGATTGAAATCTGTTTCAAAAGGTTATGCGTCTTTGGACTACGAACTAATCGGTTATCAAGAAAGCGATCTCGCCAAAATGGACATCCTTTTGAACGGAACGGTCATCGATGCTTTAAGTTCGATTGTATATCGTCCCGATGCCTATCATCGAGGACTTGCAATCGTTCAAAAATTAAAAGAAATCATTCCTCGTCAACAATTTGAGATTCCCGTGCAGGCCGCGATCAACGGAAAAGTGGTGGCAAGAGCAGACATTAAATCGGTCCGCAAGGATGTCTTGGCTAAATGCTATGGCGGCGACATTTCAAGGAAGAAAAAGCTTCTCGAAAAGCAAAAAGAAGGCAAGAAACGCATGAAGGCAATCGGAGCGGTTGAAGTTCCGCAAGAGGCTTTTATGGCAGTTTTATCAATCGATGATGAAAAATAAATGAAAAAAGTTCATGTAAGCGGTTGCAAAGAGATGTCAATCTAACGATAATTTGCACTAGGGGGTCATTCTATGACTGGAAAAAAACAGGGGTCTTTTGCTAGCGAAGAAAAAGATTTGTCAAAGGGCCGTTTTCTTACCTATACCTTGGTGGGGTTAGCTATTGGAATTATCGCTGTCGTCTTTTTTGCGGTTGCCCTTTCATTGACGTTCGGCAATTTCATCACGTTGGTAATCAATGACTTTCAAAACGGTGATGCGATTGTTACCGGCGACACTCACGCTTGGAGCCTTTGGTCGCTATTTAACACGGATTATGTCTTCGAATATGAAAGAATTTTATCGAGTGGCCTGACTCAAGCGATGCGTATCAATCTCACGGAAACTAACATGCCGGTTTACGCAGCGATTGTGGCGCTTGCTGGCGGCGGTTTTGTTCTAATCGGCGTGATTTTGGGCGTGGTTGCTTATTTCTCCAATAAGAAGTTGTCGGCTTTGCCTGTTGGCTTTTCTCTTTTAGGATCGGTTTTAGCGATTGCCGGACTTTTATGGTATTGGCTTGGCTATCGCGGAATCTCAACATCCAACAACAATTCAAATGTCGTCGTTGAGATATTCTTCAACAACTGCACACCGATATCGTGGATGTTCCTCCTAGGAGCGATTTTCGGAATCGTTTTCGCGGCCTTCGCTCCTTATATAATCGATGCGAAAGCTGCTTCTTATGCGATGAAAAAAGCGCATGAAATGGAAGCTTATAATTAAAACGTCGCTTCTTTAAATAGCTCCGCTTGTAGCGGGGCTTTTTATTTATTCATAGTAAATAACAAGTATTTTTTTAGTTTTATGTCTTGTGGCTTCTTTCTTTCACTCTATAATTGAGGTATGAAACAAGATGAAACGCTTGCAGTCCGCTTTACTGATGATGATTATTTAACGAAGGAAGATGTCCGTCGTCGCCTCGGAATCGGCTTAATTGACGATTATTGGCGCGATATCATGACATATCGTACGAAGTTTAGAAAAGATTTAGGTTTCCGTTCAGTTTCTCATCAAGAATTTTTTGTGACTCTTTCGCCTGGCGTTGAATCTAAAGTCAACAAAACAAATGAGAAAATATCTAATTTTTTGAAGACGATCGCTAATCTTTCGAGCCGTGAGTTGCATGATGAAGTTGAGCGAAATGTATTCTTAAACCTTTTAGAGGCCCTTAACCAAGCTGAAGATACCCAGATGAAGGAAATCTCCATCAAAGCCCTTATCATGGGTAAATACGCTGAAGATAATCCATTTCACGATGCAGTGATAGCTCATTTTCGAGCTTTGCGAGTTCTTATAAACGGCGATGTTCGTGAGCCAGACATGGACTTTCTAGCTTATGTATACGGGCTTGTTTTGGGCGAGGAAGAATTAACTTCTTTCTACCGCCAGCGCGACTTTGATCAAACAGCGCGCCGCGCTTATCTTCAAAGAGCTTATAGCGCTGAATATAGTTACGCTCCTTATGAAGAAATTGAGGATTTGATGGACGGCTTCCTCGATTCCCTTGCTAAAAACGAAGAATTGTCGCCATTTATGCGCAGCATAAGCGCTCTTTTCTATCTCGATTATGTGCGCCCGTTCGATGGTTTCAATGTATCCATGGCGTCGCTTTTTGCTAAGGACATTTTAGCGTCTAAAAACGACAACCATGCCTTCTATTTGCCTTTTGAAGGTTTCCTTGGCAATCGTCCGTCCTTTTTGTCTTTAAAAAAGGAAGTTCAGAGGACGCAGGATTTAACCTATTGGGTTACTTCTTTCTGCGCATATTTAAACGGCGCTATCGATCGTTTGCAAGCGATGATCGCGAATTTAAAAATCGCTCCATATCGTGAAGAAGCTCTTCAGCTAGACGAGATGGACAAACGCCGTTTGACGCAAGACATTCGTCCTACATATCCTTCCCGCACGACGACGCAAATGTCGATTTTTGACGATGAAGAGACGGAGATAAAAGAAGACATAAAGGAAACTTTCACGCCGATTGAAGAACCGATTGTTCAAGAACAACCTTATAAAATTGAAGACGAAGTTCCTTTAATTCATGAGGAGGAAAAAGTTAAAGAAGAAAAACCTCTAACTCCGTTGGCGAAGATGCATAAACGCGATACTCCGCCGCAACTGAGCGAAGAAGAAAAAAAGAAAGGCTTTCATCCTTTTGAGCGTCCAACGCTCTCTAACAAGGAAGTGAAAGAATATGCACGTTATCTTCTTGAAATAAACCCGAATCTCAATAAAAATCAGGCTTCTTTCTACGCGGCTCATTCAACGCCGGGGCGTTATTATACAATCGAGCAGTTCCGTCGCTTTACTCGTTGCGCTTACGAAACAGCGCGAACATCGATGGATAAATTAGCGCAAGAAGGTTATTATCAAAAATCGGCCGTCAAAAACAAATTCGTCTATAGCGTGCCGTCGGAGGATAAACAATGAACCCCATATTCTATATTCTGATCATTATTGCCGTCCTTGCTGTGATTATCGGTCTCATTATTTTAGCCAAGCGGCATTTGAAGATTTTTAAAAGCGATGAAAAACCGAAAAGCGACAAAGAGATCGCTGAAGAAGAAATCAATCGCCTTTTAGAAGACGTCGATGATGAAAAAATCAAAGAGGAAATGAATTCTTTAGCCCAGCAAGAGATTGAAAAAGATAAAGCCGAAAAGCCTTTTGAGAAGAAAACTCTAGAAGAAAATTTTGCCGAAGAAGAAGTGGGGCTCGTCGCTGAGGAATTAGACGACGAGAAGACGGAAAAAGCGATGGAAGATTATGCGAAAGAACATCCGGAAGAAATCGCTGAAGTTTTGAAAGCGCAAAAAGAGGCTCTCAAGAAAGACAAAACTGAGAAAAAATAACGTGGTGTCTTCTCTCTATGTTCATATCCCGTTTTGCGAGCATTTATGCCCATATTGCGATTTCCCTAAATTGATTGCTCCAAGCCACTTATGGATTGAACCGTATTTAAAGGCCCTCAAAAAAGAAATTGACGGTTTCTCTTTAAAGTTACCGTTAAAAACTCTTTATATCGGGGGAGGGACCCCGACATATTTAAGAACTCATGAATTAGAAGACCTGCTTTCCTTTCTATCAGCTTTTTGTGACAGTCAAACTGAATTCAGCATCGAAGCTAATCCCGAGTCTCTTTCAGAAGAGAAACTAGAAATCTTAAGGCGTCATGGCGTTAATCGTCTTTCGCTCGGTCTCCAATCGACGCATGAAGCGCGACTTCTTTTTTTGGGTCGTTATCATCGTTTTGAGGATGTCGTTCAAAAAGTATCGATGGCCAAAAAGAAAGGTTTTAAGCGTCTCAATCTTGATCTCATCATCGCTTATCCCGATGAAACAAAAGAAGAATTGATCGATGATTTAAACAATCTTTTATCGCTTGACGTCGACCATTTAAGCCTTTATTCATTGACGGTTCGCGGAAATAGCGTCTTCAGCATCAAAAAAATCCCCGAGGCTAGTCAGGAATTAGGGGCGGAATTATATAGCACAGCCCTCCAAATCTTGCGCGCGCATGATTATGAACGTTATGAAGTCTCCAATTTCGCTCGTCACGATGAAAAATGTCTTCATAATCTTACATATTGGCATGACCTTCCATATGCCGGAGCTGGGCTTGGAGCGGCGGGATATCTCGATGATCATTATCGTTACCGCAACAGCACATCACTTCCCTGCTATTTAGAAGGCCGAGGACGAGAAATTGAAGACGCCAGCGCTTTAAAGGATCAAATTGAATATTTTCTTTTGACGAACTTAAGGCTTGAAGAAGGCTTTTCTTTAAACGATTTCTCAATGCGTTTTCAGCTTTCCTTTCCTTCTCTTTTTTCTAAAACGATAAAGAAATTCGAAGATAACGGATGCCTTTCAATGCAAAAAGAGATGCTAAAGCTCACCGATCGAGGGATAATGATACTCGATCGAATACTTGTAGAATTTTTTGAGGAATTAGATGGATATTGCGCGCTATGAAAAACGCTTAGGTGCCTATTTGATTGATAAGGGAATATCGTGGATCTTCCTTGTCGTTTTCTTGATTTTGTTTTGGCTTTTTTTGCCGCGCGACTTTTCGCTTTTTCTCTCGTTCCTTTTAGCGACGGGTCTTTCAATCATTTTGCACTGTCTTCTTCTTTTTCTTTCGTTATTTTTCACGCACGGCTCGAGTTTAGGACTTTGGCTTTTTCATATTCGCATTGTTCATCCCGATTTATCGATCCTTTCGCCGAAAGAAAGTTTTATTCGTTCGTTGATTGCCTCTTTTTTGGTGGTGGCGATCGCAGAAGCATCATTTATGTTAATTCGTCACACCGAACGTTCCGTCGCCGATCGCTTAACAAATACAATTGCAGTCAATATGCGACAATTTTAAAGATTTTGGCAGTTGCGTCTTGACATTGCTAATAAGGGAAAGTAGTATGCTTCTAGCAGTGGCGAGAGGCCATTGCTAAAGGTTATGACAAGACGCGATACTATCTTAAAACTGATTGTCGAGCATTTCATCAAAACCGCAGAACCAGTCGGCTCTTCGACGCTTCAAAAGACTTATGGTCTCAAAGTTTCGACAGCGACGATTCGCAACGAGATGATGGCGCTTGAGAAAGAGGGATATCTCGAAAAGACTTATACGTCTTCTGGACGGGTTCCTTCAACTTTAGGCTATCGTTATTACGTTGAGAATCTAAGGAGTGGTGATGTTGATAACCTTGATGCGAGAAACGCTCTTCAAAGCGTCCTTTCTGAACGCGGAAAGTCGATTGAAGAAGTCATCAAGGAAAGCTGCGAAATTCTCTCGAACATGACTGATTTGGCTTCAGTGGTTCTCGGGCAGAAAACGACAGCGGAGCGCTTGGCTTCAATTCAAGTGGTGCCGCTCCCCGGACATGCCGCTTCTGCGGTTATCGTGACGGATTCAGGTTACGTTGAAAACAAAACCTTCCTTCTAACAGAAGAACAAGATCCTGAAGAAGTGCGGAAGATGGTTGAGATTCTCTCAGCGCGTCTAGCTGGCACACCGATCGGAGAAGTTTGCGCTAAATTAGAGGCCTTGCGACCAGCCCTTCAAGATTTCATCTTAGGCGAGGAAGCTTTGTATCAGGCTTTATTTAACGCTTTTGCGCGCTTTGCATCAGAACGCATCTCGACTTTCGGCAAAGATAAGCTCTATGAGCAACCGGAATTTCGCGATGATGCTGAGAAATTGCGGGAGCTTCTTTCTCTTCTTGAGAATCCAACGCGTCTCAGAAAGGCCGTTGAAGGAGGAAAGCTTCTACCATCCGGCGTTTCGGTCAGGATTGGAGAAGGGGGCTTGACGCTGATCTCGGCGGGGCTTCATATTCCCGGCGAGACGGGCGCTAGTTTGACGCTTGTCGGACCTTCACGTCTCAATTATGAAAAAGTTCTTGCGACCCTCACGTACTTTGCTAGCGCTCTAGAAGAGTACTTCGGTAACAATAGAAAGAAAGGAGAACTGGTCAAAATATGTGGAGCAAAGACAAAGGAAAAGACAAAAAAGAAGAACCCCGAGAAGAAAATAACGAAGAAAACGACGAAGGGGAATTGAATTACACGATCAGCAAAAAAGAATGGGACGCTAAACTTCAAGAACTCAAAGCGGCGCATGAAGAAGCTGATAAATGGAAGAATGAATACTATTTATCCTTAGCTGACACTCAAAACCTCCGGAAGACACTAGAAGAGGATCACCGGACCGCTCTCCGTTACCGAAGCGCTGGCTTCGTTGAGAAATTGGTCATGCCGCTAGAAAGCTTCCGCATCGCTCTTGATGCGACTCCGACGAGCGAAGAGGCTATCAATTATAAAAAAGGGTTTGCTTACATTTATTCGCTCTTGATTGAAGCCTTGACTTCTGAAGGGGTAAAAGAGATCAATCCACCGCCAGGCGCAAAGTTCGATCCGGCTCTCATGGAGGCTATTAAAACCGAGGAGGGTGAAGAGGAAGGATTGATTGTCAAAGTTGATGCGGTCGGCTTCCAACTTCTTGATCGCTTATTGAAACCGGCAAGAGTCACGGTTTCTATCAAGAAAAAAGAAGAAG
Source organism: uncultured Bacillota bacterium (assembly GCA_949299565.1). Lineage (GTDB taxonomy): Bacteria > Bacillota_I > Bacilli_A > RFN20 > CAG-826 > UBA4951. The sequence goes on from OX437086.1 coordinate 681,613, forward strand.
TTAAAGATGATAAAAAAGTGGAAGAATCCACAGAAGGAGATAAATAAATATGGCAAAGGAAATTATTGTCGGTATCGATTTAGGAACAACAAATTCAGTTATTTCGTATATGCAGGCTGACGGGAAAGTCAAAGTCATCCCGAATCCCGAGGGCACGAACACAACGCCGTCGGTCGTGGCTTTTAAAGGCAGCGGCGAAGAGATTGTCGGCAATGCTGCTAAAAGACAAATGATCACGAACCCTGACACCGTTCGGAGCGCTAAGCGCAAAATGGGCACTTCTGAAAAGTTCCACATCGCTTGCTTAAATAAAGATTACACGCCCCAAGAAATCTCAGCCAAAGTTCTTGCTTACATGAAATCTTATGCCGAGAAAAACATCGGGCAGCCAGTCAAAAAAGCCGTCATCACAGTACCTGCTTATTTCAACGATGCCCAGCGGCAAGCGACAAAAGATGCCGGAACGATTGCTGGACTTGACGTCGTGCGGATTATCAATGAGCCAACTGCTTCTTGCTTAGCTTATGGTCTTGATAGCAACAAGTCTGGAAAAGTTCTCGTCTTTGACCTTGGTGGCGGAACTCTCGACGTCTCGATTCTCGATATCGGAGATGGAACCTTCCAAGTTCTTTCAACGAACGGCGACACGCGTTTAGGCGGTGACGACTGGGATAACGCCGTTGCTGATTGGATTCAGGCCCAGATTCAAATGGAAACGGGAATGCGTTTGGACGACGCGATGGCGCGTCAACGTTTCCTTGACGCAGCTGAGAAGGCTAAGATTGAACTCTCTTCATCTTTAGAAACGACAATTTCTCTTCCGTTTATCGGCATGGGCAAGAATGGTCCTATTTCTTATGAAGGAAAACTCACGCGTGCCGAATTCCAACGTTTGACGCAGAATCTTTTGGAACGTTGCCGCATACCGATGGAAAAAGCGATGAAGGATGCGGGGCTGAATTACAATGAGATCGACGAAGTTTTGATGGTCGGCGGTTCCACGAGAATGCCGGCTGTTCAAGAGATGGTCGAAAAAGAGACTGGCAAGAAATTAAATCTTTCAGTCAACCCCGATGAAGCGGTCTCGCTTGGGGCTGCAATCCAAGGCGCGGTTATCGCTGGCGATGTCAAGGATGTCGTTTTACTCGACGTAACTCCTTTGACTTTAGGAATTGAAACTTTGGGCGGAGTTATGACGCCTTTAATTCCTCGCAACACGACGATTCCGACAACGAAGAGTCAGATTTTCTCAACGGCCGAAGATAACCAGCCGGCTGTCGACATCATGGTTTATCAAGGCGAACGTCCGATGGCGCACGATAATAAGCTCCTTGGACATTTCACTTTGACGGGCATTAATCCCGCCCGCCGCGGACAACCGCGAATTGAAGTGACTTTCTCGATTGACGTCAACGGCATCGTTAAGGTTTCAGCGAAAGACTTAGATACGCAAAAGTCGCAAGATATCACGATTTCTGGTTCGAACGGACTTTCAAAAGAAGATATCGATCGGATGATTAAGGACGCCGAAAAGAATAAAGAGGCTGATGAAAAGCGGAAGAACGATATCGAAGTGAAAAACAAAGCTCAAACTTATGTTGATGAAATCAACCGTGTCTTGAGCGAAAAAGGCGACAGCATGAAACCGGAAGAGAAAGACGAACTCACGAAATTACGCGATGAGGCACAAGGAGCCATTCAAAGCGATAATATCGAAAAATTGCGGGAGATTGTTGGACGCTTGGAAGACGCTGCGATGAAAGCGCAAAGCGCGCATAACGCTTATCAAAATACTTCCGGAGCTTCTTCGACTAACGAAAATAAAGATAGTTCCAATGACGACGTCATTGATGCTGATTTCACCGACAAAAAGGCTTAATTAAAATGGCTTTTTCTAAGAAGGCTCCTCAACGGGGCCTTCTTTGTGGTTTTCAAAGGAGTAATTTAGATGGCTAAGCGAGATTATTATGAAGTTTTAGGAATTAACAAAAGCGCTAGTAAAGATGAGATTCGGAGCGCTTATCGTAAATTAGCCAAAAAATACCATCCTGACATCAATCACGAACCAGATGCTCCAAAAAAGTTCGAGGAGATTCAAGAAGCGTACGACGTTCTCTCTGATGACAATAAGCGCGCTCAATATGATCAATTCGGAATGGCGGCTTTCAGTCAAGGCGCTTCGACCGGAGGAGCCGGAAATCCTTTCGGACAAGGATTTTCTTCGCAAGGATTTGGCGATGTTGATTTAGGCGACATCTTCAATTCTTTCTTTGGCGGAAGCCCGTTTGGGAATCGCCGGGGAAGTAATAGCTCTTCTCCGCGGAAAGGGGCTGATAAATTAGCCTCAGTTCGCATCTCTTTCATGGATTCGATAAAAGGCGTGAAGGTCAGTCTCAACGTCAATTATGAAGCACCATGTAAACATTGTCATGGAAGCGGTGCTGAGACGCCCGATGATCTTGTGACTTGCCCGGATTGCGGAGGGCGCGGTTATAAAACAGTGCAGCAGCGTACTTTTTTCGGCGTCAGCGAAACGCAAGTTATTTGTCAAAGATGCCATGGTCGCGGGAAGATTGTCCGTCATGTCTGCCATGAATGCCAAGGCGAAGGTTATAAAAAGACCCGTACTAATTTAGAGGTCAATATTCCAGCCGGCATCATTTCCGGTCAGCAACTCCGCGTCAGCGGCTATGGAGAACGCGGTCGCAACGGCGGTCCGAATGGCGACTTAATCATTGAAGTCGAAGTCGAAAAAGACCAAATCTTTGAACGCGACGGCAACGACATTCATATCGAACGCGAAATTTCTTTTGTGGACGCGGCTTTGGGATGCAAATTAGAAGTTCCGACGGTTTATCGAACTGTTGAGGTTGAAATACCGTCCGGCACTCAAAGCGGAGCGATCATTCGTTTGAAGGGCGAGGGGATTAAAGGCAATAACCGGAAAGCCGGCGATCAATACATTCACCTTAAATGCATCGTTCCGACTTTTCTCAGCGAATCGCAAAAAGATTTGTTGCGGCAATTTCAGAAAGAGGAAGCAGCAAAAGGAAACAAAAGCTGGGGTCGTTTTTTCCGCAAATAATCATTTATTTTCTATCAGCCTTTGCTTAAAGTAGAGAAGGGATAATTGCCATGAATAAATATATGGAAATTGCGTTAGAAGAAGCAGAAAAAGGAATTGCTTCTGGACATGGCGGACCTTTTGGAGCCGTGATTGTTTTAGATGGAAAAATTGTGGGGCGCGGTCACAATCAAGTGATTAAAAACCAAGATCCCACTTGCCATGGCGAAATGATGGCCATTCATGATGCTTGTCAAAATTTAAAGACCTTCAATCTTGAAGGGGCTGAACTTTATACGACCGGTTATCCGTGCCCGATGTGTCTAGGTGCGATTTTATGGGCGAATATCAAGAAAGTTTATTATGGTTGCAACGTTGTCGATACAGAAAAAATCGGCTTTCGCGACCAGGCTTTCTATGAATTCTTGGAAAGCGAAGATAAAGAAAAATTCATCAGCGAACTTGACCGCGAGGCTTGCTTAAAGCTTTACGATGATTATCTAAAAACTCAGCATCAGGAGTATTAAAATGCCGAAGTGCATTCATTGTGGTAAAGACATTACATCTTTTGATTACGACATTTGCCCGCATTGCGGGCAGAAAAATCCTCTCGGAACATATCGGACGAAAGATATCACTACTTTTGTGGAGCCGATCGAGCAAGATGCGAAGTTGAGGAAAAGCAAAAGTCGTCTCTTCTTTTTGTTTCTTGGTTACAGTTTAGGAATTTTTGGTCTTCATTGGTTTTATCTCGGCTATAAATTGCGAGGTTTCTTGAATCTTTTTATAACTGCGCTTGTGGTGGCCGGAATCGGAAGCGTTCTTTATTTCCTTGTTCCCGTTTTAGCAAATTATGCGATGGCTTATTGGTTACTAGCGATTTTGCTTTTCTTGATTAATCTTTTCGTGATGCTATCTCTTACGCGAAGCGATGATCTCCTTGATCGACATGGCGAGAGGCTTCGTTGATGGAGACTTTTTTCGTTGAATGGAATAAGGAAATCGCGAAACTCAGAAGCGAAGATGAGTTTCATTTATCGCACGTTAAAAGAGTGAGAATCGGTGAGAAGTTTCGCTTAGTCGGGCCTGATCATCGTCCGTTTTTAGGCGTTGTTGAGAATTTAAAACCGCTCACCTTAAAAAGAATGAACGATGAAGTTTTATCGACAACGGAACTTAAAGTCCCAATCGCTTTAGCATTTCCGCTTTTGAAAAACGGGAACGATGCTTTGATTGTCGAAAAAGGGACAGAATTAGGGGTCCGAAAGTTTTATCCGTTCGTTTCCGAATATAGCGTCATTCGCTTGGGAGAAACAAAAGAGCAGGAGAAAAAACGCGAACGCTTCTCGCGCATTGCGCGTGAGGCTGCTCGACAATCGGGTCGCGATTATATTCCGGAAATCGCTCCTTTTTGTTCTTTAAAAGATATAGCGCAGTTAAAATGTGAAATGAAAATCTTGGCTTATGAAGGAGAGGCTAAAAGTAGAAGCATCTTCCCTTCTTTTTCCGATGTTTCTTCTTGCCTTCTTCTCAGCGGTCCCGAAGGAGGATTTTCGCCTCAGGAAGTCCTTTATTTGAAGGAAAGTTTTCATTTTGTCGGTTTAGGACCAACGATTCTCCGAGCGGAAACGGCAAGCCTTTGCCTTTTGATGAACGTGAGGTCTAAAATCTTAATATGAAACCACTTGATATTTATCAACTTTCATATCGTGAACGGACGAAAGCGCGTGCCCATAAAGAGGAAGATAATTTCTTTCTTTCCTCTTCTTATTTGCTCGGCGCTTGCGCTTCGTGGGCACCGTATTTAAAGCCGAAAAATTCCTTCGATGTCATTCGCGCGAATATTTTGATCAGAGCTTTCCTCAATAAGAAAACGCTCGAAAAGAGTTATTCATTGAAGACAAAAACGTTACTTGAGAAAAAGCATTTGAATAGTCTCTCACTTGAAGAATTCATGCTTGATGTCAGGGCGGAACTTCCGCATTTTGACTATCAAGGAAAAACTATTTATGTGCCTTTTTTTCCGCTTTCGATCAACGAAATCTATAGTTATCACTTAGAACGTTTGGATGAAAAGCCATATCATAATCTTCTCAATGATTTTGAGTCGGTAATGGTGGATCCCTTTGATTATTACGGCTATAAGTTATTCGCTTCGCCTTTCTGTCATTTGGTGATGCTGCATAAAGAGAAAGATGGAGCGGCTTTTTATGATTATGATCAAGAGGCTCTTTATTTCGTGAATGAACAAGGACGCTTGGATGGGGCGCTTTATCTTTTTGATCGCTTTTTATTAAACCCGAAAAAGAGTCGAATCGTTCCGCGTTTAGAGACGGTTTTAGAAGCATATTACGCGAATAACCAAGAACTTTTTTATGAACGTCTCTTGGTCGAAGGCTTTTTCTCTTATCATTTTTTGTCGCTTTTAAAAAAGGCTCGTCTTTCTTTACAAGAAAAAAGCGAAAAAATTCAAGCAAAGGACGAAAAGAAAGATCAATGAATTTTTATTTAGAGAGTTTAGGCTGCAAGGTCAATGCCTGCGAGATCGGCGGTTTCCGTTCTTTGTTATTAGAAAACGGACATCAAGAAGTTAAAGATCCGATCAGCGCGGATGTTTTGCTTATCAATACTTGCTCGGTAACGCATGAAAGCGGGCGAAAATCGCAGCAACACATCAGGCGTTTGCGGAGATTAAATCCGAAGGGTTTTTTAGTCGTGATGGGCTGTGAAACGGAGCGTTTAGGTCTAGAAGTTTTAAAGCTTGGCGTCGATTTGGCGTCAGGAACGCATGCACGGCTTGAACTTTTAGATATTGTCCTCAAATATTTAAAAAGCGGAGAAAAGCCTCTTCCATCCTTTATTTCTTCCAAAAAAGAAGGCTTTCAAGAATTTCCCGGCGCAAGCGCGGAGAATCATCTCCGAGCCTATTTAAAAATTCAAGACGGTTGCAATTCTTTTTGCTCGTATTGCTTAATTCCTTATCTTCGCGGACGGAGCGTTTCGCGCGATCCTCAATGCATTATTGAGGAGGCCAAAAAATTAACGATCAATCATCCAGAATTAGTGCTTGCCGGCATTCATATCGGGAAATACGGTTTAGATTTAACGCCCAGAAATAATTTGACTCAATTGATTGAAAGAATTTTAAAAGAAGTAGGAGATTTGAAACGCTTGCGAATTTCTTCTTTAGAGGAAAGTGAAATCGATGAAGAATTTTTAACTCTTTTCGCCAAAGAAGAAAAGATTGCAAATCATTTGCATTTGCCGCTTCAATCCGGCTCCGAGAAGATTTTGCGTTTAATGGGTCGGCCATATATGCCGAGCGGCTATTATGAAAACGTTCAAAAGGCACGAGCTGCACGTGAAGACGTGGCGATTACAGCTGATTTAATCGCCGGTTTTCCCGGTGAAAATGATGATGACTGGAAGGAAACGATGTCGTTCCTTCGAAAGTGCGCTTTTTCTGAACTGCATGTTTTTCCCTATTCAAGACGTGAAGGAACAAGAGCGAGCGCCTTAAATGATTTGCCGATGAACATTAAGAAAGAACGCGTTCGCGAAGCCTTAACGCTTTCCGATGAACTTTCAATGGAATATCGTAAAAAATTCAGTGGCCAAAGAGTCCAGGTTTTATTCGAGACCTTCGATGGGCGCTATGCCTTTGGCCATAGTTCCAATTATTTGACTGTCAAAATTCCTAGTTCGCGTTCATTGCGTGGCGAAATCCATGAAATCGTCTACGATTCTTCGATGGGGCCTTCGAAAGGATTATGAGATGATCAGTCATAAAAATGAATTTTTTTGGACATTGTTATAAAAGAAACACTGATGTTTTTGAGATTTTTTTGACATTGTCTAATTATTTCTTTTGCTTTTTGTTTCGAGCTTTATATAATGCAACAGGAAAGTGAGAGGTGAAGAGAGATGGCAGTACCGTTCAGAAGAACATCGAAGACACGGAAAAGATTAAGAAGAACACACTTCAAATTAGAAGCGACGGGTTTAGTGACGTGCCCGCATTGCGGAGCTTTAATCAAGGCTCATCATGTCTGCAAAGAATGCGGATATTATGATGGGAAGGATGTCCTTCATCTTAAGAAAGAAGAAAAATAAATTAACGACAAAATGATTTTTCGCCCCTAAGTCTTGGATCAACCAAGAGGAGGGGGTATTTTTTATGTAAAAAGAAGAATAAAAATTCCATTTTGTTTATTTTGAGTTCTTTCTTTATCAGATTTATATAAATTGAAACGAGAATAAGCTTTTGCTCAAAGCCTATTTTCATCTAAATATTTATAGAGAACAGCGAAATTTTCTGTAAAGTTTTTAAGAAGGATAAACACTGTTTTGTTATTTTCGTCTTTCAATTTCATCATGTAGTAATTTTCTTCTATGTGCAGGTTACGATGGTCATGTGCTTTTTTAAGATAAAAAGGCTTATGAATGATGATGTTGCCGTTATCGATTGCGAGATAATGGAAGAAATAATTTAAGTAGCAATAAAGAGAAAAACCAAGCGTTAATATAGAACATAGCCAAAATATAATTGTCGCATATAGCGGGACGGGGAGTTCGAAAAGGTTTGGTATTACGCTGATGATCGCCAATGCCAATATCGCAAGCCCGAGAAGTCCGGTCCAAAACCCCGAATAAGCCGTCACTTTATTAGCTCTAACGACCTTGCTTTCTAAGTTGATTTTTCGCGTTTCCACTGAGTTTGCGTAAGCTTCCAGAAACGCTTCAACGTTTGTATGAAATGAAGTGAAAGCGAATAGTTCTTTGCCGGTCTTATTAGAGGTTGCAACGATTCTGCCTGCTGAATAAACGATGACGAAATCTTTATATTTATATTCTCGTTTGATGAAGAATATATTTTTTATAAGAGAACTTTTTTGGATTTTGCAATAACTAAAAAATAGCAAAAGTGAAAGCATAAGAAAGACGAATGATATCGGGATGAATATTGCAATGCCTAACCAGAATGATTGATCTGACAACACATATGATAGTAGAGCGCCTATCCAAGAAAATAGAGAGCAAAAATATAACGCACGACCAAAAATCGGCTGATATCTAATACTTTCTTTTGTTTTGTGAACATAAATTTCGGATATCGTGATCGTTAATGCCAAAAATCCTAAATAAATAAAAATTAGATACCACATAAAACTATTTTGCTTTGTTTATTAAAACAACTAAAAATTCTAATTGATTCTTAATATAACTCACATCGATAGCATAATATGTTTTATTGGTTAATTGAATAGCTAGAAAACGTTTTAAACTTAGCAGCAAGTGCAAAAAACTTTACTTCATTTATTCTTTAATACCTAGACTATTAAAAAATAAACGATCATATTCATAAATAATATTGTCGCCATTTTGCGTTGTTGTAGAGATAAGGTCTTCTCCTTATCAAGAATAGTTGCGGTTTGAAAGCCATCAGCAAAAATGGTTGTAATTTTTTGGCCTTTGGTAACATTGTCGTCAGAATAGTTATCTGATACAAAGTTATTGCAGGATTTGTTGTGTTAACTTAGCGATCAACCCTTTTTATTTTGTAAGTTTCCTTATCATTCTTTATTATTAAGACTAGGAAAAGAGGAATTGATACCTATGAGCAAAAGTTCTTTATATGATTATGGACGTTTCTTCGATCATACATGTTTAAAAGCTAACGCGATGCCGGAGGATATCGTTAAGCTTTGCCATGAAGCTGAACATTATCATTTCCGCACAGTGTGCGTTAATCCGTTTTATGTGCCATATGCGAAAAAGTTGTTGCGGGGGACTTCGGTTAAAGTGTGCACAGTAATCGGCTTCCCTTTAGGGGCGTCAACGATTGAAAGCAAACGCTATGAAGCTTTAGATGCTGTTAGTAGAGGTGCGGATGAAGTTGATATGGTTCAAAACATCGCGATGGCTAAAGCTCATGATTATCTTTATATCGAACGCGAAATTCGCGCTATAAAAGAAGCGATTCAAGGTCGCGCCCTTTTGAAGGTAATTTTAGAAACATGTTATCTCACGAAAAAAGAAATTGCTTGTTGTTCGATGGCGGCTCAAAAGGCGGGAGCGGATTTTGTTAAAACTTCGACGGGCTTTGGACCTAAAGGAGCAGATCCGCGCGATGTTTTAATTATGCGAAAAGCAGTTGGACCGAAGATGGGAGTCAAGGCCTCTGGCGGAATCCACACACGGGAAGACGTCTTTAGAATGTTTAAAGCGGGAGCCAATAGAATTGGCTGCTCCGCAAGCGTCTCAATCATGAAAGAAATCCTGATGGACGAAAACAAAATTCGCCAGTAAATAAAAGAGGGATTATCCCTCTTTTTTTTCTAATATTTTGTCAATGAGATTTTTATATCTTTGAGGAATTTTGCTATTTTCTTTATATAGATCCTTCCGATAAGAATTTAATTCTTTTTTCTCGTTTTTATCACGTGTTTTATCTAGGCGTCTATCATATTTTAACGATAAATATATTCGCGAACGATGTTTTGACAATAATTTGAGATATTGCCGATTATTAGTGGATAAAAACAAATATTTTAAAAACCAATAAACTCCTAAATGTATACTTTCTCTGTTATTTCTGTTTTCGGAAGTTAAAGAATTGAGACCTTTTCTATAATAATAGAGAGTTTTTCTCGTGAAGATGACTTTTTGACTTTTTAAAAGCAAAGACACCATGGTTGGCAAATCTTCAAATAGTTCAAATTTTGTTTCAAAAATCCACGCGTTATCTTCAAACAATTTTTTTCGAAATAATTTACCCCAAAGGAATGATCGAAAACTTATATCGCTCAGCAATAACGAGATGGCTTTTTCTTGTCCAAAGATTCTTTTCTTTCTAAAAGGATAGGGGACGACTCTTTCGTCTTTAAATATTGCAAACGAACCGACAGCAATGTCGGCTTTTGTTTCGTAGATTAAAGGATGTAAAACTTTTAAAAAATTCGCGGCAATCATATCGTCCGCGTCGACGAAAGCAATGAAAGGCGCTTTCGCTTCCTTTAAACCAGCCAGTCTCGCCTCGTTTGGCAACAACTTAACGGCAGAACGGACGATTCTAATGTTGAGGTTTTGTGTTTGAAATTTATGAGCGATGTCCAGCGTTTCATCTTCAGATGGCGAAAGGACAATAATCACTTCATAAGCGATCTTGCTCTCTTGTGATACGATGCTTGTTAGAGTGGCTGACAATGTCTTACCAGCATTGAAGGCTGGAACGATAAAAGAAACGATAGGATTTATCATAACGATTGACATTGTATCCCTTCTTTTTCTTGACGTCTAAAACTTCCTCCGCCATAATCCTTACTGCCTTAGAAAAGAGGTGAAATTAGAAAGTGGCTATCAAAGTTACTTTGCGTGAAGGCGAATCGTTAGACGAGGGAATGCGGAGATTCAAGCGTTCCGTCAATAAATCAGGTGTTTTGCTTGAAACACGGAAACGTGAATTCTATTTAAAGACCGCGCTTCGCCGTAAAATGAAGTCAGAATTGGCTCGCCGTAAAAAATGGTAAATCCTAACCCGTCAATGACGGGTTTTTTCATACATTTCATTTGCCTTTTTATAAGAGGATTTTTATTATCAAGCGTATGCGTAAAAAAATTACTTCATTCTTATTACTATCTCTCGGCGCTTCCTTTTTAGTTTCATGCGTGGGGCCTATGGGTTCTAGTGTCGGCAGCACAAGCGACATTTCGTCTTTGCCTCCGGCCTCCTCTTCTTTGACTGAACCGCAATTGGCAATCAGAGATGACGGAAATTATTACATCGGCGATACTTATAGCACGCTTGGAGAACCGACTGTTTATCTTGAAGATGGAGAAAGTTCAAGAGAACTCGACGTTACTTTTTTAAATTTAAATGTAGTTGATCCGTGGGGCTATGATTTCGAAACAGCAGACCCTTTCAGTGTTGCCGGCGATTATGTTGTTGATGCCTCTTTTAGTTACGAAGGGAAAGAATATACTCTAGCCTACACTTTCTATGTAAATTCGCTTCTTGAAATCGGAACTTCTCCTCTTCACCTATCAGTGGAACTTGAAAAAGAACCGACACCGGGGATGAGAATTCTCGATGATAACGAAATTATTTTGGGCATCGAATGGTTGAATTACGGAGTTGAATATTTTCGTTATGAGGAAGAGAATGCTGAATTCGCTCTTGAACTTTTCGAGAATCAACATGCCCTAAACGTAATTAATGAGCCCTTAATGAGTGATCGCGCTTACGATTTGCGTTTTTCTTTTAGAGGACAGACAGCAAGTTACGCTTTTTCGCTTGATGAGGGGTATGTTGCCATCAGCGATCCTTCCTTTACGAGCGATGAAATCGATAGTTCCTATGCTCCTAGTAACGGCCCTTTAAATGTTTTGGTAGTGCCGATTTCTTTAGATCCTGGCGCCTACGCTGGCCTTCCGTGCCCTGAATGGAATGAGACGACTATCTCGACCTTAAATGACGCGTTCTTTGGCGATAGCGATACATTGGTCGGGAACCGTCCTTCCTTCAAAACGTATTTTGAGTTGGCTTCTTATGGCGAGGTTTCAATCGAAGGATTTGTGGCCGATGTTTATTACGAACTTGATACACGTTACACAATGTCGGCAATCATGAACGATTCTACTTACGGGCGCTTGAGTTCATTGATGCAGCGGGCGGTCGCTCAAACCATTGAAAATCATCCGGAAATCGATTGGAGCGACTTCGATCGCAATAACGACGCGCGTTTTGACGCTATTCATTTCGTCACTAACGTCCCTGATCAATACACGATGCAAGCTTATGTTGGTGATTGGTGGTCAACGCCCTTATGGCCGCATATGAGCGAATTAGAGCCTTTGAGCAGTGCTAGTCACGAGTTGCCGTCTGTCGGCGCTTATTCCATGAATGCGCTCGGCTTTTTTAACGATGCGATGACGGCTGTTCATGAACAAGGACATATTTTTGGAATCGATGATTACTATGACTATTCCTATTATCGTGAATATTTAGGAAGTTACGATATGCAAGGAGCGGGTACGATGCTCGATTGGAACCCGTTCTCAAAATTCGCCGTCGGCTGGGGAACTCCTTATGTAGTGACGGGGCTTAAAGAAGAAGTGACAATCGACATCGGAGCGTTCTCTGCCACGGGTGAATCGATTATAATTCCGGCAAATTATGAGAATTTCAACGGCTCTGCGTTCTCTGAATATTTGATGATTGAACTTTATTCAGATAATGTCGGAGTCAACGCTTACGATTGGTTTGATGATTATTATCCTCGTTTAGGCAATGGATACGGCATTCGTCTATATCATGTCGATGCTCGTTTATGGGAAGCGCCTAGTTATTCCTACATCAATTCAGGAAACTTTGTCTCTTCACCCGAAGAAAGAACGGAGGGCTATAACTATTTAGGGGTTGGCTGCAATAATTCGTATGATTCTAGCGCATATGGATCATCGCCTTCACCGCGTGAATTAGAGCGTTATCCGCTCATCAATATCATTGAAGCCGATGGGAGGAACGATTTGATCAACGGCTATAGCAGCATTCTAGAAGCAAGCGATCTTTTCTATAGCGGTGACGTCTTTAGTTGGAACGAATATAGCGATGCTCATCATAAAGACGGTCGTGAAATGACGACGATGCATGACGGAACTACCTTCCCTTATGAAATAAGTTTCGATGAAGTGACAAGCACTTCGGCGACGATTACGATTTCTTTCCGTTAATTTAAGGCAATATTCTTCTTTCTCATCTATTAAGAAGTGATGAGGGATCTTGTTTATCAGTCTAATTTCAATAGCTGCGGCTACGCTTCACTCCGCAGCTTTTTGATTTTATTTACCAAGAGGAAAAGCTTTCGTTATCTTCGAAGTCAAAAGAAAGAACGCCTCTCTTTAAAGGAATTAAGTTCATTGGCGGAAGAACACGGGATCATAGTTAAATGGCGGCAAGCCTTCTCTTCTAATTGTTTAAAAGAAGCGAAGAACACGCCATATCTATTGCTGCTAAAAGATCAAAAAAGCGAACATTTAGTCGTTTTGAAAAGAGTAAGAAAAAACAAGGCGCTTATTCGGGATCCTGAGCAAGGCTGGCAAGCGATTGAACTTAAAAAGCTAGAAGAACGCTGGTCGCTAATTTATGGAGAAGGAAAGAAAAGCGAAAATATTTCCGCTCCTCTTAAAATTAAATTTTTAAATCGGCAACTGTTGACGTTCACGATAGTTTCTCTTTTCTTTTTCGTTTTTGCCTTTCTCTTTTTTCTTTTCGCTCTTTCTTGTGGAAATTTCCTTTTTATGGGAATATTGATGACTATTTCCCTTCTATCGGCCATTGCTTTTCTCTTGTCGGTTCATCTTCTTTTCAAAGATTTTAAAAGACGATATCAAAGTCTTTTCTTTGATAAAGAGAAACTTTTTGAAGAAGACTTTTTAATATATGAGAGATTCAAAGCCCAACTTTATGGACCTATTTTGCGTTTTTCCGCTTTTTTGTCAGTATCGATAGCGATCTATCTCTTTTTACTGAAGGAATCGTTCTTTCTCTTATCTGGAAGTTTGTTTCTGCTTGCAGTTTTTCCGTTTATCTACTTCGCTCTCTTTAAGCCTTTTAAAGAATCATTAAGCAAATTAGAGAAAGAGGAAACTCATTTCATGAAACACATAAACGAAGAGAGAAAGAAAATTATTAAGTTAGAGAAGAAGGCTGCGCGTCTCGCTTTTTATAAGGGAATTATGCTTTTCGCTATTTTGGCGCTTGTGATTTTAGCCTCTTTAATTCCTTCTTTTCTTACAAAAGTTTTTCTCCTTGATAGTTTTCTTTTTGGCATAAGCGTCAATTTCGTCCTTTTCGAATGCTTAAAAGAAATTTTCTTAAATTTAACGAGCTTAGGCGACAAGAGACTGTTCGATGCCTTTTTTGAACGTTTTTACTAAGTTTTTTAAGTTTAACAATGATATAGTAGCAGCATGGAATTGTTGTATTTAGAAGAATGGGAAAGTCACATTCCTGACTTAGAGTCGTCGCTTAAAAGCGCCTTGACGAAAACCTTCAAGCGCTTGAACGTTAAAGTTAATTATGAAGTTGACCTCACTTTGGTTGATAAAGAGACAATTCATCAATTGAATTATGAATATCGAAAAATCGATAGACCGACTGATGTTTTAAGTTTTGCCTTCCTTGAAGGCGAAGACCCGATTTCCAATATTAAGAATCCACGAATATTGCGCCTTTTAGGCGATATTTTTATCGCTGGCGAGGTAGCAGAAAAACAAGCCGAAGAATTAGGACATTCTTTAAAACGCGAGATAGTTTTTCTTTTCATCCACGGTTTATTGCATCTATTAGGTTACGATCATCAAAACGAAGAAGAAGCCGAGAAAATGTATGCTTTGCAACGCGAGATAATTCAGGAGGTTGAGGGATTATGATGGACAAAGAAACGCTTATTGAATTAGCGAAAGAAGCGCGCGAACTTTCCTATTCGCCTTATTCTAAGTTTGCTGTCGGGGCGGCTTTAGAATGCGAGGACGGAAGCGTCTATTTAGGCGCGAATGTCGAGAACGCCTCTTATCCTCTCAGCATGTGCGCTGAGCGCAATGCCATTTATAACGCTTTAATGGACGGCAAAAGCAAAGACGATTTTGTAGCTTTGGCGGTAATCGGAGATACAGAAGACCCGATCAGTCCTTGCGGTGCTTGCCGCCAAGTTCTTTCTGAATTATTTCCCGAGGAGGCCCCGATTTATTTAGCCAATCTCGACGGCAAAATTTCCATAACTGATATCCGTTCATTATTGCCTTTCGCTTTTGCTGGAGGAGATTTATGAAGTCGGGTTTTGTGGCGCTTCTAGGATTGCCTAACGCCGGGAAGAGCAGTTTGCTCAACGCTTTAATGTCAGAAAAGATTGCAATCGTGACGCCGAAAGAACAGACGACGCGCGAAAATATTCTCGGGCTCGTCAACGGGCGCGATTACCAGATCGCTTTCATCGACACTCCCGGTTTATACGAAGGCGATGAAGCTCTTGCAAAAATCATGATTCATAGTGCTCGGCGCGCGCTTTCTGATGTCGATGCTGTTTTTTATCTCATCGATTCCTCCAAGGGCGTTCGCGAGGAAGACATAAACTGGCTCAAAAGAATTAAAACATCAGCCCCCGTCTATTTACTCTTCAACAAAATCGATCTTGTCAAAGCGCCTGACATGGAGGAATTGTTGGCATATTATCAAAAGACGAAACCGGAATGTCTCCAAATTCAATTGTCCGTGAAAACTAATTTCAATTTGAAGGAAGTTCGAGAAATTGCTAAAAAGCATTTGAAAACGGAAGGGGAGCTTTTTCCGTCTTCAATGAAAAGCGATAAAAGTTTGTCTTTCCAAGCAAAAGAGATTATTCGCGAAAAGCTTCTAGTCTTTTTAAACGACGAAGTCCCGCATCAATGTGCGGTTCTTCTAAAACAGTTCGTAGAAGACAAAGGCGAATTCTTCATAAAAGGCGAAATCCTTGTGGAGAAGGAAGGCCAAAAGGCCATCGTGATTGGAAAAGGCGGAGCGATGATTAAAAAAATCGGAATCAGCGCGCGGCAGGAAATGGAGCGTGTTTTTAAGAAACACGTTTTTCTTGATTTAAAGGTCGTTTACGCCCCTCATTGGCGGAGCGATTACAAAGTTTTGGCAAAACTTGGTTATGGAAAAGACGCCGTTAACGACGATTGAAGGCTATATAATTCGCGTTTCGCCCTATAAAGATAAAGATGCGATCATCACAGTCCTTACGCCTCTTTCTCTCATATCCTTTCGCGCCCCCTCAGCGATGAAAAGCACGAGCCGTCTTCATATGGCGACGCTTATCTTAGCGCACGGGAAATTTTCTCTTAAAAAAAGCGGGAAATATTTCTCTCTTGTTGAAGTGGAACTTGATTTTTATCCGCATTTAGAAAGCGATTATTCACGTTGCGTCGCCTTTTCTTATATTCAAGAATTGGCCCAGAAGTTACTTCCTAAAGACAATATCTCTTTCGATAACAACCGAATATTTCTTTATCTCGATGAGAGCGTGCACGCGCTTATTGAAAATGTTGATGTTTATAAAACCGCGCTTTTTCTAACGGGCGGCTGGTTAAAAGAATTAGGATATGGCTTCGAGGTGGATGAATGCTTAATTTGCGGGAGGCATGATGATATCGTCGCTTTTTCTTTTGCGGAGGGAGGCTTTTTGTGTCGTCAACACCAAAAAGAACCCGCTCTTCACGGGGCTGATCTTTTAAAAGTTGCTCGCTGGAGTTTCCGCACTGGCTTTGAGAAATGGAGAACTTCAGAAATTCCTCAAGCGCCAGCAAAAGAATTTTTCCTCACGCTCCTTGAACATATTCCGTTCTTTCTCGACATTAATTTCAAGTCTCTTCAATTGTGGAAGACATTATAAAGTACACTTATAAGAGGTTGACAAACCATAGTTAAAAGAAGATAATCGCACGGGCGCAAAACCTGCGTGCGAGGTTTAAGATGGCAAATAAATTTAGTTTTGAGACGGTTACACGGCATTTACAAAATGCCGGGTATGTTTTTCCCGGCTCCCAAATATATGGCGGCCTAGCCAATAGTTGGGATTATGGACCGTTAGGGGTTGAAATCAAGCGCAACGTCTTGTTGGCGCATTGGAAGAAATTTGTTCAGGAATCGCCATATAATGTCGGACTAGATTCATCTATTCTCATGAATAAGAAGGTTTGGGAAGCGACGGGACACGCGACCGCTTTTAACGATCCGATGATTGATTGCAAAAATTGCCATGCGCGTTTCCGGGCCGACGATCTTTTAGAGGAGCAATACCCGGATCTCGACGTTCATGCGCTCGGAAGCGATGATCTTAACAAAGCCTTGAAAACGCATCAATTAAAATGCCCTCGTTGCGGTTCTTCCTCCTTCACCGACGTTCGACAGTTCAACATGATGTTCAAAACTCACATTGGAGTTACTGATGATTCTGCTTCTTTAGTTTATTTACGACCGGAAACTGCACAAGGCGTCTTTGTTAATTTCAAAAATGTCCAACGAGCGACAAGAAAGAAACTTCCGTTTGGAATCGTTCAGTCAGGCAAAGCTTTCCGCAACGAAATTACGCCGGGGAACTTCACCTTTAGAACGCGTGAATTTGAACAGATTGAAATGGAATTCTTCTGCGAACCGGGAAGCGATCTTGAATGGTTTAAATATTGGAAGGAATATTGTCTCCGTTTCGTTGAAGGGCTTGGAATCAAGAAAGAAAACCTTCGTTTCCGTGATCACGAGCAAGAGGAATTGGCTTTCTATTCACGAGCAACAACGGATGTTGAATACGATTTCCCGACGCTTGGCTGGGGCGAAATTTTAGGAATCGCCGATCGCACTGACTATGATTTGAAGCGCCATCAAGAATATAGCGGTGAAGATTTAACATATTTTGATAGCGAGAAAAACGAACGTTATCTCCCGTATGTTATTGAACCATCGATGGGCTTGGATCGTTTAGTGCTTATGACATTAGTCGATGCTTATGATGAAGAAGAATTGCCTGATAATGACAAGCGGATTGTTTTGCGTTTAGCGCCATTTTTAGCGCCATACAAAGTAGCGGTTCTCCCTCTTTCGAAAAAGCTTAACGAGAAGGCTTTTGAAGTTTTCAATATTTTATCGAAATATTTGATGTGCACTTATGATGTGACTGGTTCCATCGGAAAACGTTATCGTCGTCAAGATGAAATCGGAACGCCATATTGCGTCACGATTGATTTCGACACGATAAACGATCAGAGCGTGACTGTTCGTGAACGCGATTCAATGAAACAAATAAGGCTTTCAATCACTGAATTAGTCAATTATTTGACGGTCAAGACTTTCTATTGATGAAAGTAGTAAATAAGTAATTTATTAGTGGATATTATACATGGTATAAAGATTTAATGAGCATACCGAGTGATTTGATACAAAAAGTTTTAGAGAGGGCTGATATTGTTCAGATTATTTCTCGTTATTTAGACGTTCAAAAAAGAGGGTCTCTCTATTTAGCTATTTGCCCCTTTCATAACGACTCACATCCATCTTTGACGATTTCGCCTGAAAAAAGAATCTTCAAATGCTTCGCTTGCGGAACCGGCGGAAACGCGATTACGTTCGTGCAAAAAATTGAGGGTCTCTCTTTTGAAGAGGCAGTGAAAAAAGTCGCCGATTTAAGCGGCGTGAGCGATGAACGGTTAAACGTCAATTATCAAAAGCAAAATAAAGATCCTTCGCTTGAACCTCTCGAGAAATGCATTGCCGATCTCGCTCTTTATTATTCATACGCCTTAGGAACCGAAGAAGGGAAAGCGGCGCGCGAATATTTGTTGTTGCGCGGACTCAATGATTATGACATCGGACGCTACGAAATCGGTTACGCGCCTTTTGATGGCGAAAAAACCATCAAATTTCTAATTGCGAAAGGACATTCGCTTCATAGCATCGAAGAAATTGGAGTAACGATTTTAAAAAGTCGCGGGTTAAGCGATAAAAATGCCGGACGCGTGATTTTTCCTCTTCATGATCAAAACGGCCACGTCATCGGCTTTTCAGCTCGAAAACTGCAAAATGACGAGAGCCCTAAATACATCAATAGTCCGGAAACGCCTCTCTTTCATAAGTCGCAAGTTCTTTATAACTATCACCGTGCGAAAGAGATTGCTCATCGCGTCGGTTATGTTTACCTCCTCGAAGGGTTTATGGATGTCATCGCTTTAGGAAAAGCGGGTGTTGATTCCGCGATTGCTTTGATGGGAACTTCTTTAAGTGCTGAGCATTTAAAGATGCTTCGTTATCTCAACACTGAAATTCGCTTGGCTCTCGATGGGGATTTGGCGGGGCAAGAAGGAATGATTAAGGCTTTGCCAGCACTTCAAAAGGCACGCCTGAATGTCCGCGTGCTTTCGGATTTAAATGAAACGCGTGATGAAGATGAGATTTTAAAAGAAGGAGGAGCGGAGGCTTTAAAGAGCCATTTGAACCAATTGGTAAATCCCTTTGAATTCCAGCTTCGTTATTATTTAAATTATCGAAAATTGGAGACAAAACAAGAAAGGGAGCGTGTTATAAGTCACTTTCTTCCTTACATTTCTTCTTTACGACCCGGAATCGAGAAAGAAGACGCTTTGATTCGTTTAGCGTCCGCTACCGGCTACGACAAGGAAGCCATTCGCTCTCTTGTTGAACAAAAAACATTTGATAAGCCGTCCTATAATCAAGTTAATTTACATGAACTTTTTGCAAGTTCTTCAGCAAAAGATGTTAGAAAAAAAGAACAAAAAGAAACGCGTTTATATCGCTCTGAAAAAGAAATTTTGCATTACATGTTTACGGAACGCGCGGCGCTTGACTTCTTTTTGCACCATATCGACGCTTTCTATGATGAACTTTTAAATGAACTAGCCGATTATGTGATTGATTATGCGGAAAAAAGAGGATTGCCAGTCGATATTGCTCTTTTGATGAGCGATATCGAGATGAGTGAGAATTCTAGCAAAGAGGATTTAATCGCTCTTGCCAATGACGTCGCCTTCGATGAGAATGAACCACCCTTCGCTTTGAAGAATTTATTGAACTGTCAACGCGTCATCAATGAAGAAAAAGAGAAGATTCATGATCATGGCGAGACATCAAAACTCATGAAGGATCGCGATCCGCGCGTTCAGGCACAGGCGATTGAAGAATATGCGAAGAAAAAGCGTCAACGTCTTAAAAATAGAAAGAAAGAACAAGGAGAAAAACAATGAAAAAGACTGGAGAAAACAACATCAAAGAAAAAAAGAAAAGTGCAGCGAAAGGCAAAAAAATTAAAGATGTTGACGAGGAAGTTCTCGACGACGATGTAGAATTCGGCTACATCAAATCTTTAGAACAAATCAAAAGTCAACTTTTGAAGCGCGGGAAGCAAAGCGGATTTTTAGATATCGGAGACATCCTTGATGCGACTGAAAAACTCGATTTGAGCGACGATGATTTGGAGTCGCTTATGAGTTTTTTCAAAGACCAAGGAATCAAGGTCGAAAACGATGATGAATTGAGCGATGATTTAGACCAAGAAGACGTTTCCGAAGCAGAACTTTTAGCCCTTGAAAAGGAAGGCGCGGACTTAGACGATGTCGATGATGTTGACGACAATCCCGAAAAAGAAAAATTAGCTGATGTCGATGAATTCTCGACGATGCAAGCCGGCGAAGTCAAAGTCAACGACTCCGTTAAGATGTATTTAAAGGAAATCGGAAAGGTTGATCTTTTAAAGCCGTCTGAAGAGACTGAACTTGCGAAAAGAATCGCGGAAGGCGATATGGACGCTAAGAATCAATTGATTACGGCTAACCTTCGTTTAGTTATTTCGATTGCCAAGCATTATGTTGGTCGTGGAATGCATTTCCTCGATTTGATTCAAGAAGGCAATATGGGTCTCATTAAAGCTGTTGAAAAATTCGATTATAAGAAAGGCTTTAAATTTTCAACTTATGCAACATGGTGGATTCGGCAAGCAATCACGCGGGCGATCGCCGATCAAGCGCGAACCATTCGGATTCCAGTCCACATGGTCGAAACAATCAATAAGATGACGCGCGTCCAACGTCAATTGGTTCAAGAATTCGGACGTGATCCAACCGCGGAGGAGATTTCAGTGAGAATGGGTGGAAGCCTTTCGCCCGAACGCATTCGCGAAATCCAAAGGATCGCTCTTGAGCCTGTGTCATTAGAGACGCCGATCGGCGAAGAAGATGATTCGCATTTAGGAGACTTTATCGAAGATAAAGAGACGCAAAGTCCGGAAGAATATACGACAAAGTCACTTTTAAAAGACGAATTATATGAAATCATGAAAGATTTGACGCCGCGTGAAGAAAAGGTTTTGCGTTTACGATATGGTCTCGATGATAATCGTCCTCGAACGCTTGAAGAGGTCGGACGTGAATTCGGGGTAACACGCGAGAGAATTCGACAAATTGAAGCGAAAGCTATCCGTAAATTACGCCATCCAACACGGGCGAAAAAGCTTGGTGATTATCGCGATGCGATTTATGCCTCTGGGCCCGAAACCCACGCGAAAGGGGATAAGTAGTGAAGATTTCCTTGCGTTTAAAAACGCTTGGAGATCTCGTCGAGCCGACTTTTTATCTCGCTGATGTTGGAAGCGATCATGCATTGCTCCCTCTTTATCTTTTTTCACAAGAAAAGATTCAAAAAGCGCAGCTGATTGAAAATAAAATCGGGCCATATAAGAGAATGGAAAAAGCTGTTTCTCTTTCTCCTTATCATAGTCAATGTCTTTTAACTTTATCCGATGGTCTTTCTGAGCTTGATAAGGATGTCTCGGCAATCGTTGTAGCCGGAATGGGAGGACAATTGATATCTTCGATTTTAAAGCGCGATGAGGAAAAATTAAAAAGCATCGACGACTTATATATCGACGCTCATTCGGAACGCTCGGAACTTTTAATGTCTTTAGGCGAGCTTTCTTATTCGCTGGTGGATTCGATTTTTCTCGAGGACGAGCATAAATTTTATGATTTATGGCATTTAAAGAGAACGAAAAACAAAGTTCTATACAATGAAAAAGAAGCATTGTTTGGACCTCTCCATTTAAAAAACAAAGAAGCATCATGGGTCAAATATTGGGAAGCGCAAAAAAAAGAAAAGGAGACGATCCTTTTAAATAAAGAAGTACCAACCTTCAAAAGAAGCATTCTTGAAAAAGAAATATCGATGATAGAGGAAGCTTTAAGATGAAAACACGAGCGTTAATTAAAAAGTTATCTAATCTTTATCCGAAACATCTTTCTGAGAGCTATGACCATGTCGGATTGATGGTAGGGCCTTTAAAAAGCGAAGTTCAGCGCGTTTTGTTGGCGCTAGATTATGACGAAACAGTCTACGAAGAAGCACGAAAGCAGAATGTTGAAATGGTCATTACTCATCACCCGTTTCTCTTCGGAAAGAGAAACTTCATTTTAAAAAATAATCCAGAAAAATCCTCTCTTTATAAGAAAAGTCAAGAAGCCGGGCTTATGGTTTACGCCTTTCATACGAATTTCGATAATGCAATAAACGGGATGAACGACTTTTTATCAAAGAAATTAGGATTGGTAAATGTTACAAATTATCCTTTATATCCAGGTTTACGAATCGGCGATTTAAGAGAAACGATGGAACGAGAAGATTTTGTGAAAATGGCTCTTAAAAAATTAGAGGTGCCGTATGGCTTGCTGCTCGATTATGGAACTAAAAAAATTCAAAAAGTCGGAATCGTTGGCGGGGCCGGATCTTTCTATTGGAAAGAAGCGAAGGAATTAGGCGCGGATATCTTCATTTCTGGCGATGTTCCGCATCACGCAAGGCGCGATATGGTAAATGCCGGAGTCAATTATTTAGATATTCCGCATGAAGTCGAAAGAATTTTTATTGAAAGCTTTAAAGAAATTTTACTTAAAATCGACCAAAAACTTACTATTTTTACATTAGATCATGAGCGCGAGCCGCGCGTTATAATTTCTTGAGATATCTGAGCACATCATCATAGATTTCTTCAGGAGTTGAGGCGCCTGATGTCAAAGCAATTTTCTTAATCTTTTTCAAATCGGATTTTTTGATATCTTCCACGTTATCGATCATCATGGCTTCGCTATTGGGGTGACTGATTTTTGCGACTTCTAAAAGCTTTTTTGAATTATTGCTGCTTTTTGAACCGATGATGATGAATAGATCGCAGTCATCTGGAGCGCTTTTTACCGCCTCTTGATGTTCAAATGTCGCCCGACAACGACCGTTCAAAAATTGAAAATCAGGATATGTTGTTTCGATATATTCTTTAACTTCCTTGAAATTTTCTTCCGCCATCGTCGTTTGAGCAAGCCCGATTATCTTTTCATCTTTTTTTAGAGTCGGGACGCTTTCTCGATCAGAAATTAAATAAATGCGCGGAGAGATTGAAAGAATGGCTTTAGCTTCAGCGTGATCTTTTTCGCCGAAATAAAAAACATAAGAGCCGGCGTTCACGGCATCAACAATTCTTTGTTTATTGATTTCAACGAAAGGACAAGTTGCATCGATAATTTCAAGTCCTCTTCTTTTAGTTGCTTCATCATATTTTATGGGGTGA
This sequence comes from uncultured Bacillota bacterium, assembly GCA_949299565.1. Classification (GTDB taxonomy): domain Bacteria; phylum Bacillota_I; class Bacilli_A; order RFN20; family CAG-826; genus UBA4951. The sequence goes on from OX437086.1 coordinate 704,830, forward strand.
CCGTGAGCGCCGAATAAAATTAGAGCGTCTTTGTCTAATCTCTCGACACTTTCTAAAAAGTTTTCATCGTTTAGAAAAATCGCTCCTCTCTCTTTAAGCTTTTGATTCACGAAGTCGTTATGGACTAAGGAGCCAACGATATAGAGCTTCTTATCTTTTTTTACGGCTTCTTGAGCCAAAGAGATGGCTCTTTTGACGCCGCTACAGAAACCATGTGGTCGTACTTCAAACACTTCCATCATTTAAATAATATAGAATCCTTTTGCTGGAGGTCCAAGCCATATTCCTTATAATTTAAATGTATGTCATTCCGTTCATTTAATCTTTCTAAGACGATGATCGAGGCGCTTGAAGCGCTGAATTATCGCGAGCCATCGAAAATTCAACTCAAAGTGATTCCCAGGGTTCTACGCGGAGAATCGCTTTTAGCTAGATCACCAACAGGAAGCGGGAAAACGCACGCTTATTTAGTTCCCATCATCGATCGAATTGATTTAAACAAACAAAATCTCCAAGCTTTAATCATTGCTCCATCACGAGAATTAGCGAGGCAAATAGACGCTTTTGCGCGTGAATTTGTTCCGTTTTTCCCAGGATTAAAGATTCGTTTATATACGAGCGAAACTTCAACTAAAGAAAACATTGAAGGGCGGACAATCCCTCCTCATATAGCAATCGGAACTCCCGGACGCTTGGCTGATCTTTTTAAAAATGTTGGCCTGTATTCATTAAAGGAAGTAAGAACGCTTGTGTTAGATGAAGCTGATCTTCTAGCGGAGAACGATTATTTTTCAATGATTCAAGAAGTTACGAAGCGACTTCCGTCTGAAACGGAGGTTTTAGTCTTTTTGGCAACTTTAAATCCGCAATTGCAAGCCTTCCTTGGCAAGGAATTTGGAAGCCGTCTATTGATTGATCAAGATAACGGCGGCACTTCATCAGACGTCACGCATTTTTTGCTCGATCTTCATCATCAAGGCGTCGTTTCTTCTCTTGTGAGTTTTTTAAAGGCGAAGCCGGCTTATTCAACGCTCATTTTTGCTTCAAGCAAGGATAAAGCACATGAAATTTATGAGCATCTCAAGCATAACGGATACCCGGTTCTTTATTTCGGCGGAGATCTTGACGCCCGCGAACGTAAACGCGCCTTAAAATCTTTAAAAAATGATGAATATCCTTACATCGTCTCTACTGATTTATTGTCGCGCGGAATGGATCTTCCGTCATTAGACCGCGTTATTTCTATCGATCTTCCAAACGATTTATCTTTCTATGCTCATCGTTCGGGAAGAACTGGTCGTTTCGGAAGAAGCGGTGAGTCATGGGTTTTTCTGACAGAAGAAAGTGCAATGAAAGCCAAAACTCTTCTCGATAACGGCGTTCCGTTTATCTTTTATGCTTTAAAAGGCGGGGAAGTTGTCCCGGATAAACGTCCCATTTTTGAAAAGAAAAAAAACAAGCGAAAGAAAGAGCTACCAAAAGAAGAAATTAAAGAAATCAAAATTGTCAAAGCACGTTTCAAGAGTCGTCACGTTGAACCGATGCATCGGAAAAAGCAGGCAATCGCGATCGAAAGAGTCAAGGAACGTTATCGGCAAAAGGCCATTAGAGCGGCAATTCAAAAAAAGAAAAAGGAAACAAAATCATGATGTATATTGGTTCTCATCTTAATATGTCGGGCCCTGAATATTATCTAGGGACCGTGAAGAAGGCTTTTGAGTATGGAGAAACCGCCTTTATGTTTTATACGGGCGCTCCGCAGAACACGAAGCGATTGCCGACTAGTTCTTTAAAGATTGAAGAAGCGAGAGCGCTATTAAAAGAACAACAGTTCAACGAAGAAATGATTGTCGTTCATGCGCCGTACATCATTAATCTCGGCAATATCATCAAACCAGAAGTCGGGGAATTGGCTGTTTCCTTTTTGAAACAAGAGATTAAAAGAACAGCAGATTTTCACGTGCGGAAACTTGTTTTACATCCCGGTTCTAGCGTTGGAGCTGAAAAAGAGATTGTTCTCAAAACAATCGCCCAACGTTTAGATGAAGTTTTAATCGATGATCATCATGATGTTTTGATTCTTTTAGAGACGATGGCTGGTAAAGGAAGCGAAGTCGGATCTTCTTTTTCTGAATTAGCTGAGTTGATCAATCTCTCGCATTTTCCAGAGCGGCTCGGGGTTTGTCTTGATACTTGCCATATTCATGATGCCGGCTATCGCGAGGACGATGTTAAAGGAGTTTTGAAAGAATTTGATGAAACAATCGGCCTTTCAAAATTAAAGGCCATTCATTTAAACGACTCTAAAAACCCGCGGGCGTCGCATAAAGATCGTCACGAAAATATCGGATATGGCGACATTGGCTTTTTAACGCTTCATAAATGGGCATTAAAAGGAGAAGAATTGGGGATCCCGGTTATTTTAGAGACGCCATATTTTCAAGAAAAAGCACCATATAAGAAAGAAATTGAAATGTTAAGAAAGGGGGAGATAGAAGATTCTTGGCGCGACAAATTATGATAAATGTCGCTTTTTAGCCAAATCTTCAATCTCAGCAATTAAAATCTTCTCAGCTTCCTCTTCTTTGATTGTTTTGATAATGTTCCCTTCTTTAAAAAGAACAAAACTTTGGCGTCCGCCGGCGATTCCGATATCGGCATGTTTGGCCTCGCCTGGTCCGTTGACGACGCAGCCCATGACTGCAACAACGAGCGGATAACGTTTCTCCTCTAGATATTTTTGAATTCTTTTGGCTAACGGCAAAAGATCAACTTCCGTGCGTCCGCAAGTGGGGCACGAGATAAATGTCGGATAATTCTCCAACAGTCCCAAATCATGTAGAAGGCGGGAAGCTGCTTTTACTTCTTCTTCCGGTTCTTCGCTCATTGAAATTCTAATAGTGTCGCCTAAACCCTCAATTAAAAGAGGCGCTAAGCCGGCGCTGGAGCGAATCAAAGAAATTTCGCTTGGACCAGCCTCTGTTATTCCTAAATGTAATGGGTAAGGGAAATAGTCAGCAGCCAGTTCATAAGCTTTAATCGTCGTGCGGACATCAGAGCCTTTTAACGATAAGACGATATTTGTAAAACCTTCATTTTCAAAGAAAGCAACTGCTTTTTTTGTAGCGTCAAAAAGACTTTCGGGTGTTGGCTTCTCGTGCTTTGGTAGCGATCCGCCGTTGACGCCGATTCTAATTGCAACGCTTTTCTTTTTCGCTAATTTTATTATTTCTTTTAATGCAGCCTCTTCTTGCAGGTTGCCAGGATTTATGCGAATGGCGTTCGCGCCGTTCTCCAATGTTTTTAAGGCTAACGATGAAGAAAAATGAATGTCGGCGACGAGAGGAAGCGAAGATTCCTTGCTTAAAATTTTAAAGGCTTCGGCATCTTCTTCATCTAAAACAGAAAGGCGCATCAATTCCGCGCCTAAAACTTTGACGCGCTCTATTTGTGATAAAACATCGCTGATTCTTGAAGTTTTAATGTTGCTCATCGTCTGAATGACAACGTGGTTTTGTCCGCCGATTTGAAGATCTTTCAGGTAAACGGGACGAGTTTTTGTGCGCGTGTATTTCATCGTATATAGATTATAGTGAAAGATAAGCAAAAGGATAGAGAAGTAGCATCGATGGAATAGAAAAACCCGCTCTAGACTTAGATGGTGAGAGGTGATAATATCTAACGCGCTAAGAAAAGAGGGGTGAAGAGTAGATGGCAAATAAGAATGCAAAAAGGATCAATACGACCCTCAAGTGCAGTGAATGTGGCGAACATAACTATATTTCGACGCGCAATAAGCGGAACCACCCTGAAAAGTTAGAAATCATGAAGTTCTGCTCTCGCTGCAATAAGATGACGCTTCATAAGGAGGCCAAGTAGTTCTTGGCTTTAAATATTCGGCGTCTTGTTGCGCCAGTAGCACAAAGCAATGTTTATCTGGTCCGGAAGGATAATCTCCTTCCGGTCCTTTTTGATACTGGAAGCCCTGATGGCCGATGGCTGTTAAAGATTTTAAAGCAAGAAAAGATTGATTTGGCGGCTATTTTCTTGACGCATGGACATTTTGATCATATCGGAGGACTTGCCTCTCTTTCTTCTTTAGATGTGCCGACATATCTTGCTATCGAGGATCAAGAATTTCTTTTAGATCCTGAATACAACGGGAGTCTATATTTCGGATTACCGCCTTTGATGATTGAAGTCAACGCCACCGACTTTTTAGACGGCGAAGTGATTGAATGCCCAAAAGCCGGTTTAAAGATTAAAGCGATTAAAACGCCGTTTCATACACGAGGATCGTCTTGCTTTTATCTAGAAGAGGCTAAAATTCTTTTTACGGGCGATACCCTATTTCGAGGCTCAATCGGGCGCGATGATTTAATGGGCGCTTGTCCGCGTTTTTTAAGCGCTAGTCTTCATAAGATTACATCTTTAAAAGGTGAAACCGTAATTTATCCCGGACATGGAGCAATGTCGACTCTCGACTTTGAAAAGAAAAATAATCCGTTCTTAAAAAATATATAAGGTGGAAAAAAGCGTCTACAAGTGGTAGATTTTCTCAGGATAAGGAGTTTTAACAATGAACGTTACAGAATTAAGACCAGGTAATTACTTTGAAGATGAAGGAGTTCTTTATCAAGTTATCGATATCCTTCTCAATAAAACAGCCATGCGCAAGATGGTTGCAAAAGTGAAAGTCAGAAATGTCAGAAGCGGTGCGATTACGGAATTAGCCCGCAATAGCGGATACGATGTGACTCAAGTGTCGGTCAACAAGCGCCCGATGCAATATCTTTACGATTCTGGAAATACTCTTGTTTTCATGGATCCAAAAACTTATGAGCAAATTGAGCTGCCGAAGAACGGAATGGATATGTACATTCCATATTTGGCGCCAGAGGGTGAAGTTACAATTTCGACTTATGATGATGAAATTCTCGGTTTGGAGCTTCCGAGCAAGGTTGCTTTGACTGTCATTGACTGTGAACCGGGAGTCCGCGGAGACACGGTGACCAACGGTGGTTCTAAAGACGCGACATTAGAGACCGGCTTAAAGATTCGCATTCCGCTTTTCATCGAAAAAGGCGAAAAAGTTCTTGTCGACACAACGACAGGAAAATATGACAAGAGGGCCTAATAATGACTTTGGAACCGTGGCTTTTTGTTATTTATCTGCTCTTGTGCGTTATTGCGGGGCTAGTGATCGGTTTCTTCGCCGCTCGCGCTTTCTTCAAAAAACAGCTGAAGAAAAATCCGCCAATCAATGAAAACATGATTCGCGCGATGTTTATGCAGATGGGGCGTAAACCATCAGAAGCGCAAATTCGTGCTGTCATGAATTCAATGAAGCGCAGTCAATAAATTAATAAAAATAAGATAGAAGAGGAGGGCAAAGACCCTCTTCTTTTTTTGTTCTTTTTTGATAGTTATATTTCTTCTACATCGATTATTTTTATATTTTTATGATCGATAAGCAAGAGCACGTATTGAATTGAGGAACGCTACTTATATTTGATGTCACAAGTTATTTTATAATGGTTTTGCTAATGGCAATTACCAATAATCGTCTAATCTTTTGCTTTTGTTGAAAGAAGTGGAAATATAGAAGAGATGATAATTAGAGTAACGGGTAGCAAGAAATTAAATTAGTAGAAATATTTGATAAGTATTGAAGCGATTTATTAAAAATATTTAATAATCGAATATTTTATAAGAAAACAGCATATTACAAATCGCGGCGTCAATCTAAAACAAGTATCATAACTTGTTTTTTAAGAATAAAATATTTTCTCCACAACAAAAGAAATAACTACTAATTTTATCCTTGATATTTACTTGGCCATTCAACCGGTTTTTCGGTTCCATTTTTAAGTCTTGATATGTTTTGTCGATGGCGATAAACCATGATTAAATAGGTGATCGTTGTCACGCTTGCCGCACAATAGCCAAAGAAAGCACCGCCTGGTTCTAAGTTGAAGACCCATGTTAAAAAGAGGCAATCGTTCCCGCTTGTTTTAACGACTATGCACATGATCCATTCGAAAACAACAAGAGCTAATCCGGATAGAAGCGATGAATAACTGACAATTTTCTTTTTTAAAAAAGGTGTGAAGAAGGCAATTAGACAGGCAATGAGTCCAAGCCAAGAAGTTCCGCCAACAATTCCCATGAAACAACTGACAGCTTTTCCTCCCTGGAATTTGAGAAAGATACTCCAGCAATGTCCAATCACTGCTCCAAAACCAGCTAGCCAATAGTAGAGTTCTCCGTTCATGAAAAGAACTCCATCATCGCTTAAATACGTGAAGGAAATAATTGCCCAACTGATCCAAAAGGCTAGAACAGCTTTCAAAATGTCTAATGCAATTACTAAAACACCGATCTTTTTTCCGAAAATACGGCCTGAATTGGTGCCGCCTGAATTATGGCTTCCGTAATTTCGGGGATCCTTATGAAAGAAAATTCTTCCAATCATGACTCCGCTTGGAATCGAACCAAGGAAGTAACCGAGAAGAAACAAAGATACGGCAATCAGAATGTTGAGACTTAGAAAATCCATAGTTTGCGGGATCCTCCTGAAAAGATTTTCAGCGATTTGCGTTCAAGAATCTATCAAAACTACTCATAAATTTGTTATAATCCCTTGGATTATTTTGTGAGTTTGGGAAAAAAGATGGACGATATAACAAATGCTGAAAAAAAGTATACCGCTTCCGATATTGAAGTTTTAGGTGAATTGGAGGGCGTGCGCAAACGCCCGGGCATGTATATCGGGAGCACCAATCTCACAGGATTACATCATCTAGTTTGGGAAATGGTTGATAACGCCGTTGACGAGGCTGTCAATGGTTACGGGAATCGTGTGCAAGTGACGATGTGGAAGGACGGCTCGATTTCTGTTGAAGATGAAGGGAGAGGCGTTCCTGTCGATATCCACCCGCAAGCAGGAATTCCGGCTGTCCAACTCATCTATACAACTCTTCACTCTGGCGGGAAATTCAATTCGAAGATTTATCAAACCAGCGCTGGACTTCATGGCGTTGGAGCGACAGTTACCAACGCTTTGAGCGAATGGCTTGATGTTACCGTTTATCGTCAGGGAAAGATTTATCATATTCGCTTTCATAATGGTGGCGAATTAGAGACGCCGCTTGAATGCCTAGGAAATACGAACAAACACGGCACGATCGTCCGTTTTAAACCAGATCCATCGATTTTTCCGAACGTTAAATTTAATTACGACACGATTCAAAATCGTTTAGAGGAAAAATCATATTTATTGACGGGTGTCCGCTTTGTTCTCAAAGATCAAAGCACTGGATCAACTGCCGAATTTTATTGTCAAAACGGACTTCGCGAATACGTTGAAAGCCTTAATCGCAATAAGATGCCGCTTGGCGAGATCATCGATTTTAAGGGCGAAAGTTCGGGCATCAAAGTTGAGATTGCCATGCAGTGGTGCCTCAACGACTACAAAGAAAATATCTATTCCTATGCGAATGATGTGCGGACGGCAGACGGCGGTACGCACGAGCAAGGCTTTAAGAGTGCCTTAACGAAAACAATCAATGACTGGGCTCTTCAGAATGAACTAATTAGAGCCAATCAATCGCTTGAAGGGATTGACATTCGTGAAGGATTAACCGCGATCATTTCTGTCAAAATACCCGAAAATAAACTCGAATATGAGGGACAAACGAAAGGAAAACTTGGAACACCGGAAGCTGGACCGGTTGTTGGAGGGCTTGTTCAAAGCAAATTCCTTTATTTTCTCAACGAGCATAAAAACTTTGCTGTCGAGTTGATTAAAAAGTGCGAAGCTTCAAGGAATGTTCGTGAAGCCGCCCGTAAAGCTAAAGAGGCAGCTCGCGGATCTAAAAAGAAAAGCGTCGACTTCATGCTTTCGGATAAACTCGCGAGCGCTCAGTCGAAAGATTATAAAAATAATGAACTTTTTATCGTTGAGGGCGATTCCGCTGGCGGATCAGCTAAAACCGGACGCGATCGTTTGCATCAAGCGATTTTGCCGTTGCGCGGAAAGCCTTTAAACACTGATTCTTTGCCGCTTGAAAAGATTGTCGAAAACGTTGAATTTTCAACGCTTATTCAGACGATAGGCGCGGGTGTCGGCTCTGATTTTGACCCGGATGATTCGCATTATGGAAAAATTATCATCATGACAGACGCCGATACTGACGGAGCGCACATCCAGACTCTGCTTCTTACTTTCTTTTACAATTACATGAAGCCTCTCATCGATCGAGGGATGGTTTATTTAGCGCAACCGCCTCTTTATCGTGTCTACAAAAAAAGCGATCCGAGTAAGCACGTTTATTGTTGGACTGATGAGGAATTACAAAAAGCGAAAGCAAAGATCGGCGCTGGATATGGAATCAACCGCTATAAGGGTCTCGGTGAAATGAATCCTTCGCAGTTGGCAGAAACGACGATGAATAAAGAAACACGTCAGTTATTGCGTGTGACAATCGAAGACGCGCTTATCGTTGAAAAACGAATCGGGACCTTGATGGGCAAAGACAGTGCGCCTCGTTGGCGTTGGATTCAGGAGAATGTCGTTTTCAATGAATTCGATAGTTTCCAAGAAGAAATAAAAGGAGGCTCCAGTCATGAAAAGCAATAAGAAAAATGGTGAAGTTTCCTTTGTTGAAACGATCGCTGACGAGACTCTCGATGAGTTGATGGGGCAAAAATTTGCCATTTATGCGAAAGACGTTATTCAAGATCGTGCAATCCCCGATGCTCGTGACGGCTTAAAGCCAGTTCAACGCCGCATCCTCTATGATATGTGGGTTACCGGGAATACAATTGAGAAACCGACTAAGAAATGCGCGCACATCGTCGGAGACGTCATGGGCAAATACCATCCGCATGGCGATTCATCAATTTATGAAGCGCTTGTTCATATGTCGCAAAAATGGGCATATCGTTATCCGCTTATTGACTTTCAAGGAAATAACGGGTCGATCGATGGCGATGGTCCGGCCGCATATCGTTATACAGAAGCGCGTTTATCAGCGTTAGCATCCGAACTTTTACACGACATCGATGAAGAAACAGTCGATATGGAACTGACGTTTGATGACACTCTTTATGAGCCGAGCGTTCTGCCAGCGCATTTCCCCAACTTGTTCGCAAATGGTTCAGAAGGCATCGCTGTCGGCATTTCCACAAATATCCCTCCTCATAATTTAGGAGAGTTAAGCGAAGCGATTATCTATCGTCTTAAAAATCCGGAAGCGACAATTGATGAATATTTTTCGATTTTGCCAGGACCCGATTTCCCGACTGGCGGGATTATTTATCAAAGTGAAAGCTTGAAAGACATTTATCGCACCGGACGCGGCAAAGTCACTATTTCATCGAAAGTTGACATCGTTGAAAATAAAGGACATCGGCAAATTATCGTCTCGGAAATCCCATATCAAGTCAATAAATCTCTGCTTGTTAAATCTATTGATAAGATTAGGCATGATCGAACAATTCCCGGTATTGAAGAAGTGCGAGACGAATCGGACAAAGATGGTTTAAGAATTGCGATCGATTTAAAAGATGAATGTAAACCTGAAGCTGTTTTAGCTTACCTTTTAGCCAAAACCCCCTTAAGAAGTTCTTATAGCGCCCACATGGTCGCGATTGTCGATAATCGTCCAAAAACAATCAATCTTTTAGATTATTTGGATGCCTATATCACTCATCAATTGGAAGTCATCACGCGACGAACTAAATTTTTGTTAGAGAAGAGCAATCGTCGTTTGGAAATTGTTAAGGGCTTATTCCAAGCGATTTCTTGTCTTGACGAAGTCGTGCGGATTATTCGTCTTTCAAATGACAAATCTGACGCGAAAATAAATTTGCAGGCTCGTTTTTCTTTCTCGGATTCTCAAGTTGAAGCGATTTTGATGATGCCGTTATATCGCCTTTCCAATACCGATATAAAAACATTGGAGAAAGAAGAAAGCGACTTAGAGAAAGCCATTAAAAAATATCAATCTCTCCTCGCTTCGCAAAGCAAACGCGAAGAGGTCATTATCAAAGAACTTTCCTTGATAAAAGAAAAATACGGAGATCAACGGCGGACCGCCATCGAAGAAGAGGAGGTCAGCGTCAATATCGACAAACGCGATTTGATTGCTGATGAAGAAGTCATGTGCGTCGTAACGCGCGATGGCTATTTGAAGCGTAGTTCCATCAAATCATGGAAAAGTTCTGGTGGCGAGCGTGGAGCAAAACCCGGCATTAAATCGGGCGATATTTTCTTGTTCCTGGGTCGCTGTTCGACGAAGGATTATTTATTGCTCTTCACCGAACGAGGCTATTATTTAGAAATTCCAGTCAATGAAGTCCGCGAGACAAAATGGAATGATGAAGGATTCCATGTTTCGTCTTTGGCTTCGATCGGAAACGGTGAAAAGCTTGTTTCAGCTTTTGTCGTCAGGAATTTCCGAAATGATGTTATGGTTGTAGCCTTAGCGAAATCCGGTCTCATCAAGCGCATGAGCCTAGCTTCTTTAGAACTTCAAAGAAGAAGCAAATCAGTAATGGCTTTTAAGCTCGATGCGACCGATGCGCTTGTCAAAGCGATGCCGACGTCCGGAAACGACAATCTCTTGTTGATTTCTGAAACTGGTGAAGCCTTAGTCTATAACGAAAACGAGATCAATCCGACTTCTCCTCGCTCTGGCGGCATTAAGGCTGGCGGCTTTAAAGGACGCCCCGTTGTGGGATTTTTATCTTTCAATCCCGATGAGAAGAAAACAAAAGTTGCTCTTATCACGGATCGCGGGCACTTGCGCGTTTTCGATGAGGAAAAATTGGAATTAAGCAAGAGAACAGCGCGTGCTACGCCTTTATACGGGATGTATAAAAACGATCCGCATGTTTTAATCTTCTTTGATAAGGTTTCTGATAAGGCGGCGCCTTATTCTTATGATGCTGTTTTAAATGGCGGCCTTCGAATCGATATCACGTTCCAAGATTGGAATCTCACGCAGGAAAAAACCGCGCATAAAGCTGCTCCTGGCGAATTAATGGGCTTCCCGGCTCGCGGTCGCATCTTGCACGTTTCTCCGGAAGTTTCTTTAGTAGTCGACGATAATTTTAAGACCTTTAAGCCGACGAAATCCATCGAAAACGCAAACGAACAAAATCTTGATCCTTTTGAACAAATATCACTTTTTGATGCTGAGGATGAGTGATGAAACTGTTCTTGTCCAAAAGCGTTTACGCGTTAGATTTAGCGTTCCTTAAAGAAAAGGGTTACTGTTATTTGCTTTTAGACCTCGACAATACTTTAGATTATCCGTCCACGAAGATTGCGAGTTTAAAAGCCAAAAAGTTTTTCTTAGAATCTTCGTCTTTTGATTTAAAAATCGCGATCGTCTCCAATAACACTCATAAGCGCTTAACGAAATATTTAGAAAATGTCGACGTTCCCTTTCTTTCTTCAGCTCATAAACCCGCTACGAAACGTTTAAAAAAATTTCTCGAGGAATTGAATTGGGATCAAAATAAATGTTTGATGCTTGGAGATCAAGTTCTCACCGATTATGGATGCGCTAAAAAAATGGCGATTGATTTTGTTCTTTTAGAGCCGCTCAATCGTTCTGCCGATCATTTTTTCACGCGAATTAATCGGTTGTTAGAACGTCCGAAAAGAGCGAAAATTTTAAAGGGTGATTATCCGAAGTTAAAAACGAAGGAGCAAGATTATGAGTAAACTCGAAATTGTTCGCCGTTGCGCGATATGCGGTGCGGTATTGCAGACAAGCGACAAGAAAAAAGAAGGCTATGTCGATGAGGAGATTTTAGAAGAAACACCTCTTGACGGCGTTATCCTCTGCCAAAATTGTTTTCATGAGAATCGCTTCAATAGAGCTCCGAAAGAAGCACCAGTGACTAAAGACTTTTTGACGATGCTGCGCGATGCTCAAGCTTCAGATGCCCTTATCGTCTATATTGTTGATTTGTTTTCTTTTGAATGTTCATTTCAAAAGCCCGTTATTGATTTGGTCAAGCGTTTACCGCTTCTTGTCATCGGGAATAAGCGTGATTTATTGCCGGACAACACTGACGACGACGCTTTAAAAGAATATGTTGCCCATCGTTTCCGTGTTGCCGGAGTCCAAATAAAATCTGATGATGTGGTCTTATCGAGCTTGTCATCTTTAAGCGATCTCACGCCAATCGTCAATTTGATTGAAGAAAAAAGGAAACGGCATGATGTTTATATCATCGGCGCGCCAGGATCTGGAAAATCGCTTTTCTTCAACGGTTTTTTAAGAACGTTTGACAATAAAACTTCATATCAAATAACTACCGATTATTATCCGGGAACGTCCTTGCGGTTAATTAAAATTCCTCTCGATTCTTCAAGTGCTTTATATGATACGCCCGGGACCGGACTCGATAATTATTTAGCTTCTAAACTCGATGCGGTTTCTTTAAGAAACGTGACGCCAAGTGAAGCGATACGTCCTCTCGATATCTCGATGGAAAGCGGAACGTCGCTTCTTATTGGAGGAGTCGCGCGTTTAGATCTCTTAAAAGGCTCGCCAAAAATTATTGTAAAAGCATATTTTGCTCCCGGCGTCGGGATTAAAAAGATTTCATCAAAATTAGATCCTGACGAGGAATTTAAGAAAGTTTTAAGCAACAAAAACATGGCTCCAAGTTCTTCGCTTCTTAATTCGTTAAAGGATTTCGATGTCTTTCAGGTTAAAGAAGAAATTGGCAATCGCGATTTGGGAATCGCTGGTTTAGGATGGATTTCCTATAAAGGCGATCAAAGCTCTTGGCGCATTTACGTTCCGCGCGATGTCGGCGTTTATGCTTCCAGGGCTAAAATCACTCTGAAAATCAAAAAAGACTAAAAAACATGGAACGTTTGATTATTTTCGGCGGAGCGTTTGATCCGATTCACAACGGACATCTTCGTCTGGCTCAGGCCGCATCTTTGCTTTTAAACGCGGATGTTGTTTTTGTTCCAGCCAAGTCTCCGCGTTGGAAAAAAACACAGGCGAGCGCGAAGGATCGCTTGAAAATGTTAAAATTAGCCTTGAGCGAAAAAGGAAGCGGCAGTTTTTCGTTATCAGACGTGGAACTTAAGCGCGACGATGAAGTAACTTATACGATAGATACTGTCCGCTATTTTAAAAACCGCTATCCACAATATGAAATCTTGCTTTTGATGGGCGAAGATCAGGTTGAACGCTTTCCGAATTGGGAAGATGCTGATCTTCTTTCAAATATGGCAAACATTTATTACGTAACGCGCAACAACCGAGAACCGGATCCAAGAATTCTTCAACGTTATAACATCAAATTGCTTAATTTTTCGGGAGCCGGCAACGTCTCATCGAGTGCTATCCGCAATTTACAATCGCTTGATATGCCTGGCAAAGTTTTAAATTACATCGAAAAAGAAAAACTTTACTATATGAAAGAATTGGGCGAGCGTCTCGATGAAAAAAGACTTGAGCATTCCCTTTCAGTCGCGCATCTTGCCATGTCAATTGCTTCTCGCAACCGCCTTGAAATCGCTGAGAAAGCCTATATCGCCGGCATTCTTCATGATTTAGCAAAAGGAATGAGCATTGACGAAAGCAAAAAACGTTTAGAAGATGAAAACCCTGAGTTATTGAAACTGCCTTCCTATACTTGGCATCAATTTTTAGGAGCTTCTTTGGCCCGTGAAATTTTTAAAATTGAAGATCAAGAGATTTTAGACGCGATCAGTTATCATTGCACTGGGAAAAAGCATATGTCGCCTTTGGCGAAAATCATTTTCTCGGCTGATAAAATAGATCCGCTTCGAGGATATGATTCATCGCGTTTAATCAGAGCTTGTTATAGTTCTTACTATCTTGGCTTTTTAAAGGTATTAAAAGAGAATCGCGAATATTTAAAAGAGAAAGGACAGAATGACGATAATGTTCTTACGCAAGAATGTTATTCGCTCTATCTAGGAGATTAAAAATGAGACAACCAAAGATTTTGAAAATTATTGAAGAGACTTTAACCGAGCATAAGGCAGAAAATATAAGTGTGTTCAACGTTAAAGAACGAACGCCTTTTAACGATTACGCTGTGGTGGTTGAAGCACCGAACGAAAGAGCAATCGAAAGCTGGGGAGAATACCTCATCAAAGCTTTAGAAAAAAACGGCTTTAAAGTTCGGGCGAAAGAAGGAAATTCAAGTTCTAAATGGGTTATAATTGACGCAGGTGTAGCGATTATTCATTTGTTGGACAGCAAAGAAAAAGAACGCATAAATTTTGATGATTTATACGGCAAGTTCTAATAGGATTAATAAACTAGTAGTTCGAAAGGTGATCAGCGGCTCTCACCGCTGATTTTTCATTGCTTTAATTAACTTCGTATAATGTCCATTATGTTAAGTAAATTAAAAAAAGAATAGTTATATACTAATTTATTTTAAGTTACATTTTCGAAGTTAAAATAATTACGACTTTTTAATCCACAGACATTCACATGGCTCTAAAACTACTAATTATCTACTAATAGAAAAATTTAAATATTGCCCAACTGCTTTCGTTTTTTTGTCAACGAATTGTCATGTTAGTAGTTTTATTCTTTTCAAAACATCTTTCATTGATTTATATATTGACGTTGATTGTAATCACTAATGCATTCTTTTCTGAATAAAAATGTTTTTATCTTTTATATTTATAATTATCGCTCATTAAATTATGGTTATGTTGCATAAAGAAAAGCTCTAATATAACAATAAAGAATATAGGAATTATCTATGTCATTTACGACTTCCGATATCAATGTTTTTTAATGAATGTGGATTGATCGTTATCGATAGATAAAATGATCTGTGTTAACAAAAAAAGACAAAAATATATTAGTCAAACATTTGGCTAACCTTCTTAAGAAGCGTTGGAATTTCTAATTTCTGCGGACATACTTTCATGCATTGTCGACAATTGATGCAGCTATTCGCCTTCCCGTGTTCGTCGCTTGTATGAAGACTATAATTTTTATCATCGATTGATGACTTAGAATTTAAACCGTTGTTCCTAAGCTTATTGTTATAGTCCGAGAATAATTCGGGAATCATGATTTTCTTCGGACAGCCTGCACTGCAATAATGGCAAGAGGTGCACGGGATAAGAGATTCTCCTCGCAGTTGCGCCACCACATTTTTGATTGCTTCATTTTCTTTTTCGTTTAGATCGAGGCCCTCATCCATAAACGAAGTATTGTCTTTTACTTGTTCTAAATTGCTCATGCCCGATAAAACCATAACAACTTGATTTTGACTAGCCGCGAAGCGAAGCGCATAAGAAGCGTCGCTTCCGTTATTTAAGGATGCGAAAATTTGATGAGCATCTTTTGGCAATCTGGCCAAAATCCCGCCTTTAACAGGTTCCATTACGATGATTGGTTTTTGATATTTTACGCAAATGTCATAGCATTTTTTTGACTGGACGTTGACGTATAAATAATCTAGGTAATTAAATTGAATTTGAACGATTTCAATTTCGGGATGACGTTTAAGAATCATTTCCAAAACATCCGCATGATCATGAAATGAGATGCCAAGGTGATGTATTTTTCCTTCCTCTTTGAGTTTTAAACATTCTTCAAAACAGCCTTCCTTCTCGTAAAAATCAAGATTTCTACTATTTACCGCGTGCAATAAATACAAATCGAGATAATCGACTCCTAGAAGTTCTAGTTGCTTTTGAAAATACGGACGGATTTCATCGTGTGAACTAAAAAGTCCTGAGGTTAATTTATCGGTCAACCAGTAACTGTTGCGTGGATATCTTTTTGTAAGAGCCTCTTTTATGGCTTTCTCCGATGCTCCGCGGTGATAACCATGCGCGGTATCAAAATACGAGAAACCTCGTTCCATAAATAAATCAAACATCACCTTCGTCTTCTCAATATCGATAGATGATTCATCGTTTGGATCTAGAAGCGGCAAGCGCATGCAGCCGAAACCTAAACGTTTTATTTTCTCATTCCACGGAAAAAGCATAATCTTACCTCCGCTAAAATTATAAGAATAAGCGTAATCAAAAACTATTTCCGATTTTTCTTAAGGAAGGGGAAACGTTCACGCAAGGCTTTCCGCGCCAAACAAAGTAAGGTATCCGTGATCGCGATTAGAAGAATGGCAATTAAACAATAAGCCAAAAGCTCGTCCATTTCCAAAAGATCGCGAGAAACCATGATAGCGATTCCAAGACCGTAACCGACACTGCTGCCGGCCAAAACTTCAGCCATGATAATGACTTTGAGACCAAGTCCCAATGATTGGAGGAAGGAAAGAAGCATGTAAGGGGCGGCAGAAGGAAGATAAACATCTTTAACTGTTAAAATTTTATAAGTAGCGCCTTCTAGGGTGAGCGCTTCTTTAGTTTCTTTGTTCACTTCTTGAAATCCTTTTTTAATCGCTTCGTAAATTAGAGGAAAAATAATGACCCATCCTAGAATTACCGGAATATAAGAAGCAAAATCACGATAACTGATGCCGGTGAACAATCCGGTTAAAAGCATGACGACAGCTACAGTTGGTATCGTTTTTAACAAAAGAACAAACGGCGAAAAAAAGCGTTCAAATAACGGGAAAAGACCGGCGATGATGCCGAAAATCAAACCAAAGATAAAAGCAAAGATAAAAGATAAGAAAAGACGATATAAAGTCCAGCCGATGTCGAGATAAGTTTTTAAAGACGAGGAAGTAAAAAGAAGCGCAAAAAGAGCTGACAAAACTTCAATCGGGTTCGGCAAAGCGTGATTGCCTTGGCTTTTTAAAATCCAAGAAGCGATTGCCCAAATTAAAAATAGGAAAAGAACACCGAGAACAACAAAAACAAAAGGCAGAAACTTTTTGAATTTTGTGTTTCTGCCTCTCTTTAACATACCTTGTATTTTAATTCTTTTTTCTTATAAGAACAAAGAATCAGCGAAGCGTTCAGCGCCTTCGCCGCTCAAAATATCCATAAAATCATTGACGAATGTTTGTGAATCTTCAATTGATGCAGGATCGACAACTCCGAAGCGATTGGCGTTACCGTTTTGAAGTGAGACGAGAAGGTTGCTATTAAAACCGAAACGCGCTTGTTGCTCAGATAAAGGGAGATTGCTGTCCATGATTTCTTTCGCCTCTTCTGGATCAGAAAGAACGAGAGAAAGATTTTCATCGATATGTGTTAAGAAGCTATCGAAAGTATCTTTATTTGCAGAATAATGCGAGCCGTTGACGAAAAGTCCGGCTTGCGGAATTGCGCTTTGCCCGGAAAAATCTTTCCACTCCTCTCTGAGATTATAAATTTCATGAACTTCAACGTTTTGTTCAGCAAGGCGCGATTTGACATTCGTGAGGACTGGTTCAGCAATGAAATAATAGTCAGCACTATCGTGATCAGCAATCATCCGCGCACTGACATCAGAAACAGCGCTTAAATATTCAATATTTAAACTGTCAGAAGTTTCCCAATTCCAATAGTCATCGATAAGTTTATGAAACACTAAATCCGGCAGTAAGTTCTCGCCGAAGGAAACGATGGTTGAAGCACTGGTTAGTTCATCAATAGTTTCGTGCGTTGTTGAAACTAAATAGAAATTACCACCGGTAATCCATCGCGCCAACTTATAATCGTATTCAGGGTGAGCAGCATTTAATCGCAATCCGTTGACGCCATCGAAGATAATCACATCGCTTTCGTCGTTTAAGAAAGCGCTGCGCACGAAATCCGGCGTTGTTGAGGTCCAGTTCTCGTTATCGCCTTGATCAAAGAGAGCAATCGTCGGTGCGCCTGTTGGCGAAACCACCACTAGTTCATCATAATTTGGCAACAAACTGCTCTCAGAACTATTTTCAGTTCCACCGCAGGAGCTCAAAGCTAACCCCGTTCCTAAAACAGCCGTTAAGGCTAACATCATTCTTTGTTTTTTCATAAATAGGTCAAACTCGCTTTCACGAGGATAGTTATATACTTTTTTCTAATAAAGGCAAAAGAGGTGCTCCAATAGTGTTTTCCGCTTTCTTTAAGTTGAAGTTCTCAAGAATCGTTGCCCCGATGACCGCAAACGTCTTGGCATTTTCTAAAACGGTACCTCTTTTATAGCTTGGCGAATAGGCAAGAAGCGGCACTTTTTCGCGTGTATGATCAGTGCCTTTAAAGGTTGGATCGTTCCCGTGATCAGCTGTAATCAAAAGCAAATCATCGTCTCTGAACCTTGGCATAATTTCTCCGAGACGTTCATCGAATTGTTCTAAGGCACGCGCGTAACCGACAGGATTTCGGCGATGTCCGAATTCTGAATCGAATTCAACGAGATTAACAAAACATAGGCCTTTAAAATCTTTTTCGATGAGCGACGAGACTTTATCCATCCCGTCCATATTTGAAACCGTGTGGTAGCTTTCACTGATTCCCGCGCCATTAAAAATGTCATTAATTTTTCCGACGCCGATTGTTGACAGGTTATGTTCTTTTAAAACATCGAGCGCGGTTTTTCCGCTTGGCGACAAAGTGTAATCGTGACGGTTGGACGTTCTTTTGAAGTTTGAAGGATTATTTCCAATATATGGTCTAGCGATGACACGACCCACTCGCCATTCGGGGCGTAACGTCAATTCACGAGCAATTTCACAACAACGATAAAGTTCTTCTAGTCCCGTGACTTCTTCTGAGGCAGCGATCTGGAGAACGGAATCAGCCGAGGTATAAACTATCAAAGAATTGTCGCGCATTTGTTCTTCGCCTAATTCTTTGAGAATTTCAGTGCCGGAGGCTGATTTATTGCCGATTATTTTGTGGCCCGTCAACTTCTCTAATTCGGAGATTAGCTCTTTAGGGAAGCCGGTATCAGTGAAAGTTTTAAAAGGTTTAGTCGTGAGCAAGCCCATCATTTCCCAGTGCCCAGTCATCGTATCTTTCCCGTAACTAGCCTCTTCCAAGGCTAAAGCGTAGGATTGCGGGTGATTTTTTGGCGAGATGACTCCTGGAGCGTTTGCGATATTTCCAAGTCCTAAAGACGACATATAAGGAACGTGAAGAGACTTCACGCTTTGAGCGGCGTGCAAAAGAGTGTTGCTTCCAACATCATCAAAAAGTGCGGCGTCCGGTTCTTCACCGATCCCGACAGAATCAAGCACAATCAAGAAGACACGATTAAACATATAAACCTCGCATTTCTATTTTATCTTATGCTATCTAAAGTTGATTAACAAATGAGAAGCAAAATCTTATTGCCGCCAATAACGATCATAGGCTTTAAGGATTCTCTGCGTCGAAACATGCGTATAAATCTGCGTTGTCGCGATATGACTATGACCTAAAAGTTCTTGAACAACGCGCAACGACGCACCGTTTTCCAATAAATGCGTCGCGAATGAATGTCGCAGTATATGCGGAGAAACTTTTTCTTCGATTCCCGATTTTTCTGCTAATGACTGCAAAATTTGATAAACATAAATTCTGCTTAAAGGACGCCCGCTTTTCGAAAGAAAAACATAAGCAGTTCGCGCGCCTTTGTTTCGTTTGCGAGGACCTTCCATATATTTTTCTAAGTAAGAGAGAGCGAAACTAGAAACCGGAACGCGCCGTTCTTTATTGCCTTTCCCGCGAATTCTAAAAAGCCCTTCATCGTAGAAAATATCATTTCTCTTAAGATTAAGAAGCTCGCTGATACGCGCGCCGCTTGCATAAAGACATTCAAGAAGCGCTTGGTTTCTTAATCCGCTATCGGTTTCTATCGAACAGGCAGCGAAAAGAGCTTCAACCTCCTCTATCGAGAGAACATGTGGCAATTTTTTTGGAATTTTCGGACCTTTGATAGGAGGCAACGGACGGCCGATCTCTTTTTCTTCTTCAAGAAAAAAATAAAAATTTCGGAGAGTCGAAAGTCTTCTTAAAATTGTCTGTGCGCTTTTTCCGTTCCGTTCCTCGCTTTCAAGAAATGAACGCACTTCTTCTGGCCCCAGCATTTTCGTTTCATCGATTTCGGGGAAAAGAGAAAAAAACAATTTCAAATCGTCTTCATAAGCCTTTAAAGTTAGAGGCTCTAGCCCCTTCTCAACTCTTGAAGCTTCTAAAAATTCAGTGATTGCTTTGCTTTTTTCCATGAGTTAGATCCGATGCTTTAATGAGCGATGGCTCTTTTAAACGCCGATTAAGCGAAGAGATTAAAAGCTTTGTTTCATCCATTTTTTCATATTCTTGATAATTCCAAAAGCTCATTTGCACGGTTTCTTCTTTTGGATTTATAAGATTTGAGGACGAGACTCCGATATAACGAATATTCATTCCGAGAAAGTTGTTGAGAAAGAGATCGAGCGCTTTAAGCGATAATTCCTGCGGATCATCTGATGGATCTTGAAAGCTTTTTGCTTTCGCGTGCGTGTGGAAGTCGCTATCCTTTACGCTCAAAGTGATCGTGCGACATTTTAAACGTTCATTATGAAGCCCATAAGCAACGCGCGCTGTTAATTCATATATCTTTTCTTTTATCTCATGGTAGTCGCTTGTATCTAACGGAAAGGTCTCGCCATGTCCTAACGATTTAGGAGCGAATTCTTCGATGACGATTTTATCTTCGCCGCGTCCATGAATCCATTCGTCCGCGGTCAAGAAAAACTTCCCTAAAATTTCTTGAACGGTTGGATCTTTTGCTCCCAATGCTTTTTCTAAATCTCCGATTGTTTGAATGCCGATATTTAAGAGCCGAGGCGCAGTCTTTTTGCCGATTCCATAAAAACGATCGATAGGAAGCGGGTAAAGCAGACTCGGAATATCTTTTTTCCGGATAATCGTAAGGCCTAATGGTTTTTTATAATCCGATCCCATCTTCGCCAAAAATTTTGTAGGACCCACTCCGATTGAAACTTCTAGACCAATTTCTTTTTTGAGTTTAGCTTGGAGATTTCGAAAAAACATCACAGGATTCGAATTGTTTTTGAGCACACCGCTCAAATCTAAATATCCTTCATCGATCGAAGCGCTTTCCACGAGAGGCGTGTAATTTCTAAGAAAAGCAAAAAAAGAGCGCGACAGCATTTCATAATAACGAAAATCAGGATTCTTAAAGATGCCATGCGGACATTTTCTTCGTGCTTCAACAATCGGCATCGCGGAATGAACGCCATATTTTCG
The DNA here is from genome assembly GCA_949299565.1 of uncultured Bacillota bacterium. Lineage (GTDB taxonomy): Bacteria > Bacillota_I > Bacilli_A > RFN20 > CAG-826 > UBA4951. Next base: position 725,987 of record OX437086.1, read on the forward strand.
CGCTTCATAATTGGCAGTTGAAACGACGCCGCGCGGTCCTAATCCACCGACGATAATTGCTTGTCCTTTAAGACTTGGATCTCTTAATTCCTCAGCCTTAGCGAAGAAAGCGTTGATATCAATATGAGCAATAATTCTCGCCATTCCTCAGTCCTTTAAAAAAGCAAGGATTTTCTTTTTGGAACTTTCGATATCAACCCCGCAAATTCTTTCTTGCTCTTCAATTTTTGCGTGCTGTACAAAAAGATTGGGAACAGCAATTCCTAAAAACTTTCCGCGATACCCGTGTGTTAAAAGATAACTGCTTATTAAATTATGGAAACCATTGATGGTTCCATCCGCATCATAAATTATGATAGACGGCGACTTCATAACAACCTTCAAACTATTTTCATCGAGCGGATATAGATAAAAAGGATCAATTTGATTGAACAAGAGCCCGTCTTCTTTTAAAGACGATAATAGCTTTCTTCCTTTATCGCCGACGGCAATTACCGTTGGTAATTTTTCGTCAAACTTATTGAGAAACAGCCATTTTCCGGGAATGAAGGCAATTTCTTCATTCAATGTTTTCGGAATTTCAATCAGTGAATGCGGATAGCGAATGGCGAAAACGCCGTGCCCGGGTTTAAGCGATTCCAAGAAGGCAGAATGCGCAGCTTCAATAGTCGATGGCATCGCTAACGTTACATTTGGGATTGAGGCTAAAAAAGCTTCATCATACAAGCCTTGATGCGTTTCACCATTGGCACCAACGAAGCCTGCTCGATCGATGAGAAGCGTCATATCGGTTTTCATGCGGGAGCAATCATGAAGCAATTCATCGTACGCGCGTTGCAAAAATGTAGAATAAATCGAGACAATTGGATGAAAACCGTTGAGGGAAAGCGCGCCGGCAAACGTCAAGGCGTGTTCTTCGGCGATCCCGACATCGAAACAGCGTTCGGGATAGGTTTCAAAAGCTTTTTCGAGGTGTGAGCCTTTCTTCATAGCGGGGCACACTAAGAGCAATTTATCGTTTCTTCCTAAAGCCTCATATACTTCGTCCCCATAAAAATGGGACCAAGATTCTAAACCCGGATGTAAATTCAATGGTTGTCCGTTTTCAGGAGAAAAGGGCGTAACGCTATGCCAATAACCATCGCTGTCTTCTTCTGTCAAACGATAACCGCGACCTTTTTGAGTCAATAAATGAACTAAGGCTGGTTTTGTTGTTTTCATGGCCTTTTTCAAAGCCTTTTCAACTCCAGCGATATCATGGCCATTCAAGGGTCCGATATAACTAAATCCAAGATTGTCAAAAAGATTGACTGGAACCAGTTTTGATTTTAAGAAAGTCTTAAAGCGATAAGATGCGCTATAAAGCTTTCGTCCAAATTTGTAACGTGTTAAAAATCGATGATAGCGTTTCTTGAAATTATTGTAACTTTCAGTAGTCCCGATTCCGCGGAAGAGTTTCGTAAGTCCGCCAACAGGACGCGATATCGACATCCCATTATCGTTCAAAATGCAAATTAGATGATGCTTACCGTTTCCGATATCGTTTAAAGCTTCAAAGGCTAAGCCGTTGACGATTGAAGCATCACCAATAAGAGCAATGACTTGGTAATCCTCTTTTTTTAAATCGCGGGCAGTAGCGAAAGCCAAAGCAGCACTTAAAGATGTGCCAGCATGTCCCGCCTCGTAAACATCATATGGCGATTCTTCACGTTTTTGAAAGCCGGAAATGCCGTTTAAAAAATTCAAATTTTTCAACGATCGCCCAGTCAATATTTTCCAAGTATAGGCTTGATGACCGACATCAAAAATCATTTTGTCCTTTTTGAAATCAAAAACTCTCATCAAAGCGATCGTTAATTCAACAACGCCAAGATTTGATGAAAGATGTCCCCCGACTTTAGAAGTGCAGTCGATGATTTCTTGACGAATATCTGATGCCAATTTTTCTAATTGCTTAGAATTTAAACATTTGATAACTTCGGGATCTTTAATGGTGTTAATGTCGATATCTTCTATTTTTTTCTTCATTGTGAAACAAAATGTAAAGTACTAAATATCTACTTTTCTTCAACTTCTTTAATTTCGCTTTCGCGGTAGGAATTAACAACCGCTTCCGCTTCTTTTAACTCTTGCTCCAATCCTTTCAATAGTTCTTTCCCTTCTTTATATAAGGCCATTGTTTTTTCTAAGGGTTCTTCGCCTGATTCTACTTTCTGGACAATCTCTTCAAGTCTAGATAAGCGCTTTTCGAATGTTTCTTTTTTTGTCACTTTTTCACTCATTGTTGACTTCCTCCACCACGCTTAATATTTTTCCGTCTTTGATAGTAACGTTCATTCTATCACCATTGCTCACATCCTTGACACTCCGAATAATTGCTCCCTTTTCGCTTTCAACAATCGCGTATCCGCGATTTATGATTGCTTGAGGCGAAGCGTTATTGAGCCTTGCTTCATATTCCTTTATTTTTTCATTCTTTCTTTGAATCAATTGTTGAAGCACTTTTTCTAGTGTCTTTTTTGCATTAATGGTCTTTTCAATTCTTTCATTGATAAGTAATGATGGATCTTTCATGAAAGATGAAACTTTGACGATTGCTAAACGACTATTTTTTCTAGATAAGTATTCCCTTATTGTTTTTTGCGCGAGACTTTTCTTGAATTTAGCGAGAAGAACTGTCTTCTGTTCTAGATCTTTATTGATTCCGCTCATTAAGCGCTCTTTTAAATGTTTTAATCTTTCGCTGAAAACCGAATAAGCCGCTAAAGGATCCTTTAAAAAAGGTCGCATAGATAAAAGCGCAAGGTGTTTTCTTTCTTCACGAAGCCTTTTAATTAAAACTAAATCCAAAGAAGAGCTGTTATCAGATAAAGAATATAGGAGTTCTCGATAATCGGGAACGGCTTTTTGAGCCGCGCCGGTCGGCGTTGAAACGCGAAAATCAGCGATTAAATCAATAATTGTCCAATCGATTTCGTGGCCGATGGCAGAGATTAAAGGAATCGAACGAGTGCTTAAAAGGCGCGCTAATTGTTCATCATTAAAGGCGCTCAAATCATCATTCGAGCCACCGCCACGCGCAATGATCAAAAGATCTGGTTTTAATTTTAAAGCAAAGCGATATGCGCGCATCAATGATTGCGGCGCGCTTTTTCCTTGAACTGTCGCATAAACGAAATCCAGCTCAATTAGCGGGAAACGCTCGAGAATATTTTTCTTTAAATCAGCTTCGGCAGCGGAATTTTCAGCAACAATAATCGCGATTTTTTTCGGAAATAACGGCAGTTTCATCTTTCGTTCATCCGAAAAGAGTCCTTCGTCGAACAGCTTTTTCTTCAATTCTTCTAATTTTAGTAACGCTTCACCGAGTCCTTTTATATAGATGTCGGTGACGCGAAAAGATAATGTTCCGCGTTTGCTCCACAAATCTAAAGAACCATTGACGATCACCTGATCGCCGTTTTTGAATTTCCTATCGTGGAGTCTAGAAAAAATATCGGGCCAAATCACGCAGCTGAGGGCCCCGTCGTTATCTTTTAAAGTAAAAAAGAAACCGGATGAAGACAAACGCGCATCGCTGATTTCTCCTTCTAAACTTACGTGGACGAAGCGCGGATCGCTATGGATGGCGTTTTTTAAGTCAAAAAGGAATGAAGAAACTTTTTGTACACGCTGCAAGTCAAGCATCCAATGCTTCCTTCAATCCGTTGTCTAAAACAGCATTCACAAAACGATAATCATCCTTATCTAAATAATTCTTCGCCAACTTGACAGCGTTGTTAATGACAATCGCCTTATCAACGCCAGGCTCAACATAATAAAACTGCGTATAAGCCAATAGCAAAATAGCCTGAGCCACCCGATTTAAACGCCAGAAGGTCCAGCGATTCAAAAGCGGGGATATTTCTTTGACTAATTCATCTAGATGCGTCAAAGCCAACACTAAGACGGCTTTTAAATAATAATCGCTCTCTTCGTATGGAAGGCCGGATAAATTGCTGACGATTTCTTCAACGGGAATCGTTTCTTTCATGTCGATATAAGTAAGCGCCGTATATAGACCTTGCATTGCCGTTTCTTGGGTCTTCGTCCGCGATGATCTCATTTCGCTTCCTCCTTTAGAGTCAGCAAAATTTCCTCATTTAATTCTTTTTCCTTTTTCTTAAGACGTCTAAAGATTACAAATGATGCAATGTAAGGAACGAACGCAATCAAATGAAACACAAGCGCGATGATGTATGTAGTTAAGCTGACAGATCCCTGCATCGGGAGCAAAAGGAAAAGTCCGTAGATAAAATCAAGAGCATAAAGAGAAAAACTAGCGATCAAAAAACGGATTTGTCCTTTCGCCGCTTTTAAAAGGCAAAAACATGAAAAAAGCAAGATGACAATCGCGATTGCCAAAGAAGAAATAACGGCAACCGCTCCATAACTGAAGCCATCGCTTTCATAGGCTAAAAGAGTGATTGTTCTCGCGATATTCCAAGAGAAAGACAAATCATATTCAGCCCATAAAAAAGCCAAAATGGCCGAAAGAACGCCGACCACCGGAGCAATGAGCGTAAAAATCAAACTTTTTTGGTAAAAAGCAAGTCCTTTGCCAAGGATTGCCATCGCTTCATCTTTTTTCATTTTATTTGACCGCTACAACCTTGACGTCGATTGAAAAAGGCACCGTCTCACAAGCGCTAGAGACGGCTTTAGCCACTGCCTCTTGAATTTTTAGGCATGCATCTCTAACCGAAAGAAGCGGATTGTTTTTAATTGTGACGTCTAAATGCAGTTCAATCCGTCCGTCTTTTCGAAAATAAGCTTTGACTGGATGTTCAAGCAAAAACAAGCGGTTGCGTTCTCCTTGCGGCGTCACTTGTACATCCTTAACCGTACAAGCAGCAATCGCCGCCAAAGTCTCAATGGCATGACGAGCAATTCCCATATTGCCGTTGTTTTTATAGTTGTTTATGTAGTAATAACCGCTTCGAGACATCGCGCCTATTTTACCTTCTCTTTAACTATCCATCAACAAGGCTTCAAGCAATAAGCGTCTTAATTCTCGTGTAAAGGCTTTCTTCATCGAATTTATACGCACTGATGACGTCTTTTTCAGGACCCGAGGCACCAAAGTCATCAATTCCTAAATTGATCGATGCGTATTTCCCCCAGCCGAAAGTCGAAAGCATCTCCAATGAAATGCGTTTCTCGTGCGGGAGACGCAAAATCGAGTCTTGATAATCTTTATCCATCTTGTTAAACAGTTCGAAAGACGGAACTGAGACGACATCGAGTTCGTAACCGTCTTTGGCTAAACGATCAGCGATATTTAAAGCGATATGCAGTTCGCTTCCGCTGGCCAAAAGCTGATAGCAAGGATTATGCGCTTTATGTACGAAATAAGCGCCTTTTGAAACTCCTTCTTCTAAAGTATTTGCAAGAAGCGGGAGGTTTTGTCTTGTCAAAATAATCGCTGTTGCATGATCTTTGGCAGTTAATGCCTCTTTATACGCTCCTAACACCTCGCGCGCGTCCCCTGGACGGAAAGTCACGAAATTCGGAAGGCTTCTAAGCATCGCCAATTGCTCGATTGGCTGATGAGTCGGACCATCTTCGCCAACCGCCAATGAGTCGTGACTGAAAAGCCAAAGAGCCGGAACTTTTTCTAAAGCACCAAGGCGGAGAGCGGCTTTCAAATAATCAGCAAAAACAAGGAAAGTTCCGCCGAAACTCAATAATCCGCCATGCATCATGATTCCGTTTTGCGCAGCGCCCATCAAAAATTCTCTAACCCCATAAGGAAGCATTTGTCCTTCAAGAGTTTCCGGCGTGAAATATCGATGGCTTGGGAGAACCGTTTTTAAAGAGGAGGCAACATCGGCAGCCCCGCCGAGAAGAGCTTGCTCTTTTTCAGAAATCAAAGAAAGAATACGGCCGGATGTTGAGCGACCGGCTTCTTCTGGAAGCAACTTAAATCCCTCCAAGGCTTTAAGGGCATTTGAGAAATTACGATTGTTTCTCTCTAAAAAGTCATGATAAGCCTCTGGATATTTTTTGGCATATTCAAGGATATCTTTCTCGTAAAGAAGATAACTCTCGCTTCCGCGCTCTAAAAGACGATGTGCATCGTTATAAGCTTCATCTTCGACTTTAAACGGCTCGAGCGAAAGACCGAAAAACTTCTTTGCTTCGTCGCCTTTTTCGCTTCCTAACGGCGTTCCGTGCGCCTTATTTGAACCTTCATACGCACTTCCATAACCAATGCGTGAATGAACGATAATTAGATGCGGCTTCCCTTCTTCCTTTTGGGCCTTTTTGAAAGCGGATCTCAACGCTTCAATATCGTTCGCATCCAAAACTTCTTGGACATCCCAATTAGCTGCCTGGAAACGCTGAGCTTGATTTTCAGACATCGAAAGAGGCGTTAATCCGTCTAACGTCGAACCATTCGCGTCATAAATGACGATGAGGCGGTCAAGCTTTTCAAGTCCAGCAAACGAAAGCGCCTCTTGCGAAACGCCTTCCTCAAGACATCCGTCGCCGACTAAGCAATAAGTTTTATGGGAGCAGAGACGTTCCCCCTCCGGATAAAGATGACGCACCTTTCTTTCTGCCAAAGCGAAACCAATAGCTTGCGCAAATCCTTGGCCGAGAGGACCGCTTGAAGCATCGACTCCAGGCGTCACTCCGATTTCTGGATGCCCAGGTGTTTTTGAACCTAATTGACGGAAGGATCTTAAATCTTCCAGTGAGACATCATATCCAGTCAAATGAAGAAGCGCATAAAGAAGCGCGGAGACATGACCGCTCGACAAAATGAAACGATCGCGGTTGTACCATTCAGGATGAAGCGGATCAGCTTTCAAGAAATCGCGATAGAGGACATAGAGAGCAGGAGCGATATCTAATGCCATCCCCGGATGTCCGCTTTTTGCTTGATTCGTTTCGTCGATTACGAGTCCACGAAGTGATGCAATCGCTTTTGTAATACCTTTGCTTTCCATAAAACCTCCAGTTTGTTTCTAGTTATTTATTAGTATATCCATACTACAAAGTAGTATGACTACTCATTTAAAATACCAATGCCTAAATCCTTGAGTGCTTGAGGATCAACCGCTCCAGGCGCCTTGCTCATCGGGTCAGAAGCCGTTAAATTCTTCGGAAAGGCAATCACGTCTTTGATGTTTTCGGTTCCAGTCAGAATCATCGCCAAACGATCAAGTCCTAAAGCGAAACCGCCATGAGGAGGCGTGCCATATCTAAAAGCCTTAAGGAACCAGCCGAAACGGCGCTGGACCTCTTCTTCGTCTAAACCTAGAAGACGGAAAATCTTGTCCTGTAACTCTTCTTGATAAATTCTAAGAGTTCCGCCTCCAGCTTCATAACCATCGATTACAATGTCATAAGCGTACGCGAGAACTCGCGATGGATCGTTATCGAGGTATTTTAAGTCTTCGTCGCGCGGACGCGTGAAAGGATGATGTTCAGCTTTCCACTTCTGTTTGCCGTCTTCGAAGACGGGATCGAACATCGGGAAATCTGTAATCCAAAGAACCGCGTGCTTATTTTTGTCATAAAGATGCTGTTCGCGAGCCCAATAAGTTCTGACAGCGCCTAACCCAAAGGAAATTGTTCTTCGATCATCGTGCGCTCCGATGATCAATAAATCGTTTTCTTGAATTCCTCTAGCGAGAAGTTTTTCGCCTAGAGACGGAGTGACGATTTTTCCTAATGTTCCTTCAAAATGTTGATCGATGTATTTGAGAGTATATAGATGCTCTAAGCCGAGTTTTTTGCTTTCGTTTTCGAGTTTTTCAAGAAGTTTGCGCGATAATAAGTGCGCCCCATCTTTAATTTTCAAACCGCGAATGTAAGTTTTTTGAACGAAAGGCGGGAAATCGATTCCAGCAAAAACATCACGATAATCTTCAATCAATAATTCATAACGAAGATCAGGTTTATCACTCCCATAACGATCGAGCGCTTCCCAATAAGGCAAACGATAAAAAGGTCTTTCCAAATCGATATTTAAAATCTTTTTGAAGAGTCCGGCGATAAATCGTTCGCCGATATCTAAAATTTCTTCTTGGTTGAGGAACGAAGCCTCAACGTCAATCTGCGTGAATTCCGGTTGTCGATCGCTTCTCAAGTCTTCATCGCGGAAGCATTTAGCAATTTGATAATAGCGTTCTAAGCCGCCGATCATTAAGAGTTGTTTAAATAATTGAGGAGATTGCGGAAGAGCATAGAAAGAGCCATGATGCAAGCGCGACGGCACCAAGTAGTCGCGTGCTCCTTCTGGCGTTGCGAGATTTAAAATCGGGGTTTCAATTTCCCAAAAGCCCTCGTTATCAAAAAATTCGTGAGCGTATTTAATAATCTCAGCGCGTGTTTTTAGACGCTTTTGGAGGATTGGACGTCTTAAATCTAAATAACGGCTTTCAAGGCGCGTGTCTTCTAAAGCGTCAGTTTCATCTTGAATTAAAAAAGGCGTTGTTTCAGCGTGATTAAGAACCTTAAGTTCCGCTACTTCGATCTCAAAAGCGCCCGTTGCGAGTTTGGGGTTTGCTTCTGAGCGGAGACGAACGACGCCGGTGACGGCAATCACCCATTCGTTTCTTAAATCGGCATTCAAAGTTTTTTCATTCATCGTCAATTGAATGATGCCGCTGCGATCTCTCAGATCCAAAAAAGCAATCGCGCCGTGTCGCCGGAAACGTGAAACCCAACCGGCAACTCGAACTTTCTTTCCAAGATCGGAAGATTTTATTTCACCACACCAGTGGTCACGCAATTCAGTGTTCATGACTCTCCTCCTCATCGAGCAATAAATGATCCAATGTTTCTTCTAAATCAGCAAAAGCTATTTCTTTCTGTGTTTGATTTTTCAAATCGCGCAACTGAACCGTTCCATTCTTTAATTCGTTTTCGCCATATATTAATCCATAACGAGCCTTGGCTTTTTCAGCTTTTTTGAAAAGCGTCGATAATTTAGTTTCTTCATACGGGAAAAGCGTTGAATAGCCTAAAGCCCGCATCCTCAAAGCCAAAGACGGAGTTTTCGCCAAAGCCTCTTTCCCAAGCGGGAACAAATACAAATCTAGACTATCGTCAAGATTCGCGAAAAGCCCTTCTTTCTCCATCGCGTCCATCACGCGTTCGAGTCCGATGGCAAAGCCGACGCCCGCTAAATCCGGGCCTCCGAGTTCTTTGACCATCTTTCCATAATGTCCGCCTCCGCCGAGGGCCAAGCGATTTCCTTGATTCTCAACTTGAATTTCAAAAACAACTTCGCCGTAATAATCTAAACCGCGTACCAGCTGTTCATCGATGCGATATTCAATCCCTTCTTCTTCGAGCACTTTTCTAGCAAGCTCTAAACGCTTTTGACTTTCTTCGCTCAAATAATCGCGAAGTTTCGGCGCTTTGAGTGCCAATTCATGATCAGAAGGAACTTTGCAATCAAGCATTCTCAAAGGATTGATTTTGAAGCGCTCATGGCAATCCTCGCACATATTAGGAAGAAGCGGTTCAAAATAACTGATTAAAGCTTCACGATATTTCTTCCGCGTTTCCTCGTCTCCTAATGAATTCAAATAAACAATCGGGTGCTCAAAACCGAGCATCGTGAAAGCTTGAACAGCCATCAAAATCACTTCAACATCGAGCATTGGATGGTTTAATCCTATCGCTTCAATGCCGAATTGATTGAATTCGCGGTAACGTCCGGCCTGCGGACGTTCGTAGCGGAAAGCGGGTCCATGATAAAAATAGCGGAGCGGCAAATCGTTTTTCGCATAAAGTTTATTACTGATGATTGCGCGCACAACATCGGCGGTAAATTCCGGTCGGAGCGCCAATAAACGTCCGCCTTTATCGTTGAAGGTATACATTTCTTTGCGCACAACATCGCTTCCTTCGCCGGTTCCATGATTAAAAAGCGAGGCGTGCTCAATGATTGGCAGGCGAATTTCTTGATATCCATATAAAGTCGCGACCGCACTGAAAACACTCTCAACATAAGACATCTTAAGCGCGTCTTTTCCAATTAAATCGTGAGTTCCTTTAACAGCTTGAATTTCCATATTTTCTCCTAGTGAATCAATCTTCGAATGCTGATCAAATTTTTGACCGATTTTAAGCCAGCGAAGACGTCGTCCAACTGCTTCAAATTTTTAACATAAATCGTCATGTTGATTATATCGTTCATCGTCGTGTTTATTAAATGCGCCCGCAAATCAGAAACAGGGATTTCGCGGCTTGCTAAATTTTGCAATAAGTCAGCGATCAAGCCCGGTCGGTCTTTTGCGCTTATTTCAATAGCGACAGGATAGGTGCTTTCTCCTAATTCATGTTCCCATTCGACATGGAGGAGACGCGAACCGGCGGCCCGCACATTTGGGCAAGAAGCCCGGTGGACGGTAATGCCTTTCCCCTTCGATACATAACCGATGATTTCGTCCCCTGGAATCGGCGAGCAGCAATGAGCCAATTTCAAGGCAAGATTTTCGCCGTTCGTGAGGTAAATCGGGCTCTTTCCCGATTTTTTTGCCCGGCCGTCTAATTTATATTCTTTTTTGCGCAATCGCAAATAGCCGGTAATAGAAAAAGTGCTGATTTGGCGGTTATTGATCGCTTCATATAAATGCGCGAGATCATTCATGTGAAAATGATCAAGAAGAGTTGGTTTTGAAAGCATTTCTTCCATCTTTTCTTCGTCCACGCCGACTTCTTTAAAAGCGTTGATGAGGAGGTTTTTGCCTTTTTGAATGTTGCTTTCTTTTTCTTCAAGAGATTCCTTCTTCTGGAGGAATTTGCGAATATGATTTTTGGCACTCGAAGTTTTGGCGATCTCTAACCAATCGCGATTAGGCCCCGGCGAAGTTTTGCTCGTTTTGATTTCGCAAAGATCACCGGTTTTTAATTCGGTGGAAAGCGGCACGAGGACACCGTTGACGATTGCCCCTACGGCTTTCTCGCCGACCTTCGTATGAATTTTATAAGCAAAATCGAGCGTTGTTGAACCGGTAGGCAGTTCGATAACTTTCCCAAGAGGCGTGAAAACGTAAACGTTCGCATTGAAAATATCGTGCGATAAAGCGGCTACATAATCTTTAGCGTCTCCCGATTGTTCACCGCTCATCGAAACGAAATCACGGAACCAGTGAAGCTTTTCTTCAATATCGCGCTGCTCCTCTTTTGGATTATAATTTTCGCCATCTTTATAACGCCAATGAGCGGCAATTCCGCTTTCAGCGATTTGATCCATTTCTTCAGTTCTAATCTGAACTTCATAGAAATTCCCGTCGCCGGAAACAATCGTCGTGTGAAGCGATTGATACATATTAGGTTTAGGCATCGCGATATAGTCTTTAAAACGACCGGGAACCGGCTTATACGTCGCGTGGATGATTCCTAAAATTTCATAGCAATTAAGTTCGGTTTTGGTGATGACGCGCACCGCTAGAACATCATATATTTCATCGAAAGAATAGCCTTTTTGGTACATCTTTCGATAAATCGAGAAAATACTCTTAACGCGCGATTCCATGCGGCAAGGAATGTGATGCTCAAAAAGAATATCAGCGATCCGCTTCTTTAAATTTTGGAGCGATTCTTGCCGATTGTTTTCTTTTTCATCGAGCAAATGAAGGATTTTACGATATTTATCGGGTTCGAGATATTTAAGCGAGAGATCCTCCATTTCAGATTGCATCGTATAAATTCCAAGACGATGGGCAATCGGCGTAAAAACATCGAGCGTCTCTTTAGCGATCGCTTTTTGTCTTTCAGGCGATAAAGCTTCTAATGTTCTTAAATTATGGAGCCGATCTGCAAGTTTCACGAGAATTACGCGGACATCGCGAGCCATTCCTAAAAAGATTTTTCGGTGGTCTTCAGCTTCAAAGTCTTGCTCGGTGCGATGGGAAAGTTTCATGCGTTGAATCTTTGTCAAAGCATCAACGATGCAAGCGACATCGCTTCCAAACCGCTCTTTGATTTCTTCAATCGTCAAATCGGTGTCTTCAACCGTATCATGCAAAAGCGCGCTTATAAGAGTTGCGGGACCGCTTGTTAATTCCGCTAAAATATAGGCAACTTCAATCGGGTGTTGAATATAGGGTTCGCCGGTTTTACGGAGAACGCCTTTATGTTTCTCGCTTGCCAATTCATACGCTTCTTCGATTTTTTTGCGATCGAGTGGATTATGGATATAGGTGTAATAAAGATCTTTTAAATCTTCAAAGCTATGCATCGGATAGCCGCCGTTTTGTTTTAAATTGACTATATCCTTTTCCATCGTCTTGCATTATAGCACACGTCCGAGAAAAGACGGATAAGCACTGATTGTTTTATCTTTTCCCTAGAACTAAAAATTCTTTTTTACGGCTATTTTGATAATCGTTGAGACGAAATTCGCCATATAATTCAACTTTCTCCCCTTCATGAAAATTTTTCTCGCCAAGAGTGAAGGAAAAAAGCGTCAGACCGTTAGAAATGCTCGTCAACAAAAAGCGTCCGTCGCGCGTGAATGATAATTCCTCAACTTCAATTTTTTCAAGAAGAAAGATTGGAGACGGAAAACCTTGGCCATAAGGTTCTAAACGCAAAACAAGCTCGGCATTTTCTTCATTGATTTCATCGAAGAAAAGAGGACAGTATTTATTTTTTTCATCAACTGTTGATGGCTGGAAGCGCTTCTTTAGAGCATAAGCGATAAATTCTTTTCGAAATCTTAAAAAATCTTCTTCCTTGATGCTAAGCCCCGCTGCATGTTGATGGCCGCCGTAAGAAAGAGGCGTAAAACTTAACGAATCGATTATTTCCCGGCAATCAAAACCAGAAGGAACGCGCATGGAACCGACTAAAGATCCTTGATGAAGGTTTGAACGGGCAAAGACCGCGACGGGTTTTTCTTTTTTTTGCAAAATAGCGTTCGCGATTAAGCCGTTAAGCCCTTCTTTTCCATCAAAAACATAAGCGTACGCCACATCATCGTCTCGAAGAGAAAAACTATTCGTCGCCTCTTTCGTCAGCTCCTTGCGCTTATTGTTGATGTTTTTAAAACAAGTCGCTAAAGCTTTTTGTTCTTTAAGATCATCGCTTGCAAAATAACGGACAAGGCGATTAGTTTGATGCCCTTCTTCCAATCGTCCGACCGCGTTAATCGAGGGAATTACTTTCAAAGAAAAGTTTTTATAATTCGCTTCGCTTCCGTCTAAAAGAAGCGAAAGAGAAGGAAAATTGTATTTTTTCTGATATTTTTCAAGCAGTTGAACGATGATGCGATTATGCTCTTTTAATTCCATCATATCGCTCAATGTCGAAAGTCCGCCAAGCGCTATAAGATATGGATCATCATTCTTCAAAAGAGCAGAGGCAAAAAGCGATGAAAGATAGCCAGCAGAAACGCTTGGGGCCGGATAGTTTAAGGTAAAAGGATGAATGAGAGCCTCAAGAGGAGGGATCTCTGCATTTAGACTGTGATGATCGATAGCCATGGCGCGAATCCCTAATTCTTTCGCCCTTCTTAAAGGAGAAAAGCAACTGACGCCATTATCGACAAGAAAAATGTAACGAAATCCAGCGCTCGCGATTTTCTCTAAGTTTTGATCGTTGAGGCCATAGCCATCTAAATAACGGGACGGCAGATAAAAACTAACGTCTAATCCGTATTTTTTAAGCGCTAAATAGATGATTGAAGTCGCCATCGCACCATCACAATCATAATCTCCGTAAATAAGAACTTTTGCCCCTTCATTGCGCGCGTCATTTAAAAAAGCAATCGCCTTTTGGCATTCTTCGTTTTCTTCAAAATGTGGAAGCAAAAAAGGAGAAGGCTCTCGGCACAACTTCCGATAAGCCTCCTCATCAATCTTTAAATAATCGAAGAGACGTTCACGAAACGTCATCAGTCATTGATCCCGATGAAGATGGCCTCTTCAGGCTCGCTGCTCTTCTTCTTTTTCACGTCATCTCCAGAAGTTTTCTTCCGTTCGTGACGGAGAAGATTTTCAAGCTTTTGGAAATGAATTGCCAAGAAATTGCTAAGAGGCGCCAATAAGACCAAAATGAAGAGCAAGAGGAATAAGGATCCAACCAAGATTCCAAGATAAGTCATTCTCCACGCTTCCGGACCGATTCCAAAGAAGAAGGCCCAACTAAAGAATGACAAAAGAGCGAATATAATGATATCTCCGGCTCCTTCAGAAACGCTTCTCGTTAAGCATGTCGCCTGGAATTCTAGATTTCGCTTATCTTTTTCGCGCGAATCTTTCGCCAAAGAACGAGCTTTGTCAAGAATATAAGCGCAGAAGAGGAAACCTAACACGCCAATTGCAATTGCTCCTAAGGAAACGATTGGGGTAACTGGAATTCTTGTAAGCGAGAAGAAAGCTAGCGGCAATAAAGAAGAACCGGCAATCAAAACGTTCGCGACAATTCCGCGGCTCAAACGGAAACGAATAAGGAAATAAACAGCAGCCGATAAAAGTCCGATTCCATAGCCGAGCCAAACGCTTTCAAGAGTCGGCAAGCCTGGTTCAATGTCGACAAAAGAAACTTCAGCATCGAGGCGATCGCCGGCGTAATAAACAGAGGCAGCCTCTAAAGCATCGCTCAAACTTGTATACTCGTTGCCGTTAACCCGATAATAACCCTCATTCATCAAATTGATGAGTGGCACTTCAAAATAATAAACGTCATAAACAATTCTGGAATATGAGTCAAAGACGTTTCCTTCTTCAAATATGACATCGCTATAATCGTCAGTCGCAAGCGGGAGATAGGTTTCTCCTTCATCGTTAGAATGTTCGATAAGCGGCAAGAAATCATCTTGCAACTGCGAAACACTGGCCAATAAAAGCGTTTCTTCAGTCCCCGATTCAACCCGATATTCAATATTTAATGATGTCGCATCATCATAGGCGTTGCCGTAATTATAAGGCGTTCCGCTTAAGGAGTTGAAAGTGGCGATACCGACGATTGAGGCGCACATCAAAGCGCCGAAAAGTCCGCCGATCCATTTCTTATGCTTAGCAAAATTCGTCGTTGCGTAAGGACCGAAATATGAAGGTTTTTCCTCTTTGAGCAAATTGGGAATTTTGCTGAGATCGCAGCCATAAATCTTGTCTAATTTGTTCTCGCTAGCGGCGTCGTTAGCAAGTAACCATCCTTCAAGACGCAAGATAAGAAGGTTGGTGACGCCGGAGAAGAAACCGCCTAAAACGAGAATCAAACCTAATTGTCCGACAGCGCCAGGAACTAAGGAATATACGCAAACACCGATTAAAATCGCGATGATCGAGGCGTCGAACACTGGCCAAAAGGTCTTTTTCATCGCTTCGTGATGCGATTTTTTAAGGGTTCGTCCTTCATATAATTGCTCTTTGATTTTGGCGAAGTAAACAACGCCGCCAAAAGCAGCAATCAAAGCCACGAGAATAAGACCCACAAGCGTTCCGATTCCGAATTGTGAAGAGAAATATGCATATAGAAGCATCGTGCTGAGGAGAGTAACTCCAACGTTGGCAGTGATGCCCAAAGCGCCTAAGCGATAGAAACAAGCGAGGACAACGATTCCGACAGCCAAAGAAATAAGCGAAGCGATTGCAGTCCAGCCAAGCGTTGGCGATAAGTGCCAATCTCCGGCAGTGATTAAAGGCTCGCTCGTTGGGGCGATATCGCTGTAATAAGCATAAGTAACATCATATCCCACGCCTTCACCGACGATGTCGGCATAAGAAGAGGCGTTGAGCATATTCATATAGAAAAAGGCAGCTTTATAAGCGGCACCAGCCCTGCTTTCATCAAATTGTCCCGATTCAATCGCGCTCGAATTAGGAACAAGTTGAAGACGGGTATAATCTAAGTCATCGTCGCTATCGTCATACCAAGCCGAAGCGGCATTCTCGCCGAAAAGGAGACGAGAAGACATGTTCGGATCGTAATTCTCATTTTCAGAATCACTAGCTTCAGCAAAATTATCGCCTTCTTGCCGATTAGCCCAAAGAACCAAATAGCAATCAGAGCCTTCTTCTCCAGTGCTGGAATCAGGCGCTACAGTGTTTTCCTGACAATAATTGATAAGTTCTGCCAAAGGGCCGTCAGCTCCGGCTGCTTCATCATTTACCTCAACCGTGACGACAGGAATATCGTTCACATAACGGATATCGGCAGTATTGCCTTCAATCAAACGATTCTCAGTAAAAACATCGTATGAAGGCGCGCCGCTGACGATTTCTTCGTCAGTGCTACCAGCAGCCACCGTAATATTTTCACCGCTATAAGCCAAATAACGGGTGATATAATTATATTCAACTTCGTCAGCGTCTTGGGCTCTGATTTGAACTTTGATCGTGTTATAACCCTCTTTAATAACCGTTGAATTGACGCCCCATGTTTCTAAGCGCCGTTCCATTTCCTCGCTGACAGCGTCAACGGCTTGATAGCCGTCATCCTGGATGTAATTATCAGGATCGACCCCGTTATAAGTTGTACCATGCTCAGAGATCTTGAAAACCAATTCACGCCCTGCTCCATACGTCAAATCGGTATCCATGCTTGTGATAGCACTTCCGATCGTTGCAGCTCCGGCAAAGATTAAGGCAGAAGAGAGCAAAATATAAGCTAATTTACGTCGCATTGTCGACCTCCGATGATGGAAGAAAAACCAGCCAAAAAGCCTGGCACGTGACACATTCTAAACGTCTCTGCCTCTTCTTTCAATAAACTAGAGCCCTAAAGGGCTATTATTTTTAAAAAGGAAGGTGCATTTGATGCGGTTTATGGAGATGTTGATAAGCTTTTTCAGTCACAACCCTCCCACGCGGAGTGCGGTTGACGAGCCCCGACATCACAAGGTAGGGTTCATAAACATCTTCGAGATTCGTAATCTCTTCCCCGATCGAGGCTGCGATAGATTCAAGTCCGACCGGACCGCCATGGAAACGATCGATGATACAGTGCAGATAACGGAGGTCGACATCATCAAGACCCAGCTCATCGATTTTTAAAGCATTCAAGGCTTTTAAAGCCAATTTTTCATCGATGATATCTAATCCTTCAAAGGAAGCAAAGTCGCGGACGCGTTTATAGATGCGATTGGCGATTCGCGGAGTTCCGCGGCTTCTAGTCGCTAATAAATAACAAGCTTTTTCATCGATCGGCATCTCTAAAACTTTCGCGGTCCTTTGAATTATTTGCTCAAGCTCTTCGACTTTATAAAAATCAATTTTTGCCGAAATGCCGAAACGATCGCGGAGAGGAGAAGAAAGATCGCCGGCTCGCGTTGTCGCACCGACGAGCGTGAAAGGCGGCAAAGGCAAGTTCAATGATTTTGCCATTCCATCGCGATTGATGAGAATCGTCAAAGTGAAATCCTCCATCGCGCTATACAAAACTTCTTCAACGACGCGCGGAAGACGATGAATCTCATCGATAAAAAGGACATCTCCGGCTTGTAATTCAGACAAAACAGCGGCTAAATCACCGGTTTTTTCGACTGACGGACCATTTATTACTTTAATTTTTCCATGCATTTCGTTCGCGATGACATAAGCCAAAGTCGTTTTTCCAAGTCCCGGAGGACCATACAAAAGAACATGGTCAAGCGTCTCCTCACGCTTGCGGGCCGCGCCCATAAAAATCTCAAGGTTATGTTTTAATTCACTTTGCCCGATGTATTCTTTCAAACGCTGCGGACGCAATGTCGTTTCGCTTTTGAGATCAGCTTCTTCGCGATGGGCATCTAATAAGCGCGACATTCCCTACTCTCCTTTATGTAGATATTTCAAGGCTTGGCGAAGAATCTCTTGGTTGTTGAGATTTAATCCATCGACACGAGCCAAAGCATTATCGATCTCTTTGCCTTTAAAGCCTAATTCTAAAAGAGCCAAACGAACTTCTTCGAATTGACGCGGATTTCCTTTTTTGTCGCTTGAAGCT
Source organism: uncultured Bacillota bacterium (assembly GCA_949299565.1). GTDB lineage: Bacteria > Bacillota_I > Bacilli_A > RFN20 > CAG-826 > UBA4951. Next base: position 743,924 of record OX437086.1, read on the forward strand.
AAATGCCCTTTTAAATCAAGAATGATTTGGGAGGCCGCCTTAGCGCCAATGCCAGGCAGTTTCTTCAAATAGGCGGTGTTATTAGAAGCTATCGCTTTAAAAAGCAATTCAGGCGTTGTTTCGCGGAGAGCCATAATCGCCGTTTTTGGACCGATGCCTTTAACGCCGATAAGCGAAAGGAAAGCTTCGCGGTTAGCCTTGTCTTTAAATCCAACAAGGTAATGATCGTTTTCAGTATATATCTCGTGGCAATAAACAAGCACTTGATCGCCATAACGAAAGTCTTCAGGACGCGAGACCGTCAAAAGATAGCCGACGTCATGGACGTCGAGTGCGATTTCTTGCTCGAAAATCGCTGTAACTTCGCCTTTAAGAGAATAAATCATACTGACTAATTGATTAAAACATGAAAAATGATCAAGAGAATGATGAGACCGCTAGTTAGAAATGCAAGATATGGCAGCAAGCGTTCTTTCATCTAAACTCCGAATATATTTTACTCGTAATACGTGCTAACAAAACTCCCAATTATCACTGTATCGCCCGGAGCAACGCCGGCTTCTTTCAGTTTGGCGTCTAAATCGTAACGTTCTAAGGCCTTTAAAAAGCGCTGAATTCCTTCTTCGGTTACAAAACTTGCACGTTTCAAGAGCTCAGTTACTGCTTTTCCTTCAACATGATATTCATGAGCTTTGTCTTTTTTTACAAGGAGCGGAGTTTCCTCCTCTTTAAATTCGTAAATTTGATATGCAGACGTCTCTTCTTCTTTTAAAGGGAAAGAGGGAGTCACATCGGCAAGATAACGTGCTTTAGATAAAATCTCATCTATGCCTTGGCGCGTATAAGAAGAAAGAGGAAAAGAAGCAAAACCCAATTTAGCGTCAAATTCTTTTTTTCGAGCCTCTGCAAATTCATCATCCATTTTGCTAGCGATCACCACTTCTGGTCGGTCTTCTAAATGAGCGCCATATTTCATCAATTCCTCGCGGATAATTTTATAACGCTCATATGGATTGTCTTCGCTCATCGAAACAAGATGCAAAAGAACCCGGCAACGTTCAGCGTGCCGCAAAAAGGCAAGTCCGAGTCCTTTTCCTTCGCTTGCCCCTTCAATAAGACCCGGTAAATCAGCAACGATATAGCGTTTCCCTTCATCGCTATAAAAAGTTCCGAGATTTGGAGAGATAGTCGTGAAAGGATAGTCGCCAGTCTCAACATTCGCGCGCGAAACGACGTTTAAAAAGGTGGATTTTCCGGCATTGGGAAAACCGATTAAACCAATATCAGCAATCGATTTTAATTCTAAAAGGATTCGAAAACGCTCTCCCGGTTCACCGCCTTCAGCAAAACGAGGAATCCGACGCCGCGACGATTTAAAGGAGGCGTTGCCGCGTCCGCCGCGTCCGCCTTTTGCGACCAATAAGATTTCTCCTTCTTCTTTTAAGTCGCCGAGTAGAAAATGATCGCTTTCGCGAATTAGAAGCGTGCCGAGAGGAACATCGACATAAAGGTCAGCGCCTTGAAGACCGTTCATGTTTTTCTTCCCGCCTTTTTTTCCGTCTTCAGCGCGGAAGAGCTTTCCGTGCCGAAAGCGATAAAGATTATTTAAATTGTGCGTAGCGCGGAAATAGACATGACCGCCGCGTCCGCCGTTTCCGCCATCGGGACCGCCATATTCAGTGTTTTTATCATGCAAAAAAGAGACAGCGCCATCGCCACCGCGTCCAGAAGCAACTTCAATAAGCGCGTGATCGATGAGCATTATTTAAGTTCCTCCAGCTCTATTTTCTCTTCAGCGGTCAATATGTAATTCTTCTTGTTCCGTTGAATTTTTCTTAAATCTTTCACGAAAAGACGACTGCTTTTAAAAGGGTGACCGATTGTTGAAGATGGATAATCAGTCCAACGGCAAGGGATTTCCAAAACGCGATAATCGTTCAAGAAAAGGAAATATAAATATTCAACATCAAAAGCAAAGCCGTCGATAATCTGTTTCTCCGCCATTTTTTTCGCAACTGACGTTTTGAATGCTTTAAAACCGCACTGCGTGTCAGTAATGCCTTTAAATTTGAATTTGTGCCTGATCAAAGAACGAGAAACGCGCCCCATCAAGCGTCTCAAAAATCCTTGCTCGCCAAGAATTAGACTTCCTTCATGATGACGAGAAGCGATAATCGCCTCGTAATCATCAATGTAGGGCAATAATGTTTGGAAAGCATCAAGGTCAGTCGCAAGGTCAGTATCCATAAAGACGAACCAATCGCTTTCAGCCTCTTCAATTAAGCGTTTGACGTTATGACCTTTGCCGCTATGACCCTGATATGTTAAAAAACGGACCTTTTCGGGAAGACGAGCTTTCACTTGTTCAAGCGCTTTTTGATTCGGTTCATCAGACCCGTCAGAACAGACGAGAATCTCGTAATCAATGCCCAAAGAATCAAAATAGGGAACAAGGTGTTCTTCGAGATTTTGAATCAAGAGAGCCGTTTGATTCATTGTTGGAATAGCAATAGTAAAACGCATAACACTGAAAATATACCATAGTGAGAGAAAGAAAGCGCCCCTTTCGAAGCGCTTTCCCGATTCTTTTATAACTTGATTGCAATAGCTGATAGAGGCGGAATTCGCGTCAAAGTCGCTCCGTTATAAGAAGCAGCCACTTCACCAGTGAATCCGGCATCAAGCGTTGCCGTCGGCGAGAAATTGATGACGATGCTGTAACTTTCAGCACCGAGAGTTCTTTGAAAGTTGAAAACGTAATCAACTTGTTGATTGTTGACTTTCCAATCATAAGCAACATAGTTGCCACGAATGAGCGTTTGAGAGGCTGATTTCAAAGTCGCAAAATCTTGAATCGCCAGATAATGCTCGCTAGTTGCCGCTTCATCAGCTGAAACAACAAGCGAAGAAGCGTTGATTTCATCCCATTCTACAGCAACGCCAGAACCAGTGACGCCATAACCCGTTGTCATCGAGCCATCGCCGACTGCGCCGTCCTCGACCCACTTCATCGGTTGACGATAGGCCAAATCCGCGTAATCGCTGTTGCCGTTTTGTCCTTCCTTGAAGTTTCCAGTCATCCCCAGTTCATCGCCGTAATAAATCCAAGTCAATCCCGGAAGCATTAATTCCGCGATTTCAACTAAGGTGGCGCTTTGGAGATAACTATCATAATTTGTAGGAGTTAGATTGCCTTGCGCTTGAATTCCACTGCTATCGCCAGTTCCAGCCACTCGATTGATGCAACGCGCAATATCGTGGTTAGACGTAAAACTGCCCATTAAAGTTGAGAAACCCTCATCATCAGTAGGCAAGTCTCCACCCGTGCGATACTGATTATATGAACGCATGACGTGATATAAATCCCAGTTCCCGTTATAGCGGAGAGCTTCTGTTGAACCAGAAATTCCAGCATCGCCGCCAATTTCGGAATCGGGATCATACATTGAGCCGTAAGCACCGGAAATCCCGCTCCACCAAGCAACAGCCGTTCCGATGCTCCCGTTTCGCGCGTGAGCAGCAGCGCTTGTCAAATTGAAATAAGAATAGAAGTCGAAAAGAGAATCGAACCCTTCATAGAAAGGCGCGACATGATAGGCATGGCCATCAAAATTCTCGCCGACTAAGAAGCAATTCGGATAATCTTTTTTCACTTCGCTATTGAAATAACGCCAGAAATTCAAATTCTTCGTTAAATTGGAACTATAATCTTGTCTTTCACCTTCGCTATTCGTTGAGCGATCGTTGATGATGGTGTCGCCGCTATCAGCTTCCACCTCATCGTTCATATAAATATGTTTGACCGCATCGACACGGAAGCCATCGACGCCGATTGAGCACCATGTCTTAGCCATGCTGACGACCGCTTCGCGAGTTGGAATGTAAGAGAAATTAAGTTCCGGCATCGAAGAACCGAACTTTGCGTAATAGCTATAAGGATGCGAACCATACGGATACCAAAATTTATCTTCGTTGATGTTAGTAGAATTCGTCTCGTGGTTGCCCCATTGATAATAGCCGCGATATTCTTCATCAAGTTGAGCCGATCTGATGAACCAATTATTTGAAGTCGAGGTATGATTGAGGACTAAGTCCATGATAACAGCCATTCCCCTTTCGTGCGCGCCATCCAATAAATCTTTATAGTCTTCCATTGCTGTGGCGCTCGTTACGCGTCCCCCAGAAAGAGCGTTTGGCGAAACGCTGGAGCCAAACTTTGGATCAACCTGCGTGTAATCGGAAATGTCGTAACCGTGATAAGAATCGCTCAATTGAATCGGCGTTAACCACAGGACGTTGACGCCAAGTTCCTGAATGTAATCAAGCTTTTGAGTAATTCCATAAATATCGCCGAAACCATCACCATCAGAATCGGCAAAAGAAGAAACCATGATCTGATAACCGACGCCCGCTCCGTTTTCTAAATAATTCACCGGAGTTTCGCTTTCGCCCTTAAGGAAAAGCGGCGAAGTTTCAGCAAGCGCTTCTTCTTGATTCCAATCGACATTATCATAACGACTATCGCCATAGGTAACGTTAGTTCCATCATCGTTTGCAAACGGATCCTCAATTTCAACAGAAGGCAAGGGACTCGGCGACTGAACGTTATCTTCTGAGACGAAAACGTGATATGAAGTCGAGCCATCTGCATTCGCAAAAGCGTAGTCAGCAAGAGCGACCCTTAAATCGCCGCCGTCGTTTGTCCAGAAACCACTGCCGGAAACCCTGGTCGAAGATTTGACAATCTGGAGTCCGATCCGCGTGCAAATCTCATTATTGTGCATGTAAGAGACGACATCGCCGCCGATTGTTCGCGTGCTAGCATCCCAGCCGCCATCGTAAGTCTCCGTTAAATCAATGTCGATATAGGCACCGCCGATCGGATCGACAACCGCATCGCCTGTCGCGCTGAGTTTATCGCTAGAAGTTGTTCGTCCAACCCAATCGAATTTAGCGCCTTCGCCCGAACGCGGGGCATTTTGAAAGGCCCAAACATCCCAGTCGCTATAAGAAGACGGCTGATTGTCATGCCGACGATAATGATAATAAAGATGATCAGCTTCAGAAGTCTCAGAAAGTTCTTGAAGATATTCCTCTATTTCTTGACTCGTATAGGCACTGCTTGTCGAAGAATTTGAACTTTGACCACCTGTAGAACTCGTAGAAGAACTGGAACTAGAATCTTGATTGCTAGAACTCTCACTGCTAAATGATGTTGAATCGCTAACACTTGAACTGTCTGCACCTCCACCGCAAGAAGTAAGAGCAAGCAAAAGGGCAGTACTCAAGCCAAAGATTATTTTCCTTTTCATTTAAAATGTTCTTTCTTTTATGAAATACGACGAACAATCATCATCTGATATTCGCTGACATCAATCGTATTGCTCGCGCCGACGCTGATTGTTGAACCAGCCTCAGCAGTTGTTGAATAAAGAACCTCTAATTGTCCTTGACCCATTCCTAAACTTCGCGTTTCTCCGTTCATCCGTCCGCCAAGAACAACATAAACATCGTTTCCGCCGCTTGGCATCTTCGAGAATTCTGTTTGAACGGCGAGAACTTCACGATAACCGCCGCTTGTTAACGGACTGACCATATCATCCCAACAACGCGTATATTTGAGTTCAGTGCCCCAGTCGCTTGTGTAAGAGCCTTGAATCGTATCGTAATCAACACCTAAAATTCCTTCATCAAGAAGTCTTGCCCGTGTTTGGCACGCCTCAGCGTATTTATCAAAATAATCTTTGAATTCAGCTTTCCGATCCCATTTGTAGGAGTTGACAGCGTCGCCATAGGCATAAGAATTGCGGATGAGACGGACGTTATCGTCAACTGTCACGTAATCATTTTCTTCAATCGCGTCCCAATAAGGATCACCTTCATACATCAATTTTTGTCTGAGAATTTCTTCTCCGCCATGAATGAAGGCAATGCCTTGCGACATCAAGACGAAGGCAGTAGTCGCTAATGTTGCCTCTTTGACGCCGGGATTTTCATCAGTAGAAGCGCCGTTACCAGCGTAATAACAATAATTCAGTTGATCATAAAGCGTGTAATTATCGTGGCAAGAGACATAATTGACAGTCTGATCCGGATAAGAATTGACCGGAACTTCATTTTGCGTCATGTGGCGATTTTCACCTAAATAAACGGTAGCTGCGTTATAGAGAGTATCGGGATTTAAATCGTTGGCGCCTTGTGACATAAAACCATAAGAAGGCGCAACGCTGCCCCATGTTGTATTGCCTTTTAAGCCATCGCGTCCGCAGTCATTGAAAACGCCGACACTGCCCTTGCCGTTATCAGCAAGATCGCGATATGCATTGTAGATGCCCGCCTGCGTGTCGCTTGGAGAACCTGAACCTCTCCAACCCTCACCATAGACTACAATCTCCGGATCAATATCATATAGGGCATCTTTTACATCACGCATTGTGGATGTCTCAATACAACCCATAAGGTCGAAGCGGAATCCTTTGATTCCATATTCTTCAGCCCAGAAACAAACAGAATCAACAACAAAGCGCGAAGCCATCAAACGTTCTGTATTAAAGGTATTATGAACGCCTGTTTCATCGATATAAGAGCCATCCTCAGCTACTTTAAAATAGTAACGCGGCATCAATTTGTTAAAAGCGTTATTGCCAACGCTCGACATATGATTATAGACAACATCCATAATCGTACGGATGCCGTTATCAGCTAAAATTTGAACAAGTTCTTTATATTCAAGCATTCTTTGAGTTGCCGAATAAGGATCGCTTGAGTAAGAACCTTCGACAACGTTGAAGTTCCACGGATTGTAACCCCAGTTATATCCAGGGAGAGTTGAAGTCACTTCGCCGTTGACGGTTTGATAGATTGTTCGTTCATCATTATCTTGGTCAAAAACCGGTAAAAGTTGAACGGCGTTCACTCCTAATTCAAGAAGCGAATCAAAGCCCGTAGATACTCCAGCGTAACTTGTGCCGGATTCAACGAAAGCGGGATATGTTCCGCGCGGATTGTTCTCATTAGAAACCCAAGTTTCATCGATTGTGAAATCGCGAATATGGACTTCATAAACGGTCAAATTATTCGGACTGTCAAGCGGATAGTCAGTAGCTAAGCCGGCAACTGATTCACGGAAACCGGAAGGATCGGTTGCTGAAAGTTGTTCGGGCGTCAAAATCGCGGCGCGTTGCCCGTTGATACCGGTGCTGATCGCATAAGGATCAACAAGTTCAACCGTTCCGCCGGCGACAATCGCTTCAATCGTGTAATAACGGTATAAACTGAGTTGTCTAGGATTCGTCAAAACCCAGACGCCGTGATCGCTCAAAGTCATCGGAACAGTCGTTCCGTTATCACTGCCATAAATTTCATATTCACGTTGTGCAAGGCTGTTCGGGGTTCCCGAATAATAAAGGTGAATTGAAACGCTAGAGGCGACAGGCGACCAAACTTTGAAGGTCGGAACGTCACCATCCCAAGAAACGCCTAAATCATCGCCGTCATAAGTGTAATCGCTAATGAATTTCGGATCGTCATAAAGAAGGTCGAAAGTGGCGCCTAATGTTTTCGTAAGCGATGGATTGCTGCTCATCCGGGCTTCAAGGATATAGTCAGTATTCATGGCAATATCTTCAGTGAAGGTAATATCAAATTCTTTCGCGTTTGGTGAACCCGAGGCGAGAAGATAGTCATTCTTATGTCGAGTTTGATCTAGAGAATCCATCAAATAATACGATTGATCGAAACCGTATAAATCATAAGAAGAAACGATACCAATCTCTTCATCCGGACGACCGTCATCTTGACCTGTTCCCTCGACGTGAAGCGTTCGCCAATCAGTGAATGATAAGGAGCCGATGCGATCGCCGAGCGCAAGTTCACGGGCATGGGTGGCCGCTACTTGATTGCCACCGATATCATAAGCGTAAATCGTGATTAATTCACGTCCATCAGAGTCGGTTGTCACGTTCGAATAAAAATCATCCAAAGAGCAAACGACATCCTGACTTTGATCGGCCCAAGTTCCAGCCATCTTGATGATGAAAGAAATTGAAGTGTGGTAAGTCGTTGACCATGGAGCCTCGCTGAAATCGATATCCTTATAAACGCCATAGGCGTCCGGCTCGGTTTGATTGTCGAATTCTAATTCGCCGATAATTTTGCCGTCGACATCATTATCCCAAACCCAAAGGCGACGGTTCGCATAGTCTGAAGTATCATTGTGATAATAAATGCGCACCGTTCCTTGCCAGTTTTCCGGAAGCGGCGTTTCAACCGGAGGCTCTTCAATAGTCGAAGAAGAGTCGCTTCCGCCACTCGTCGTTGAACTATCGCTCATGCTGCTAGAATTCGAATCATTAAAAGAACTAGAAGCACTGCTACTTATGTCTTGGCCGTTACATCCGCTTAAAACTAATGCGAGAATGGCCGAAGATAAAGCCAATACCTTTCCTTTCATATTTCCCCCTTTTTTATTTAAGTATTCAACCGATAAGCACCGAAGAAGTGGGCTGAATGGTTAAAGCGTCGTTTTCTAAATGCGAAAGCGCATCATCAGCTTGGACATCTTCAATGATACTGAGACCGCCTGGAACTTTTATCGTCTGCGCCTCAGTGGCTTTTGAGTGGAACAAATAATATTCGCTCCCCTCATGAGTTATCTTGAGACACATGACATTATCTTCTAAAGCGGTTTCATTACCCCAAAGCGTCATATCGCATTCACTGTATTTCCCATATTGGAAAAGTTCATTATGCGTGTTTCGGATGTAAATCAATTTACGAATATGGTTATAGAGGCTCTTCGAATCTGCTTTTGCCTCTGCGACACCGGTTGTCACTTGCATCTCGGAGTCGTTGTAATTTCCGGGATTGTCGCAGCGCGTTTCGTCGCCACCCCAAACCATCGCTAGACGCCGAGCGTAGTCCTGTGAATCGCTGCTGGAACGGCTGCCCCATAAATCAATCTCCGAGCCATAATAAAGCCACGGCGTTCCCGGAGTCAAAATCGTTAAAGCAAAGGCTAATTTTCTTCGTGAAACCGCATCGGCGCGTTGTCCACGAATCGTTGGATTCGCCCTATTCGTATCGTGATTGTCAATAAACATCGCTAACTGCGAAGTCGAAGAAGCGCTTTCAACTCCCGTTTGAGCATTAACCAAAGCTTCGCTGTAACGATTCCAAGAACTGCTGATGCTGACAGCAGCGCCAGGACCATTGCCGCGTGTTTCGGCAGTCGGAAAATTAAAGAAAGTCAAGCCGCTCTCAGCATATTGATTAATGCCGCTTTGAGTCGGTGAACTCTCCCATGCCTCGCCGATCAAATACGCGCTTGGCTTAATGCTCCAACAATATTCGCCAAATTCACGGCAAAATTCAGTGTTTTTGCCTGTATCATTGAAGAAATAATAACGAACAGCATCTAAACGAAAGCCGTCAATGTCGTGATCGATTAGCCAAAAGGAAGCGATGCGTCTAATTTCGTCAATAACGGCAGGATTCGCCAAATTTAATTCAGGCATGCCAGATGAAAAATTAGCTTCATAATAAGCACCGTTTTGCTGATTTCGCTGATAGCCGCTTTTATAAGTATCGGACCAAACATACCAGTCCTTCTTGCTATCGCTAGAAGTGTTGTTGTTGGCGTAGTCCTCTACCGATTGCTGGAACCAAGCGTGGGCAGTCGATGTATGATTGATGACTAAGTCGAGGATGATTTCGATGCCGAGTTCATGAGCAGAACTCACAAGACTATCCAAGTCCTCCAGAGTCCCAAAACTTGCGTCAATTGCATAATAGTTCACGCAGTCGTATTTATGATAAGAAGGAGAAGGAAAAATCGGAGTCAACCAAACACGTTTAATTCCTAATTCGCGAAGATACGGCAATTTCTCTTCAATGCCTTTGAGATCGCCGGTTCCGTCACCATTGCTATCTTTAAAAGAGCCAACAAAAATTTCATAACCAACGCCTTCGCGCACACCGGCAGGTAACTCTGAAACCGGAAAACTTGACGACGGGTTGGAAGGCATTGTTTCTGAACTATTCGTTGGACCCTGACAACCAGTTGCAGCCACGCTCATAATCGTTCCAAGAAAAAGGGCAAACGCCCTTTTGAAAGAATTTAATGTTTTCATTAGCCCTTAACAGCTCCACCGGTAACGCCTGAAACATAATATTTCTGCATAAACATAAAGATGAGGGTTGTCGGAATGGCGACAATTACCGCACCGGCGCAGAATGAACGCCAATAGGCGGGGCGCGAAGGCATATCACCAGAGTTGAGCATTGCCCACAATGTCTTAGCGACTGTCCAGTTCGTCTTCTCAGGAGTTTGTCCGCCCATGAGGAAACTTGACGTAACATATTCGCCCCAAGGTGACATGAAGGCTGTCAAAGCGACGTTGACGACAATCGGCTTCGAAAGCGGCAAAGTAATCTTATAGAAGATTTGGAAACGCGTCGCGCCATCAACCATTGCTGCTTCATCGATTTGCCGCGAGATCGTATCAAAGAAACCTTTCGAAATGTAGTAATTCATTCCGGCGCCACCGCAATAAATGATGACGAGGGCCCAAAGATTCTGCGAAAGACCGATCATTCCGAAAACTTCTTTTAAAACGATGAGGGTGATAAAACCAGGGAACATGCCAAGAATCAAAATGACTCGCATCATCTTTGTACGACTCTTGAAGCGCAAACGCGAGAAGGCATAAGCGGCCATCAAAGTGAAGAGCGTCGAAACGATCATGACAACGATTGAAATCCAAATGGTGTTGAGGAAGGCTCCGGGATAGAAAACGCCATTTTCAACGTAGCCGAAGAAGTTGTAATCGCTTGCTACCAGCTGCCCGTTCCTTTCAATCGTGTTTGTAAACAATTGAACGTAGGGATCCGTGCTCCAAGAAATCGGCATAAAACGGACGGAAGAACCTGATCCCGTTTCGCCAGAGAAACTTTGAAGAATTAACCAAATGAGCGGGAAGACCCACACGACCACCATAAAGGCTAAGACAACGTAAACAATAGTGTCGCCAACAATTTTCTTTGCACGCATTATTGGAAATCCTCCTCGTTCTTAACCGCGCCTAAACGTCCATAAACGATAAGCGAGAAGAAAGCACAAACAATGAAGACCATCAAGCCGATAATGGCGGCAAGCGAGTAGTCCTGTCGATCGTTTGTCAGTTTATATAACCACGTAATTAAGAGATCGGTCTGACCGGCCGGAAAAACAAGGTTCGGGTCACCGCTTGTCGGTCCGCCTCCTGAGAGGAAGTAAATAACGTTGAAGTTATTGATATTACCGACAAATGTCGTAATAAGCGAAGGTCCAGTCACGAAGAAGATATAAGGCATGGTAATTGAGACCAATTGCCGGAAAGGACCAGCGCCATCAATCTGAGCCGATTCATATAAATCATCAGGAATGTTCATCAAAATACCGGATGTCGAAAGCATCGTAAACGGCACGCCAATCCATATGTTAACGATGATAATCGTGATTTTCGGCCATATAGCACTATTGACCGAAGAACCGGTACCACCTAAAAGCGGAGGAGCGTAGGCACTCCAAACGCCTTCATTCCAAGTGCCCCAACCAAAGAATTTCGATAATCCATCGGCATAGAAATCTTGATTCTTCAACCACGTTCCGATGATTCCGCCATTCCCTAAAAGTCGATTCATGACAAGCAAGGAAATAAATTGCGGAACTGCGATTGTGATAACAAAGAGAGTTCGCCACACTTTCGTGTATTTAATGCTCTTGCGGTTGATGATAAGAGCCAAGATGATGCCGAAGAAGTAGTTAGTGAAAGTAGCGAAGAATGCCCAAATTAAGGTCCACCAAAGAAGCGTGAAGAAAGTATAGGAATAGGAACCTGTGCCCGTGCTTCCAAAGGTGCCGAAAAGCATACCGAAGGAATCAAGCGACCAAATAAAGCGTCGATTTGTGTGATATTGATCCCAGTTGGTGAAACTAACAAAGATTGAACAAACAAGCGGCAAGATGACAGTCACAACGCAAGCAATCGTTGGAAGCGATAAAACGGTTATTGCAAATTTTTCGTCAGCAAATTCCTTAACTCGCTTTAAACTCCGCGTCGGTTGCCCATGGAAGGGAACAGTCTTTCTAAAAGACAAGACCGGTTCAAGATTAGTGATGACACGCGATAAATAAAGAGAGCCTTCGCCTGTTTTCTTCTTTTCAAGTTCGTTAGCGTGCTTTAAATTCCGATAAACTTCGCGCGCCAAAGAAGGATCCATCGCGTAATCATTTTCAAGCGTATGAATCAAATATGATTTACCCTGCTTAAAAAGATCATCGAATTTAGTCGGACTTTGATAAATTTCCAAAGCCGTGTTGTAACCATTGATGACGTCTTTATAATTGGTGTCTTCAAACTGGTCGCGTTGAAGAGTATAGGAATCTTCCAATTTCTTAAAGGCGGCAAGGGCCAAATTCCGTTGAGTGTCTTCAGTCAAAGCAGAATTTTTCTTACGGATTTTATCAATTTCGAAAATCGCAAGATGCGTAACTTTTTTGGCGATCGGAAGCGGCAATTCAAAAGCTCCGACGATCGAGGAAACACGTTTGCGAACTGAAAGACGAGCATTCCACGGAAGCGGAATTTCGTTATTCTTGATTGAAACCGGATCCTGAGCAAAAAGCGCCTTATAGAGCAAATCAGCGCGCGAGAAAGCGTTTATTATTTGGCGATAATCGCGCATGACGGCCAAATAATCGTTGTATTTGTCAAATTTATGCGAGAATTTGATTAATTCCAAGCGAGTCTCTTTTATGACGGCTTCGCGTCCATAACGTTCCTCGGGAGCCTTCGGATAATATTCCAAATATCTCTCAAGAGGCGAAAAATAGTCATAATGAGCGAGCAAACTATTCCTCAACGGATCATAAATCTCTGCGTACATCCAATCGCGAATTCTAATCTTTAATCTTTGATAACGACTGCGAAGCGCTTTTTCGCTCGGAACATTAATTCGTTTGAAAGGAATCCTAGCGATGTAATAGGAAGCAAGACGCGAATACCCGTATTTTTCACGGGCTAATTTTCTTATCTTGAAAGAAGAAAGATGACTGAAATCTTCTTCAACTGCTGAAGGATGAGAAAGAATATTAAGCCCAGCCATCCGCGCTTGTTTATAATCGGCTTCTTTCGTTATTTGCCAGTTATCATACATCGCTTTGATAGCGATAACGTAGAGAATAACGAAAGCGATGATAATGAAGATTGTGAGGAAACCCATGACATAAGCTTCCGTATTTCTTGTGACTGAATCCCAATATCCGGATGTCGGATTTTGAGCGGCGCCAATGTTGAAACTGAAGAAGTCAATCAAATTGTTGATTCCGAGCGGAACACCTGCACCGCTGAAAGGAATAAACATGAACATCAAGAAGGCGATTTCAAGAATCAAGAAAACAAAGCCATCAAGATATTGCTTTCTTTTTATCTGTCCAACGCCAAGGAAGAGGAATGACAGTTTGCCAGCCCAATCCACTTCACGGAAAATTCGGAATGCGCCTCTAAAAACTTTGCCAATTCCAATAAAAAGTTTGAAGATTCCAACAAAAATGCCTTTGATGATAACACCAACAGCTCGAAGAACCTCAATTACAATGCCAAGCGAGAAAGCCAGAAGCTTCACGGCAAATTTAAGAAAGCCCATTCCGAATCTAACATAAAATGGATCGGGTTTTCCTGGTGGCGCGCCAATTGATCCGGCGGCCGAAAAATCTAAACCAGAATCGCGTTGCTCTTGATCCAACGTCGAAGAAGCAGGCGTTTCGTTTGTGTTCATATCGCTCATATAAAGCCTCTCCCTTTCTTCTTAGGACTTTCAAGAACAAGGGGCAACCATTGTACGTGGCGCCCCTTGTCCCGAATACATCAACTAATTTTGTGAATTAAAGATCAGGATTGCTGACCCAGCCAGTCTGATTGACAACATTGCCAAGGACATCGGCAGCACCACCGGTGTATTCACCCCAACCGCTTTGGAGATAAATAGCTTGTCCGATAGATTTGACAGGATCCCAGAAATCGGCAGTAACATTGACACCTTGAGCGATTGTCGCACCATCAGCAAACATTTCATTTAAGATTGTGAGGTGTGGGTTATCAGTATATGGCGTCTCGTTGACGACGAGGTTGGTAACACCATGACCTAAAGTATCGCGACGGAGTTGCTGCGATTCTTGATTGGTGAGATAAGCAGCAAATTCTTTTGCTAGAACAGCGCGATCGCCAGTAAGACCTAAGGTCTCAGACTTGACACCAACGTGTTTGTAACCAAGGAAGGTTCTAAGAGCTTGACCATTAAATGTCGGAAGCGGAGCGCATTCAATGTCTTCATTGAGAGCAACTGCATCGTCGTAATGGTTCCAGCAAATGAAGGCACCAGTTCTTGTGGCAGCACCTTCTTGTAATCCAGCATCAATATCACCGGCATCTAAAGCTTCTTGAACAACCCAAGTCTCGCGATATTGATCGTAAAGGGTCTTGAAGGACTCAACGCCTTGAACAACCGTTTCGTTCAAGAAGTTAGCAACAATATCGCCATCAGCGTTGATTTCCCATTTGCCACCGACAGCTGTCAAGAATGACGGGGTGTACCAAGAATCAGCGATTTCATAATAGAAGAGAGAACCGCTTTCTTGGCAAGCAGCTAAAATTCCTTCAAGCGTTGAAGCTTGTGTGGGAGTGATAATCGATGAATCGTAATAGAGAACGTAGCCATTGTCGTTACGATACGGGAAGCCATACGCTGTTTCGTCAACACGGCCAGCATCAACGGCATCTTCGCCGTTTTCTTCAATAGCGGTTGCCACTTCTTCATCAGTGAGCGGAGCAATCATTTCCGCCTCGACCATTTGACGAATGTTGTCGTCAGCCAAGCAGAAGACATCAGCTGTCGCTTCCTGCTCCTGATTAGCCAAGTTAGCGACTTCACCTTCACCGGGGTTAGCAATTACCCGGATATCGGCTGTTGCATATTCCGGATTGTCCTCTTTGAAATTGGTGATGATGGTGCTCATGTAGTTATTGTCGGTTGATGGGCACCAAATTGAGAGAGAAAGAGTACCACTTCCGCCTCCTGACGAGACTCCGCCGCCACTGGTGTTACTGCCAGTGCTGCTAGTTCCTCCTCCGCCGCCACTGGTGTTACTGCCAGTGCTGCTAGTTCCTCCTCCGCCGCCACAGCCCGCTAAAACAATCGCAGCTACAGCGCCAGCGGCCAGGAGAAGCCCCTTTTTTTTGTTAGCCATTAATTAACGCTCCTTTCTAAATTTACATGGAGTCGCCTAAACGAACCCCTTCGTAAATTAATTGCTTAACATGCCTACATTTTACTCGAAAGAAAAAATCAGTAAATATCGAAAGTGGAAGGGCTTACATTCTTTCTGAAAGCGCTTTTATAGAAAAAAAGAGAAAAATATCAGCAAACATCGGATGTTTATTTACATAAAAAACCATAAAAACAAAAATTATTTTTTCTTGCGAGATAGTAGAAAAAGACCTTTGCTTTTATAGATTTCGTCAATCTATAAAGAGCGTTTTAAGATTTCTGCTTGACATAAAAAAGCACCCACTTCCTTAGAAGCGGGCGCTTTCTTAATAAGACTTAAATATTTGAACTTATGACGATTTGGAAGGGATCGAATGAAATCTCACCACCTCCGCCATAATTGGTGTCAAGTAAAATTTCTTCCCCGCTGAAGTCAATATTTATATCGGTGGTTCCATGTCCGTTTCTTGCAGCAAAATGCAAGTAATTGCCGGCGTCATCAACTATCCGATATTCAATGTGAGTAGCCTCTACTTCAACCGTCATCTGTTCTTCAATTTGTGCCTCGTTCAAATGAAGAAGAAGATTGCTAGTTTTAAGAGCGATGATTGTTCTCATAGCTTCAGCCAAGTCGCTATGTTCAAGCAAAAGATCATAATGGAAGGCATTGACGTCATACCCTGATTGATAAGAGTTAGAGTCGCCTCCCTTGCTGCGCAAGAATTCTTCGCCTCCTTGCATGAAACTCGTTCCTTGGGAAAGAAGAGCCACGCTTTCAGCGAGGAGAGCCATTTTCTTCACTGTCTCTTCGTCCTCGATTTCATTCCCGTAATAGAAACGATCGTAAAGAGTGTAATTATCGTGACACGTCACGTAGTTGACTGTTTTATCAGGGTCACTTTGCGACTGACCGGCTAGATATGTGATGCCTCTACTTCCCAGCGCGATTTTATTGAGCCACGTGCTATTGGTGGTTCCGGAGGTCGTACTGACCCAAGCACGGTCAGTTGGCGCTGAAAGTCCGCCGGCAATCAAAGCATCGCGCATTTGATCATTAAAGCCACCATACCCATCCCAACTGCGGGCATTGGATTGAAGAGCCGCTTCACTCGACGGAAGAACATCGGTGCCGCCGGTCCAAGGCTCTCCATAGACAGCAAACGATGAATTGATTTCTTTTGTGGCAACGCTCACTTCGTGCATTGTTTCCATGTCGATACAGCCCATAAGGTCAAAGCGGAAACCGCCAAGTTTATATTCTTCAGCCCAGAAAGAAGCACTATCAACAATGAACTTTCTAACCATCGAAAGTTCAGAAGCGACAACGTTTCCGCATCCGCTAGCGTTATTGAGACTGCCATCATTATTCGCGCGGAAATAATAGCCAGGGCATAACACATCGAAATTAGAGCCGGTTGCGCCGTTCACATGGTTATAAACAACGTCCATGATGATGCTGATGCCGGCTTCGGCATAGGCTTTAACGAGTTTTTTGAATTCAATGATTCGTTGATAACCGTCGGTTGGATCTGACGAATATGATCCCTCTAGGACATTATAGTTGAGGGGGTTATATCCCCAGTTAAACGCCGGAAGATCTTCTCCTTCTTGCGGACGCTCCTCATTAGCTTGATCAAAGAACGGCAAAATTTGAACAGCGTTGATATTCATCTCTTTCAGATGATCAAAGCCAGTCTTAACACCTTGATAATTCGTGCCTTCAAGCGCGAAGCCTTCATAAGTAGCCCTTAATTCATCGGGACCGCCCCACGTCTCATCGCTTGTTAAATCAGCAATATGAAGTTCATAAACAACTAATTCTTTCCGATCATAGTGCGGTATTTCTAAATTTTGGAAGTCCAAAGAACTGTTGATTTCTTCAAAATCGACAATTTGTCCGCGTAGACCATTAAGGCCAGCGCTTTTGGCATACGGATCAACGACTTCACGTCCAAGCGGATAGGTGTTTGATGTTGCAAAATACGTGTAATATGAACCGGCTAAATCGCCACTTACTTCCGCTGTCCAGACTCCATTTTCAGTAAGAGTCATTGGGTACTCTAAATATTCATCGCTACCGATTGTTTCATCGAGAGCTTCCGGGGTGCCGTTTTCGTATATCCGTAAAGAAATTGTTTTCGAAGTCGGAGACCAAACTTTAAATGTTGTTTTGCTCGGTGTATAAGTCGCACCAAGATCATCGCCATTATATGTATAGTTCTCAGCGAAATCGCTCATCCGATAAAGACCGTAATTGGAAACGTTTGCTTTTAAAATGTGGCTGCTTTCAGCAAAGGTTACTTCTACTTCATAGAGACTTCGGAAGTCAGGCGTCACTTCAAAATTCGCGAAAATAATATTCCAAGTCGTTCTCGGCGTTGCGTTCGTACCGTCAATCACGAGATTCCCGTCCTGATATACACGATAGGAACTGACAGGAACCGTCGTTTCGACATGAATATTTCCGACTTCATTAAAGACTGCAGAACTTATTATTTCAGCTTGTTCTAAATCAGCGTTGATGTAAATATTTGGGTCCGCAGTCATCAAATAGACGTGATATATGTCATTTTCATCGATCTCGAAGTTGTCGAGGTCTATAAAGCGATCACCGTCAGGATCTTTGCTCACCCAAGTGACAGTCCCGCCTTCTGGCGATTTATTTTTGACGATGAAACCGAGCCCGTTAGTTGCTACATCCGTCCAATGGCTGAGCGGATAAGCAGCAATCGCACCATATTCATCTTGGCCGTTGAACGTCAACTCTTCTCCTTCTCCAGCATTTGGTTCCCAAAGCCACAAAGCCCAATCATCATATTCGCCGTCGTTGCGATGATAATGGAAAGAGATCGATGGTTCCTCATAAGCCGGCGGATCAACATAAATTGGTTCTTCGCTTGTTACGGTTGAAGAAGATGGTGATGAAGTTTGGTTGCTAGAACTCGATGGAGTTTCACCGCAGCCACTCAAAAGAGTTGGCAGCAAGATAAAAACACCGAGAAATGCCCCAAAATGCTTTTTCTTCATAATTTCCCCCTTGATTGCATGTAAACGCTTTCAATGGTCATATCATAGCATACTATCGAATAACGGAAACAAAAAAAGGCCAAAGTGGCCTTTAATTAAAAGATAGATAATTGGATAGCCGATTATTGGGCGTAGACGCTGATGCGTTTGCCTTTTTTGCCAACGCGTTCAAACTTCACGACACCATCGATCACACAATAAATCGTGTCATCGCCACCTTTTCGGCAATTGACACCTGGTTTCATCTTTGTGCCGCGTTGACGATATAAAATGCTGCCAGCTGTTACAACTTGACCATCGCCAACTTTAGCACCCAAGCGCCGACCGGCTGAGTCACGTCCGTTTCTGGTGCTAGAAACACCTTTCTTTGAAGCGAAACGTTGAAGATCGGTTTTAAACATGAATTTCATCATGGCGTTTCTTTCCTTTCTAGGCTTAGATGCTTGGAATATGCCTCCGCTAAGCCTTCAATTATGACGTAGATAGTTTCAATTACCGTCTCGTCATGCTCTGATAGCTCTTTCTTGGCCTTGAACAAGAAATAACCATCGCTTTCTTTCCATTCACTTTCACATGGATCTAACTCAAGAGCGTTCAATGCACCCGGTAAAACCCCGCTGACGGCCGCGCATACGAGATCATGCCCATAAGGCGCAGAGTTGGCGTGACCTTTTACTTCAAGAGCAAAGAATTTCTTATTTTGATAAGTGAAAGTAACCTTGATCATTAAGCTTCAATCTTTTCGATAAGTAAGCAAGTATACGGCTGACGATGACCTTGTTTTTTGCGTTCGTTAGCTTTGGCCTTGTACTTATAAACAACCAATTTGGGGCTCAAACCATGTTTCTCGATTTTGGCTTTGACAGTTGCACCTTCGACATATGGGTGACCGACAGTAAGTTTCTCACCGCCGAGCAAAAGCACATGATCCAAAGTGATTTCGCTGCCTAAAGGAGCTTCCAGCTTCTCGACAAAAATTTTGTCGCCAACGCTGACTTTGATTTGCTTACCGCCAGTTTCGACGATTGCGTACATGCATTTCCTCCTATATTATGCTGAGACTCGCTTCTTGTGGCCCATCGTCAAGGCGATGCGTTCCTGCCTCAGAATGCGGTTGTAGCCCTCAAGAGGACGACAACGGTCATATTTTAATGTTCAAACATGAAAATGGAAGAAAAACCGTTATTTTTCCATCATTTGATGCTCTAAAAACGAAAAATAGCCATCAGAGTTGACTATTAAATGGTCTAAAAGACGAAGTCCAAGTTTCCGCGCTTCCTTTGCAATTAAGTTCGTGGTCAATAAATCGCTTTTAGAAGGAAGAAGAGAACCCGATGGATGATTATGAACAAGCACAAACTTTGTGGCGCCATGTTTCAAAACGGCATGAAATAGAAACCTAAAGTCAAACGACAAAGAAGCATCGTTCCCTTGCATAAGCTCGCGATAGCCAAGAAAAGTTCCGCGTTTATCGTACAAAAATAAAGAAAGAACTTCCTCTTGGCTAGCGTTAGACAACGCATAGGCAGACGCCTTTTCTGGATTATATTGCTCAGGAGTTTGCGCTTGCTTGAGGCGCTTTGCAATCTCGAAAACCGATGCTAAGCGCAAACCTTGAACTTTAGAAATTCCACTAATCTCTGAAAAATCATCTGAAGTGGCTTTTTGCATGTTGTAAAGACATCCATACCTTTGAAAAAGATTATCAACGATTGTTAAAACATCGAAGTTTGCTGTGCCGGAACTGATGATTAATGCCAATAATTCACGCTCGTCCAATATATTTAGGCCGAAAGCCTTAGCTTTTTCGCGCGGACGTAATTCTTTTGGAAGATGACTTAGACGCTTAACGCCACGAGAAGGTCCAGCCACCCGGTATTTTCACTCCTCCAGCTGACGATTTGAGTAACTTATACACCACGATTGCAACAACGGCGATTACTAAAACCGCCATCACTGACGTTAGAGTCACAGCTTCACCGGGACGATGAAGCTCAAGTTCCCAATCTGCTAATTCGCGACCACTCATTATTTATCACCTCCACCATTTTTATAGCGAGGTCAATAGGAAAGTGACCGCCAATTACTCGTTTACTCATCATTTTCTAAAGATGAAATTCGGCCACGAATCTCTGATAAAAGTTTCTTGTTTGCCTCTAATTTATCTTTTTCCAATCTTACCTTTGCACCCGGAGCTTTTGCTAAAAAGTTCGGATTATTGAGCATTTTTTCACCGCGTTCAACTTCAAGCTGCGTTTTATTTTCCTCGACTCTAAGACGCGATAAAAGCGCGTTTTTATCGATTTCTTCTTGAACTTGAAGTTCATAGCCTTCTTGGTATAAGAAAGTTGGTGTTTTAAGTGCGGCATTCGAAACAATCACTTTTTTAGCAAAAGCGAAGCGTTCAAGGAAAACCTCAACACCCTTAAAAATTGAATGTGGAGCAATTGAAACAACAATCGGGGCATTCGGCGCTAAATGTTCACGACTTTTGTAATTGCGGATGTCTTTGAGCATTTTCATCAAGACGCTGCTGGCTCTTGCGCTTTTTTCATCTTTAAATTCTGATCGATATTCTGGATAAGTCTCTAACATTATGCTTTCAAGATGACTTGGAAGCGAAAGATACATTTCCTCAGCAACAAAAGGAGCGTAAGGATAAATCATTAAAATGATGTTTTTAACAACGTAGTAAAGGGTGTCGCGTGTCGCTTTCTTAACTTCTTCATCCTCGCTTTGAAGAGCAACTTTGCTCATCTCAAGATAAAAAGAGCAGAAATCATCATAAACAAAGTCATAAAGAACCGATGAAGCTTGACCGAATTCATATTCATCCATCCGTGTGGTCACTTTCTTAATCGTCGTCATCAAACGATCAAGAATTCCCTTATCAAGCGTGCTCAATTTGGCGCCAGATGGGTCATTCGGCAAATAATCCTCGCCTAAAACCATTTCGACATAACGAACAGAATTCCAAATTTTGTTGAGATAGTTCTGAGCAGCCTGCACTTTCTCTTCGCTATAGCGCATATCAAGGCCGGGTGTCGAATTCGTGGTAATGAAATACCTTAAGGCGTCAGCGCCATACTTTCTAATGACTTCGAGCGGATCGACGCCGTTCCCAAGCGATTTGCTCATCTTGCGGCCGAGCTCATCACGAATAAGACCGTGAATCACAACTTTTTTGAAAGGAATCTGGCCGGTGAAATGGAGCGACTGAAAGACCATTCTCGAAACCCAAAAGAAAATGATATCGTAACCTGTTACAAGCACAGATGTCGGAAAATATCGACAAAAATCTGGAGAAGACGTATCGGGCCAATTAAGAGTCGCGAAAGGCCAAAGCGCGCTCGAAAACCAAGTGTCTAAAACATCAGGATCTTGCTCATAAAGATTGGGGTCAGGATTTTCATAGGCAACTAGTACTTCTTTAGTATCTTTTCGGTAATATGCTGGTATTCTATGTCCCCACCATAATTGTCTAGATACACACCAGTCATCGACATTTTCCATCCACTGTTCCAAAACTTTGGCGAAACGTGTCGGCAAAAACTCAATGCCATTCTTTGATCTCTGAGTTTCCAAGACTTTTTCAGCCAATGGTTTCATTCTCACAAACCACTGTTTAGAAAGCATCGGTTCAACGACGCTTCCGCTTCTTTCACTATGGCCAACACTATGGACTATCTCTTCGTTTTTTTGTAAATGTCCGTCGCTCTTAATTTGCTCAACCAACGCCTTCCTTGCCTCGTAGCGATCCAATCCAGCATAACGACCACATTCTTTAGTTAAACGTGCATTTTCGTCAAAAATTTTACGAAGAGGAAAATTATATTTTTTAGCAAGATTAAAGTCGTTAGGATCGTGCGCTGGCGTGCATTTCATAACCCCCGTTCCGAAACTCGTGTCGACATATTCATCGGCCATAATCGGCAGTTTCTCCCCGTTCGCGGGATTAATGACTTCTTTCCCGATGTATTTTTGATAACGTTTATCATTCGGATTTACAAAAACAGCAACGTCACCAAACATCGTTTCAGGACGCGTCGTCGCGACCACTAACTTTTCATCGCTATCAACCACGTCATAATAGAAATAGAAAAATTCGCCTTTATCATCTTGGTGAACGACTTCGATGTTGCTGAGCGCGGTTTTTAATTCAGGATCCCAATTGATGATTCTTTCGCCTTGATAGATGAGCCCTTCGTTATATAGGGTTATAAAAACCTTTTTTACCGCCTTTGCAAGGCCTTCATCAAGCGTAAAACGTTCACGCGAATAGTCTAAAGAAAGGCCAAGAGCCGCCCACTGGGAATGAATGTTTTTTGTATATTCTTCCTTCCATTTCCAAGTCTCTTCCAAAAAGGCTTCACGTCCTAATTCGTAACGGTTTTTTCCTTCTTCGCGCAACTTTTCCTCAACTTTGGCTTGCGTGGCGATTCCGGCATGATCGACTCCGGGAACCCACAAAACATCGTAACCTTTCAAGCGTTTATAACGCGCGATGATGTCCATCGGGATTGTATCCATCGCATGGCCTAAATGCAGTTTTCCGGTTACGTTTGGCGGAGGAATTACTAACGAGAATGGTTTTTTTCTTTTGTCGAGACCGCCTTCAAAATATTTTCTTTTTTTCCAACTTTCATATTTGCCTTCTTCGACTTTTTGCGGGTCATAACGTTTATCAAGCATCGAGGTATTTCCTTTCCAAAATAAAAAGCCGCCTCCGAGATAGGGACGCGGCGCGCGGTACCACCCTAATTCTGATGTTTTTCCACCAGCACTTTATTTGTCCTTAACGCGCACTAACGATCGCCTCGATTTGAACGACTCAGGGAAGACTTCTACTGTTCTTGCAGCCACGAAACAGTTCTCTTGAAGAAGCCTTGAATCCCCTCCCTTTCAAGCGACGCTTTATTTTAACGGATATTCATCATCCTTTAAAGTCAAGAATAAATTCCTAGCATTATTTCGCGTTCATCTAACGTTTTTCCTGCGTGATGAGCCTTGAATATCGAATGGGGAAGGCGACTATCAAAAAGAATTTTCCTGTCGTACGTATAAGCGAGGAAATCGCCGAGACTTTCTTCGAATAAAGAATTAAAAGGCTCTGGTCCTAAAATCTTCTCTTTTTTGACTTCTTCTCGATCCTTTAAAACAAAAGTTGGAAAATATTTTTGGAAGTTATTGTAAAATCTCTTTTGAGCCCCTGGCTTTACAAAGAAGGTAGGAAGGCGTCCCTCGATCGCAAACGTCCCGTCTAAATCGGCGATGATCTCCGGATATTTTGCGATATCAAGGTATTCTTCAACATCGATTAATCCATGATCCGCCATCGTCAACAAAAGAGTTTTTGGATGGTCTTTGTGGAAATCAGAAAGCAAATCATTTATTTCTTTAATTTTTTGATCGACAATCGGACTCATCGTGCCATATTCATGCATGCTTCCATCCGGTTCAGGATAATAAAAATAGATAAAGTCGTATCCTTCTTGAAGACGTTTATCAAGAAGCGAAAAGCCATCTAAAAGATTCTTATAACCATCATGGGCAATATAATCCGGAAATAAAGAGCAACTCCGATAGCCCTTCTTCTCAATGCGCTCAATCAATGAAGAATATGGCGATAATTCAGCAACGCTTTTTTCGCTGGAAACTTCTCCTTTATAAATATCTTTGTTCGAAAAAACTTCAACGTAACGCTTTGGATGCAAAAGACGCATCGTCCAGCCTAAATATCCGTTTTCGCTAGGATATTTGCCGCTTAAAAACGCACTGGTAGAGGCAACAGTCGTTGCGGGAGTGACTGCCTCGATCACCATGAATTTGTGCTTCAGAAGAGATTCTGCGCTCTCTTCATGTTTCTCTAAAATCGCTCGCCCGAGGCCATCGAAAAGGAAGACGATCAAAGGACGACCTTTTTCTTTTTCTAATCTCTCTTTTAAAGGAGGGATGATCTCATGAAAATGTTCAGCCTCATATAACGAAGCGATTGTCGATGAGAGATGCACTAAATCGTAAATCATATCAGCAACTTCAACTCCCTATTTATTTAAGATGCGCGCAATAAGCGAACGCAATTCCTTAATATTCGTTGATGGCGAGCTCAAATAAAATTCTGAAAAGTATTGGGCAAGTTCTTTTTTTAAACGGGCCAAATCTTTCTGCTTGCATTGGTCGGCTTTTGTGACAATCAAAGAGACAGCAACTTCTTGCTTCTTCAAAAAATCCAATAAAAGCAAGTCGTTGGCATTCAAACTTCTCCGCCCATCAAGAAGAAGAAAGGCTCCTTTCAAACGCGGGTTAAGGAAATAATTGTCCATCATCGTCGCAAAGCTCTCGTCTTCGCGATGTCCGTATGCTGTATAACCATACCCCGGCGTATCAACAAGAAAAAACGAATTGTCGACCAAAAAATAGTTCAGCAGCTGAGTCTTACCGGCTTTTTTAGAAGAAAAAGCCAACTTCTGTCCTAACAAACGATTTATAAGCGTGCTTTTCCCGACATTGCTCCGGCCAAGAAAAACAATTTCCGGAACAAGAAGGAGAGGTTTCTCGTCATATGATTTTTTGGAGGTAAAAAAAGAAGACGCTGCAAAGTTAATAACACTCATGTGTTGATTTTAACAAAAAAGATCTCCGCGGAGGAGACCTTTTTCTTTATCAATCAAGCAAGCAAGGCGATTTTTAAAGCATCGTCCACTTCTTTCATGTAATGAATCTTGAGTTTCTTTTTAACTTCTTCTGGCAGTTCGCCAACATCCTTCTTGTTAGCTAGCGGAACAATAATCGTCTTGATGCCGCTTCTGAGAGCAGCCAAAGACTTCTCACGAAGACCGCCAATCGGAAGCGCGTTGCCGCGTAACGTCACTTCCCCCGTCATCGCAACGTTGTTATCGACATGACGTTTCGTAAGACAAGAGACAATGGCTGTCGTAATCGCGACACCAGCCGAAGGTCCATCCTTTGGAACCGCGCCTTCTGGCACGTGAATATGAATATCGTTTTTCTCGAAAAGCGAAGAATCAATACCATACTTCTCGGCATTGGCCCGCACATAATCAAGAGCGATCGTGCATGATTCCTTCATGACATCTCCAAGCTTGCCGGTTAAAATCAAGCCGCCTTTGCCGGGGAAATAATTGACTTCGATCGGGAGAATGTCGCCGCCGAATTCGGTATACGCTAACCCGGTAACGACGCCGATTTGCGGTTCTTTCTCTTTCTTTGTATCTTCAAAGATTTCAACGCCGAGCCAGTTGCGGACTTTTTTATCATCCACGATAATCGGTTTCGGAGTTTCTGGATGCGTCAATAATTCAACCACTGCTTTTCTCAAGCATGAGGCAACTAAGCGCTCCAACTCGCGAACGCCGGCTTCGCGGGTGTAGAATTCGATGATTTCTTTGATTCCTGATTCACGGAACTCGACTTCGCCTTCTTTAACACCGTTATCACGCATCTGTTTTTTAACTAAGAAACCGGTTGCAATCTGAATTTTCTCAAGTTCAGTGTAAGAAGGAACTTCAATGAGTTCCAAGCGATCTCTTAAAGGAGCCGGCACGTTTTCAAGATAATTCGCAGTCGCAATGAATAAAACATGCGAAAGGTCATACGGTTCCTCTAAATAATTGTCGTTGAAAAACGAATTTTGTTCCGGATCTAAGACTTCAAGAAGAGCTGAAGCCGTATCTCCTCGATAATTCGCGTTCCCGACCTTATCGATCTCGTCGAGAAGGAAAACAGGATTGCGAACGCCGGCCTTCGTCATTCCTTGAATGATGCGCCCAGGCATTGAGCCGACATAAGTTCGTCGATGACCGCGAATTTCTGCTTCATCAGAAACGCCGCCTAAACTGGCCTTCACAAACTTTCGCCCTAAAGCGCGGGCAATCGATTTGGCAAGGGACGTTTTGCCGCATCCAGGCGGACCATAAAAGCAAAGAATCGGAGCCTTCAAAGACCCGGTCTTAGCCTTGACGGCTAAATATTCGATAATTCTCTTCTTCACTTTGTTGAGGCCATAATGATCCTCGTCTAAAATTGCTTGTACCTTTGAAAGATCGTCATCATCAATCGTTTCTTGATACCATGGAACATTCATCAAGACATCGATGTAATTCATGATGAGGCTTGCTTCTAAAGAAGATTCAGGCATCATTTCATAACGCGCTAGTTCTTTTTCGACTTTTTTCTTTACGCTTTCGGGATACGGATTGTTCTTTAACTTCTCGCGAATCGCGTCTTCATCATCGCCGAGATTTTTTCCTTCACCGAGTTCGTCTTTGATCGCTCTCATCTTCTCGCGCAAGAAATATTCTTTTTGCGATTTCTCAGCACGGTCGCGGACAGTATCGTCAAGTTTGGCGTCAATGTCCCAAAGCTCTTTTTGTTGCTTTAAAGATTTAAGAAGCAGCTCGAGACGCGTCTTAACGTTATCGGAAGCTAAAATATCAGCCTTATCATTCATCGGCAACGGAAGATAGGCAGCTAAAACATCCGCCAATTGCTCGCTATCAGTCCCGTTCGTGATTGAATTTAAAGCATTTTTCGGGAGTCTTCGCGCTAAAACAGGCGATTGCTGAATAATTCTCACAATTTCCTCGAGCGTTCCGCGCACCGCTTCTTGTTCAATGCTCGAAAGGGCGTCAAATTTTGTCTCTTCAATAACCTCAACGCTTGCGCGGTAACAGCCGCTAGAAGAGTCGAAAGCCATTTCCTTAATCAACGCGCGTTTGGAGCCAGAAACACGCACCCGATAAACGCCATCCTGTGCCACGTAATTTAAAATGCGACAAACGGTGCAAACCGGGTATAAATCATCTTTATTTTCAATTTTGTCCTTGTTTTCATCGATTTGCGAAGCGACGAGCAAAAGAGAATTCGTATCAGCGCGAGCTGTTTCAATTGCTCCTTTAGAGAAGTCGCGTCCAGCCTCTAATGATTCCGTCACTGAAGGAAATACCAAAAGGTTTTTGGCAATCAGAACGGGTAAGGAAACTTGTTCATTATTCGTTACTTCCTTCATAGATACCTCACTTTCTCCTTAAAAAAGGCCCTCTCATAATAGGGCCCTTCTTTAGCAGTGTCAATGTTTAAGTGCTAATTAACTATTCTTGCTGATGAGGAGATCATGAGCCTTCTTTTCAAGGAGAGAAGAGATCCATTCATTCTTATTCCGATTGATGATATTGCGGACATCATCCTCTTTCATTTGATATTGATCGGCAAGGCGTTTGATTTCAGCATCAAGATCATCATCGCTGACGCTTAAATTTTCTTTAGCACTTATTGCTCTTTCGATTAAGAAATTCTTGAAATTCCTCTCGGTGTCATCATGCATTTTCGCACGTAAGGCCTCGATGGTCTGACCGGATATCTCAAGATATTGTTCGAAAGTTAAGCCTTGAGCTTCGACATTTTTCTTCAAATTCTCTTCGCTTCTTGCAACTTCGTCTTTCAAGATCTCTTCGTTGATGAAGAACTTGCTGCCTTTCGCGATTTCCTCAAGAAGCGCGCTGTAGTAACGACGTTCGCTTTCTTGAAGCTTTTGCTTAAGAAGCGTTTCTTTTTCGTAATTTCTTAATTTTTCAACCGTATCAACATCCTTGATTCCGAGTTCTTTCGCGCTTTCGTCATTAAGTTCAGGAATTTGTTTTTCCTTAACCTCATGAATCTTCAATTTGAAGATGGCTTTTTTGCCCGCTAATTCTTTTACATAATTTGTTGGGAAAGTTACTTCGATATCCTTCTCATCGTTCGATTTCAAACCGACAACTTGTTCTTCAAAACCCGGGATAAATTGATGGGAGCCTAATTCCAAATTAAAGTTCTTCGCGCTTCCGCCTTCAAAAGGTGTCAATTTTCCGTCATCAGACGGCAAGAAACCGTCAAAATCGAGAGTCACGGTATCGCCCATTTTGGCTTCGCGTTCCACAAGAGCCAAATCAGCATTGTTGCTCAAAAGCCGTTTGATTGTGTTTTCAACTTCTTCATCGCTGACGCTTGGAGCCTCTTTTGTCACGCCTAATTTCTCGTAATTCCCCACTTCGCAATGCGGAACTTCAATGATGTCAATTACCATTTCAAGTTCATCATCGCTGATTTTCGTAATTTCTAAGCGCGGTTGCCGAGCTGCCGTTACTTTCGTTGCAGCCGTTGCTTCGCGATAAACATCGGGGAAAACTTCCTCAATCGCTTCATTCCAAATTTTTTGAAGAGAGATTCTTTCGCGAAGTAAAGCTTCTGGAGCTTTTCCTTTGCGGAAACCCGGAACCTCGACGTTCTGTGCAAGTTTCCGGAAAGATTTTTCCTGCGCCTTTTTCCATAATTCATTGTCAACTGGACACGTAAGTTTGACTTCTGTGTCATTGACGCGTTCAATTTTTGTATCCATATAAACAGCCTTTCTTACTACCGGAAGAAACTATACGCTTTCCCAATCTTTTTTTGTATCAAAAAGGAAGAGGAAAATCGAGAAACGGCAAGAAAAGCCGTAAAAACTTTTGATACTTCTCAATCTTTTCTTTTCCTGCTTCTCTTTCAAAAAGAGAGAAATCGGAACTTTTATCTTCCCCGAGAGAATAAAAACTCCAATATAAACACGCTTCAGCGGTTTCTTCTGTCTTAAAGCCTTCCTCCTCGATTGTTCCCGGGAAAACTGCAAAAGTTAAATTTTCATAAAGCTTTATCGCGTTTCTTGTACGGGAAATATCGTCTATTGAAGCCGAAAGCTGACGAATGACTTCTTTGTCGTAAGCATTTTGAAGAGGAACTTTAAGCGCGCTTGGCGAAAGTTCTCTCTTTATTTCGCCAAAATCAATGAGCAACGGCTTTTGATCACCGGCTTCCTTCAATAAAAGCAAAATAAACTTTCTTATTTCTTTTTCTTCTTTTTCGTCGAGATAAATCGTTCGAAGAAAAGAATTGGCTTCCTTGATTTCAGAAGAAGAAAGCACGGAGAGAACTTTGAATTTTTCGTTGATTGAAGAAGCGTTGCGATAACGTTCTTCTAGAGACATCGCTTTTTCTTTAAGGCTTTTTAGAACGGCTTCCTCTTTTCTTTCAAGCGTTTCTTTCGCCTCTTTAAAAGTTTCCTCCACTATTTGCGAAACGTAGGGAAAATCCTCGAGAATCGCTAATTCTTGACGGGCCCTTTTAAAATTTTCGTCATACGTAAATAGTTCAAGGGCCGTTTTAATCGTTAGACGCGGATTGTAACTCCAAAGTTTTTGTCGATGCACCTCATAAAAGGAGATTGCTTTTTGAAGTTCACCTTTAAATAGATAAGATGAAATGACTAAAAACAGTTCGTCATCATGCGGATCTTCTAAAATCTCGAGAGCCTTATCAACTTCGTTTGAGGCTAAATATTTTTTAGCTTCTTCACTCCGCTTCATTTTTAAAAACATCCTCGACGAGAGACGGAAGTTCCTCTAAATCAGCAATTCGGTATTTAGCGTTTATCAGAGACCCAAAGCCATAGGAAGCGTGAATAAAAGGAATCGCGGCATATTCAGCAGCCTCATAATCTTTGAGCGTGTCGCCGATAAAAATCGCCTTTTTCACTTTTTGACGTTTCATAATCGCTATGACGTTCTCGCCTTTGCTTTTTTGCGTTTCGCCCCACGAAATCCAATCGGAAAAATAGTTGTCATTCAAACTGTGAAGAAAAGCCTCAATATAGCCGAGTTGGCAGTTGCTAGCGATCAACAAACGATATTTATTTTTTAATTTTTTTAAAGTTTCTTCGAGGTGTGGATAATGACGTCCAGGATGCTCGATTAAATAGTCATTTTCTTCTTTAAAAGCTAGAAGCGCTAAGTCGTGATCAACGTGTCCTAAACGCGTGTAAATAAGGCGTTCGGCAATCTCATTCATCGTAAGACCCATCGTTTCAATCATATCTTCTTTTTTGATTGCCGGTGCATTTGGATGACGCCTTCTGATTGTTTGATCCCATGAAGAAGCAACCTCTTTCGATGAATCCCAAAGCGTGCCGTCTAAGTCGAAGATAAGCGCAAATTCGTTCTTTAAATTACTTTCCATAATAAATTAGTGTCCATCTAAATATTTTATTTAACATTAGTAACTTTTAAGTTGTTTTTTAGTTCTTTTTCCTTTTTTAATATCGTCTCAATCATCGTCTCATGATCTTCAACATTCAAAAGAGCTTCCTCCATCGGACATAAACCAGTTTTTTGCCGATTGATGATGAATGGAACTTTTGTTTGATAATCGACATCAACGTTATGTTTTTTAAGTAAAGCAAAAGCACTATCAGAGAGCAATAAGGCATAGACGCTTTTGACTTGAAGTTTTAAAAAAATTGCAGCGGCTGCTTTCCCTACAACCGTATCATAAGCTTCGTAATCATCAAAAGATCTTCCACTTTCTAACAAATTTATAAGGGCTGTTAAATGTTCTTCTTTAAAGCCAAGAACCTCTTGATTAGAAACAAGGTATAAGCAATATCCGTCTTCTTTTTTCGTCAAGGAAGCAATGATTTCTTCTTTATTCATCCTCTTAATTTTACCCCTTAAATAGAAAAAGCCCACATTCAAGAAGAGGGCTAGATTGGCGCGCCCGAGCCGACTCGAACGGCTGACCTACGGCTTAGAAGGCAGTTGCTCTATCCAGCTGAGCTACGGGCGCATCCCCGCTATTATCCATCTAAGCCAGCCTTTTGACAAGAAAGGCTCGCGATTTTTTCTTTTAAATCTTTCGCGACTTTAAGCGGCAAAAACTGTGAGAGCTCCTCGACGCTCGCGTTTTTTAAACTTTCGAGAGTCGGATAATGCTTCTGAATTTTTTCTTTGCGCACGACTCCTAAACCACTGACATCATCTAAAAAACTATGACGTAAACTCCGGCTTCTTTCTGAACGATGAAACGATATGGCAAATCGATGAACTTCATCTTGCATCCGCATCAACATAAAAAATAAGGAACTCCGACGATTCAAAGGGTAAAGATTCCCTTTTTCATCAATGATGCCTTCTGTCTGATGGTGATCGTTTTTATATAAGCCAAAAAGCGGCAAATCAAGTTCCAATTTCTTTAAGGAATTCAAACAAGCATGAACCGCCGTTAAACCGCCGTCCACTAAAATAAGATCGGGAAAAGCGCTGTTTTCTTCTTTGAGCCTTTTGTAACGCCTGTAAGTAATCTCTTCCATTGAATGGAAATCATCGCCAGCCACTTCTTCTTTAAGATGAAATTTTCGATACATTTTTTTGGCTGGCTCGCCGTTGACAAAAACAACAAGCGCGCCGACGGGATTCGTGCCTTGCAAATGCGAATTATCAAATAATTCGATTCGATACGGAGTTTTGATCTTAAGCAGTTGTCCAAGTTCTTCAAGCAGAGAAAGTTGATCATCGTTAAGGCGAGCAGAAGCAAAATGCGAATCCAAAGCTTGCTGAGCGTTTAAAAGAGCAATGTCCAGCATTTCTAACATCCGCCCTTCTTTCGGATGAATGAGTTTAATTTCCGGGTATAATGGTTGAAACTCGTCGGCAAATCCTTCGATATTTTCAACAATTTCCCGCGGTTTGTCCGCTTCTAAATAGTATTCGGCCATCAGTTCAGCGATTTCGGTCCCGTCATCTATAAACGTCGGAACCACAAATGACTTTTTGCCAAGCAATACGCCATTGCGATAAGTCAAAAGCGAGATCGCGCGATAGCCTTCTCGTTCCGCGATCGCTAAAACATCACGCGCAATTTTATCTTCTTTACGTTCAACATTTTGTCTGGCTACCGTCTCGCGAATCGAATCAAGTTGATTTTTATATTGTTGTGCGTCTTCATATCGTTCCTCATCGCTTGCTTCTTTCATCTTTCTTTCAAGCGTGGCGATCGCTTCTTCCACGTGACCATTAAGGAAAGACCGAATTTCTTCCCGCATTTTGATGAAATCATCGTCGTCTATTTTATGCGTGCAAGGTGCTAAACATTGACCTAGATGATAATAGAGACACTCCCTACGTCCCATCGTCTGACATTTTCGAGTCGGATATAGAGAATTCAAAAGATCAATCGTCTTATAAGCTTCTTTTGCGCGCGGGAAAGGACCGAAATAAAAGTAACGCTTATCATCCATTTTTCTTGCGATTTTTAAAGAAGCATCATCTTTTTTCAAGGCAATATACGGATAATGCGAATCATCTTTCATCACGATGTTATAACGAGGATAGAATTTCTTGATGAGATTCATTTCCAAAATGAAAGCTTCTTTATCGCTATGGACAATAATGAAATCGAAATCATGAATATGGGCGACCATTGCTGCAACTTTTCCCGTTTGTGGCCGCAAAAAATATTGAGAAACCCGCTTTTTTAAATTTTTAGCTTTCCCAATATAAATAATCCGGCCTTCGCTATCCTTCATCTGATAAACGCCTGGTTTATCAGGAAGCAAGGCAATCCGTTCTTTCAAAAGAGGCGTCAAAATCATTTCAAATAGAAGATGGTCGCGCCACCTCCGCCCTCCTTTTCGCTGGCTTCTTCAATTCTTTCGATGAAATCACGATGTTTTTCATAATAAGCGCGCGTCATTCTTGAAAGAGCCAGCGATCCGTATCCATGAATAATTCGCACGCGTTTAAGATGATGAAGACGGCATTCATCAAGATATTTATCAAGCGTTGTCTCGGCCTCTTCATAACGCAAGCCGAGAAGATTCAATTCTAAGGGGACGCTTTTTAACAATAAATCAACATTCGTTTCTTCTTTTACGACGTGTTGTTCTTTAGGAAGCGGGTGATTAAGAGGCTTTATAAGAGAAAGCGGCACTTTAAAGGTTTTGCCGCCAGGCGCCGCAACAAGAGCCTTGTTGGCCTTTATCTCAATAATCTCTCCTTCCAAAAATAAACTTTCAACTTTGACGTTATCGCCTGTTTTAGGTGTGTATTTTTCAGTTTCTTCTTCGGGTTTTATTGTCTCTTTCTCTTCAACGATCAATTGATGCATCTCCCCTTGAAGACGCGCTTTAAGAGGCAATGGAAGTGAAGATTCGGCCAAAGAAAGAAGATTTTTGAGGCGTGTTTCATATTCTGAACTTAGACTTTCAATCCGCGCTTCTAATTCGCTTTGAAAATTGCGATTTTTAAGTCGATAGGCTTCTAGATTCTTCTTCGCTTCTTTTTCTTTTTCAAGGAGGAGCTTTCTTTCTTCTTCGAGTTTTCTTTCTTTTTCTTGATATTCCCTTTGCAATTTCCGCAAACGCTCTAAAGCTTCTTCTAAACTCGATGGTCGTTTGTTTTTCAAAAGACTCTCGGTTCTAGCGATTATTTCTTTTGGAATTCCGCATTTATTCGCGATCTCTAAACCATGGCTCCGTCCCGGGACTCCCATCTCCAAGCGATATAGCGGAGTCATTGTTTTTTCATCATAAGCCATTGAGGCATTTTCTAAACCCTCATTCAAGAGCGCGAACGATTTAAGTTCTTCAAAATGCGATGTCAAAAGAGCGATGAGCGGACGCTTTAAAAGTTCCTCGGCAATCGCTTCGGCAAGAGAAGCGCCTTCCTCAGGAGAAGTTCCCGTTCCGACCTCGTCGAGAAGAACTAAGGCTCCGGGCTTCAAAAGGCGAAAAATCTTGCTGATTGCCGCCATATGACCAGAGAAAGTCGAAAGAGCGTCATCAAGCGATTGCGAATCGCCGATATCAACGAGAACTTGAGGAAAAAAAGATAGACTGCTTCCCTCCGCTACCGGAAGCGGCAAAGCTGCTTTCGCCAAAAGAACAAGCAATCCGACTGTTTTAAGCGCCACTGTCTTTCCGCCAGCATTCGGACCGGAAATAATCAAAATCCGTTTTTCTTTGTCAAGAATAAAGTCGTTGGCAACGACATTTTCTTTTTTAAGATAGGGATGACGAGCTTGATATAGCTTTAAAGACAATGGTCCCTTCTCTAATTTAAAAAGCGTTGCCTCATGTGCTTCTTGAAACTTGAGTTTGATCGCGAGAATGTGAAAAGTAGTCAAAACATCGTCGTTCCATTCCAATTCTTCTAATTCATCTCTTATTTTGCCACTCAATAAATCCAAAAGACGTCTTTCTTCCTCCTCTTCTTCTTTTTTAAGACTCAAAAGACGTGCGTTGTGCTCTAAAAGAGCCTCCGGCTCGATGAAATAAGTATTGCCGCTTGAAGAAATGTCTTGGACAACGCCCTTGACGCGTGAACGGAAAGAAGCGTTGACCGCCAAAGTGTGATGTGCATTTTTTAAAGTCGGCAAAGGAGAGGAAAGAAAGGATGAAAAGCGTTCCGCCAACGCTTTGATCAAACTTTGTTCTTCTTTTTCTAGTCGTTTGATTTCTTGACGTGTGGTTTTTAAAAATGGCGAAGCGTTGTCGCTGAAGGTTCCATCATCCAACAATAACTTTCTGATTTCGTTATCAAGAGT
Organism: uncultured Bacillota bacterium; assembly: GCA_949299565.1. Classification (GTDB taxonomy): domain Bacteria; phylum Bacillota_I; class Bacilli_A; order RFN20; family CAG-826; genus UBA4951. The sequence continues at coordinate 778,667 of OX437086.1, forward strand.
TTGAAGATCATAAAGCGAAATCAATAAATCGCGGATCTTTTCAAATTCAGGATCGAGTTTGATTCGCTTTAAGCGCTGCGTTTCTTCAATGTGCAACGCGATTGCTAAAAGTTCTTGACCATTTAACCTTCCGCCCTTCTTCAAGCGCGTTAATAAAGGTCGGATATCCTCTAAATTATTCAAAGACGGAAAAAGCAATAAGGAAGCGAGACGCGAGCCTTCTTCTAAAAGTTTAAGGGCCTCCCGCAACTCAACTTCTTCACGATATGGTTTGAGAGTCAAAGCCCATTCATAAGAACGTCTGCTCTTCGCGTATGAGGCTAGTTCATCGCGCACTAAATTGAAATCTAAAACATCAAAAAGTTTAGCCATGCATTAGGGATTATATCACAAGTCGAAATCACCATTTCGCTTCCTAAGTGTTAGGATACTAACATGAAAGAAACTATTGTCCGAAAAATCGAAAAAGAAGAAGCGACTTCTCTAAAAGAAAAATATCAAAAATGGGCGCTTCCTTCATCTCAATATGTTTTCTTTGCCGCGGAAACGCCGTCTTTGCGTTTAACGATTTATGAAAACGCAAAAGGCGAAGTGACAAAAGCTGTTTATCTTTATAAAAACGCAAAAGAAACTGACGAAAATAAGGAAAAAACTTTTTCCTCCTTCCCGCAAATCGGCTCTGATGAAGTCGGAACAGGCGATTTCATCGGACCTTTGGTCGTCTCTGCTTCTTATCTTGAAAAGAAAGACTTAAAACTTCTTAAAGAACTTAAAATCACCGATTCTAAAAAGATGAGCGACGATTACATCTTAGAAATCGGACCGACGCTTTTGAAAAGTTTTCAGCATGTGACCCTTGTTTTAACGCCCAAAAAATATAACGAGATCTCCTCTCAATACAACATGAACGCCATCAAAGCGATCATGCACAATCATGCTTTTTGTCTTTTGAAAAAGAAACATCCGCAAGCTCAATGTTATCTCGATCAATTTGTTGAACCAAAGACTTATTATCGCTACTTGAAAGAAAGCGAGGAAATCATTGATGAAATCGTTTTTCACACAAAGGGTGAACTTTATTTTCCGAGCGTCGCTCTTGGCAGTTGTTTAGCCCGCTACCGCTTTCTCCTTGAACATCAATCGTTAGAAGAAAAATACGGACCGCTCCCGAAAGGAGCAGGCCCAATTGTCGATAAATGGTTAGAAGGTTTTCTCAACAATCACGATGAAGGAATTTTAAAAGAGCTCGTCAAATTGAATTTTAAAAATTTCAAGAAACTCGAAGAGAAGCCAGAACACTGAGAAAATCCTCTGGCAAAGGCGCATAAAAATTCATAATTTCCCCACTTCGCGGATGCTTTAATTCTAAACGATAAGCGTGCAATAACTGCCCTTTGTTAAATAGATCGTGATTGTTTTTGCCGTATAATAAATCGCCCTCAATCGGCAGATTAAGATAATTCAGATGAACACGAATTTGATGTGTGCGACCAGTTCTTAAATTAACGTCAAGAAGCGCATGCTTTCCGTATTTTTTTAAAAGACGGAAATCCGTGATTGCTTCTTTCCCGTTAGAAACCACCGCTTGCTTCAAAGGATTATGCGGATCGCGTCCTAAAGGAGCAATGATCGTCCCTTTGAGCGAAGTCGGAATTCCATGCGTCAAACAAAGATAATGCCGCTTCATCTGATGACCGATTAATTGTTTGCTCAAGATGCGAAGCGCTTCCTCTTTTTTGGCAACAACCAATAAGCCCGTCGTTTCTTTATCAATGCGATGAACGATTCCCGGACGCGCCGGATCGTCATTATTCAGCGGGAGATTCTGATAATGAAATAGAAGCGCGTTGACAAGCGTATGTTCATAATTCCCGTTGCCGGGATGGACAATTAAGCCGCGCTGCTTATTGACGACTAAAATATCTTCGTCTTCATAAACGATGCTTAAAGGGATTGCCTCCGGCTTTAAATTTAATGGCTGAGACGTCTTTTCTTCATAGCTTATAGTTTCGCCAGTGCGGCACATATAGCCGGCTTTTTTATTCTTTTGTCCAACGAGAACCTTTCCTTCATGAACAGCGAGATTGGCCTGGCTTCGCGATAAATAAATTCCGCGTTTAAAAAGGAGCTCGTCGAGCCTTAAACCATTTTCGCTTTCTTCGACAATCAGAGTTTTCATCCCCGTTTTTCTTTAGCGTCCTTCACGATATGAATGATGAGATAAACAATCGCCAAAAGAAGACCGACAGTCAAACAAGCATCCGCGACATTAAAGACCGCGAAAGGCGGATTTTCATGGCCGAAAAGATAAAATTCAAAAAAATCGACAACGCCGGAAAAACCGACAACATTTTCCCAATAAAAAGCCCGATCAAGCAAATTGCCGAACGCGCCAGACCAGCAAAGAGCGAAAATGACATTGAGAAAAACATCGCGTCGCGGCAAGATGCGTAACCAAAAATAGAAAATGAGAATCGAGGCAATTAAGGAGATGATGATGAAAATGATTCGCGCTAAAAAACTCCCGTCGCCAAGCCCGAAAGCCATCCCTTCATTAAAAACGAGATGAATATAGAAAAAATTAGGAATTACGGCGATAGAAGTTCCGCTGATAACTCCGTTTGCGTCAACTGATCCTAAATTCCAAACAACGAGCCACTTGCTCAATAAGTCCAAAAGGAAAAGCAAAAGCCCCAGCCAAAGACAAGTCCGCCAAAAAGCGTGATGATAATCATACTTCGGGAGTCGAATTTTCTCAATGAAGCGCGCATTGTTGCTTTTTTCTTCGTTGACTATTTTTTCCTCTTCGCTTTTCTTAATCGCCATCGATTTCTCCTAAAACTTCTTGGCAACGCTTGCAAAGAACGCCGTCTTCTAATTCCTCAACGTCATCGCGAAGTTGCCGACAACGTTCGCAACGTCGGAAATCAGAACGCTTAACTTCCACGCGCTCTTCTTTTCCTAATTCGAAATGAATATCCGCGACGCCGTATAGACGTAAAACTTCGCTCTTCTCTTCTTTTTCCAAAAGTTTTAACAACGCTCTATTTGCTTCGTTATCATCTAATTTCATCGTGACAGCGGCTTCCGAAGAAGATCCGATCAAGCCTTGTGCCCGCACTTCTTCAAGTGCTTTAAGAAGGAGATCGCGAGAAGCAAAGAAACTCTTTTGTTCTTTATCTTCTTCTTTTGCCTGAGGCGCCGTGAAAACTTCTAATTGAATCGATTCTTTTTTAGGACCTGGCATATAGCGATAAACTTCTTCCATCGTGAAAGGAATAAACGGCGTGAATAAAAGCGCAAGTTCATGTCCTAACTGGTAAAAGACCATCGTAACAGCCTTCCTTCGCTCTGAATGTTCGCTTTCACAATAAAGGATATCTTTTGCAAAATCGAGATAGAAGGAAGAAAGATTGCTGAGGAAATTCATGAGAGTCATCAAAGCGCTCGGATAAGCAAAATGTTCATAACTTTCGTAGACGCTGGCCTTTACTTCTTCTAGAGAATTAAGAATCCAGCGATCAACTGTCCTGTAATTCAATTGCTCGGGGTGATATTTCATGTTCGCTAAAAGGAAACGGAAAGTGTTGCGGATTTTCCGATATTGTTCTTGACAAGTTTTGATGATGTCCTCCGAAAGGCGAACATCGCTCATGTAATTCACGCCCGCCGCCCATAAGCGCAAGACGTCAGCGCCGGTTGCTTCAGCGACTTTTAAAGGATCGATGCCGTTGCCTTTGCTTTTTGACATCTTCTCCCATTTTTCATCCATGACCCAGCCATGCGTCAAACATTTTTTGAAAGGCGCACGTCCATCGCGAGCCACAGCCAAAATCAAGGAAGAATTAAACCAGCCTCGATATTGATCGTTTCCTTCTAAATATAAATCGGCAGGATAATGCAGTCCCCGCGCTTCAATAACGGCATGGAAAGAAGAACCGCTGTCGAACCAAACATCCATGATATCATTCTCTTTTGAATAGATGTCGTGAGGACTATGGGGCGAGTGATAATTTTCAGGCAATAATTCTTTGGCTTCTTTGCTGAACCAGATTGAAGAACCGTGCTCACGGAAAAGTTTTGCAACGTGTTCAAAAAGTTCACGTTCTAAAAGCGGCGTGCCATCCTCACCATAGAAAATCGGAAGCGGGACGCCCCAACTCCGTTGACGAGAAATACACCAGTCCGTGCGGTCTTTGACCATGTTTTCCATTTTGACGCGGCCCCATGACGGATTCCATTCGACTTCTCCGATCGCTTTCAAAAGTTTTTCGCGGATTGGAGCGATCGAGCAAAACCATTGTTCAGTGGCCCGGAAAATGACCGGTTTATGAGTCCGCCAATCGTGCGGATAGGAGTGAACGATCTTTTTCTCCTTTAGGACATAGCCCTTCTTTTCAAGAATCTCTGAGGCGCGGTCATTGGCCTCCTCATAGAAAAGTCCGTCTAACGGATCGCCCTTTTCAAGATGCAAAACGCCATGCGCGTCGACTGGACCAAAAGGTTTGATTCCATATTTCTGACAAGCATTGAAATCATCGGTTCCGTGATCTGGCGCGGTGTGGACGCAACCGGTGCCTGAATCATCCGTAACAAAATCAGCCAAAATAATCGGACTCCGTTTCGTCGGATATAAAGGATGGACAAGCAAGAGGTTCTCTAATTCTCGTCCTTTAAAACTTTGAAGGCATGTCTCGACATGGAAACCAATTTCTTTTTCAAGTGTTTCCTTTAATGAAGCAAGGAAAAGGAAATTGCCGCGATCAGTCTTGAAAAGACCATAGGTGAAATCAGGATTTAAAGTGACGGCTAAATCGGCGGGAATCGTCCAAGGAGTCGTTGTCCAAATGAGAGTCGCTGCTCCTTTAAAGATTGCTGGTGCATCTTCAGCGAAAGGAAAGGCTACATAAAGAGTTCGGGCTTCAACATCGCGATATTCAACTTCTGCCTCTGCTAAAGCCGATTCGCTGGACGGGCTCCAATAAACGGGTTTTAAACCTTTATAAATCAAACCTTGAAGAGCCATTTCGGCAAAAAGTTCCACCTGGGCTGCCTCATATTCGGGCCTTAAAGTCAAATAGGGATTTTCAAAATCGCCCAATAGTCCAAACCGCTTGATTTGACTCTTCTGTTTTTCTACTTGCGTTAAAGCGTATTTTTCACATTCTTTGCGGAAAGCGACAACGCCGAGTTTATGACGATCAATCCCGTTTTTGCTAACTTGTACTTCAATCGGCAGTCCATGCGTGTCCCAGCCGAAAATAAATGGCGTTCTCTCACCCTTCAAAGCGTGATAACGGACAGTAAAATCCTTTAAAAGACGATTTAGCAAATGCCCGCAATGCACATCGCCATTTGCATAAGGAGGGCCGTCATGCAAAACATATTCCGGCATGTCTTTGCGCGAAGACAAAAGCTTTTCGTATATTTTCTGACTTTCCCATTCTTCTAATTGCTTTGGCTCTTTGAGCGGCAAATTACCTCGCATCTCAAAGGGCGTCTGTGGCATTCTCAAAGTTTTTTTAACATCCATATGCCCTCTCCTCCTAAAGAAAAGTCAGCTTTCCCTCACATTAGAAAGACGCCTCAAAATGCTAAGGGAAGCTTCAAGAAAAAACAAGACAAGTTCTAATTGCCTTTCAAGAAAGTCGGAAGAATATCGCTCGCGATATCATCGTTATCATCATTTTTTCCTTCGCCGTCATGCATCGCTAATAAATCTTCTAAATCTTTCTCCTTGGTTGCATCGACCCCGCTTCCAAGAACCGATGGATCTTTCGGCATTTGAAAGGAAGGGACCTTCGTGAAATCATATTCTTCAGTAAAATCGGCAGCAATCACAGAAACTAAGAGCGAATCATCAAGATTCGGATTGATTGAGACGCCAAATTTGATGTCAATCGCCCCGCCTGCTTGTTCATTGATCCGCCGCACGCATTCTTGCGCTTCATAAAGCGTGACGCCGCGTCCGCATGTCACGGCGCAAATCGCGCGCCTGGCGCCAGAAATCGAAGCCTCAAGAAGCGGCGAATTTATTGCATTTTCAGCGGCTTCTTCCGCTTTATTGGGCCCTCGCCCGGTTCCATAACCGATAAGAGCGATTCCGCTTCCTTTTAAAGTCGAACGGACGTCAGCAAAATCGAGATTCATCAAAGCGGGGACCAAAATTAAATCGGCAACCGTCTTTACCGATTGGGCTAAGATGCCGTCGCTTTCTTTGAAAGCTTGATCGATCGGAGCATTCCCCGAGGCCATCAAAAGCTTGTCGTTGCTGACAATGATTATCGAATCAACCGCATCCTTCAAATTATTCAAGCCGTCTGTTGAATTCGCGATTCGTCTCGGTCCTTCAAACGTGAAAGGCCGCGTGACGATTGCAACAGTTAAAGCCCCGCTTTCCTTAGCAACGCGCGCGATGACGGGCGAAGCGCCGGTGCCGGTTCCTTTGCCCATTCCGGCAGCGATAAAAACCATATCGGCGCCTTCGACAATCTTTTTGATTTCCTCGACCGATTGTTCAGCGGCCTTCTTTCCCATTTCGGGATCACCGCCAGCCCCGAGGCCCTTCGTCACATCGTTTCCTAAGATGATGCGGTTCGGAGCTTTCGAAGTAGAAAGAGCTTGCATGTCAGTATTCGCGACATAAAATTCGACGTTTTGAATATCCTCGTCAATCATGCGATTGACAGCGTTATTCCCCGCGCCTCCGACACCGATAACGACGATGCGGGCAACTGGTTGGAAGCTGTCCAAATCCAAATCTCGTTTTCCTGAAAAATTCTCCGTCATACTTCTACTCCTCCCGCTGATTGCGGCTTAAGGTTGAAACGCCATGATAATTATCTTCTAAAGTGCCACGATAAACCCCTTCTGCCACAATCAACCCCAATAGGTTATTGGCGCCAGGATCGCGGGCTCCAAGAATGTTTGGAACAAAATGAATGTAATCGCGGTTATTGAAAAGCGGTTTTAAAAGTTGCGAGAGGCCGTTGAGAAGAGAGCCGCCGCCCGAAACGATAAGCGGCAATCGTTCACGGAGACTATCGCCATTCGGCTGCCGGGCAAATAAAGAATTGAAAGCTGCGCTGAGAAGGCTCGATAAACGCTCCTTGAAGAAAGAAGCGATAACTTGATTCAAATCATTTTGCGTTAAAGCTTTTTTGCCGCCCTCACCATCATCGATGCTCATGAGCGGCAAGGCGTATTTATGTTCGCGCGTATCGTAACCATATTTCTCTTTCAAAAGATTGGCTTCTTCTTCCGAAATGCCGAAAGCTGCGGCAATATCTTCAGTTAAATCATCGCTTCCGACCGGATAAAAGACACTGGCGTAAGGCTGTGTATTGCCAATTAAAGAAACTGTCGTAAGACGCGCTCCTAAATCGACATAAACGTAATTTTCCGGCAAGGCTTTGTCGCTTGCGAAAAGTTGAGAAACGCAATAGGTGGCAACGCTGTTGCGACGGACGCGAACGCCGGCATTTTCAATCGCATGACGGAAAGCATAAACAATTTTTTCGGGGAGCGTGTGGACTTTGGCTTGAACGGTCAAAGTATCGCTTCTCTCGCCGATCGGCGGATTGCTGAAAACTTTCCCGTTTTGCAAAACGAAATCATCCGGAACGATGTCGACGACGACGTTGTTATTCGGAATCGACTCCTTGCGAACAATCGCCATCACGTTGCTGATGTCGATGCGATCAATGCGGCTATCGGAAGCCACGACATTTGTCGTTTTGTCGTTTTGATATATTTGAAGCCCGAGAGGCGGCAAGACCAACGAGACATTATCCGCGCTTATTTTGAGGGAAAGTTCCTCATCTTCTAAATGAAAAAAGGAAGCAAGAATCGGCGCCAAACGTTCTGGATCAATTATTTTTCCGTCTTTTAAAATTCCGTCTGGAAGTTTCTTCTTCCCGTAATAGAGAATGATCGGGCGATTGTTCAAGCAGTAGCCAACTGCGAATTTAGCGCCCGAGGAAGCAATTTCTAAAGCAGCCGTAACCTTGGTTTTTTCCATTTGCTATTATGATAAACTTCATTCCTTTCCACATCAATTGGCAATGATAGATAATTAGTAGTTTTTTAGGCGTTATTCTCTATAGAGAAAAGAAAGAAAACAAAAGGCGCCACGAGAGTGATGGCGCCATATATGCACGCTGATTAATTATGGGAAAAGAGGTGAGGAAACCACAATTAATCAAGGATTAAACTATATGAAGAATTTTCTTCTTCCTCATTTATTGAAGAAGAATCAAGGCGGCTATTTTCCTCCGCCACAGCTTCTGAGAGCTTAAAAGAAATTCCGACAGGAATAGCCGCTAACGCCGCGGTTGCGACAGCAAAAATCGTGATTGCCAAAACACTTTTCAAACGATAATAACCTTTTTTATGGCCAGTTTTTTCTAATTTGTCTTTCATAACTATTTCCTCTCAAGAGCACGCAATTTAGCGCTGTGAGCGCGGATGTTGCTATCAATTTCTTTTTCCTCTGCCACAAGCGGTTTTCTTGTGACGATTCGGAAATCTTTTTTCTGGGGATTAACCGGGGAATGGCGATCAATTTCTTCAACGCTCAATTCCCGGAAATTATTTTTGACTAAGCGATCTTCCAAAGAATGGAAGCTGATGATAACCAAGCGTCCGTTTTCTTTAAGATGGAACGGAATCTCTTCTAGCATTTTCTCTAGAGAAGATAATTCTTGATTGACCTCAATTCTTAAAGCCTGAAAGATCTTTTTGGCTGGATGTCCTTTTTTGCTCAATCTTTTATTGCTGAAACTATTTTTGAGAACTTCCACCAATTCAAGAGTTCTGGTAAAGGGAATCTCTTCGCGTCTATGAACGATTCCTTTCACGGCGCGTTTAGCCTCTTCTTCTTCGCCATATTTTTCAAAAATCTGCAACAATTTTTGAGGCGAATAAGTGTTGAGGACCATAGCGGCCGTCAAAGATGCGCTTTGATCCATCCGCATATCAAGCGGACCATCCATCCGATAGGAGAACCCCCGTTCTCCTTCATCAAATTGCGGAGACGAAACGCCGAGATCGGCTGTAATCCCGTCAGCCAATGGATAGTTATTGGCGGAGAGATATTCAGATGCTGAGCGATAATCGCTATGAACTAATTGAAGATTCGCATATTGCTTCTTTAAAGCAATGGCTTCAGGAGACGAAAGCGCTTCTAGATCTTTATCGAAGGCAAGAAGACGACCCCGCGGTCCGATCTTTTCAAGAATCGCTCGGCTCGTCCCGCCTCTTCCAAACGTCAAATCGACATAGAAGCCGCCTGGTTTAGGATTTAGAAGAGCGATGCTCTCCTCCAAAAGAACGCTTTGATGTCCGCTCATTGCCGGTCAAGATCAGTCAAACGTGCCACTTCTTCATATTCACCGGCGTGAAGTTTGAGATAAGCGTCATAGCTTTCAGCGTCCCATAGTTCGAAGTGGTCAAGAACTCCGATCACTACGACTTGATCGCCGATGTTATAACGTGACAAATATTCAACCGGCAGAGTGATGCGTCCATGAGCGTCAACATCTAATTTTGTCGCACTGCTCAAAGCGAGACGGATGTAGGTACGGGCTGTCGGATTTTGATAACTCAATTTCGAAAGCCGCGCTAAGAGGTCATTGAAGGCAGCCTCCTCGTATATTTCGAGCGCTCCTTCAAAGCCGCGGAGAATGTAGAGGCAGTCAGGGAGAGAGGAATTGAGTTTGGAGGGAATCTGCAAACGATGTTTTTGATCGAGGTTCCGTGTATATGTTCCAAAATAGTTTCCCACTTTTTCCCACCTGCACCATAAAAATAACAACTTATAAGCGAAAAGTAAAATCATTTTTCCTTAATTTAAGGGACGCAAAAAAGAAAACCGGAATTGTTTAGTTTAATTCCGGTATTTTATTAGTATTTAATATTTAAATATTTATGCGATAATAACTATTTTTTTAATAGAAGTATTCACTTTGTTTATTTAATTTTCTTGTTTTGTATAATCGTCCTCGCTATAAACATCTACTCCGTCATAGTTGATGGCTGCTCCCGGATGTTCAAGACCAAATTCAAGATCGGAAGTCCAGATTCGCAGAAGCAACGCCCCGGCATTAAACTCATCCTCGGAAACGATATAGCCATCGTGTTCTCCATCTTCTTTTCGAAGAAGAAGCACTTCTCCGTCTTTTTCAATTTGATAAGGGAAAGAAGAAGCGTCACGACGATCGCTGGCAACTACCGCTAACGAAAGATGATAGCCTAACAAAAACGTTCCGTCTCGTTTCTTTTTAAGCGTTATGGTTGCTTCTCCGCCTTTTGTTTCTAAAAGAGGATAAGGCAAGGGAAATCCTTTGAAATCTTCACTTGTTAAGTGAAAACTTTCATCTTTAAAAGAAATTGCGTTAAGTTTTACAATCATCCGCGGACCTCAGCTTGAAAATCGCTTCTTAAAATTTCAAGAGCCTTTTCAATCTCTTTATTCACTTCCTCTTCTGAAAGGGTGCGATCATCGGATTGGAAAAGGAAATTCAAAGCTAGAGACTTCTTGTTTTGACCAAGGCTTTGATCGCGATACAAATCAAAAAGAGAAACACTGGCTAGATTATGAAGTTGCTTTCGGAGGCTATTGATAATCGTCGAAACTTCAACTTCTTCATCTACGACAATTGCTAAATCGCGAGAAACAAACGGGAATTTTGAGAAACGCGGTGCTTTCGGAGTCCCGATCGGCAATTCCAAAAACGCCCGAAGATCAAGTTCCATCACAAGCGTCGTACTTGTAAGTTCATACTCCTTTAAGGCATGTGGATGAAGTAAACCCATATATCCTTCTAATTTCTTGCCGAGATAAATTCCAAGATTTTGATAGGGATGCAGATCATCGTGAAGAATTGAAACTGGAAGCGGAGCAAGGCGATATCGTCCTTCTTTAATCCCCAATAATCCCATTAAGCTTTGGAAAATGCCTTTTATGTCATAAAAGTCAAAAGGACGTGCATGCAATTCGTCTTGTTCTAATTTTTTGCCGCTGACGACCACTGCTAAACGTTCGCCATCATATCCTTGATGATGCACTTCTCCGCACTCGAAAAACCGGAGATTGTCCATTTGCCGCTTATGATTGTAACTTAAAGATTCAAGAAGCGAAGGAACAAGGCTTTCGCGGTATGAGCTGCGCTCCACTGTCAAAGGATTATTGAGCGTCAACGGTTCCCCTTCATCTAAATACGCAAATCTTTTTGCGTTTTCTTTGGCAACTAAAGAATATGTCAAAGTTTCATCAAAGCCACGATTGCGCAAGAAAGTGCGGATGAGACGTTTCTTCTTTTGAAATTCAGTCAAACCATTATCTTTCGTCATCGAGATATCAGGGAGGTGCAACGGAACATTCTCATAGCCTAAAAGGCGAATCACTTCCTCAGATAAATCCGCGGGGATATGTAAATCCAAACGATATGACGGAACATGAGCCTCATACAAGCCGTCTTTTCGTTCGGTAATCATCAAATGATCACGCTTTAAGGTATAGACAATCACGTCATCTTCAAAAGATGTGCCTAAGCGTTCATTAATCTCCTTCGAAGTAAAAACAATCGTCTCTTCTTTTTTGGATACAGCACAATAAGGTTTTAAAATTTCAATCTCTTCTGGTTCCACTAATTCTTTAAGAAGCGCAACAGTGGCTTCTAAAGCACGGACAGGAGCCGCTTCAGAAACTCCTTTAACAAAACGCGCACTGCTTTCGCTATTTAAACCAAGTCGCGAGCTTGTTCGACGAATGCTCGCTCCATTGAAGGAAGCCGCTTCAACAATCAATGATTTTGTCTTTTCGTTGACTGACGCTTTCTTTGAAGTCATGATGCCGGCTAAGCAAAGCGCTTCATCTCCTGAATAGATAACTAAATCGCCAGGAATCAGATGGTAAGTTTTTTCATCCATCGCCAAAAATTCTTCGCCGCGCGATTCGTTGGCGACAAGCTTTTCTTCCGCTAAACTCGAAGCGTCATACATATTGAGCGGCTGTCCGGTTAAAAGCATCACGTAATTGCCGATATCAACGATATTGTTGATGCTTCTGATTCCGGAAGATAAAAGGCGCTCTTTCAACCATTGAGGCGATTCCTTAACCTTGACATTCGTCGCCTTTAAACCTAAAAACTGTGAGCACTTAGAAGTTTTAGATGCGAGAACAAAAGAAGATTTGCTCTCCTCTAGAGGAGCAAAAGAAGGCAATTTAACTTCCTTTTCATAAAGCGCGCCAACCTCTAAAGCAACGTTTTCCATCGCGTTGAGATCTGGACGATTCGCTAATAATTTCAAATCAAGAATCACATCGTCTAACCCTAAATAAGCTAGAACGTTTTCTTCGCCAATCGGGGCATCTTCTTTGAGTTCGTGGATTCCGGAAATTTCTTTCTCATCTAAATATTTTCTTTCAACGCCGAGTTCAAGAAGCGAACAGCACATTCCTTCTGACGCTTCGCCGCGGATTGTGCCGCTTTCAATCGTTCCATTAGGCAATTTAGCACCCGGGAGAGCAACGATGACTTTGAGTCCTGAGCGCGCGTTAGGAGCCCCACAAACAATCCGTCTGATTCCATGTTTTGCACCTAAATCAACGCGCAAAAGATGAAGGTGATCGCTATTAGGATGTTTTTCACAACTGATGATTTGACCGATGCAAAGCCCTGTAGCCGCGGCTAAAGGCTTCACTTCTTCTACTTCGACACCGGCAAAAGTCAATTTATCAGCCACTTCCAACGGACTAACATCTTTTAAATCTAAGAACGTTTGAAGCCATTTATATGAAACTTTCATCTTCCATTCCTCCGTTCTTCACCCTCAAAGCCTGAAATAAATCGCACGTCATTTTGATAAAAACGCCGAATATCATCGATGCCGTAACGCAACATCGCCACTCGTTCGATTCCGACGCCAAAAGCGAAACCCGAAACAAGATCCGGGTCATAGCCGCCCATCCGCAAAACATTCGGATGCACTTCGCCAGCGCCCAAAATCTCAATCCAGCCGCTCCCGTGGCACATGTTGCAGCCCTTGCCTCCGCATTTAGCGCAACTGACATCGACTTCCACTGAAGGCTCTGTAAAAGGAAAATAAGAACTCCGCAAACGAATTTCACGCTTCGCACCGAACATCCGTTTGGCAAAAACATCCAAAGTTCCTTTTAAATCAGCCATCGAAATCCCTTTTCCGATCACAAGACCTTCAATTTGTCCGAACTGATGGGAATGAGTCATGTCGTCATCATCACGACGATAGCATTTGCCTGGCGAAATAATTCGAATCGGTCCTTTGTCTAAACGCTTCTGCATTTCATGAGCTTGAGCAGCGCTCGTCTGTGTTCGCAAAAGGTGGACTGCATCGAAATAAAAAGTATCCTGCATGTCGCGAGAAGGATGATCGGGTGGAATGTTCAAAAGTTCAAAGTTCGCATGATCGGTTTCGTAATCGCTGCCTTCCGCGATTTCAAAACCCATTGATAGGAAAATATCACTGACTTCATCAACAATCAGCCAAAAGGGATTGCGATGTCCGCTCTTGTAATCGCGACCCGGCAAACTCAAATCAATCTTTTCTTGAGCAAGTTTCTCTTCAAGAGCCGTTTTTTCAAAATCCTTGAGGCGTTTTTTATAGAGTTCACTGAGCAAAGTCTTCGCTTCATTGAGCGCTTTCCCGTATTGTGACTTTTCCTCGCTCGATAAATCCTTTAAAACAGCTAATAGAGGCTGAAAGGCACCCTTTTTAGCCAAATAAAAGTTATAAACACCTTGAATTTCTTTGAGGCTGGAGGCTTTTTCTAGAGCTTTTACCCCATCCTCTTTGACCTTTGCAATCGCTGTTAAATCCATAAGATTCTCCACAAAGTTCTTTTAACCTTTCACATTATAGAAGTCTTCTCACCATTTATGGAAGAAAACTAAAACTTTTTAAGTTTTAAACTCTCTTGATACATGTACATGAGAATTCCGCCCGCCACTCCGACATTGAGCGAATCAAGATTTTTCATCGGAATTTTAATTTTCGAATCAGAAAAAGAGAGCAAGGCTTCAGAAATTCCGCGCGCCTCACTTCCTAAAGCAATCATCGCTTTTTGATTATCGAAACTATCAAGCGAAAGAGACGACGAATCCGCATCTAAAGACGTTGCATAAAGCTTGTAGCCTTTTTTCTTATATTCCTCCAACGATTGATAGTCACTGCCGAATTCGAGAACGTTGAGGCGAAAAATCGCTCCTTGCGACGCCATTAAAACCTTCGGATGATAAGGATGGACGCCGTCTCCATAAAGAAAAACATTGAAGAAAGAAAATGAAAGAGCCGAACGAAAAAGAGTTCCGACATTGCCGGGATCTTGCAAGGAATCTAAAACAAGAATCGGTCCTTCAACTTCAACCTTTTCTTTTTTCTTGCATAAAGCCATTACTCCGTCCGGCGTGACTAAGCTTGAAAGACGTTTAAACACCCGCTTTTCAACTTTGATCGCTCCTTTATAAAAGTCTTTATCCGGCATCTCGAAAATCGCTTCGACCGCCTTGTTTTTTAAGGCTTCTTCCACTAGGTGTCGCCCTTCAACGAAGAAATAAGGACTTTGATTTTCTTTCTTTATTTTCAGAAGTTCTTCTGCTCTTTTGTTTTTTAAACCGATGTAATCATGCATATTCTTGCCTCAAAAGTTTTTTCCGACATTCATAATAATCAGGGAAGCGACTGAGAAGAAAATTATAAAATCTTTGGCTATGATCATGAACATGATAATGCGTGAGTTCGTGGGCAATCACCGAATCGACTATATGAGGGGAATACGGGACTAAAAGGAGTGAAAAGGAAAGGGCCCGACTTCTTGTAGAATTGCTGCCATATCGCGTTTTGGCTTTATGAATTTCTAAATGATAAAAATCGTTCGGCACTTCAAATTTTAATGACAACTCCGGAAGGCGCGAGGCAATATATTCTCCGAGTCTTCTTTTCAAATATCGTTCTTGATTGCTCTTTTTCATTAAAGAAAAGCCAGGAATCAACTCCTCTTTCCCTAGAACGATCACTTTATCGCCATGAACGATGGGTTTGTTTTCCTTCTTTTTCAAACGCGGATAGACCTCGTTTGCAAAGCTTTCAATCGAAATCAAGGAAACGCCATACGGCGCGCTGATGCGCAACTTGTTATTTTCAAAGCGAAAGCGAATGTTTTTCATCCCGCTTTTGTAAGTCAAAGAATAAAGCACTTCTTCTCCTTTTATTTGAAAAGTTCCTTCTTTCGTTTTCATCTCGTTAATTATCCAACATCTTAGAAGAAACCGCACTTCCATGATGCAGAAAAGACGAAAAACATATAAGATAACGCCTATGGAAAAGATTCTTGTCAGTGCTTGTTTACTCGGCGATAAAACGCGTTATGATGGAAAGGATAATTTTTTCCCTTTCATCCGCACGCTCAATCAAAAATACGATATCATCCCTTTTTGCCCGGAGGTCGAAGGCGGTCTTCCAATTCCGCGCGAACCAGGTGAAATTAAAGGTGCTTCTATCGTTACTAAAGATGGAAAGGATTTGACAAAATTCTATCAAGAAGGCGCCAAAAAAGCGCTTGCCCTCTGCCTCTATTTCAATATTAAAATCGCAATTTTGAAAGACCGTTCGCCTTCATGCGGTTCTCGCTTCATCCACGATGGAAGCTTTTCAAATAAACTCATTGACGGAACGGGAATTACCGCTCGACTTTTAATCGCGCACGGCATCAAAGTGTATTGTGAGAACGATAACTTAGAATTTCTCCTCAAAGAACCAAAGAGTTCTTTCTCTTCTTTAAGAAAAACTTCTAGAAGATCTCCCAATGACAAAAAAACTCTCAACAAAAAGAATCGTTAAAAACATCAGTCTCATCGCTCTTTTTAGCGCTTTAAGTCTCGTTCTAGCCCTTTTTGTCCGCGTCCCCTATAGCGCAGGCGGCTATTTTAATTTGGGCGATACGATAATCCTTTTAAGCGCTTTTATGTTCCCAACTTTAAGTCCCTACATCGCGATTATAAGCGGCGTCTTATCCTGATCTTTTAAGCGGTTCTCTCTTTTTCTTGCCCTTCACGATTTTTGCAAAGCTTTCGCTTGTTTTGCCGCTTTTTCTTTTTCATAAAAGAGCGTTTTCGCCTCTTAAAAGTTTCCTTCTATCATTTATAGGCATTATCCTTCAAACCCTTATCTATTTTCCTTCCTATTATCTTGCAAGCGGAAAGTTATCTTATCTATCATCGCTTTTTGATTTTTTGCAGGGTCTAATTTCTCTTGCCTTAAGTTTCGTTTTTGCCTCGATTCTCAAGAAAAAAGGCGTTCCTCACGAAACGCCTCTAAAAACGAAAAGAAAAGAGAACCGCAATTAATGCGGTTTTTTAATCTCGTCCGCGGACGCGACTTTATTGACTTTCTCGTCACCTCTAACAAGAAAATAAACGGTGAAGGCCCAAAGGACCACCGTCACTAAAGTAAAGACAACGCCGAATGTTAAATAATACGTGAATTGCTCAGCTGTCGCCGTGACAAGAAAAGCGTAAAAGAAGATCGCGACAATTAAGGAAGCAAAGCCGCTCCAGAAGAGAATTTTCGAAGTTTTTAGCATTTAAAGAACCTCCGTCTAACTTGATTATAACATAGAGAAAAAGAAAAGCCCCATCGATAACGATGGAGCTTCTCAATTAAAATGATTAATAAATCCGCTTTTCGGTGATCGTGTCGAAGATATGCGCTTTCGAAATATCGAAGAGGATCTTCATCTTATCGCCGATCTTGATGTCTTGGACAAAAGGAATTTTGGCAACTAAATCGATACCCGCGAAATCCGTATGGACATAATATTCGTGGCCGAGAAGCTCTGCCACTGCAACATCGATGTCATAAGCTTCGCCGCCATATTTCGAAATATGCTCGGCATCTCCTTGGTGAATGTCCTCTGGTCTAATGCCGAAGACAATTTCATGAGAAGAGATAAGGTAATGCTTGTAGGTCTCAATCCGTTTCGAGAGCATTTCCATTTGCTCAGCAATTTTCGGATCGCCTTTTTCAGCGTTTTCTTTGCCGAGCGCTTCTAATTTGGCCTTATCGCTTTCGATTTCGTTCTTATAGAAGTCGTCGTGGGCTTTCTTCACTTCATCCGTGCATTTGATCTTATGACCATTGGCCAAGATAAGAACGCCGTTATCATATGTAACTTTCATCATGTTCATCGAAGGCGAACCGATGAAGGTCGCAACGAAGATATTTGCCGGTTTATTATAAATTTCAATCGGGCTTCCGATTTGTTGGATGTGACCGAGTTTCATAACGACGATTCGGCTCGCCATCGTCATCGCCTCAGTTTGGTCGTGAGTAACATAAATCGTTGTTGCGCCTAAGGCCTCATGAAGTTTAATAATCTCAGAACGCATCTGAACGCGGAGTTTCGCGTCTAAGTTCGAGAGCGGCTCGTCCATCAAGAAGACTTTGGCGTTTCTGACAATCGCCCGTCCGAGCGCGACTCTCGTCTTTGACCGCCGGAAAGAGCTTTCGGTTTCCTGTCAAGATATTCTTCGATTTGGAGAATCTTCGCTGCGTCATGAACGCGCTTATCGATTTCAGCTTTCGGAAGGTGTTTGATCTTCAAACCGAACGCCATGTTGTTATAAACGGTCATGTGCGGATAAAGAGCGTAGCTCTGGAAGACCATCGCGATATCACGATCTTTTGGAGAACGATCGTTAGAATATTCGCCATCGAT
The DNA here is from genome assembly GCA_949299565.1 of uncultured Bacillota bacterium. Taxonomy (GTDB): domain Bacteria; phylum Bacillota_I; class Bacilli_A; order RFN20; family CAG-826; genus UBA4951. Next base: position 796,422 of record OX437086.1, read on the forward strand.
GTAAAGTTCACCATTCGTGATTTCTTCAAGACCCGCGATCATCCGAAGGGTTGTCGATTTACCACATCCGGACGGACCGACGAAAACGATGAATTCGTGTTGATTGATGTCTAAGGTAAAATCGTAAACAGCTTGAACGCCATTGTCATAGATTTTATCGACATGTCGCAAAGAGACGTATGATAAATCAGTCGGAACCGAATTACTGATCCCTTTGGCGGCCAATTCCTTCTGCCGTTTTTCCTTTTTCTTCTTTTCTTTTTCGATATAGGCGGCTTCTTTTTCTTCTGCCGTTTTCTTTTTAAACACTGCCATTAAATGTGCACCTCACTTTGCCCTTCATTATAAAGAGGGATGTAAGGGCTTTCTTGTGCACAATGCACAAATCGACTAATTAGCAAAGCGCAAATAGAGACTGAACAAGAGAGCGTTATGAAATTCGCGAATATCAAGCGAAGTTTCGTTTATGAAACGTTCGAGGCGATAATTGAAGGTATTGCGATGAATATAGAGAGCTTCCGAAGCTCTTACCGCGGACAAATCGCTTTCTAGATATGCTTTGGCGGTAAGCAAAAGATCTTGAGATAATCCGCTGAATTCTCTTTTAAGAAGCGGAAGAGAGGAATAATCGCCAAAAGAAAATTCTTTGAGCAAAACATCAGCAATCGTTAAAGCGGCGTTCGGAAAATTTTCATAAGCGCTTCGAAGGCAATGCTCAGTCAAAAGAGACTCCCGATGCGCTAGCAAAACCGAAATGTTATATCCAAGATCTTCCGAAATCGAAGGAAGAAGACCTTGTAAAGTCAATATCAAAGAATAAGGAGCAGAAAAAGAAGCCACGTATTTATCGATGTAAGACCAAGAACTTGAAGAAGTGAGATCTTTGAAAAGACGGCGGAAAAGCGGATCTGAAACTTCTTTGCCACTCCGCAAGAAAAAAAGCGACCACTTCTCCTTCATTCTAACGAAGCCTCAATAAAAGCGTCTCAAAAGGACGGAGCGTGAAAACATGATCTTTGAGAATAACGCCATCGTAATTTTGAAGAAGGATATCCGCGATTTGATAGTCGAAAGTGAAATATACTTCATAAGGCCTGAAATTAGAAATCACCATCAAACGCGTATCGTTGCCGCGATGAAGATAAGAAAGGACATCCGGATGATTCCAGTCAACGATTTCTAACGGAGCACGGAGCACTAAATCGTTGATAAAAGGGTCGCGGCGGAGATTAATCGCATATTGATAGAAATTTAAAATCGAATAAGGATCTTCCATTTCATCTTGAACATCGAATCCTTCTTTATAATCAAATCCTAACGGCATCCTTGGCAAGGTCTTAGAAAACCCGGCGTTTTCATCATGATTCCACTGCATTATCGAGCGCCCGTTCATCCTAGCAGCCCGTCGGAAAAAATTTAGAATTTCTTGATCGCTATAACCCTCTCTTCGGAAGGAAGAAAGCGAGTCCTTTGTCCCGACATCCATCGTGAAACTTTCTAGCGGCGCTTCTAAAAGATTTGCAAGACCAATCTCTTCCCCGTAATGGAGAAAAGGGGTGCCGTAGAAGAAAAGAAGCGTATTTGCCAGCATTTTAGCTGATTCATTCCGATATTTTAGAGAGCCGTACTGACTGAGAACGCGCGGATGATCGTGATTACACCAATAAAGCGGCATATCGCAATTTTCATGGCAAGCCTCATACCACCTCATAAAATTATGCTTGAGAAGAAGGACGTCTGTCTTGATTTCTTCATCTTTTTTTCCGATCGAGCCGAAATTGCCGTTATTCCATACGGTGTCAAAGTTAAAAAGAAGGTTGAGAGTTCCTTTCTCGCGGTCAGCCAAAAGGCGTCCTTGTTCTGGCTGAATTTCACCACCGACTTCGCCAATCAAAAGAACTGGTTTTCCTAAAAAGGAGGCTCTCAATTCCTTGAGGTAAGAAAAAACTTCCGGACGATTTGAAAATTTTGAAGTGTCGAGAACTGTTCCGTCTTTTCCAACTGGCAAAGTCGAATCGCTCCAGCTTAAGTCCTTGCCTAAATGCGCGACGGCATCCAAGCGGAAACCATCCACCCCTTTTTCTACCCAATAATTGGCAATCTTAAAATATTCTTTGCGCAATGACGGATTATTCCAATTCACGTCCGGCATCTTGCGCGAAAAAGTATGAAAGTAAAATTCATCAGTTCCCGGGACTCTTTCCCATACCGAAGAGGTAAAGAAGCTGCTCCAATTAGTCGGCGGCATCAATTTCCCATCAACGTAACGCCCTTTTTTGAAAATATAGTAGTCGTGTTCCGGAGCGTTTTCATCATGAAGAGCTCTTTGAAACCACGGATGTTCATCGCTCGTATGATTGAGAACTAAATCCATGACGATCCGAATGTTTCTTTGATGGGCTTCTTTGAGAAGAACAATGAAATCTTCATCAGTCCCGAAACGCGGATTTATGTGGTAATAATCGCTGACGTCGTAGCCATTATCATCCATCGGCGAAGCAAAAATCGGGCAAATCCACAAAAGATTAACTCCCAATTCTTTCAAATAATCTAATTTCTCGATGATGCCTCTTAAATCACCGATGCCATCACCGTTTCCGTCTTTGAAGCTCTCGGGATAAATGATATAACCGATGGCTTCATTCCACCAGTTGGATCCGTTTTCCATATTAAGAGCATATACCAACTTTCCCTTTTTGATAAGAGGTTTCCCTCTTAAGGGAAACAAGGCATAATATGCCCGTGAAAAAGCTTTGGAAAACATGTTATGAACTTTCAAGAGGTCATCACCTCGTCTATGTTTTTTCTTTGTTGAGTCAAATTCTCATGGTTTTTTGCAGTGTTTTCTCTACATTTTTGATTAAAGTTCTTTTGGACACTCTCGGCGGTTTAGACGAGCTTTTATCCGCGCCCTTCTTCGAACAATGGGTGATAACAATTCTCACGCAAGGAAGAGGACCCGGTTATTTAATCGCCAATCAAATTTATATTCTTCCAGTAGCAGTCGTCAGTTTTGGCGCAATGACCGCTATTGCTTCTTTCCTTCGAATGTCACTAAGAAGTTATGCTGCTTCTGCCATCAATTGCTCGATGCAACTGACGGTCTTTTTCCATCTTGAAAGCGTTTCTTATCCCTACTTTAAAAAAGCGAAGGGCGGAGATTTAATTCAAACGTGCACGAGAGATTTAGATGTCATTAGAAAATTCATGATTGCTGATCTTTCGAATTTCAACTACACAATTTGGATGGTTCTTTTTTGTTTCCTTTTCTTGCTCGGCCTTTCGTGGGAATTGACTCTTGTTTCGATGGCGCTTTTCCCGGTGATGTTCATTTATTCATTCCTTCTCATTAAGGAAGTCCGAAAACGTTATCGAAAAACCGATGATTCGGAAGCGAGAATGACTGACCGTATTCAAGAAAACATTGGGGCCGTCCGTCTCGTCAAGGCCTTCAATAGTGAGAAACGCGAAGTCGAAAATTTCGAAAATTATCTCTCTGATTTCCGAAAGAACTTTATTTCGTGGCGGAAAATGTCGTCATTTTTCTTCGCATCTACCGATATTTTAGTTTTTGGCGCGAAGCTTATTTCTCTGATTTATGGAATTTATCTAGCATCTCAAGGAATAATTAATCCGGGGACGCTTGTTGTTTCCTTTCTTTTCGTCAACATGATGGTGTGGCCGATCCGCGACACCGCAATGTCGCTTTCAAATCTCGGACAATATTTAGCTTCGATTGATCGTATCCGCCTTATTCTCGATGAGCCACTAGAAGACTTAGAAAGCGGACTAACGCCTTCTATATCCGGCCACGTTGTTTTTAACGACGTGTCCTTTCATTTCCCCGATGGCGATAAAGACGCCATATCGCACGTCTCTTTCGAAGTTAAAGCCGGACAAACCGTTGCAATCATGGGCAAAACTGGTGCGGGCAAATCCACTTTAGCCCTTCTATTAACCCGCTTATACGAAACGGATTCCGGTTCGATAAAAATAGATGATTACGACATTAAAACCATTCAAAAGCACCATCTCCGAAAAAATGTCGTCCCGATCCTTCAAGATCCTTTTCTTTTCTCCAAAAGCATCTCGGAAAACATTTTAATGGCTAATCAAAAAGCGGATTTGCCGCAATTAAAACTCGCGACGCGCGTCGCCTCCATCGATGAGACGATCGCTAATTTTAAGGATGGATATGAAACGCAAGTCGGTGAAAAAGGAATGAGTCTTTCGGGCGGACAAAAGCAACGTGTCGCCATCGCCCGCGGATTGATCGCTGAGTCGCCGATCATTATTTTTGACGACTCTTTATCTGCCGTTGATACCGAAACTGATTTAAAAATTCGCAGGAACCTTTCCACTCTTGAACGCAAATTGACAACATTTATCATTACCCACCGCGTCTCAACAGCTAAAGACGCTGATCTCATCATCGTTTTTGAAGACGGGAAGGTCAGCGAAATGGGAACTCATCAGGAGCTTCTATTAAAACCTGGACTTTATAAACGAATTGCAGAAATTCAAGGGAGGATGGTCTAATGGCTCTCGAAGAAGAAACTCTCCCTAAAAAATTTAATTTCCGAATTTGGAAGCGAATCGGCGCTTATGCCGCTAAGCATTGGATTCTTCTATTGATTGTCATCATCTCAATGCTCGTAACGGCATATTATGATTCCTCTTTTGTTCCAACTATGAACGCGGCGGCGATTGAGGCCGTCGGCAATTTCGGTTCGCTCTCTTTAGATGTTTGGAGCGTCAATCTTCACATCGATCTCATCAGTGGTTTTCTTGAATTTGACATCAGCTTCCTCGGCTTCATCATTTTAAATGTCGTGATGATTGTCGTTCGTGCCCTTGCAATCTTTTGGACTTTTTTCCTCTCTAATTACCTGTCGATGTCGATTATGACCTCTTTAAGGCGCGATAGTTTCCGAAAGATTCAAGAACTTCCCTTTTCCTACTTCGACCACGTCAATTCTGGTTGGCTAATTGCAAGAATGAACAACGACACTTCAAGCGTCGGAGATGTTCTAGGTTGGAATATCGTTTCAATTTTTTGGGCGCTTTTCGATATTATTTTCACGCTCATCACAATGTTTGCTCGCGACTGGCGTTTCTCGCTCCTTGTTCTTTGCTCAGTTCCTTTAATCATCATTATCGTCCCGATCTTTCAAAGAAAACTTTTAACGCGTTGGCGAATTGCCAGAAACGCCTATTCGCGTTTTGTCGGCTGGCTAGCTGAAGCCATCAATGGTGCCAAAACCATCAAAACAATGGCAATCGAAGAAGAAATTAAAGACGAAGGTCAAGAGATCGCTGTCGACATCCAAAAGAAAAGATGGCGGGCGGCTCGCATCAATTCCTATCTTCAACCGCTGATGACTTTGATTCCTAATGTCATGATTGCGATTATCGTCGCTTTCGGCATCGTCTTAATCGGCGGAGAAGGAACAAGCGAAGACGCCGTCGCGATGTCCGCGACTGTCGTAGTTTTCATCAGTTTCATTCAGCAAATTTATAATCCTTTGACTTCGCTCAGTGAAATCTTTAGCGATTTCATTTCAACGCAAGCCGGCGCGGAGAAAATTGCCCAACTGCTCGATGCCCCCGTCACGATCGCCGATAGTCCGGAAGTCATTCAAAAATACGGAACGATCTTTAACCCGAAAGAAGAAAATTATCAGCCGTTGAAAGGTGACATCGAATACCGCAACGTCAGCTTTGACTATGGAAACGGCGTTGAAGTTATTCACCCCTTGAATTTAAAAATCAAAGCCGGAACTTCTGTGGCGATCGTTGGAGAAACTGGGTCTGGCAAAACAACGATCGTTAATCTTTTAGCCCGCTTCTATGAGCCGAGCAAAGGAGAAATTCTCATCGATGGAGTCAATTATCGCAATTTATCTTTAGGATATCTCCGTCATAATATCGGTTATGTTCAACAGACTCCTCTCATTTTCTCTGCTTCCTATTACGATAACATCGCGTACGGAAAGCCCGGCGCTAGCCTGGAAGAAGTTATCGAAGTGGCGAAAATCGTCGGCATTCATGAAGAAATCATGAGAAGCAAAGACGGCTATAACACTTTCTTAAGCGACGGAGGTTCCTCTTTATCGCAAGGCGAAAAACAGTTGATCGCCTTCGCGCGCGCTCTCATCCGGAACCCCTCGCTTCTAATTCTCGATGAGGCCACTTCTTCAATCGACACAGAAACCGAAGCCCATGTTCAACATGCGCTCCTAAAAATTTTAAAAGGTCGGACCTCGATTTCAATCGCCCACCGTCTTTCGACAATCGTCGAATGCGACAGAATTTTAGTGATGGATAGCGGCAAGATCATTGAAGACGGGAACCATAAGTCGCTCATGCAAAAAAGAGGCGCTTATTACCGCCTCTATACAAATCAGTTCCAAGAAATGTCGATTGAATCGCAACTTGCAACATACGAAGAGCAAATTGCCAACAAAGGTCTTTAATCGACGTCGTCTTGAAAATATTTCGCCTCGGCAAAAACAAGCAAAAGGCTGATGAGTGCAGCCAAAAGCGTCAATAAGAAAATCCAGTTATAACCGCAGGCGAAAGAAAGAATCGCCATGACGATTTGAAGGACAACATAGACTAACGAGCCAAAATAATTATATTTTTCACGACGGCTGCCTTTGAATTTAAAAGAGGCAATAAGACGGATAACGGTTATAACGACCATCGAAAGCATCAAAATCGCCCCCATGATGAACATCACGTCGCCATATTGCCCGTTGAAACGTTCCCAAAAATGTAAATTATGACCGTCAGGCGAGGTATATAAAGGCGTTAAAAAATAAACAAGAGGCACCACTACATCATAAAGCGCCATTAAAAGGCCATAACTCCGGTGATCGAGACGCCGCGTTTTTTCTTTATCCATCAGTAATTCGCCTCCTGCCGTTTCTCATTGATTTTCCGCTTTTTTTCATAAGCGGCAAACACATCATCAACTTTATATCCTAAATGAGGGAGGATGTTGAGGAAAGAGGAGAAAGCCAAAGCATAAGTCTTAACTTCATAATTTTCTAATAAATCTAGAACGCGATCGTAAGTCAAAAGAATTTGCTCAGTCAAATCCTTGCCATCTTTTCGAAAACGATGCGAAAGACGCTCGACGCCCAGCGGAATGCCTAATGACAAAAAGAAATGCAATCCATCAACATATTCTTCTAAAATCACATCTTTAGGAGACGGGCCTTTGAATGACCAAAATTTGAAGCAGCGAGTCTCGTTTGCAAATTCACCAAGTTCGACGAGAAGCGCTAAAATGCGCTTGTTCGTCGTTTCTGAATATTCAACCTGATGATGTTCCATGATCTCTTTATCAAGAAGTGCCTGCTCTTGAAAAAGAATATCAAGAACGATTATCTCCTCATTTGTCGTCATTTTTTAAAGATGCGGTTGGTTTAATTTTCTCAAGATGCCAAATGTCTTTGTTATATTCTTCGATCGTTCGATCGCTTGAGAAATGACCGGAAGTCGCGATGTTCATGAGGCAGGCACGCGCCCATTTTTTGCGATCGGCATAGAACTCTTCAATCTTTTCGCTGGCCTTAAGATATGAGGCGAAATCAGCGAGAACGAAGAATTGATCGCCGCGATTCATGATCTCATCGAAAATCAGACGGAAATCTTTATTCGGACCAGCCCATGGACCATTAAATAAACTGTCCAAGACGTTTTTGATGATCGGATCGCGATTGTAATAATCCCATGGATTATAGTTTCCGCGGCTCACTAATTCATTGACCTCCGGCTCAGTGAGACCGAAAATCACTTCATTTTCTTCGCCGGCTAAAGCGGCAATTTCAATATTTGCTCCGTCAAGGGTTCCAAGCGTGATCGCCCCATTCATCATAAGCTTCATATTCGAGGTACCCGACGCTTCTTTGCCAGCAGTTGAAATCTGCTCAGAAATGTCAGTAGCCGGAATTATGCGTTCCGCCAAAGAAACCCCATAATCTTCGACGAAGACGATCCGCATGTATTTGCGAGCCTCTTCATCGTTATTGATAACATCGGCGACCGCTAAAATCAGCTCAATAATGCGCTTAGCATATTCATAAGACGGAGCGGCTTTGGCACCGAAAATATAAATGTGAGGCGTCATTTTGAAATGCTTCGGATCGCTCTTTAATTTTTGATAAAGGGCCATAATTCGGAAAATGTTCATGATCTGCCGCTTGTAGGCGTGTAGACGCTTTATTTGCGTATCGAAAATCGAATTTGGATCAATTTCGAGGTCGTAACGTTGCTTGCAGAAACGAGCAAAATCGTTTTTACGCGCTTGCTTAACCCGCAAAAACTCGCGTTGCGTAGCCTCATCGTCAACAAAATCTTTAAGTTTAATGAGTTCGTCTGGATTGCGAATCCAACCATCGCCAATTCTTGAAGTGATGAGATTGGCCAGTTCTTCGTTAGAATAAAGTAGCCATCGACGGTGAGTGACGCCGTTCGTCTTGTTATTGAATTTCTCGGGGAAAAGCTCATAGAAATTTTTGAACGTGTAATGCTCAAGAATATTCGTATGAATCTTGGCGACTCCGTTGATTGAAAAAGCAGCATAGATGGCCATATTCGTCATATGCACTTGTCCATCTTTAATAATCGACATTTGATATTTGCGATCATCGCTGACGCCTTTTTCGGCAAGATATTGATTAAAGCGACGATTGATTTCTTCGATGATCATGTAAATGCGCGGCAAAAGATGTTGGATGTATTGAACCGGCCAGCGCTCCAAGGCTTCTGGCATTACCGTGTGGTTAGTGTAAGCGATCGAGCGCGTAACCGTCTCCCATGCTTCATCCCAGCCCCAACCATATTCGTCCATCAAAAGGCGCATCATTTCAGGGATCGCTAAAATCGGATGCGTATCATTTAATTGGAAAACATAATGATCAGCGAAATGTTTTAATGTCTTGTAACGACGCATTTCGCCGCGCATCGTTGATTGAAGCCCGGCTGAAACAAGGAAATATTGCTGACGGAGACGTAAAAGCCTTCCGTGTTCAGTTGAATCGTCAGGATATAAACCAAAAGTCAATTCTTTAAGCGTCGAGAGATATTCGTTGAACGAGCAATCAGTCGGTAAATTTGTTTCGCTTGGTTCGGCCGACCAAAGGCGCAAAGTGTTGGAAACGCCGTTGCGATAACCAACTACTGAAACATCATACGGAACGGCGCGAATGCAGCGCGCATTGACAAGGCGCATCGCATAATTTCCATCGGGTTTTAAATAAGTTTCGGCATTGCCGTAGAATTTGACTTCGACCGCATGCTTTGGCTTTCTAACTTCAAAAACAAAGCCGTTCGATAACCATTGATCGGGAAGTTCGACTTGTTTACCATCCACAAATTTCTGACGGAAAAAACCATATTCATAGCGGATCGTATTCCCGTGGAGCGGATAACCTAAGGAGGCGGCCGAATCTAAGAAACAAGCAGCCAAACGCCCAAGTCCTCCGTTTCCTAACCCTGCATCCGGCTCTAAATCTTCTAATTCGTTGATATCGATCCCAAGTTCGGCTAAACCATCCTTTGCTACCTTGTAGATGCCAAGATTTTGCATGTTGTTGAGAAGGAGGCGACCGATGAGAAACTCCATCGAGAAATAGATGCACTGGCGTTTGCCGCTATCGAGAATGTCTTCACGACAATTACGCCAATCATAACCGGCATAATCGCGGACCATTTCTCCTAAAACGTCATAACGTTCGGTGATGTCAGCGTCTTTGACGAGACGCCCATATTTTTCTGATAAGCGCCGTGCAAATTCTGTTTTGAAATCTTCTTTATTTTTAAACATATTTTCTTCCTTAATTTTATTTTGCGAATTATTTTTTCTTCGCGTTTAGAGATACTACCTTCTTTTTCGAAGAACGAGAAGTCTTTTTCACACGGGTAGTTTCCTTTTCTCTGCTTTTTTCTTCTTTGACAATCCGCCTTTTGAAGATCATCGCGGCATAACTTCCGAGTTTAATCGAGAGGTGATGCGGACGATTCTCTGGACCGCCCGGATAGGAAGTCAAAGGGAGTCCGTTGTAATTGTTCCAACCGCCATAAACGTCCTTGTCGCTGTTGAAAAGTTCATCGTAGATTCCATCGTGCATGCAGCCGACTTCATAGCCGTCATAATAATTCGGCGTCATGTTGAAGACGAAGAGGAGATCGCTGTCGCCGGCCTCGCGTTCAAAAGCAAAAACCGATTGCTCAGCGTTATCAACCATCGTCCACTGGAAATGCGCCGGATTATATTCTTCGAATTTCATCGCGTCCTCGCTTTGATAAATGAGATTTAGATCACGGAGAAGACGCCGCACCGAATCATGTTTCGGGAATGATAAAAGATTCCACGGAAGCGATTTCTGCTCATTCCACTCATCGAAACTTGCCAGTTCGTTGCCCATGAAATTCAATTTCTTGCCAGGATGCGCGAATTGATAAGTATAAAGATTGCGCAATAAGGCAAATTTTGTATCGTAGTCGCCGAACATCTTATTGATGAGCGTGCCTTTCCCGTGGACAACCTCGTCATGAGACAAAGGAAGCAAGAAATTCTCTGAAAAGAAATAAGCCATCGAGAACGTCAATTTGTTATGTTCCCATTTTTTGTAAATCGGATCCTTGGAATAATATTTCAAAGTGTCGTTCATCCATCCAAGATCCCATTTGTAGTCGAAACCAAGTCCACCATATTCAAGAGGCTTCGTAACTCCGACAAAATCCGTAGAATCCTCCGCGATCATCATCACGTCTGGATGAGCATAATGAATTTTCCCGTTCAGGCGGCGAATGAATTCGGTCGCCCCTGTATTTTCACCATTCGCTTTATTGCCGTCCCAATAAACGATGTTGCTGACAGCGTCCACCCGGATTCCGTCGAAATGGAAATAAGTAAGGAAATAATTCATCGCCGACATCAAAAAGCTTCGGACCGGATCTTTCCCTAAGTCAAATTGGCAGGAGCCCCATGGCGAAAAAGTATGCTCGGGGAAGGCGTATTCATATAGGCACGAACCGTCGAAATCGCGGAGCGCGTAATAATCGGTCGCGAAGTGAACAGGCGCGAAGTCGAGAATGACGCCGAACCCTGCTCGATGCAAGCGATCGACAAACGACATCAATTGCTTGGGATTTCCATATCGCGAATCGACCGAATAGAAGCCTGTTGCCTGATATCCCCAGCTCCCGTCGAAAGGATATTGAGTGATCGGCATGATCTCGACATGGGTGAAACCAGTCTCTTGGAGATACGGAATCAAGCGATCAGCAACTTCTTCGTAAGAGGGATAGCGATTGTCAATCTTGCCTTGCCATGATCCTAAATGCATTTCGTAAATCGACATCGCTTTGTCAAAATTGCGATCGCGCTTCTTCATCCATTCATCGTCAAGCCACGGGAAACCTTCGATGTCATAAAGTCGAGAGCAAGTCTGCGGACGTAATTCTGAATAGAAGGCAAAAGGATCAGCCTTGTCGACATATTCGCCGCGAGCATTCTTGAAATGAAATTTATATGACTGATAATCATGAAGTCCAGGAACAAAAGTTTCAAAAACTCCCGCCTCGTCAATCTTTTGCATTTTGTTGGCACGAACGTCCCAATTGTTCCACTCTCCGATAACCGAAACGTCGCTGGCAAGAGGAGCATATAAACGGAAATAAACACCCTCAATTTTTTGTCCGCGTTTCTTCGGCGGAACAGGAGGAATTTCCAAGGTCCCAAAATGAGCACCAAAATAACGGAAAGCCTCGATAGTTTGCCCCGTCAAATAGTCGTAGAGAATACCATAAGCCATAGGTCTACCTCATCTAAGTTCTATGTAACTATCTAGGAGTATAAAGCATTAATGCGCGCGATGCCATGGCAATAGAAGAAGTTTTTCACTATAATCCAGCATGAAAGAAGGAAAAAGATAAATGCCAAAAGTAATTGCAGTCAATGCCGGATCGAGTTCAATCAAATATAAGCTCTTCATCATGCCGGAAGAAAAAGTCGTCTGTTCCGGTCTTGTCGATCGAATCGGACATCAAGACGGAATTTTTAAAATCACATACAACAAGGAAGAACATAAAGAAGTTCTCCCGATTCTCGAACACGGAAAAGGTGTCGAATTAATTTTAGAAGCGCTCAAAAAATATCATATCGTCGAAGATTTAAGCGAAATCAAAGCCGTTGGACATCGTGTTGTTCAAGGCGGCAAATACTTTGCTAAATCAACGATTTTCGACGAAAACACTGCCGCGATAATTGAAAAACTAATTCCATTAGACCCGCTCCATGCCCCCGCGCATTTACTTGGTTATCACGCTTTCAAAAAAGCCCTTCCAGATGCTTTGGAATTGGCAGTTTTTGATACGGCTTTTCATCAAAGCATGGCCGAAGAAGATGCTTTATTCCCAATTCCTTATGAACTCACTGAAAAATATGACATCAGACGATACGGAGCGCACGGAACAAGCCACCAATTTTTAGCCGAAACCGGACGCGCTTTATTCCTTCAAGACGTCAAACATCCGCGCATCATTTCTTGCCATATCGGCTCAGGCGCTTCTCTATGTGCGATTAAAGACGGGAAATCCGTCGCTACATCAATGGGTCTCACGCCCCTTGGCGGCGTGATGATGGGGACGCGTTCTGGCGATTTAGATCCTTCAATCCTTGACTATATTTCGACGTGCACTGGAAAAGATGTCCATGAAATCTATACGATTTTGAATAAAAAATCTGGTCTTCTCGGTGTCAGCGGCCTCTCTAACGATACGCGCGACATTGAAGAAGCGATTAAAAACGGCAATCAGCAAGCGATTTTAGCTGGAGCAATCTTTGCAAGACGCATCGCGGACTACATCGGACAGTATTTCGTGCGTCTTGGAGGCGCTGACCTCATTATTTTCTCGGCCGGCATCGGAGAGAATTCCGACTACTTCCGCGAGGAAATCCTAAAAAGAGTCGAAGAAGCTCTCAATTTAAAAATCGACTACCAAAAGAACAAAGACCTCAATCACCAAACTGCTCTAATTTCAAAAGAGGATTCTCCAATCAAAGTCGCGATCATTAAAACCGATGAGGAATTGATGATTGCCCGCGATTTAGAGAAAACCCTCAATGGGACTTTATAAAAAGGAGACAAAGATGACTTCATATAGTGAACTTCACGAAACAACTTACGAAAAATTGCGCGAAGAAATCCGCACGCACGCAAGGATTGTCATCTTTCGCCATATCAAGCCGGATTTTGATGCTTTAGGAACCCAAATGGGACTTTATACCTTCCTAAAAGATAATTTCCCAGAGAAAGACGTTCATTTTGTCGGCGATGGTCATCCGACCTTCATCCCCCGCCTCTTTCCAGAACCGGAGAAACTTGATGAGGATTATTTTAAGCAAAAGTTTTTAGCGATCGTCGTCGATGTCGGAGATCGCAAGCGAATTGCTGATCCGCGCTTTGAAATGGCCGATGCGATCATTAAATTCGACCACCACCCCGCCAATGAAGAAATTGCTAAAGTAGCCATGCTCGATGAAGAAAGCGGAGCCGCTAGCGAAATCGTCAGCGATTTTTGCTTAAGTTTCCCCGGCACTCATTTATCAAGCGAAGCGGCTAAATATTTTTATATTGGCCTCGTCGGCGACACTGGACGCTTTATGTATTCTTCAACTTCAACCCATACCTTCGAAATCGCTGAAGCGTTACTGAAGACTGGATTCAATCTTTCGAGTCTTTATCAGAAAATGTATGAAAAAAAATTAGACGACTTAAAAGTGACGGCCTACGTTCTCAACCACTTCTCCGTTTCTCCGCACGGCGTTGCCTACTACTTGTTATCAGATCAAGTTCAAAAAGAATTAGCGATCACTTCCGAAAGAGGAAAAGAAAACGTCAATCTCTTTGCGAATATCGAAGGCATCAACGCTTGGTGCTCATTGTCGGAAGATCTTTCGCCAAATGATCCTTGTTGGCGCATTTCAATTCGCAGTAAAGAAAAAGACATCGCCCCAATCGCGAATAAATGGGGGGGAGGAGGTCATCCGCAAGCTTCCGGAGCGCGGCTTGATGACATTTCCGACCTCGATAAATTCATCGGCGATTTAGACGCTCTCTTTATAGAAGAGTAAAATCAAGGCATGAGTTTCATTCCTCTTCATGTTCAAAGCGGCTTCGCCTATCTCCAAAGCGGGCTCATAAGCGAAAGTATTCCTCCAATTGCTAAAAAGCTCGGCTTTAAAGGAATTGGCCTTGCAGATTCCAACACCCTTTCTGGATATGCGCCTTTTGCTACTTCTGCTAAGAAAATAGGAATTGAGGCCTATTTTGGAATCCAAGTCATAATCGAAGGCTATCATTTCGCTCTTTACATTGAAAATGAAGAGGGTTATCGCTCGCTCTTATCCTTCAAAGAAAAGCTGAATAAGGGTCCTTTAATTTTTTCTGATCTTTTAAAAACGCAAGGTCTCTCCTTGGTTTTCATAATCAAAGAAAAGACGTCTCTTTCCTTTTTTTCATCACCGCATTTAAAAGAAATTAGAGATGCTTTCTCGCACTTTTTCGTTGGTTTAGAGTACCTTGAAAAAGATGAAGGCGTCATCGATGAAGCGAGGAGATTATCAAAAAAAGAAGACTTGCCGCTTCTAGCTTTCCCTTATATTCGTTATCAAAGAGCAAAAGACGCAATCGTCATCGAAATTGAGGAGGCTATCCGCGAACATAAAACGTTAAAAGAGAAAGCGCTTGAAGGAAACGAATATTTCATCGAAGAAGAAAAGTTAAGCGCTTTTTATCAAAAAGAGGAAATCGATAACACTGAACTTTTTAGCAAAAATCTCAGATTCGATTATTTTAAAAAACGCGGAAAGCTTCTTCGCTACACCGATAGCTATGAAAATTCAAAAAAACTTTTAAACGAATTGTCTTTAAACGGCCTCAAAAAGAAGAAAAAAACAAGCGATGAATATCTCAAACGACTCTCATCTGAGTTAGAAATCATCAACAAGATGGGCTACGCCGATTATTTCTTGCTAGTTCAAGATTATGTTAATTATGCAAAGGAACACGGGATTCTAGTCGGTCCCGGACGTGGCTCTGGAGGCGGTTCTTTGGTGGCCTATGCTTTAGGAATCGTCTCCCCCGACCCTCTAAAAGAAGGTCTTCTTTTTGAACGTTTCTTAAATCCTGAACGTTCCTCAATGCCCGATATCGACTGTGACTTTATGGATACGAGGCGTGAAGAGGTTGTTGAATATTTAATCGCAAAATATGGTTATGAGCGCGTCGGTCACGTCTTGACAACGCAGACGATTGGAGCTCGTGAAGCAATCCGCGACATTGCAAGAGTCTATGAATATAAAGAACGCGACGTATCGCTTCTTCTTTCAACTATTGTCGATGATCGCTTAAGTTTGAGGGAAAATTACCGGCGCAATCCTCAATTTAAAAGACTTCTCGACAGCGATAAGTTTTTCTTAGAATTTGTCGCTCTCGCATCAAAACTTGAAGGATTGCCGCGCCAAGCGGGAATGCACGCGGCAGGAATCGTTTTAAACGATGAACCGCTTGCCACTGCGCTTCCCGTCAATATCGATGCAAATGAAGGCATTGTCTGCGAATTAGAGAAAGATTATTTAGAAGAGCAGGGTTTCTTAAAAATGGACATTCTCGGATTAAGAAACCTCACGACAATCGAACGAATTCTTCAAGAAATTAAAAGGAAAAGAGGAATCGCTCTTTCTTACGAAGAACTACCTCGCGACGATCAAAAAGCTTTGGAGCTGATTAGAAGCGGACGAACGATGGGAGTTTTTCAACTCGAAAGCGCCGGAATGCGAAGGGCGATTGCTCAATTAGAACCTTCAACTTTCGCTGATGTGGTCGCTTTAATTGCCTTGTTCCGTCCAGGGCCGATGGAACAGATTGCAAGCTACGCCAAAAGAAAGAAAGGCCAAGAAAAGATCGACTACCCTGCTCCCGAATTGGAAAGCGTCCTTTCTCCAACATACGGCATCATCGTTTATCAAGAACAAATCATGCAAATTGTCCGAATTATCGCCGGCTATAGTTATGGCGAGGCTGATGTTTTCCGCCGCGCGGTTTCGAAGAAAGACGCTGCTCTTCTTCTTTCTTTAAAAGAGGATTTCATCAAACGTTCGCTCGAAAATCATAAAGCAAAGGTTTTATCTGAAGAGATTTTCGCTTTAATTGCGCGCTTTGCTAATTATGGTTTCAATAAATCGCACGCTGTTTCTTACGCTTATTTAGCGTGTCAAATGGCTTATTTGAAAGCCCACTTTCCCGAAGAATTTTTCTCATGCTATCTCGACACTTTAGCGCCCGAAGAAACGAAATTCCGA
Organism: uncultured Bacillota bacterium; assembly: GCA_949299565.1. Classification (GTDB taxonomy): domain Bacteria; phylum Bacillota_I; class Bacilli_A; order RFN20; family CAG-826; genus UBA4951. Next base: position 812,800 of record OX437086.1, read on the forward strand.
AACGCTTTATCGGAGGCGAAAACTCTCAATTTGCGCTTGCTTCTTCCAGACATTAATTCTTCGGACAAAGGTTTTCAAACCGATAAAAACGGCATCCGTTACGCTCTTAACGCCATTAAAGGCGTGCCATCTCTTCTAATTGACGCAATCATTGAAGAAAGAAAGAAACGCGGACGCTATTTAGATTTTTTTGATTTCGCGCGGCGTTTATTCCATAAAGGATTAAACCTTATCCTTTTGATTCGTCTCATTGACGCCGGGGTCTTTGATGAACTATACAAAGGGCGCGCGACCTTAAGAGCGACTTCGACCAAAGCTTTGCAATACGCTGAATTAGTCGGCGATGATCTCGATGAAAATTCTCTTGTATCTCTTGCGATTGAAAAGCCGGCCTATCAAATCACGAAGGATGATTTTTTAGAAAATTTAAACGCCGAAAGAAAGGCTTTGGGTCTTATGATCTCCGGTTCTCCCCTTTCTTCTTTCCGTCACGAGATTCAAATGAAAGGAGCAAGGAAAATCGGAGAACTGCAAAACCTTAAAGGAAATTTCATTACCGCCGGGTTAATTAAAAGTTATCGTGTCTTCATTAACAAGAAGGGACAGCAGATGGCTTTCCTTGATTTGAATGATGAAATTGATGAAGCTTCTTTTGTCGTTTTCTCCAATGTATTCAGCGAAAGTTATCAAGTTTTCAAAGTCGATGCAGCAGTTTTAATCTATGCCCATCAAGGGCGCGAAAGAAAAGAATATGTCGTTGATCGCATCGAAGCGCTAGAAAGGAATTAAAGATGAAAAACACTCTCTATATTATTGACGGAAATTCGCTTCTCTTCCGTGCGTATTATGCAACCGCGCATGTTGAAAACGCGCCCCTCATGCGAACGAAAGATGGACAACCCACTAACGCTGTTTTTGCTTTCGCCAATATGCTTTCGCGAATTCTTTCTTCTTTTAAAGGCGGCGAATCGCTTTTTGTAGCTTTCGATGCCGATAGCGATACTTTCCGCAAAAAAGAATACGCTGGCTATAAAGCAAATCGAGCGCCATGTCCAAAAGAGTTGATATCGCAATTCCCTTTAGCGCGCGATCTTCTCACCTCATTAGACATCAAATGGCATGAGCAAAGCGGCGTTGAAGCTGATGATTTAGCAGGAAGTGTCGCCAAAAAGGCAGCTGCTCAAGGTTTGTCGGTCGTCATTTACACAAGCGACCGCGATTATTTGCAGTTAATTGACGAGGGAATTACCGTTGAAATCTTGAAAACCGGACTCTCAAACATGGAGGAGATGACAATTTCTTCTCTCAAAGAAAAAATGAATTTAAGACCCGAACAAATCGTTGATTATAAGGCGCTCCGCGGCGATGATTCAGATAATTTGCCGGGTGTTAAAGGAATCGGGCCGAAAACCGCTACCAAACTTCTTGAAATATATGGTAACTGGCCTTCAATCGTCGAGCATAAAGAAGAAATTGAAGGAAAAGTCGGAAACGCCATCCGCGAACATTTAAATGACGGCCAATTGTCCTACGAATTAGCGCGCATTAAGACCAATGTCGAACTTCCTTTCACGATCGAAGATTTGTTTTATCCCGGCTATAGCTTTGAAAAAATCAGCGCTTTCGCAAATAAATACGAGCTTTATCAACTGCTCCACCGCCTCCCGCTACGTCTAAAAAGAAACGTTGAAGAAAAAACTGAGGAATTTAATTTTCAAGAAACAAAAACATTGAATGGCTTTGAAATCGGCAAAGAAATCGGTTTTGCTTTCGATCTCGATTTTACCGCTTACCATGAAGTCTTGCCGAAAGGCATCGCGTTCGCTCTTGAGGCGGGGACTTACTATTTAAAATATGAAGATTTTTTAAACGATGAAAGCGCAAAAGAAGTACTCGAAAATCCAGAAATTGCAAAAAACGTCTATGACGCAAAGGCGAGTTATTATGCTTTGAAACGCGAAGGAATCACTCTTAAAGGAATTAAACATGACCTTCTTCTTGCTTCTTATCTTCTTGATTCGTCAAACAAAAGCGAACCCGAACGCGTTTATCAAACTTTTGCACAAGACATCAATGAGGAGCAAGATCCGATTTCTCTTCTCGATGGTTGTCCCCGCAAAACCGCAAGGATGGCATATTTTGCTAGAATCGATGGAGAATTCATCAACAAGAAACTTAATGAAATAAACGCTTATCAACTTTATCGCGAAATTGAAATGCCACTGGCCACGACTTTGGCAAAAATGGAACTTGAAGGTTTCCCCTTAAGCGAAAATGAGTTAAAAAATATCGGCAAAATTTTTGAAATTAAAAAGAATGAATATGCGACAAAAATTGAAAAAGAAGTCGGTCATTCTTTCAATTTAAACTCTCCAAAGCAAGTAGCCGATGTTCTCTTCAATGAACTTAAACTGCCTGATTTGCGCGGCGGCAGCACCAGCGTTGAAGTTTTAACTAAACTCGCTGAAGAATATCCGATTTGTTCGCATCTGCTTGAATATCGCAAATATCAAAAACTTCTCTCAACTTATGTCGAAGGACTTCTACCTTATTTGAAGGAAGACAAAAAACTTCATTCTTATTTCAATCAAGCCCAAACTTCGACCGGTCGTTTATCCTCTTCTTCCCCCAATCTTCAAAATATCAGCACCCGCGATGAAGAAAGTCGCCTTTTGAGGAAAGCCTTCCACTATGCGGATCCAAATATTTTGATTATGAGTTTAGACTACTCCCAGATTGAACTACGGATGCTTGCAGCTCTTTCACATTCCGATAAATACATCAGAGTCTTCAAAGAAGGACACGACGCTCATAGCGAAACCGCAAGTGCGATTTTTCATACCGAAAAAGTGACGCCAGAAGAAAGAAGAAAAGCAAAGGCCGTCAATTTTGCCATCATCTATGGCGTCACTGACTATGGTTTGGCTGAGCAAATCGGAACCAGCAGCAAAGAAGCCTCGGAAATTATCGATCGTTTCTATAAAACGTATCCAGAAATCAAACTTTTCCTCGATAATATCTTGCATGAAGCTGAAACGAAAGGCTATGTCACCACTATTTTTGGTCGGAGACGTTACATGCGAGAAATCCATGATCCGAATTATGCAAGGCGCGAAGCAGCCAAACGCGCAGCTCTCAACGCCCCGATTCAAGGTTCAGCGGCCGATCTCATCAAACTAGCGATGGTTCAAATCGATCGTTTCCTCGAAAAACGAAAAGCGAAAACAAAGATGGTTCTCCAGATTCATGACGAATTGATCTTCATGGTTCCCGAGGAAGAACTTGATGAGATGAAAGAAAAACTCGGAGACCTCATGGTCAAAGTTTTGAAATTAGAGGTGCCGCTCGAAGTCGAATGCGGAGTCGGTCATACTTGGTATGACGCAAAGGAGTGATCAAAATGCCGGAACTACCAGAAGTAACAACCGTTATCAATACTTTAAAACCCTTAATCATTGGAAAAACTATTCAAAAAATTGAAGTTTATCGTCCAAAAAACATTCTCTCGGATTTAAAAGAATTCGAAACTGTCCTTCTTAAGAAAACAATCGTTGATATCAAGCGAAAAGGGAAATTTCTTTTCTTCTATTTCTCTGAGGATTATACGATGATTGCACACCTGAGAATGGAAGGTAAATATTTTTTTCATAAGAAGCAAGAAGAAAGAAACAAACACGATATCTTATCTTTCTTGTTTAGTGACGGAACTGAACTCGTCTATAACGACGTGAGGAAATTTGGAATCGTCTACCTCACAAAAAACGAAAAAGTTCAAGAAGCTCCTGTTTTAAAAAATCTCGGACCCGAGCCCTGGGAAATTACTTTTGAAGAATTCTATGAAAAACTGAAAAAATCACATGCGCCTTTAAAAGAAGCGCTTCTCGACCAATCAATAATGTCGGGATTGGGAAACATTTATGCCGACGAAACGTTGTTTGCGAGTCGTCTTCATCCTCTTTATCCAGCCAAAGAAGTGACAAAAGAAGAAGCGAATATAATTTTAAAGGAAGCAAGAAGAATCTTAGAAGAAGCGATTAGAGAAGGTGGATCTACAATCCGTTCTTACCATCCGAGCGAGGGCGTTGATGGACGCATGCAGTCGCGTCTAGAGGTCTATGGACATGCGCACGAACCATGCCCTCGTTGTGCTTTCCCGCTTCGAAAAATAAGCGTTGGAGGACGTGGAACAACATACTGCCCCCGCTGCCAAAAGCTTCCTAATGAGCCTTTAACGATTGCCGTCACCGGTCCGATTGCAAGCGGAAAATCAGCTGTCGCTCGCTTTTTAAAAAATAAGGGCTATCGTTTGATCGATGCTGATCAGATCGTAAAAGAACTTTACCAAGACGAAACAATCATTGAACTGCTTAAAAACTGGGATTCCTCGCTTATTAAAGATGAAAAAATCGACCGCGATTATTTAAGAAATCTCGTATTGAACGATCAAGAAAAGCTCAAGGAATTAAATGCTCTCATTCATCCTCTCGTCTATCAAAGAATGCTAGATGATCGAAAAGCTTCTGCTCTTCCTTGCGTTTTCGATATTCCGGTTTTCTTCTATAGCCCTTTAGAAGAAGTAAGCGATCTCATAATTTATGTTGACGCTCCCGAAGAAATTAGAAAAAAGCGGCTTCTTGCCCGCCATAAAAGCCAAGATATTGAACTCAATAAACCTTTCACGAAAGGCTTTCTTAAAAGAAAAGGCGCGTTGATTATCGACGGGAGCCAGTCCCTAGAATCATTGGAAGAAAGATTGAATGAATTGACGTTTCTTTAATTTCAGAGACTGGAGACTAAAGAAGACGGAATTTCTTCTTCAGTATAAAGAGTTTGACGAACGGCGGAAACCAGACGTCTAGCAATGAAAGAACTCGCGTTATTGAAAGTATAAAGATTTTCAATGACTTCTAATGGATAATTGGATGTAAAAATCGTCATGAGATTTTTTCGGCTTCTCGTCGTGATGAGAGGCATCGTGATTTGATCGCGCACATAATCGGACTTAAATTCGTCGCCAAAATTATCGAGAACTAGATAAGGGACTTCGAAAAGTTCATTCATTCTCTTTTCAAATTCTTTTTTATCATTGATTGCTAGGCTCTTCAATTCATCGAAACGACGATTAGTTTCTAAAAAAGCCGCTTTCGCTCCGTTTTCCACGCGTTTCATCAAAAAATAAGCAGAGGCAAAAGACTTTCCGCCATTATCGTCACCATAAAGATAGAGGAAACGTTTCTTTTCTTCGGTGTTTGTCGCTTTTAAAAGTCCTAAAAGGCGCTGAATGTTTTTGGTTCTTATGAGTTTGCGGTTCAACCACTCGTCAGGAAAATCACGATAAAGAAAGCCGACCTCTAAATTAGCGGCGCGGAGAATTTCTGCCCGTGGGCCGATTGAAATTTCTAAACCGCCACCTTCGTTGCGTTTAAGATAATAGCGGTAAATGCCCTCTTCATGCAAAGCTTCTTGAAAGGAAGACAAAAGCGGGAGATAGCGGGCAAAATCATCTGCTTTAAGAGATAAGCCTTTTGTCTCTTTCACAAACAGAGGATCATTCAAAAATGAGTCGTAATCGATGCTTGAAGGAGAAACTCCCCCTCCGAAATTATCTATTTTGCTTTTAGCTTCTTCCCAATTTTCTTTTTTCATAAATTTTTTACAAGGTCCTCAAATTCTTCTTCGCTCATCTCTTTCTCACTCTCGTTCTTTTTGCCGCTGACTAATGGCGCTTCTTTTCTCTTTTCTATAGATTTTTCCACTTTGCCCTTTTTCCGCTTATTATTTTTCAAATAATCGAGGGCGTCGATTGCTGTTTTGATATCCTTGCGCAACAAAGAGGCTGCAATCTTCGTTGTCAAAGAATAACTTAAAACATTGTTATTGGTCGATATGACATAGAAAACCAAGGCGTTTGTCGCCGCGCTTGTTAGCCCCATCTCCACCGTTAAATATTCCAATAATTTTAAATCTGAAGGCGCGAGGCTGCTTCCTTTTTGAAGATAAGATAAAAACTCGACAGGTGAGAATTTCTCCATTCTTTCAAGAACCTTCCCTAGAGAAGTTTTAGAGAAGTCGCCGCTTATTTTTGGGCTTCGAATATTTTTTTGGAACGCTTTGAAATTCAAATTATTTTTCAAAATCTCAGAAAGCTTCGCGTAATCTACAATGCGAGTTTTTGAATCGAAGGATTCATAGACAAAATCGCTTAAAGCTTCCTCAGAATAGCCATAGAGAGCCGCATATTCTCCGATCTTTTCTAAATCTTGATCTTGAAAAGTGAAGTTTTGCGGGAAACGTTCATCATTTTTCACGCATTCAAGAAAAATAGAAACATCAAAGCCGGTTTTTAAAGGATTTGTCGAATGCTTTTTTCCGATGAGCGGAGAATTCAAGAAAAGTGCTTCTTCGTTATCCGGACGGAAGAAATCACGGAAACTCGTCGAGACTTCATTTCCTTTTAAAATCTCTTTGGGAAGGAGATATTTTCTTTGAAGTTCTTCGAATTTTTCTTGTCCAGCATATTTTTGAAAAATGCCGGAAAGAAGCGGACTCGCAAAAAAATCTAGCGGCCTTTTAGGCGGCAACAAATGAAGGAGATAATAGTCTTCGCCCTTTTTATAACGCTTGAGAAGTCCAAGAGCCTCCAACGGTCTCAATGCCTCTAAAAAATCGCCGCGCGAAAGTTGATATTCAGAAAGGACACGGTTAAAGGAAAGATCGACTTTAGACGGCAAGTGCAAAAGAAGAGAATAAAGAGCGAACGCTTTAATCCCCGTTATCGGAACATAAAAAGCAAAAAAGAGTTCCTCTTCTGAACTTCCGATTGGGGCATCATTCGTGACAACAAACTTCGATGTGAGGATAAAATCATCCATGGATGATAATATAGCACGCAGGCCATCTGACTTCCATGTATGGAAACTGCCTTTTAAGTCCTTTAAGATAAAGGCAACGACGTTTATAATAACGGCAGAAATTTTAGGGGAATATTCATGATCAAACGTATCGGTATTCTGACTTCCGGCGGCGATGCCCCGGGCATGAACAATGCAATAAGGGCTGTTGTCCGGGCCGGTCTTTCTTATGGGCTTGAAGTTTATGGAATTTATGACGGCTATCGCGGCTTAATCAACGGAGAAATTAAACGTCTAGATCGCAAAAGTGTTTCAGATATCGTCAATCGCGGCGGCACGATTTTAAGAACGGCGCGTTTGCCAGAATTTAAAGATGAAAACGTTCGAAAGAAAGGCGTTGAAGTCCTTCAATCTTTCGGAATTGAAGCGCTTGTTGTCATCGGCGGCGACGGTTCCTACATGGGCGCTAAAAAATTGACAGAAATGGGCATCAACTGCGTCGGTCTTCCCGGCACCATCGATAACGATATTGCTTCGACTGATTACACAATCGGTTTTGATACTTGTTTAAATACCATCTGCGATTGTGTCGATAAAATTCGCGATACCACTGAAAGTCACTCCCGCTGCTCAATCATTGAAGTCATGGGCAATCACTGCGGTGATTTAGCCTTGATGTCGGGCCTTGCCGAAGGGGCGGAGATGATTTTGACACCCGATCATCCGATTCCTGAAGAAGAAATCATCAAAACTCTCAAGGAAATGCATGACGCAGATTCTGATAAACGAGCAATTTTAATTGTCTCGGAAAAGTTATATCCAGATATTCAAGCTTTCGCTCGTCTCATCCAAGAGAAAACGGGTTTTGATACGCGAGCCGATGTTTTGGGACACGTTCAACGCGGAGGCTCTCCAAGCGCATTCGACCGCATTTTAGCCGCGCGAATGGGCGCTTATGCTGTTGATATTTTAGTCGAGGGGCGCGGCGGACGCTGTGTCGGTTTAGTCAATAACAAAATCGTTGATTATGACATCTATGAAGCTTTGGCTCTTCCGCGCGACAAGCACGTCTCGATGTTAAGACTCATTGATCTTTTGAAATAATTGAAAGCGAGGCCTTCTTTTATGATGCAATTAGTCACCAACAAAAAAACCAAAATCATTTGCACGATCGGACCTTCAAGCGACACCCCGGAAATGATTAAAAAACTTTATGATGCTGGGATGAATGTCATGCGTGTCAATTTCTCGCACGGCACGCACGAAGAACAATTGAAGAAAATTCAAATTGCCCGCGATTTTGAAAAGAAGTACGGAATCTATATTCCGGTAGCGCTCGATACCAAAGGTCCTGAAATTCGAACAGGCTATATGGAAAGCGGAAAAGTTGATGTAAAAACCGGGCAAAAAATGCGGATCACAATGGAAGATTGTCTAGGCACCAGCGAACGTTTCTCCTCTTCATATAAGGGTTTATACGATGATGTTTCTATCGGTGACATCCTCTTGGTTGATGACGGAAATTTGCAACTTAAAGTCTACGATAAAGACGAAACAAAACGTGAACTTCTCGTTGAGGCTCTCAATAGTCATTACATCAAAGATCAAAAGGGAATTAACGCCCCGCTTTCGAAACTCTCAATGCCGTTTATTTCCCCGCAAGACCGTCTCGATTTGAAATTCGGAGCTGAACACCATCTTGATTGCATCTTCGCTTCTTTCGTCAGAAGACCAGAAGACATCCTTGAAATGAAGGGAGTTCTCGGAGAATTCGGAGCGGGCGATATCCCGGTTTTTGCAAAAATCGAAAATCCCGAAGGCGTTCAAAAAATCGAAGCCATCATTAAAGTCGCGGACGGCATTATGGTAGCCCGCGGCGACTTAGGCGATGAAATTCCGCCAGAACAGGTACCGCTTGTACAAAGACGCATCATCAAGTTGTGTCGTAAATTAGGAAAACCCGTCATCACTGCCACGCAAATGCTCGACTCGATGACTACGCATCCTAGACCGACACGCGCTGAAGTTTCTGACGTTGCAACCGCCATTGATGAAAGTAGCGACTGCGTGATGCTTTCAGGCGAATCAGCTTCTGGTTTATATCCAGTTGAAGCTGTGAAAATGCAAGCTGCGATTGCTAGAGCAATGGAAAGCGAACTTCCTTATGAAGAAATGGCTCAGGATGCTTATGAAACTTCTGAGCACACCGCTAATGATGCTATCGCAAATTCAATTGCCAACACGGCGCTTCTCATCAACGCGAAATTAATCATCAATTTTTCTCAGACAGGCAATTCCTCTAAGCGCATTTCGAAAGCGCGGCCTTGTTGTCCGATCATTTCCGTCACAAATTCAAGAAAAGCCGCTCTCTCCTCGGCTTGGATGTGGGGCGTTTATTCAGTTTTGATCAAGACATCAATGCCTGACTTCATTGAAGAAATGGAAGTTTTGGCGCTTAAAATTGCCCGCGATTTAGGGATTGAAAGCGGCGCGAGCATTTTGATGGCCGGCGGCACGCCGACAGGGGCTGGCAAAACGAATTTCATGCGTATTTTAACGGTTAATGAAGTCGAGGAGCTCGACTAATGGCACGCGTTTTAGCTCTTGACATCGGCGGCACGAACACACGCGCGGCAATCGTAGACGAAAATAAAAAGATTGTCGGCACGATTATCAAGCCGACAAAAGTCGGAAATCTAAATGATTTCTTGGAAAATGTCGCTTCAACGATTGAAGATGTTCAAGCAAAATACGGAACTTTCGAAATTATCGCCGGAGGAGTTCCCGGACGAGTGCGGCCTGACGGCTATATATACGCCCTTCCGAATGTTCATATTGAGCAAGTGCCTCTCGCTTCATTTTTAAAAGAGCGTTTTGGAAAAGAATGTTTAATCATCAATGACGCGGAAGCAGCCGCTTTAGCCGAAAGCAATATCGGCGAGCATCGCCTTTGGCCTTCCTTGTATTTCGTGACTATTTCAACGGGCGTCGGAGGCGCTTTGACAAGAAACGGCAAACTTGTTCAATCTTCGTACGAAGTCGGTCACACGATGACTGATTATCGCGGAGAACTTCATGAATTTGAACATTTAGCAGCCGGACCAGGAATTATTAAACTTGCTTTGGAACATCAACTTTGCTTAACCTCCCCTGCTGAATTTTTCACTTTGGTAAACAACAAAAATCCTTTAGCACTGGAAATTTATGAAGAATGGCTTCGCCTGCTTTGCGATTTTTTCTCGATGATTGACGAGACTTTGACGCCTTATGGCTTTGCTCTTACGGGCGGAGTCATGAAATCCGGTTCTCTCTTCCTTCCAGAAATCAAAAGACGCTTGCCGTCTCTTAAAATTGAAAGATGCAGCCTCGATCAAGAAGCCGGAATCTTAGGAGCGGGCGTTTTAGGACTCCAGCATTTGAAAAACTTGCAATAAAAGAAAAGAAGAAGATAATAGGATACGGCGATGAAGGAGTTACCACTCCGGAGCCTTTGGCGAAGAGTCAACGTCTCCTAGCGTTAATAGGAATTCGAGAGCACCTCAGGTGAAGAAGGATGGTACCGCGCTTCGGCGTTCCTTCGTTTATTTGGAGGTGTTTTATTTTCAGGAGATTTGCTATGAAAATTTTTTGCGAAGGAAAAGAAATTGAAAGTCCCGAATTGAAGGACGGATTTTCTTTGCTGAAACTTTTGTCACCCTTAAATAAAAACGAGATTGTCGGTTTCCTAGCCGATTCTAAGCTTCATGGTCTTCGGGAAGAATTAGAAGAGGGAAGCACCATATCTTTCGTCCGCAAAAACAGTAAAGAAGGATTGGAACTTCTTCGCCACAGCGCCTCACATTTGATGGCGCAGGCGATCAAACATCTTTATCCGGATGTTCTATTTGGTTTCGGACCGGCGATTGAAGAAGGTTTCTATTATGACGTCGACTTCAAGGGAAAGAAAATCAGCGAAGAAGACTTCATAAAAATTGAAGAAGAGATGAAGCGGATAGCTAAAGAAAATCTTCCGATCTTGCCGGAAAAAGTTACAAGCGAAGAGGCTTTAAAATTCTTCAGCGACAATCCTTATAAACAAGAACTGATCAAGGAGCATTCCTCTGAAGGAATCAGTTTTTATACACAAGGCGATTTCACCGATTTATGTAAAGGACCGCATCTGGCCTCCACCGGTTTAATAAAACACTTCAAACTCCTCTCGTTAGCCGGCGCTTATTGGCGTGGCAATAGCGAAAATCCGCAGTTAACGAGAATTTACGCCACTGCTTTCTACACTGAAGAAGAACTTCAACACCATTTGAAAATACTTGAAGAAAGAAAAGCCAATGACCATCGGAAACTCGGTAAAGAACTCGGGCTTTTCTTCATCTCTGAATATGGTCCTGGCTTCCCGTTCTTTTTGCCGCGTGGCATGGCTTTAAAAAATGCCTTATTAGCCTACTGGCGGGAAATCCATACGCGATATGGTTATCAAGAAATTGAGACACCGACGATGCTTTCAAAGGAACTTTGGGAGACCTCAGGGCACTGGGATCATTATAAAGAAAATATGTACACGACAAAAATCGATGAAAAAGAATTCGCTATTAAGCCGATGAATTGTCCAGGCGCCATCTTAACTTACAAGCAAGAGCTCCACTCTTACCGCGATTTGCCGCTTCGCTATGCCGAACTCGGTCACGTCCATCGCTACGAAGCCAGCGGCGCCTTAAACGGTTTATTTAGAGTACGCGCTTTCACTCAAGATGATGCCCATATTTTCGTACGTGAAGATCAAATTGAAAGCGAAGTCAAAAACATCATGGCGCTTTTCGACGAAGTCTATGATAAGTTCGGACTCCAATATCATATCGTTCTTTCAACGCGTCCTGAAAAAGATTACATCGGAACAATTGAATTTTGGAATAAGGCTGAAGAAGCGCTTCGAAAAGCATGCGAAGAAAGCGGTCGCACTCTCACGATCAATCCGGGAGACGGAGCTTTCTATGGCCCGAAATTAGATTTCAAATTGCAAGACTCGATGGGGAGAACTTGGCAGTGCGGAACAATTCAATTAGATTTGAACCTTCCTGCTCGCTTTGACTGCACTTATGTTGCTTCTGATGGTTCTAACCTTCGTCCAATCATGCTCCATCGCGTAGTGTTTGGCTCTTTAGAACGCTTTATCGGCATCTTAACTGAGCATTTCGGCGGCGCTTTCCCTCTTTGGTTGGCGCCCGAACAGATTCGTCTTCTTCCAGTCAATAATTTAGCCCATGCTTCTTATGCTGAAGAAATCAAGAAGGCGCTTGACGCTCTTGACGTGAGAGCCACCATCGACGAGAGCAATGAAAAGCTATCCTATCGGATGCGAAGCGCAATCGCTATGAAGATTCCTTTAATTCTCGTGCTTGGAGATCACGAAAAAGAAGAGAAAAAAGTCACAATCCGTTTCTTGAAAGGGAAAGAACAAATAACCTTATCGCTCGACGAATTCCTCGATAAATTAAAAATCGCCCTCAAGGAACGAACATATTCTCTATCATAAAAATAAGGAGGACCACGGTCCTCCTTTTTAAGTCCTCGGATCTAAATAATGGCCGGGGCGATACATTTTTCGCGTTTTGCTTTGTTCCATTTGAATGAGTTTCTCTTTCAAATGATCGCCTCCGACGTAGGAACCCAAATCTTTTTCATCTTTGATAACCCGGTGGCAGGGAATAAAGAACGGAAGAGGATTGAGCGCTAAAATCTTTTCGACTTCCTTCCCGTCTTTTAAACCAGCGCTTTTGGCAATTTCTTTATAAGTTCTTGTTTCACCATAAGGAATCTTTTGAACTTCAGCGTAAACGCGTTGTTCTTTTTCGCCGCCAAAAGGAGCTAGAGGCACGTCAAAACTTCGTCTCTGACCAAAGAAAAATTGATTCAACTGAACGATTGCGTCATAAAGGACTGTGTTCTCTTCGTTAGCGGCGCCCGATGGGTCGCGAGCACCAAATAAAAGCGCGCGCAAAGACTTTTTGGCCGCAATCAAAGTGACGTCACCTGCTGCCGTATCGTAAACCGCATATCGCAAAGCCAGCATTGCTTGCCCCATTCTATGCCCCTTTCGCTATTTATAAATAATTATGTGTCGTAAATCGTTTAAAAAGCAAACTTTATTGACGAAAAATGTTTTCGATTGAATTTATTTGAATATCTGACTACCGTTCTAGAAATTTAATTATTTATTTTAAAAACTTAAAAATAATTGTATTTCATAAATTCATCGACAATAATAAAAATAACAACAGCGCCTAAATCTTCATTCGTTTGAATGTATATCACAACCTTCATAGTGAAAGCATATAGCATAGGAGAAATTTTCAATGTCACATTTTCGAAAATTTTCGATGGTTTCTGTTTTTCTTTCATCGCTTGCCGTTATAAGTCTCGTTGTTTCATTGACTTGCGTTTTTCTGACACGTCCAGCAGATCGATTGGAAGAATCAAATCTTCCTTCGCTTCTTCTAAAAGAAGGCGATTATCAAATGCTTGAAAACGATGATTCTTTATCGATTGATGACGGGCGCTTGATGCTCGAAAAAATAAGCAATGACGAATATCAAAATTCCACTGACAAAACGAATCTTTTCGGCGATCCGAGTTCAAATCTAAATTATTTTAGAATCTCTTTAGAATTAACGAGTTCAGAACGTCACTATTCGCCATCATTCATGTTTTCAGGCGGCAAAATTACCTATGATTTCGTGATGACAATTGACGATTCGACCCATGAAGGGACGATTGTTCCTCTTGCACGGAGTTCTAACAATGAAGCAAGCGTCATTCGCCTCTTATTTTCTAACTTTTCTCTCACTTTCTTGGAGGAAAATTTATGAAGAAAGAAAAACGAACGCTTGTAATCAACGTCGTAATATCAACGCTTTCAGTCTTGATCATTGTTTTCAGTGTTCTCTTTGGCGTCTTATCAACTTTAGCTGGAAGAATTAACCAACAACCGCAATATCCTTTAGAAGCAGGACTTTACAACAACGAAATAGAAACAATCAGTCTTGAAATACGCGAAATAAATAACGAAGAATATCAGGAAAGTGCACCATATAACGCCGTAATCGATAATTATGAAAATCGTTATTATGCACTTGAACTTGAGATTGAAGAAAACGCTATTCCTCTTCTCTTCCTCACGCAAGAAGTAAAAGATCAAGCGATGTTTTCTGGCTATATGCTTGAGGAGACATTAAAAGAATTTACAATAATCGTCGAACAAAACAGTCAAATCCCTTTCATCACGTTAACCTACGATACGCAAGAAATCCTTCTCAACAAAACTCAATCTTGACAAACAAAGAAGAGAAACATTTAATATTACACGGCAGTAGAAAGCAGTCTTCATGACTCGCCGGATTCTCCTCGAGAATCGGCCCCCGGCTACACGAAATCATAACCGAGGGTTTAATAGGCGCACGTGAAGACGTGCGCTTTTTAGCCACTAGGAGGTAATAAACCATCGCATACTTCAATCCGCGCGATCGTCAACGTCCAGAAAAACGTCACGATCCCATCAATGAAAACATTCGTTATCCTGAGGTCTTAGTCATTGGCCCTAATGGGGAACAATTAGGCAAGATGTCGTCTCGGCAAGCTAATGAATTAGCTATGTCCTACAATCTCGATTTATATTGTGTTGCACCACAAGCCAACCCTCCTGTCTGTAAAATTCTCAACTACGGTAAATTCCGTTTCGAGAAGCAAAAGCAAGATAGAGCACAAAAGCGAAACCGCAAAAGTAACGAAACCAAGCAAATTCAATTGACACCGCAGATTGGTCTCCACGATCTTGAAACGAAAGCGCGGAAGGCGCGTGAGTTCCTTGAAGATGGCGACAAAGTCCAAGTATGCGTCGTCTTCAAAGGCCGTCAAATGGCTCATAAAGAAGTCGGCGAAGACGTCATGAAGAAGTTCCAAGAAATTCTTCAAGATGTTTCGCAAGTGGATAAAGCCCCCTACTGGGAAGGCAAATGGTACAATTCCATTCTCGCCCCTAAAAAGAAATAACTATTGGAGGAGGAAAAAGATGCCAAAAATGAAGTCGAGCCGGACTTTAGCCAAGCGGATTAAAATCACTGGCACCGGCAAAATCAAACGCAAAAAAGCCTATAACGCGCATTTAGCGCCCAATAAGACAAGAAAACAACGCAAACATCTCGCAAAGCCAACCACCATGCATGAAACCGACATGCGGCGTTTAGCTCAGATGATTGATACGAAAGTGAGGTAAGAACGATGGCCCGTGTTAAGACAAGTGTTCAAACAAGAGCAAGCCGCAAGAAAATTTTAAAAGCGGCCGAAGGTTATTTTGGCAGCAAACATCGTCTTTTTAAGACAGCTAAAGAACAAGTCCTTCATAGTTATCAATACGCCTACATTTCTCGTAGACAACGTAAAAGCGACTTCCGCAAGCTTTGGATTAAGCGCATCAATGCCGCTTGCCACCTCAATGGAATCAGCTATTCGCGTTTCATGAATGGCTTGAAGAAGGCTGGCGTTCTCGGCGAGGGCAATGGTCTCAATCGTAAAATGCTTTCTGAATTAGCGATCCATGACGAAAAAGCGTTCGCTGATTTAGTCGAAATCGCCAAGAAAGCTGCCTAATTTAAAATAATTGAAAATGAAAACCACCGGCTTATTCGTCGGTGGTTTTTTCTTCTTCGTTGACAAAAAGCGTGCTATGGACTAAGAAATCCGCTGTGCGTTTAGTTGTCGCGATCGGAATATCATAAACTGCCGCAATTCTTTGAAGAGCTTTAACATCGGGATCGTGCGGTTGTGATTCCAACGGGTCAAAAAAGAAAATCACGCAATCAACTTGATGCTCAGCAATCAAAGCGCCGATTTGTTGATCGCCGCCTAACGGTCCCGAAAGGAGAGCTTTAATTGGTAGGCGCGTAACATCTTTAATCAAAGTTGCGGTATGACCAGTACCAACTAAATTAAAGTTTTTCAGAACATCTTTATGATGTTCAGCCCAAGCCACCATTTCTCCTTTCTTATGATCATGAGCTATGAGTGCTATCGTCTTCATCGCTGACTTCTCCTCCTTTGATAACATAAGTTTTAATCTCAGCAACAGCCTTTTTCAGAAGCGTTTCCCAATCCCACTTCTTTTCAAGATACAAACATTCTTTAAGGTGTGGTTTGGTTTTAGGATTTTTAGGCGTAAAGATCGTGCAGCAATCTTCAAACGGCCTAATTGAAATATCATAAGTCCCGATTTCTTTCGCTTTTTTAATGATATCAATTTTATCTAGAACCGCTAAGGGACGAATGACCGGGTAATTCGTCACTTCATTGATGACTCGCATGCTGGATAATGTCTGCGACGCAACTTGTCCGACTGCCTCACCAGTCGCAAGCGCTTCAGCGCCATATTGAGGCGCTACTTCTGAAGCGATCCTCATCATCATTCTCCGCATAATCGTGATGCAATAGCTTTCCGGACAATGTTCATAAATCGATAGTTGCAACTCTGTAAACGGAGCAACATGAAGACGGATTACCTGTTGTTCGTTGTTAAAGATTTTTAAGATATCAAAAAGTTTTTCAATTACAGAAGAAGAGGTATAAGGGGGCGCTGCAAAATGCAACGCTTCAATCAAAAGTCCGCGCCGTAAAAGAAGAGAAGCCGCCACTGGCGAATCTAAACCACCGGAAAGAAGCAAGAGTACTTTTCCATTCATCCCTAACGGATAACCGCCAAGCCCTGGATAGGAGAGATCAGATAAATAACTATAATCATCGCGAATCTCAACATTGAGGATAAAGTCCGGCGCATGAACATCAACCGTTAAATTCTTGTTATTTTCAAGGATAAAACCGCCAAGTTCGTCCGCGACTTCATAAGATGAAAGCGGAAAGCTTTTATTGCTCCTTTTGACTTTGACTTTAAATGTGCCTGTTTTCTCAACTAAAAGGCGCAACGCATTCTCTTTTAAGCCTTCTAAAGTCGATAAAGAACGCAAAACAGGCGTGATTCTCTGAATGCCAGAAATTCTCCCTAAATCGCTGATCAACGATGAAATTTCAATCGCAGGCGTGAGTTTTAAATAAAGATGCTCATGCTTGGCCTCATATTCTAAAGTCGGGTATTTTATGCCCAATGAATGCTTTAAATTGCGGAGCAACTGCTGAACAAAAAGCTGACGATTATGACCTTTTGTCGAAAGTTCACCATAATGTAACAGAAGATAATCGTAATTAATCATCGGTCCTTTAACTCCTTGAGTATTGTTTCCAAGCACGCGGCGAAATAGTCAATTTCTGACTCTTGAAGTTCAGCTGAAAAAGAAACGCGAATCGCATTAGAGGCACGTTCTTTATCGTACCCCATCGACAATAAAACATGAGACATTGTCTCTTTTTTAGAGGAACAGGCTGACATTGAAGAAACGTAAATTCCTCTCAGCGACAAAGCCTCCACAACTACCGAAGCCTTTTTATGAAGGAGAGAGAAATTAAAGATATAAGGAGAGGCATCCTCTGGAGAATTTATTAAAATCTCCGGATTTTTCGAAAGCAATTTTCGCAGTTTTTTTGAGAGATTTTCAACGCGCAGGTAATTTTCTTCTTGCTTTTTGATCGCAATTTCTAAGGCCTTGCTCAAAGCGATGGCTGATGGCACGTCGACCGTCCCGCTTCGAAAGCCGCTTTCTTGTCCACCGCCTTCAAACAATGGTCTAAAAGCAATATTTTTACGATATATAAGCGCTCCGCTGCCTTTCAAACCTCCGATTTTATGAGCCGAAAAACTCAGCAAATCCAAATTTTTATAAGAGAAATGCGGCGTTTTTCCAATTGATTGTGTAATATCGCTATGAAATAAAGCCTTTGGATATTCTTTCAAAATCTCGTGAATTTCATCAAGCGGAAAGCAAGAACCAGTTTCGTTATTAATCGACATGAAGGAAACTAAAATCGTTTCTTTATCTAAAACGTTTTTAAACTCTTCAAGAGAGATTTTCCCCTCCCTATCAACGCCTAAAAAATCAACGCGATATTTTTCTTGCTCCCGCAAAGATTCAAAAACATGAAGAACTGAAGGATGCTCAATCGTATCGCTTATAAGATGACGTCCACGATTAACATAATGACGGGCTACACCTTTAATTGCTAAATTATTCGCTTCCGTAGCTCCGCTCGTAAAAATAAGCGCATGCGTTTTTTCTAATCCCAAGGTTTGAAGAATCTTAAAACGTGCTCCTTCTAAAACCTTTGAAGCTTTATAACCAAACGCGTGAAGACTGTGCGGGTTGCCCCAATTATTGCGCGAAGCCTCCAAAAAAGAATCTAAGACCTCTTCAGACGGTTTTGTCGTTGCAGCTTCATCGAAAAAAAGAGGGGGATTACATTTCGTTTCCATAAGTTTCAATCGCGCGTTCGGCCAAAGATTTTGCATCTTTGAAGCGTCCTTGTAAGAACAGCGTTTCCGCCTGTCTTAAAGCAGTATCAACATCATTATTTCCCAAGCGATAACGATTAGCGTGGACAATCGCTGCCTCACTAACTTGAGCGCCGCTTGTTAAAGATTCAACTTCCTTAAAGAAATCATCAGCCAATTTCTGAAGAACTTCTAAATCTTGATTGCATTTTTTCACATCGATCGGCTGCGATTTTAAATCATCCGACAGACTGTCGATATCCTGATGAATTGCATCAATTACCTCCAAACGTTCTTGATATAAACGCTCAAGACGCAAAGAGCGGAGGGCGACTTCGGCGCGTGAGAGGCGGACATAATAATCTTTAATGGCACCATAGGATTTCTCCGCATCCGTCTTTAATGATTGTAGATAAGTCAAAAAGGAAGCAATTTCGCCGCTAGCTTCTTGCGCTTGAGTATCCAAAGTCCTCATCTTTTCGACCAAAATCGAATATGGCTGTTTGGTCGCACTATGGACATAAGTATCCAGCGAACGCTTAGTAGCCCCGCATTTATTGATTGTATTTTGAATCTGATTAATGCGCGCTTGGTCTTCATCATCTAAAAGATAAACAACACGGATACGCGGCAAAGCATGACAAAGATTGATGAAATCATTTTCGAGCACACTTTCTTTTTGATAGACGCCTTTGCACTCTAATTCAAAGATTTGACGCGCTTCCTTCTCCTTGTCGAAAGATGCAAAATATCGGTCAATTTGCTCTTCCATCTCTTTTAAAGATGCATCAATTCCGTGCAAATCGAGATTGCAAATGCGTTCACGGAAAGTCGATAAATCATGGTTCATCTTTTCCAAATCGCTTCTTAACAAAATGTGATGGAGAGGATACCCGGCATTTTGAAGTTCTTCATAATGATTTTTAAGATTCGCAACTTTATCCGGCAAAATAGTCGTGGTCTCAAGACACTCTTTCGGAAGAATAAGAAGGACTTTCGCTAACTGATCAACGACGGGTTTGATTTCATGATCAAGAATTTCTTTTCCTTCTTCATAACGCGCGTTTTCGATTTGAAGTTCCGCATTAGAAATCAAATCATCAAGTTTTCGGAAAGCTTTGTTGAAAGTTTCATTGACCAGCAATAAATCATCTTGTTTTTGAAAGTATTCTTGCTTGATTCTTCGCAATTTTTCTTTGCTTTCAATCAAAAGCGAACGGCTTTCATCCTCGAGACGGAATTTTTCTTGTAATGAAGAATGAAGAGAAGCGACGTCGCGTTCATAATTTTCAATTTCTTTTTTTGCTTCTGGAAGTAACTCTAAAAGTTTATGAAAACGCCGCTCATCAAAGCAATCGCGTAAGCCGTTGACGACGCGCAACGCTTTAGCATCGCTATAATCGCGGATATTCTTATATCGGCGATTCCATTCTTGATAAGCATCGATGTAAGTGATGTTCATCGTGGAAATATTTTCGAGACGCTTGATATATTGCGTGTCTTCTCCAAATAAAACGGCGTGCGAGCGATCGAAACGATCGATTAAATCTTTAGCTTGCTTTTTAAGATGCAAGGTTCGAAAAACATAACGATAAAGAAGCCAAACAATAAGACTTAAAAGCAAGACACCGCCGGTAACGCCAATCGCGATTAAGGCGTTCGTTAAGGTATCAAAAATCAAGAGATTCATAAGCACGCTCATTCTAGCATAAAATCCTTGAGAGTTGGTGATACTATCGCCAAAATAATGAAGAAGAAGTTGCTTCTTACACTGTTAAATAAACTTGACGACCAGCATTTTTGAGCGTATCATCGCGCTTGCGTAAGAGTTTAGCTGGCTTTCACGTTTCTGTCTGACGTCGCCAAAACGAGTAACCGCTGCTAAATCGGTGAAGGAGTGACACCCGAGAAACGGAGAAATCCCCTCTTCTTGAACGCAAGGAACAAGGAAAGGAGTTTTAAAATGTCTAGATACACTGGTTCCAAATGGAAAAAGTCTCGTCATCTTTCTTTCTCGACTCTTGAGACGAATGACGAACTTAAAAAACGCCCCTACGGTCCGGGGCAACATGGTCAAGACCGCAAGAGAAAATCGTCAGAATATGGCACGCAGTTGCTTGAAAAGCAGAAGTTACGTGAATTATATGGCGTCAACGAACGCCAATTCCGCCGTCTCTTCATGATTGCTAAGAAGGAAAAAACCGTTACTGGTCTTGCTTTCTTCCGTATTCTTGAGAGCCGTCTCGATAATTTGGTCTATCGGATGGGTTTTGCGAGAACGAGAGCTGCTGCTCGCCAGTTAGTCAACCATGGCCACATTCTCGTAAACGGAAAAAAGGTGGATATCCCCTCCTATTTATGCAATGTCGGGGATAAGATTTCTCTTAAAGAATCTTCGCCGTTAAAGGTTGTTAAAGAATCGCTCGATGGCAAACCCGCAATTCCTGGCTATGTGAGCATTGATGTCGAGAAATTTGTTGGAACTTTCGTTCGTCAGCCAGAGCGGAATGAACTTCCAAAGGATATCAACGAAGCGCAAATCATCGAGTATTATAACCGCAAGTTATAATTCTTTATCCTTAAAGAACACTTTAGCCTTTCTTTCGCGAGAAAGGCTTTTTATTATTTAGCGGCTATGAATATTCATCATTTAGTGAAACGCATCACGCTCGCCAGCGTCCTCTTGGCGTTAGGCATCCTTTTGCCGCTCTGTTTCCACGGAATCCCTAACGCCGGCAGCATTTTTCTTCCGATGCATATTCCCGTTCTATTGGCCGGTTTCTTGCTGGGGCCGCTCTACGGACTCCTTCTTGGAATTTTGACCCCATTATTTTCTTTCACAATCACCGGCATGCCGAACGCAGTCATGCTGCCAGAGATGCTGGTAGAACTCTTGTTCTACGGTTTTTTAAGCGGAGCGTTCTTTCGCCTCATCAAAACGCATCATTTGACGCTCGACATTATAATTAGTCTCACCTTAGCTCTTTTAATCGGAAAGGCGATGCGTGGCATCACTGCTATTTTTCTTTATATGAGTCGTGGAAACGCTTATACTTGGCAAATTTTCTTCACAGCCCTTTTTGTCACCGCGTGGCCGGGACTTCTGATTCAATATATTTTAATACCGACTCTCCTTCTGACGCTTGCAAAGATTGGTTTTATCAAAGAGAAAGACCGTTATCTATTTCCCAACTATCGCTTGAAGAAACGTGAAGAAGAAACTGCACTTTTCTTCACAAAGACACATAAAGAAACGATTGGAAATCTCGATAAATTTATTGCACTCTATCCGCAAAATCTTCTTGATAACCAAATGCGTGTTTTAGATGTCGGGGCCGGGACTGGCGTTATTGAACCCTATTTAGCAAAAAAATTCTCAGAAGTCGTTGCTTTGGATTTGAGCAAAGAATCGTTAGAGATCGCGCAGAAAAACATTCAAGAGGCGAATGTCGATTACGTAAATCTCGATTACTTCCTTTATCGCGATAAGCAACTGTTTGACATGATCATCCTCTATAACACCTATCCGCATTTTTTAGATCTTGAGAAGTTCGAAGAGAAGACTCTTGAGCTGTTGAAAGAAGGCGGTTATTTATTAGTCATCCAAGATGAAAATCGCCTAAAAATCAATCAAAGGGCCAAGAAAAAGAAAATATCTCGCCCTTTGCTCCCGATCGAAGAAGAACTCAAAAATTACAAAAAAAGATTTGCCATTCTTCTTCAGGAAGATAATGACAAATCCTATCGTTTTCTCTTAAAAAAGCTCAGCGAAGAACAAAAGAAGAATTAATTTCTTCTGGCACCATGTGCGTTGGTGCATCGTGATAACTTCTAACATCTTGTGGCATCAAGAAGTAAGTAGTGACTGCCGAAACGGCAACGATAAGAAGAAAGATTCCGATATAAAGAAGAACATGACGAACTTTATGTGTCGGCTTTTTCGAAACAATAACTTCCTTTTCCATATTTTAAACCTCAAATCGCACTATAACTGACGCTTTCGTCAACATTTGGAATTTGAATCACCACGTCGGTAAAATAATTGGTTGTGATTGTTGAAGAAATGGCTGATCCAATCCCGCTTGCTAAAGTCGCGTGATATGACTCATGAGTATTCATGCTGATAAGCGATAAATCCTCGCCTAAAGTGAAAGTCAAATCGACATAATCAAACGATGGATAACTAGCAAGGTTAGAGATTGTCTTCATCTGACGAACATATCCCTGCACGCCGAGAATCGGGTCAAGAGCCAAGACTAAAGAATACGTGTCGTCGTCATTTTTGGTAAAGGAAGTAGTAACAAATTCGTTTTTATCAAGAACGGAAAGGTAATCTAACGTGTAATTGCAAGGATTCTCTAAAGTGCGTCCCATGAGATCAACATATTCGTCTACGTCGTAGAGATTTCCGTCTTTCTCAAATGAAGCGCTTGTCATATCAGAAGAAGTGACGCCTCGGTATTGAACGACCTCGTCGCCGTCTTGATACATTCTAAGGGCATCTTTAACCATCCCGGAATATGAAAGAGATTCTTCAAAGAAATCATTACCCTGTCGGATATGGGTGCTATGAATCGCTTGATGAACAAGTCCAAGTGCCACTGCTTCTCCGCTTGATTGCGAGAAATGATTCTCGCTTGAGGAGAAAAGATCAAAAGCAATTCTCGCTGCTTCGACAGGCTCAAAGACATCGCTGTAATCGGTGGATTCACTATCAAGCCCATGATATTCAAGCATCAAAGCTTCCATGTCGAGAGGTTCATCAGGAAGACTGCTGTAATCGGTTTCGGGTCCTGGTCCGAACATACTATGCGCAAAGGAACCAGCAAAGTAGCCGACAGTAACCGCGCTTCCGACAAAGGCAACGCTCAATGTAATTTTTAATGCAAAGCCAACCTTCATAGACCCTCCTTGCGACCTTTATCATAGATGATAAAAATCATGAGTCTATCTCTTGCTCGTCTTTAAGCCGTAGAAGCCAATTCTCTGTTTTGTAGAATTAAAAAGTTAAGTATTCATGGTCATTTTTACATATGAATATCAATATTTCTCCAATCTTGAACAACATAATTCCCTCAAAAAACTATACTTTTTTCCTCTGATTAACTATCATAATCACACCTATGAGTCTAGAAGAAACAGTTGCTAAAAATCTCGTGGAGTTACGAAAAAGCAAACATTTAACTCAACAAGAATTGGCCGAGCAAATCGGCTACAGCGATAAATCAATTTCAAAGTGGGAACTCGGAAAAGCTCTTCCTAAGGCTGACGTATTGCTGCGCTTTGCTGAGTTTTATGGCGTCAGCGTGGACTCGCTCTTGCACAATACCCCAATCATCAAAATTGAGGAGAAAGAAACTCCAAAGAACAATGTCAACAAAATCATTCTTCTATGCTTAGCGGTCTGTACAATCTTTTTGATTGCCGCCATCATTTATGCTTATTGCTACATGCAAGGCATTAATCTTGATAGCGTTTGGATCGTTTTTGTTTGGGCAATCCCTGTTTCTTTCTTTGTCTCCTCTTTAATGTATTGGAAGTCATACGGACGACGAAATGTCGTATTCGTGATACTTACTTCGCTTTTTATATGGACGCTTGTGCTCGCGTTCGGAATTCATTTTCAGGTTCTCTTGAATCAAAACATTTGGTATATCATGGTCGTTGCCGTCCCCGTTCAAGCCGCGATGATTCTTATATCGCGTTTACGATAAAAAAACCGCGCAATTCGCGCGGATTTTTTTGTTTTATTCAGCAATTACAGCAAGATAATAGTTTTTCTTCCCGCGTTTGATGACGAGGTATTTGCCGTAAAGCGCCTCGTCTTTGCCATAAACGTGCGATGGATCAAAAGCTTTTTGATCATTGACGCTTATCGACCCGCCTAAGATGAAGGTGCGAGCTTGCGTTTTAGAAGGCGCCACACCAACATTCACTAATAAATCAACTAACGGCAAACCTAGACTTACGACTTTGCGAAGGCTTCCTAAAACCTCCTCAATCCCTTCTTCGCTTAGCGATGAGACTTGATTTGTAAATAAAGCCACTGACATTCTTTCGGCTTCTAACGTTTTTTCTTCTCCGTGTATCGTTTTAGTAACTTCATGCGCCAAAGTCTTTTGAGCCAAACGCGCACCGGGATTTTTTAAATGCTCGAGAGAAATTTCTTCAATTTTTTCAAGCGGTAAGAACGTGAAGATTTTTAAATAACGAAGCGCATCGTCGTCCGCGGTATTTAAAAGATATTGATATAAGCGATAGGGAGACGTCAATTTTGGATCAAGAAACAATGCCCCTTCTTCAGATTTTCCAAATTTTCTTCCATCGCTTCTAGTGATTAATTTAGCAGTAAAAACTTCGCAGGCCGCGTCTTCGCCTTTCTTTTTGCGAATAAGTTCTAAACCAGATGTTAAATTGCCCCACTGGTCATTCCCGCCAATTTGGAGATGGCATCCATATTCATCATAAAGATGAAGGAAGTCTAAAGACTGGAGAATTTGATAACTGAATTCCGTAAAAGAAATTCCACTTTCTAAACGCGAAGCAACAATTTCTTTCGCAAGCATGTAGTTGACTGAGAAATATTTCCCATAATCTCTTAAAAAATCGAGAACGCTTAAAGAACCAATCCAATCGTAATTATTGAGAATTAAGCCGCGCTCAGGATCTGATAAATCAAGGAAACGTTCTAATTGTTTTTTAATGGATAAGGTGTTTGCCTTTAAAGTTTCACTATTTTGAAGATTCCGTTCCTTGCTTTTGCCTGACGGATCGCCAATCATTCCGGTCGCTCCGCCAACCAAAGCGATAATTCGATGTCCGGCTTGCTGCAAACGCATCAAAAGGGAAATCATTACAAAATTGCCTAAATGCATTGAAGAGGCTGAGGGATCAAATCCGCAATAAATCGTCGTCGGTTTCTCTAAAAGTTTACGAACTTCCTCTTCGTTTGAATATTGGGCAATCAAGCCGCGAGCCACTAATTCATCAAAAATATTCATGGTTATTCTCCCATGCCATATTCTAGGCGAAACAAAAGCAAATAGGTAGTCATAAGCAAAAGAAAAGGCCGCTTGGAAAGCGACCTTTCAGTTTGAATTTAATGAGATGGATTAATACATTCCATCCATGCCAGCGCCTGGATTCGCTTGCGGCTTCTCTTCTTTGATTTCAGTGACGGCGGCTTCAGTTGTCACAAAGAGAGCAGAAATCGATGAAGCGTTGAGGATTGCGCTCCGCGTGACCTTCGTCGGATCCACAATTCCTTCTTTTAACATATCAACCCATGTGCCGTTCGCGGCATTGAAGCCAATATTTCCGCTCACATTTCTTTGTTCTTCAACAATGGCTTCTGGATCATAGCCAGCGTTATCGGCAATTTGGCGTAACGGCGCGAAGAGAGAATCCATAACGGCGTCAATGCCCTTTTGAACATCAGGATTTGCATCCTTTAAACTACTCCGGAGATTCTTATAAACATTGGCGAGAGCAGCGCCACCGCCGATGACAATGCCCTCGGCAACCGCAGCTTTCGTTGCGTTGAGAGCGTCCTCAATCCGGAGCTTCTTATCCTTTAATTCTGATTCAGTCAATGCGCCGACTCGTAAGACGGCAACGCCGTTTGAGAGTTTGGCAATCCGTTTGGAAATACCCTTCTTATCATACTCGCTGGTTGCGATGTTATATTGCGCTTCAAGTTCAGCAATCCGATCTTGGACATCTTTTTTCTTGCCGTTTCCGCCGATGATTGTCGTCGAATCTTTTTTGACCGTCACTTTCTTAGCAGATCCTAATCCATCGTAACTGATGTCTTTAACGGCCATGCCAAGATCCTTGCTATAGAAACGAGCGCCAGTCATAATCGCAATATCTTCTAGGGCCGACTTCTGAGCGTCGCCGAATTCTGGAGCTTTAGTTGCCACGACATTGAAGGTTCCACGAAGTTTATTGACGAGCAACGTTGAAGTCACATCGCTATCTAAATCATCGGCAATAATCAAAAGCGGTTTATGAGCGTCAACAACAGCTTGCAAAAGCGGGACAATGTCGTTGATATTGCTGATTTTTAAGTCAGTGACCAAGACTAAGGTATCTTCTAATTCGGCAACCATCTTTTCGCGATCAGTCACCATATAAGGGCTGATGTAGCCTTTGTCGTACTCTAAGCCTTGCGAGATGACAAGCTCATCCTCGCTAGTCTTGCTTTCATCAACGGTGATAACGCCGCTCTTGCCGACCTTATCCATTGCCTCAGCAATCAATTTGCCAATCTCTTCGCTACCGGAAGAAACAGTCGCTACGCTTTCGATATCCTCGTTTGTGTCAACTGGCTTCGACATTTTAAGAAGTTCTGCAGCAACAGCCTTTCCGGCTTTTTCAATACCAGCTCTCACAAAAACCGGGTTGGCGCCTTTTTCAACGGCGTTGATTCCCCGATGAATCATCGATTGAGCCAAAACAGTTGCGGTTGTCGTGCCATCACCGGCTTTTTCGTTTGTTTGGTTCGCGACTTCGTAAACAAGTTTGGCTCCCATGTTTTGGAAACTATTTTTCAATTCAATTTCACGAGCAATCGAAACGCCATCCTCGCAAATAGTCGGGCTTCCGTATCCCTTATCTAAAGCAACGTTCCGACCTTTGGGGCCGAGCGTCACTTTCACTGTGTTCGCTAATGTGTCAACGCCCGCTACCATTTCATCACGCGCGTTTTTTCCAAATTTAATATCCTTTGCCATATTCTTATATTCCCTCTACGTGTAATTTTTCAAATGTAGTTTTCGATCAATTATTCAGTTATTCAGTA
Source organism: uncultured Bacillota bacterium (assembly GCA_949299565.1). GTDB lineage: Bacteria > Bacillota_I > Bacilli_A > RFN20 > CAG-826 > UBA4951. The sequence goes on from OX437086.1 coordinate 839,873, forward strand.
ACGATTGCCAAAATATCTTCAGCTTTGATCAAAAGATATTTATGCTCTCCTTCTTCGTAATCAGTTCCGGCGTATTCCCGATAAATAACGCGGTCGCCCTCTTTAATTCCGGCAATCGGAAGAAGTTTTCCTTCTTCAATTTTACCAGGACCTAAGGCCACGACAGTTGCTACATTTCCAGTTTTTTTCTCGCTGGTCAAGACAATTGATCCAACTTTCTTTTCAGTCGGCAGTTTCTCAATCACTAGATAATCATTGAGTGGTTTAATCATTTCTACTTAGCCTCCAATTGAGCTTTTTCACGCAGCTCACGTCACTTATCATATCCAGAACTTTAGCAGTGTCAATAGATTAGTGCTAAATATCTTTAACTGCTAAAATTGCTTAAACCATTCATCTAGAAGAAAATCTGGTTCTCATATCTCTTTTGACATTCTAAGAGGAAGAGCATTTAATATTCACGTCATAGACGTGGAAGATCCTATGGAGAAACTCAAGAGAAGAAAATGGCATCGTCATCTCTCGCCAATAGCTATCATCTGTCTATCATTCTTGCTTGTCATTTTCCTTGGTAGCGGGCTTCTCTCTTTGCCGATTGCAATCAAAGAAGGAGTTGAAGTTCAATATATCGATAATTTGTTTACCGCTGTCAGTTGCACTTGCGTCACAGGGCTTGTCAGTGTCCAGCTCGGAGCCGGAGACACCTATACGCTTTTCGGGCGCAGCGTCATGGGTATTCTCATCGCTTTAGGCGGTTTAGGCGTCAGCACTCTCGGTGTCTTCTTTTATATGCTTTTTGCCTCGAAACTCGGGATTACAAGTCAGACTCTTATCAAAGAAAACTGGAATTTGAGAAGCTTGAAATCGGTCCGCAAAATCTTTTTGCAAGTTCTTTTAGTCGCCGCCTCTTTTGTTACGTTTGGAGCTATTCTAACTTTTTTCGATCTTTTCTTTCTTCATAACTACAATGTTGATGAAGCGATTGGCTATGCGATTTTTCATGCCGTCTCGGCTTACAACAACGCTGGCTTCGATGTTTTTAGCGGCAATACAACAAACCTTGTGATGTTCAATAACGACATCATGATGAATTTAATAACAGCTTTTCTAATTGTCAGTGGCGGACTTGGATATTTTGTCGTCATTGAGCTTTTTTCCCGCCGCTTCCGTTTCAAGCGTTTTTCTTTGCACGCTAAAATCGTCGTGACTTATTCTTTGACCCTAATTTTCGTTGGGACGCTTCTCATCTATCTATTGGAACTTAATAATCCCAGCAATGTTACCGACGCTTCGCCGGACGGCGTGACCTTTATGGGCGCGTTCTTTATGTCAGTCAGTTCCAGGACTGCCGGCTTTTCCTTTTATGATCTATCGCATTTTAAAGAAGTTACGGTTCTTTTCATGTGCGCTTTAATGTTTGTGGGCGCCTCCCCGGGAAGCGCTGGTGGCGGCATTAAAACCACTACATTCGCTCTTGCCGTAGCTTATCTCCGCGGATTGGTTACAAATCGTCAGCCTTACCTTTTCAAGCGTTCAATCCCCTATAAATTGGTGCGAAAAGCTCTCATTATTATGTCATTAGGCTTTGTCTTCTTTTTACTGGGTTTAATGTTCATTTGCGGTTTTGAAAGCGACGCTAATTATCTGCTTGATGGCGAACGTTATTTCACCTATGTTGAAGGCGCTACGCGTTTCAGTCTCATCGACTACACGTTTGAAGCGATGTCGGCCTTCGGAACTGTTGGATTGTCAACGGGTTTCACCCCCTATTACACTGTCGGCAGTAAAATCGTTCTTATTTGCTTGATGTATATTGGTCGCGTGGGACCTCTATCTATCTCTACCACTTTTAGAAAACAAACAACTGAAACCTTCCGCTACCCGGAAGAAGATGTACCAATCGGTTAAAAAGGAGAATACCTATGCTTAAAAAGAAACAAGGAAGTATCGGAATCATTGGTTTAGGCAAATTCGGAATGTGCCTAGCTCAAGAACTTGTTAAATGTAACAAGACTATCGTTTGCTTTGATAAAGATGAGGCGAAAGTCCAAAAGGCGATGGCTTTCTCTGAATATTGTTTTGTCAGCGAAGACCTTTCAACTGAAACGCTTGAAGAGATGGGTTTTAAAGAGTGCACGATGATCATTGTCTGTATTGGCGAACATATGGATACGGCGATCCTCGCAACTCTAAACGCTTTGAATCTTGGGGTGGAACACGTAATCGCGATGTCAAACACGGAAGAACTAGGCTTAGTTTTAGAGAAACTAGGAGCCGAGGTTATCTACCCCTATATTGACTCGGTCGATAAATTAGTTAAGCGCATCATCAGCGATAACCTTTTAGATTTCATTTCTCTCAACGAAGAAGTTGAAATCTCGGAGGTCGCCATTCCGAAAAGTTACATTGGCAAAGCTATTGAAAACACTGATATCCGAAGCCGTTATGGATTAAATATCATTGCCCTCAAACGCGAAAACGCCATCAAGATTAAAATCGACCCAAAATATATTTTAAATTCCAGCGATCGTTTAATTGTTTTAGGCGAAAAGGTTCAGATTCGAAAATTTGAGGCTAAACGCTAAAAATAACTAAAACACTTTCTTCTCTTTTAAGCGTAGAAAAACACAAAAAACCACGGAGCGTTGCATGCAACGCATCGTTTCTTTTTAAAGTTCTGAATGTAGGATAAAACCTAGGCAGGAGGTTGTTAAAATGAAAACAACAGGAAAAATTATTGCCGAACTTCGGAAAGAAAAAGGGCTGAGTCAAGAAGAATTAGCTAACTCTTTGTTTGTTACGCGACAAGCAATTAGCAAATGGGAGTCCGATAACGGATCACCAGACATCAATAATTTGCAAAGAATCGCGGAGTTTTTTAATGTCTCAATCGATTACCTTTTAGGAAAAGAAAACACGCATAACGAGAAAGCCGTTCCTATTCAAGAAACTAACCAAAAGCCTCTTTCAAAAGTTCAAACCAAAAAGATTGGTGACGTGAAGAAAAAAATCGGTCGAGCATTCGGCCTTCTGCTTCTGGTCTCTTTAATTCTTCTAATAACGGGGATTTTTGTCCCTTACTTCTCTTTTGGAAGTTTGAGCGTCAATCTTATGGACTTATTCCAACGTGAATATAATTCGATGCAAGTGACGCTTTTTGCAATTGGCTTATTTTTAACTTTCATCGCCTTTTTTATCGGTGGCTACAAAAGCGCGAAAAGCCGTTACCCAAAAAAGCCTCTTCTTTATTTGATTTCTATCACCGCTACTTCTCTACTAGGTCTGATTCTCGGAATTGTCGGTCTTGCAATGATTAAAGCAACCGACGACCCGACAATGATCGTTGAGCCCAATGGTGCCGGCCCTTATTTGGTTATTATCGCTTTCGTCTTTATCGTCGGTATCTCTTTAACAAACACAATTTTCACCTATCTTCTCGCCAACGGAAAAGTAAATGAAACTAAACTCTTCAAAAGCGAAGAAAACTGAAGACTTAATTTCCGCGATCCAAAGCTCCGACTACAGGGTGCGGAAGATATAATTCTTCAAGATATTGCTTATCTTCGGTACTGAGTTCCAACTTTAAAGAGGAGACAGCGTCATCAATATATTTAGTCTTGGTCGCTCCTAATAAAATAGAAGCGACCGGTTTTTTAGATAAAAGCCATGATAAGGCCACCGCGCTTTGCGAGACACCGTATTTAAGAGATAATTCGTGGACTCGCTCGACAATCGGCATATCGATTTCGCGATTTGCATCATATTTTTTCTTGGCGAATGCATCAATTTTGCTTCTTTTGGTATCGCTTTCCCAAAGGCGCGATAAACGCCCGCCAGCGAGAGGCGAATAAGGCGTTGAAGAAACTCCTTCTTCCAAAAGGAGTTTCATCATCTCGCGTTCTTCTTCGCGATATATCAAGTTGTAATGGTTTTGCATCGAAATGAAGGGCGTCCAATGATGATAACGGGCAACGTCTTGCATCTTCGCGAACTGATAAGCATACATTGCGCTCGCGCCAATATAACGCACCTTCCCTTCTTTAATAACCTCATTGAGTGCTTTCATCGTTTCTTCAATCGGCGTCTCATAATCGAAACGATGAATTATCAAAAGGTCAATGTAATCCATTCCTAATCTCTTCAATGAGTTTTCAACTTCGCGGTGAATAGCCTCTTTCTTCAATTTGCCGTCATTGAAATAAACCTTCGTCGCAACAATGACTTCGTCTCTTTTTGCTAATTTTTTAAGAGCTTGGCCTAAGTAGATTTCACTGCTGCCATTCGAATAGCAATTTGCAGTATCAAAAAAGTTAATTCCTTTTTCAAGCGCGTATTTGATGATTGCTTCGCTTTCTTCATAACCTAATGCCCAATTCTGCATTCCGCTCCCATCACCAAACGACATGCAACCCAAACAAATCCGTGAAGCATTTAACGACGAATTTCCTAATCTGACGTAGTCCATCTTTTTTCTCCTCCTTTTAAATTTTATTAAGGAGTGATTATGAAAAAAATCTTGAAGACAACTTTAAGTAGCAATTAAAGAGAAAGGACGAGAAAAATTAAGAAGTAAGGAAGAGCGCTTTCTAACGCATAAAAGAACGTGAAAGAGAGATTATAAGTCACGGTGCGAGGCGCTAAACGTTCATGGTAAAAAAGAATAAACGGCAGCAAAAGCGGAAGATAAAGCATTCCCCTGAGTGACAAAAGGTTACTCAATTCCTCATTTTTCATAAGAATTAAAGCCAGAAGAAAGATTACAAGAAAAAGGAAACTTGCGAGAATGTTTTTCGCGTGTTGATAACGATTGCTGTATCGATAAATAGCAAATTGCTCTTCTCCGTATTTTCTTAAGAAAAAACGATCAATCGCTTTGTGCCCCAAAATTAAAAGATTGCAAAAAGGAATAAGGAAGCGCGCTCGACGCGCACAATGAATGCAAATATTGGTTGAACTCCACTATATCAAACACTATTAAAAATTCATAAATAAAAGAAAATAAGAGGAAAGCCACTGGCAATAAAACCATACTCCGAAAGAAGAAAAAAGCAGCCTTCGTTTTCTTTTTGGGCTCAATAAAAAGGAAGCAAGCAAATAAAGCATAAATGCCAGTTGCAAAGAAAAGATTACGCGGAAAGAAGTATGTGAGTGTCGTGTTAAAAAAGTCTCCCGTCCGTGTGAAATCATAAATCAGAAGACATTCAAAACCATAAAAGAAAAGACCGAAAGTAAGAAAGAGAATCGCGGTTTTTAGAATTCGCCTCTTGAAGAAACGCAGATTCAAATTCAAGAAGAGAATCGCAATGTTCATAAGTGGCAACATCGTTTCTAAAATCTCGATGAAAACTTCAAAAAATGGAGAAGAAGCTAAATCAGTGAGCATAAAAACGTTGAGGAAATTTAAAAACGGTGACAATGAAGAAACACCGTATAAGAGGAGAAAAAAGACAATCAAAAACTCTTCCTTGAAGAAAGGAGAAAATCCTAAGTCTTTCGGCAAAGAATGCTTGTTTATCTCAATGCTTCTTTTTTCTTCCATAGCCCGTAAAATCTTATAACCGCGCATAAAAACGTCATAAATCCGAGAAGATAACTGACATATGTGAAAACCGATTCATGATCATAAACTTTTAAATTTCCTTCTTGCATCTTTTGAAAGAGAAGATCCATTTCTAAAGTCAAAGAAAAATTCTCTTGCAATGAAGAATTAATGATTTTCATTCCGACATTTAACGTTTCTTCAATAAAGGCTTCCTCATCTGCTATAGATAAAGCGTCAATAAGGTATCGTCCTTCTACTGAATCATAAATTATAAGACAGAAGATCAAATCCGCTTAAAAAGAAGCTGCCCTTGCTATCAAAAAGATTGCTCATAAAAGTGAAATTACATTCATATCCTGAATAAGGAAAATAAGACGCGATGCTTGTAGAACCATATTCATGAGGGAAAGTAGAATAAATTATCTCGGCTTCCTCCTCCGTTAAAGAACATTCATAACGTCCGTCTTCTTCTAATTTTCCTTGTTCAACAATCGCCTGATTCAATGACACAAGCTCCTCCTCATAGAAAGCAGGATGAGCGTAAAAATCAGGAAGCGCCTCAAAAAGCGAAAAAAGCGCCGAAATAAAGAAAACGAAAGACAATGTAAGAGAAGAAAACGAAATAATCTTCCATGGTCTCCTTTTTAAAGAAACTTGTGCTTTTTCTTTTTCTGAATAAGGGCATGGATAAAGAAAGTCTTCTTCTCCGTCATATTCTTCCTTCTTAATTTTTAAGGTTTTAAGAAGTTTCTCTTTCTCCTTTTTATGCGGTTTTGCATACCCCATTTCTAACGCATAAAGACGTTTTTTAGAAATGGAAGCAAGAAGAGATAATTCATCCAAGTTCAAAAGAAGAGCTTCTCTTTTTCACGGATTAAGCGATTAAATTCGAGATGGCTATTCATGATCTTTTCTTTTCTCGATGAAGGCTTTTATATCATCTTTTTTCTTTTTCGACCACTCCTTCACGGAATCAGATAAGGAGGTTCCGAGGAACGGGAAGAAGAATTTTAGTTTCTCTTTATTTTGCTTTCTCTTCTCATTGATGCTGGCTTTTAATTCTTCATAATGAACGGCGATTTTGAATTGAGCGGCTGCTTGACGAATCTTGAGAGAAACTTTGAAACTGAGACAAAGATCGATGAAGAAAATGCCATAAAAAAATCCCATCGCGAAGATTAACCAAAGATGAGTGGCAGCATATGTTGCAGCAACATTCAAAGGCTCATAAAGAAGATAGACGAAAAGCGCGGCGACAACTCCCCAAAGCAACGAGAAAAGCGGACAAATGATTCCTTGAATATTCCCCCACTGCTTAGAATAATCCCAGAGCTTGATCTTCATGCCCTTGATAAAAATTAGACCTGTCAAATATTCAAGAAGCGTCAAAGCGACAAAAAGCAAAAGAACAAGCGCCCAACGCGGAAGCGGGATTTGACAAAAACCATAAAGAATCGCAGTCCCAACTCCGTACATCGGTAAATACGGCCCGTTTAAAAAACCCGGATTAATCCATTTCTTGATGCTAAAGAAGCGCCGAAAGAAAACCTCTAAAACCCAGCCGCATAAAGAGCCAATCATGAAAAGAAACGTTAGTTCAAAGAAAATCATATTTAATAAATACCTTATTTGATTGTCTCTATCTAGACTTTTTATTTCTAATTACAAAAAAATCCCCACAAAACCCGCTTCTATTTAATATTAAAATATTATTTACTACCAAATAGATAAAGGAAACAATGAAACCTTCCATAAGCGAAGTCCCTAGTATCAAAAAGAAGGAAGGCGTTGTTACGATAGAATTTAATCGCCGGTTCGTTGATTAAATGAACAAGGATCCCTAATCCTTCTTTATCTCTTCTTTTAGCTTCTTCCTTTAAATAGGAAATCATTTGTCTACCAACGCCCTTCCCTTGAAACGTCGGTTTTACCATGAAGCGTGAGAAAGCTAGAATGTCATATGGATACACTTTTTCTCCAAACGCTTCCTCTTGTTCTTCAATCACGAAATAACCGATGATTTCTTCTTTATGAAGAACGACTCTCGCGCGGCCTTTCTCAATATCTTCTTCTATCAGTTCATGACTCGGATATTCATCATTCCAAATCGGGAGATTATTGTCGTTTAAGTTGTCAATCGTTAAAGAAAGAAGTTCAATCACTGAATCTAAATCTTCTTTATTTGCCTCTTTTATCAAACACATGCGGATACTTTATAGAAGAATAAGAAGAGAGAAAAGACCTATTCTCCAAAAATAAAAAGAGAAAGAGAATTAATCCTAAAAAATTTCCGTTAACATCTAAACATAGAGAAGGAAAAGCAAGCTTATGTTTCGTTTAATTGAAGTTAAAAATCGGAAAGAAATTCATGATTTCCTAAATTTCCCTCTAAAACTTTACAAAGGTAATCCATATTTTGTCCCTCCTTTATATCGTGATGAAAAGAAGATCTTTGACAAAAATGACTACCGTTTATCTAACAACAAAGTCGCTTTCTATGCGGTCTATGAAAACAAAAAAATCGTCGGGAGAATTCAAGCGATTCTTTCTATGACATCTAATGAGAAAAGAAAACAAAAACGTGTGCGTTTTACGCGATTCGATGCGATTGATAATCAAGAGGTCGCTCACTTCTTATTTGAAGCAGTCAAAGAGTTCGCGCTCTCTAATGAGATGGAAGAAATCGTCGGACCGCTCGGCTATAACGATTTAGATCGTGAAGGTCTTCTTATCGAAGGATTTAACGAGTTAAGTACTTTCGAAGAGCAGTACAACTATCCATACTACCAAAAACTTATTGAAAATGAGGGTTTCCATAAAGAAGTCGATTGGGTCGAAAGAAAGATTATCGCGCCAAAAGAATGCGACCAAAAAATCGTAGAAATTACGGATTTAATGATGAGAAGAAATAATCTCCACCTAATTAAAGGTTTAAAAGCGCGTGAGTTAATTAGAAAATATGGGGACGGGTTCTTTAACCTAGTTGACGAAGCTTATAAAGATTTGTACATGACGATAGACTTCTCGCCAAAAGAAAGAGAAGAATTAATTAAAACATTCAAACTGATTCTTTCTGAGAAATGGATAAGAATCATTGTTAATAGTAACGATGAGGTTGTAGGAATCGGTCTCTGTTTTCCATCTATCGGAAAGGCTCTCCAAAAGTCGGGAGGAAGATTAACTCCTTGCGCTTTATTTAAACTAATCCGCAGCATCCATAAACCGAAAATCTTGGATTTAGGGTTAATTGCAATCAAGAAAGAATATCAGGGCTCCGGTGTGGCATGGGCAATTCTCATAGAGCTCATAAAAATGCTAAAGAAAGAAAAAATCCAGCATTGCGAAACGAACTTAAATCTTGAAGATAACTTTGCAATTATCAATAACTGGCACCGCTTTGATAACATTCAGCATAAAAGACGTCGTTCATTCGTTAAAAGGATATGCAAATAGCCAACGAGCAAAATAATTAACTAATCGTCTCCGCGATTGCTTGGATTGTCTACACGCTCGTTATCACAATGTCCGCTTCCAAATTCTGAACATCTTTTGCCAGTATATGGGCAAGCATTCTTTCCTTCTGGCTTTTCATTAGGCATAATTTCTCCCCTTTATTTATCGATTCATTAATTCATCTAATTGCCTGGCATATTCAGCAAAGTCATCGGTGAGTTCGATGAAAGCGCGCTCATTGATGAGACTGCTTTTTCCATAAGAATCAGTTTGTTTGCCAAATGTGATCAATACTAATCGCTGCTCCCGTCTTCTACGCTTGCGATGACGCTAAAACTTTTAACACTAAATAAGTTTTCCACGTTAAAGAAAAACAGTCCGTCATTTGAAACATTCTCAAGATAATCGGGGTCAAACGTGTAAGTTATTGTCTTCCCTTCGTATTTACCTCTTTTGACTAAATTTAATTGATAAGAATAATTCTCAGCACTATCTGCTATTAAATTGTAGTTAACGTTTATGTAGTTCTCCTCTATATAAAAGGCTTTATTAGTAATATTCCCGTTTGAATCACTATTACCATCGCTACTGCCGTACGAAACATCGATAACATCATTAAAACCGCAATTAGATAAGACTAAAACAAGCGATAAAATTCCCGATAGCTTCGCCTTCTTGTTCATAGGCGTCTCTTCTTTATGCATATAAGCAATTAAGAGGATACCCCTCCCACGAGAAAAGCAAGCGGAACTGTAAGGAATCTTAATCACTAGTTTAGTTTTAAATCTACCAAGAATACGGACTTTCCTTTGAAACATTATCTGAGCAACACATAGTCCTTTATCTTTATCAAAGTGAACTCTTCGAATTCCAGAGGTATTGTTTTTATTTAATTTCCTATCTTTTTTAATGCCACATAGCATTGTTCCATCAACTAGACAAAGATCTAGATTAGGAAGGGATTCTCTATGTTCTTCATTCTTGCATCCACAAGAAATAGTAACTCCTGTAGTCAAATAAGTAGTCGGTACAAAAGGTAAAAACCTAAATTTATGTAAAATTTTTACTTTAAATTATTAACTTTATCAATAATAAACTCTTTTACTTCGTCAAGAGTTAACTCCACTTTAGAATTATCATTACGATTTTTAAGTTCAACAATATTTTCTGAAGCTCTTCTGCCTACAATAGCAATATAAGGTATACCTATAAGTTCCCAATCTTTCATTTTGAAACCAATTTTCATCTTTCGATCATCTAAAACAGTTTCAACTTTAAAATTAAGCATTTCGTATAACTTGTCACTTACTCTATGTTGTTCTTCATCATCATAGTTAACAGGAACGATGACAATATGGTATGGAGCAGTTTCTAAAGGGAAAACGATTCCATATTCATCATGATGTTGTTCAATAATAGCTTGGAAAGTTCTAGTTATCCCAATTCCATAGCACCCCATTACCATCGGCAAGGTCTTTCCTTGTTCATTAAGAAATGTGCAGTTCATTGGTAAAGAATATTTAGTACCTAATTTAAATACTTGTCCAACTTCAATCCCACGTTCACTTTTTAATGGCTTCCCGCATATTGGACAAAGATCGCCTTCCTTAGCTTTTTTATAATCACCAATAGTTCCATCAAAATCTTTTTTGTAATTAACATTAACTAGGTGATAGTCTTTTTTATTGGCTCCAACAACAAAATTCGACATTTTTGTCACTTCTTCATCAATAAAAATTTGGCATTTAGAGAAGTTAACAGGACCGATAAATCCAGCTATAGAACATAGAGCAGATATTTCTTCATCACTAGCCAAACGAATAAATACTTCAGAAGAATTCAATGCATTAGCAACTTTGATTTCGTTAACTTCGTAATCTCCTCTAACGATAAACATGCCGTATTGCTTACTATCTTCTGCGTAATAAATCATGCTTTTTGCAATCTTATAAAGAGGTAAATTTAGAAATTCGCTTATTTCTTCAATCGAATGTTTATTGACGGTTAAGACTTCTTCTCTATCTTTTAATTCTTCCTTTTCTAAAGTTGGGGCGTGAGAATAAGCTTTTTCTTCATCTGCAGCATATGAACAATTTTCGCAATAAATAATATTGGATTCTCCAATATCGCTTAATGCCATAAATTGGTGAGAAGCATTGCCGCCAATAGCGCCGGTATCAGCAAGAACTACTTTAAAATTCAAACTCAATCGAGTAAAAATTCTAGAATAAGTTTCATACATGATTTTATACGACTCATCTAATCCTTTTTCATCCACATCAAAAGAATAAGCATCTTTCATGATGAATTCTCTGCCTCTCATAAGACCAAATCTAGGTCTCATCTCATCACGATACTTAGTTTGGATTTGATAGATATTTAATGGTAATTGTTTATAAGATTTAACTGTATTTCTAATTAAATCAGTAAATATTTCTTCATGAGTAGGACCTAAACAATAATCACGATTATGACGATCCTTAAATCTGAATAATTCTGGGCCATATTTATTCCATCTTCCTGATTCCTCCCATAATTCTTTTGGTTGCATTGCAGAAGATAAAATTTCTAAGGCTCCGGAGCGGTCCATTTCTTCTTTTATAATCTTTTCTACTTTACGCAAAGAACGGAGACCTAAAGGCAAATAATTATAGACTCCGGAAACTAATTTTCTAATTAGTCCTGCTCGTAACATCAAAATATGAGAGTCAATAATTGCTTCCTGCGGTGCTTCTTTTAACGTTGGTATAATCATCCTACTAGCTTTCATAGGTATTTTTCTTTTCCTAATAATGATAGATAAACCAAAGCAAAAATAAAGATTTAGGCATTTTTAAAATGTATTAAATTGTGTTTAAACGACCGCTTAAAATTCATTTATAGTTAATTAACATAAAGAATATTTATTATTTTTCTTTAACTCTAGTACTTCCCAATAACCTTTTTATTAGAACCAACTCGTTTGATTAGCTCATTAGTTTTTAATTTGATGATAATCATTTTGAACATTGGTTTTACCTACACCAGATTTTAAAACTAATTCAGATTGTGACAAATGTGGGTTCAAGATAATATCTACCAATCTATAATCAGCATGACATAAAGCATTTAAAATAGCCTCTCTAAGACTTTTGTCAGGATAAGATTTTGTGTCTTGCCTTATTCCACCTATTTCTGGAATAACAGCTGATGTAACATGAAACATCTCTGCTCGATTTAATACATCAGTTGTAATTTTAATAATTGAGCCCGAAAATTCCTTTTTATATTTAAAATTAAGAACATTGTCATAGCAAGCCATTTTTACAACAAAAGGATTTTCATCACTCAATAACAATGCTAAATTTGTATAAAAAGTATAACTATTTTTGATTCCAATTGGAAAATATTTATCTTCATTAAATTCTTGATTCTTTTCGTGAAAGTACAACTTAGCATACGAAAAATGAAGTTCTTGATTTGATGAGATTTCATCCTCCCAATTCATTTGAGAATAATCTCTTATCATGGATAAAATTTCGCCATCTGTAGCACATCTTTTACTTCTACCTACCTAATATAAGTTCCATTAGATCTAGGACCAGTGCTAGAGAGATAATAAGGCTTTCTATCTACTAGCATAAAGCAATTTATAAAAAATGCTCGACTCCTCGGACAATTATAATGATTTTTGACACCCTGTATTCAAATAAAGCTAAACAATTTAAAATTGAAGTTGACGGTTAAAATTTTCCACAATCCACCGCAGGGAATAATTAAACCATAAAAACAAAAACCCAGGCATGAAGGCTTGGGTTTTAAACTAATCTAGTGTAAAACTTTTACTTATACAGAATTCCTATGTCTTATTGCCAAAAAACATTGATTTTGTTCAATTCATCCAATACATTAAAAGCATGAACAACTTGTTTAGAAGCAAATTTAATCCTATTGGGATGATTTTAGATATCTTTGCTGCGAACGGTAAAAGAAGGATATTTTATTCTATTCAAACACTTGTCATGCTCGCAATTTCCGTTTTGACAATTTATGGTCTTAAAGTTCTTTTCACTTATACAATCGATGAAAATTTTATACTCTTCATCGTCGGTGCTATTTTCGCTGTCATAACATTAATTGTCATCACTTTACCCATCTTTATCGCTTCCATCATGCTTTTTATCGCTAGTTTGATAGGCGCTATTAAAAGTGATGAGCGTGGAATGAATGCAATTTGCCTTGTCATCACAATTATCGCTATTGTCTTAACAATAGTCTTTACATCTTTGCTTTTAACATCATTTTAAATATTGATTAATTTTCGAATATTTTAGACTCATTATTATCAACTTTAAAAAGTACTTTAAACTATGAATCAAAAATGAGGTGTCAGTTTTAATGCTGTTCGTTTCATTTTTTTCTAGCGTATTGGAATCATGATACAGATGAACCATTCTTTTTTTCAATGATTGATTGTACAATTGCTTGACTGAAAAAAATGTCTTATAAATAAAAATGCCTATTTTCAATAGGCATATTCTTATTAGCTGGTCGGGATGGCGAGATTCGAACTCGCGATCTTCTGCTCCCAAAGCAGACGCGGTAACCAAGCTGCGCTACATCCCGTTGATGGCGCGCCAGACAAGATTCGAACTCGTGACCCACAGATTCGTAGTCTGTTACTCTATCCAGCTGAGCTACTGGCGCACCCTTTTTGCCGCAACCGGCTCTACGTAATATAGAGCAAGTCGCGACAGTTCGCAATAAAAGTTTCTCTTTTTCCTCTTATTTTTGCTTCTAGAGGCTTTCAAGCAGAGGCAAAGTGCCCATATCCATGTAGGCACTATCGATTCTCAAGAAAGTCACTATTCATCTTTGTTCCGTGATGACGAAGACTTGCCCATCATCACTTAAATAACTTTCGAGAGTCAAATTATTGATGAACCATTCTCGATAACGAGACACTCATTCATCGCTAAAGTTGTCGTAAATGGTGAAAATTCAATACTGAATATTCATATTTCAAGCGTCAAATTATCTAATTGCTATTATGAAATAAACCTCTATCTTAAGGGTTTTAAATTATTCAGATGTTTATATAAATAAAAATGCCGATATAATCGGCACTTTTCGCTTTTGGAGCATCCGAGCGGATTCGAACCGCTGGTGGGTGAGTTGCAGTCACGTGCCTTACCACTTGGCTACGGATGCGCGAAGGTGATTTTAGCACCTTTTAGAAGAGCTTCATAGAGGAATTGCTCAAACAACTTTCTCCAAGCGCAAACTTGCGGAAAGAAAAATCCCGTTTTCGCATTCAACAAGCGGCGAACTGCTAACTAAGGGTCTCAAATATTCGCGGAATTCATCGCTTAAGCGCTCTTCAGAAACGATCCATTCCTTCGGGAAGGCCTTTTCTCTATTTGCCACTTCTTTGACCGGCACTAAGAAAATCTCCGATTTATAGGCATCTGAAGGCAATCTTCTGAGGGCAACCATCACTCCGCTTTCATTAGACAATGCGGCTAAAACAGCTTTCTTGCCGCAAGCAATCGCTTCTTCTTTATCGATTTCGCTGGCTAATAACGGGTCAGCGCGCTGCGCTAATGACAAATCCATGGCCCGCGTTCCATACCCTAAACGTTCTTTAATCAATTCAGCAAGAGTGATTGAAACGCCTTCTAAAGATGCATGACCAAAAGAATCTAAAACACCGCAGTTTTTATGTTGAACATCAATGCCTTCTGAACATGCTAAAACGCAATATCCCTTCTTCTCATAAATTTCTTTGACTTTCTTCAAGAAACGTTCCTCATCAAAGCCCATCTCCGGAAGATAAATTAAATCGGGGCGGGAATCCTCTGGAAGCAAATCAACGGAAGCCGTCAACCAGCCAGCGTTGCGACCCATAATCTCGACGATTATGACTTTCCCGCGCGTATAAGCTTTCGCGTCGATTACGACCATCTTTAAAAAATTGATGACATGTCGAGCTGCGCTCGGATAACCTAAAGAATGATCGGTAAGAACTAAATCGTTGTCGATTGTTTTCGGGACGCCGATGACTTTAACATCCATTTTCTTATCGACAAAAAATTCATGAAGGCGATGGCATGTATCCATTGAATCATTTCCACCATTAACTAAAACATAGCCAATATTATGTTTTTGAATCGTTTTGATAATCTCTTTGAAAAGCGGATCATCAATACTAGGCAACTTCTTGCGCGATGATAGAAGAGCTGCTCCAGGCGTTTGTTTGAGAAGTTCTAAGTCCTCAAGATCTTCCTTGCGCAAGTCGACGAGATTGTCATTGATGAGCCCTTCAACGCCGTGTAATGAACCATAAAGGCCATCAATCTCATCGTTATGCTTGAGAGCCTCAGCAATAACTCCATACATTGAACAGTTGATAACCGTTGTCGGACCGCCCGACTGAAAATAGACCAAAGATTTTTTCATTGTATCTATAGTCTAACGGAGGCGCAGAAAAAAGGCGAAGGATTTATTATGCTTCTTTAAGAGCGTCGCGTCTTTTCTTCCGCAACTTCTTCGCATGATGCTTGCCGATATATAACCCAGCAAAAACCGCAACGAAAGCAGCGATTTCAAGAACAAGAACGACAATTACCCACGTATCTAAAGAATCGGCTTTAATCGCTTCCCACATTCTGAGGACGTAGTCGTTATTATCGCCATAATCCTCCATGACCGCTAAAGAAGGCAACATGCTTTCTAACGGATATTGAGCATAGAATTGACGTCCGACAGTCACCGTCTTTGTTTCGCCGTTGATGTCTTGCCCTGTCACTTCATAAAATTCATCACTATAGACAATAGCGTCATCGCTACTGATTGTTCCTTCGAAGAAATAATCGAGGTCGATTGGGCGCGCATCGATTTCTTCGCCAGCAAAATACTCTTCCCAAGTTGAATAGCCAGAAGAAGAACCAGGCGCTTCTAACGTTGAGCCGCGCATATCAATCGAGCCAAAGTCGACGTCATGATAAGTGACGCCATCGACTTCGACATCGCGAAGTCCAGTTCCGTCTTGTGCGACCTTTTCGCCATCTTCATCATAAAGATAATCATGGTAACCATCTTCATAACTTCCTTCATCAATATAGACATAAGTTGCGAAGTTGCGGGCGTCATACCAATCGCGAACTAAACTTAAAATCTCATCGCCAGCCACAAAAGACGTATAACCGATATAATCCATGTTCAAAGAGGCAATATCGGGACGCGAAATAAAGTCGACAAATTTTTGAGCGTATTCTTGATTTAGACCGGGGTAATTGAGCATTACCCAACCGTCAAACCAAATATTCCCGCCAGTTTCAGGCAGAGCGTAATAAAGTTCGACATCGTCCTCTTGCTCGCCAAGATCCATCGAAAAAACAGCATCGCCGCTCCAAGAAAGAGCGACACCGGATTTCCCTGCAACAATATCTTGTTTCCCGGAATCGACCTCAAGACCATAGGAATTGTCTTTGAGGTTCCTAAGAACTAATTCCACGCTGTCGATGATGCTGTCTGGCGTAATGTTGAGCGTCTCTTCGCTCTCGCCATGAATCCTCTCCATCAATTCGCGAAATTCATCGATCCGAACGATGTTATTGAAAATCGTGTTGACGTCGCTATTGTATTCTTCTTCGCTATATGGAGCGCCGTGAAAATCATTTTCGCGATATGCATCGAGCAAGAAATTAAATTCTTCGCTATAAACTTCCATGATCGTCATCGCGTAGGTATCACGCATCGAATCTTTTATCTGGAAAGTTTGCGCATAAAGCGGGTCATAAAACGTGCCCCAATCGTCCATTTGAACCATCACATCTTCCGGAGAAAGTCCGCGTTCCATGAATGTAGTAAATGTCGGATTATATGTGAGTCCCAAAGTCCCCCACATATATCCGCGCGCGTACTCGCTTAAAGAATGGATTGAACTATTCCCTTCTTCATCGACAATCGGAGAAGTGATGCGGCCAAACCAGTCCTGAAGAAAAATCGAGGAATAACGCTCATAATTGTCGCCCCAGACATCTTGATCGTTATTGTGAACATAAAGAGCAGCGCGTTCTTCGCCGCTTGTAAAAGGACGCAATAACCCCATGCTCATCATTCGCTGAATCATATAATCGCTAGGACAAATCAAATCATAGTTATAAGCTGCCCCCATCTCAACGAGCGAAAGCATCGATTCATTCGTGTCAAAAGTGTCATAGACAATCTCAAGATCAACATTATCGTGTTCTAGAACATAGGAACGAAATTCCTCTAAAACATCAGGATCTTCGGCGATGTAATCTTCCCAGTTATAAATGCGGAGAGTCATATGTTCCGCTGGCGCCGCCTTTATCGGTGAAAAGACTTGGACATCGCGTTCAACCTTAAAATTTTCGGGACTAAAAACACCGCCATAAGAAGCGAAAGAAAGGATTAAAGAAGAAAGCAAAAGTGAACTTTTCATTAAAAATCCCTCCCTTTACGGCGTTTTTGCTGCTTATTTTTCTTGAGCATCAAGATTGTGACAACAATGACGATAATGACAACGAAAGCGAATATCAAAGTTGTCAAAGCCCGCATTTCCGGTGGCATCGGGCCTTTTTTAATTGTTGATTGCACAAGCGTGGAAATCGTTTCGATGCGGCCGTCGCCATTGAGGAGCCCTGTCCCTCTCGTAAATGAAGTGACGATAAAATCATCTAAAGAGATCGTAAGCGACAAAAGGAATCCCGATAAAACGCCTGGCAAAACAGCCGGGAAAACAACCTTGCGAAGAGCTTGACGGGGAGTTGACCCTAAATCCAAAGCCGCTTCATAAAGCGAACGATCCATCTGCATGAGCTTCGGTTTAACGGATAGGTAAACAAAAGGCAACGACAAAACGACATGACCGATCAACAAACTCCAAAACGAGAGACCGAGTCCTTCGTAAAAATGACTGCCCATAAAGACGAACATGATTGTCAAAGAAAGAGCGATAACAATTTCCGGATTAACGATCGGAATTTGCGTCACCATTTCAATCGCTCTTTTCGAGCGATGCCGCCACTCATGGACACCAATCGCCCCCAAAGTCCCAAGCACCACCGAAACGCAAGAACTGATAAGGGCGATGATGATTGTATTTCCGAGAGCGGCCATAATCTCGGCATCATGAAATAAATCAACATAAAGAGAGAATGAGAAGCCGCTCCAAGTGCCTAAGTTGATGCTCGGAGTGAAGGAAAAAATGATGAGAGCGAAAACCGGGAGATACATGAGGAGCAAAAGTAGCCAAATATAGGCTTGAGCTCCGACTTTCTTAAGGCGTGCCTTACGCTCTTTGTTTACCATAAGCCACCTCCTCTCGCCACTTGCGGATCTTTATCAATATTTCTAGTGAGAATCAAAGAAATGCCGATAATAAGCAACATAATCAAGGACATGAAACTGCCGGCGTTCCATTGGCTGTAAGTAAAATTCAGATAAATGTAATTGCCGAAAAGCGTGATTTTTCCTTCCGACAAGGTGTCAGAGATGACATAAGACGACATTACTGGCATAAAGACCATTTCACTAGCTGAAACAATTCCCGGGAGTGACTGCGGGAGAATCGATTTAAGAAACGTCTTAACGGGACCGCATCCTAAATCTTGAGCAGCCTCAATTTGCTGATGGTCAAGTTTCAACATCGTCGTATAAAGAGGCAAAATCGTGAATGGCAAATAGTTATAAACCATTCCGATTAACGTAGCAGTCCACGGATGATTGCCGCCATCTAAGCCCATCGCATTGAGAAGATCGCGAGTCGCGCCAGTTCGGATAACAAAGTTAATCCACATCGGCATGATGAAAAGAATGACAAGAACGGCGTTCTTGTTAAAACGTTTATTAGCTAAGAAGTAGGCAGCCGGAAAGCCAAGCAAGAGACAAATAAGCGTTGTTTGAAGTCCCATAAAAAGCGAGACCACCAAAACCGAAAGGCGGGACGGAGAAGAGAAAAAGGAAATCAAAGCTTCTAATGAGAAATAACCGTTTGCATCGGTAAAGGCGTAAAAAACGATTAAAAGAAGCGGGATAATGACAAAGAGGACCAAAAAAAGCGCATAAGGAAAAGCGAGATATTTCCGTTTCAAAGAGAAGAAACGGCAAATCGACTTAGAGGACGACATATTCTTCGAGCCCCTTCTTTAAGCGAAGGCGAATGTCTTCCTTTTTGATGTGAACACTCACCTCGTCATTCAAATTCCATGAGAACGGGGAGTCCGCGACAAAATCCTCTTCATCTTCAGTGCGAATGATGTATTGATAATGGTCGCCAACCCACACGTTAGAAACGATAATTCCTCGAGCTTCGCCAATCTCTAAATTGTCGCTGATTTCAATCTTATCGAGAGCGACTTCCGCAACAACTTCAGCGTTCTTCAACTCATATTGCTTGTGAGTCTTATTATCGACTAGGAGGGTTTCGCCTTCTAATTTTGAACCTTTGAGCAGCTGCGTGAGATCAACTTCGAAGCTAGCCTCGCCAATCTCTAGCCGTCCGTCGCTATTGATAATAGCGTCTGGATAAAGATTGGACGTCAATTCTTTATGCATGACTTGAATATTTGAAGATTCAACGTTCAACGAAACTTTCTCGCCGATTTCGCGATTTTTCGTTCCGCGGCAAAGAACTTCATTACGGCCAACGTTCACAATGTATTGGTACATCTCACCCTTAAACACTTTGCTGGTGATGATGCCGTCGATGACGCCTTCTCCAGGCTTTGCAAGAATCACATCTTCCGGACGAACAACAACGTCAACTTTTTCGTTGATCGGGAAATCGTCTTCACAAGCAAAAACACCGCCTAAGAAGCGAACTTTTTTATCACCAACCATCGTAGCATTATAAATGTTTGATTCTCCGATAAAGTCAGCGACATAAGCATTGACGGGTTCGTTATAAATGTTTTCCGGCGTTCCTACTTGCTGAATCGCTCCGTCTTTCATGACCACAATCGTGTCAGACATTGAAAGAGCTTCCTCTTGATCGTGAGTAACGTAAATAAAGGTGATGCCAAGCTTTTTATGCATCTCTTTCAGTTCAAGTTGCATGTCCTTGCGCATCTTGTGGTCGAGAGCTGAAAGAGGCTCGTCTAAAAGAAGAACATCCGGTTCGTTGACGATTGCGCGAGCGATTGCCACGCGTTGTTGCTGACCGCCCGAAAGATTTTGAATGCTTCGGTCTTCCATTTCTTCCATATCGACCAAAGCGAGAGCTTTCGCGACCTTTTGATCGATGACTTCCGCTGAAAGTTTCTTCATCTTCGTCACTTTTTCGCCGTTGCGTTTTGTGACTTCAACCGGCACTCGTTTATTGCGCAACCCGAAAGCGACATTATCGTAAACGTCGAGATTTGGAAATAACGCATAATGCTGAAATACCGTGTTGAGCGGTCGCTTATATGGCGGAAGGTTTGTAATATCCACGCCATTGAGGAAAATGCTTCCGCTCGTCGGGACATCAAAGCCCGCCAACATTCGTAGAGTAGTTGTTTTTCCACAACCCGATGGTCCTAGAAGTGTCACGAATTCGCCTTTACGAATATCCAAAGTGAAATCGTCCACTGCCACAAAAGTGCCATCGAACACCTTCCGTACATTTCTCAGGGAAATAATCGGAGAATCAACGCCCATGCCCCTGCCCTCCAGTCTGACCAGATGTAGCCAAAGTTAGTCGCCAATACCCGAGTTTCTATTTCGGTTTTTGACGGGCGTACTATGGGGCTTTTTTTTAACTTTTGCAACACTTTTTTTCATCAATTTTTGAAGTGAGTGTATTTGGCTCTTTTGAGCCAAAGATTTTGAGAGTAAAATCAGCCCATGAAAAAACGAATTTTATTGCCATTTTTACTCTCACTTCCCCTAGTGGCTTCCTGTGCTCCAAATGCGACAACTCCGATACGTTTAACCTTCGGACGTCTCTATGATGAAAGTTTGAGTTTCGAAGAGTCGCTTGAGGACATCGATGTTTTAGAGTTCGCCGATTTGGTTGAGCGAGGTCATAACTTCTTGCTCTTAGTCTATGACCCGGAGAGCACTTGCACTTGTTATCTGACGTTTCAAAGGACGTTAGAAGCCTTCATGGAAGAGAACAACCCTCTCATTTACGCTTTGACAATCGATGAATATTTAACGCTTGAAAATCGCCATGGGGTTGAAGCGCGGAACGGCTATGAAACTCTAGCGATTTTCTCGAATGGCTCTCTTGTTGCCCAACATCAAAGCGGTGCTGACAACGATCCCTTCACAAACGACCCCGAAATTTTAGAAGCTTGGGTCGAAAGCTACGCTGACTATTCCTCAATGCTTTACATCAATAAAACACAACTCGATGAGCTTTTGCTCGGGGACGATGTTTTTGCAGTCGGTTATCTCCGCAATTCCTGTCCGGATTGCGCGTTTGTTGAAGATCACCTCTTAAAAGATTGGAATTTGGAAGAAAGAAACACCACTTATGTCATCAACTGCGATGTCGAAGGAATTCGCTTTACTGACGGCGATTACGATCCCGAACTTTGGCAAAGTTTCAAGGATGAATATGGTCTCAGTTCCGCTATCAACCAAGATTATGGTTATGAAGAAGGTTATGTTCCGACTTTCATTGCCTATAATCCGGTTTTCAGCGGTCTTGCAGCCAATAAAATCGTCGATGCTGCAACCTATCAAAATGATTTAATCGAGGAAGTAAATGGCGAGATTACCATCACGCGCAGTTTTTATAGCGAAGAACGTCTTTCGCTCCTTCAGTATCTTGAAATTTCTTCAGTCGCTAATCCAATTCTTGAAGGTTTAACGCTTGAAGAAAATGAAGTTACTCGCAGTTCAGATGGCACAATCTATTTGACGGATCAAACAATAGAAAGACTCTATAATCCTCTTTTGACCTCATTCTTGTCGCTTTACAGCGCAAAATAAAAGCCAGGAAAACCTGGCCTTTATCATTCAAAAGTCATCAATCAAAGATTGAGATCTTTAATTTTCTCTTTTAAAGAGAGTCCTGATTCGATGATTGCTGATTTTTCTTCCTCTGAATAATCGGGGCGCAATATCTCACGAACGCCATGTGAATTGACAACACAGGGCAAAGAAATATAAAGATCCTGCAACAAGCCATGGAACTCATCTTCAACGTAGGTTGAAACAGTCAAAACTGAATTTTCGTCGTTTAAAATCGCCGAAACAATGCGTTGAACTGCAAGAGCCACCGCATAATAGGTGCTTCCTTTCTTTTGAATGATGACATAAGCAGCGTCCTTCACTTTCTTATGAAGATCGGCTAAATGCGCCATCGACTTCCCTTTGCTCTTAAGGTGTTTAGCCGAATAATCAATTAATGACAAGCCGCCAACTTGCGTGGCGCTCCAAACGGCAACTTCACTATCGCCGTGTTCGCCGACAACGAATGTGTGAACGTTGCGCGGATCAACGTGAGCGTCCAAAGAGATCGCGGTTTTTAAACGCGATGTATCAAGAACGGTTCCGCTGCCAATCACGCGGCTTGAAGGAATTCCGAGTTTCCGATAAACAAGATAAGAAAGTAAATCAACTGGATTCGAGACAACTAAGACAATAGTGTCGTCTTCGATATAAGGTCTAATCTCATCAACGATTGAAGACATAATCGCAGCGTTTTTATGTAATAAATCGATGCGTGTCTCACCAGGTTTTTGAGATGCACCAGCTGTAATAATGATGATGTGCGCGCCGGCACAAAGTTCGTATCCGCCCGCTTTAATGACTTTCGGAACAGAAAGGAATGACTGACCATCGGCCATGTCAAGAGCGTCTCCCTCCGCCTTATCGGCATTGAGATCAACAATTGCGATCTCGTTGACCGCGTGACCGAGCATCAAGGTATAGGCGATGCTGCTCCCAACAAAGCCATCACCGATAATCGCTATTTTTCTTGGATCCATAAATGCTGCCTCCCTTCCCACCAATAAGTATAAAGCGTCTACTCCTTCAAAGCGAAGAATACGCATTAAAAAAGACCTGATGACAATCACCAGGTCTATTTCATTTAATCGGCCAAAGTCCCCATCGGATCCCAAGGATTAAGATGGATGGTTTCGCTATTTAAGGCTTTCTTTTCCTCATCGTTTAAATATTTCTTGTTGACGACTGCCTGATAAACAAATGTATCGAAGAAGTTCGCGCTCATCGTGTAATAGCCTTGCTCGCCGTTATCGTTGCCCCACGAATTTTCAATTTTCCAGCGGTTAGCAATGCCTTCATCCAAATTGACGCCCGTGATAAGCATCGCGTGATTCATCGCGCTATGCCAATAATCGAGCATCCTTTCTTTTTGGAAATAAGAAGGGAAACCGAATGTTTTCTCGTAGGCAAAGGAATCGGTATCCCAAGCGTGGCCGTTGCGATCACGGAAGAAACTGACATCGCTTCCAAACCAAACGGGTTCGCCGTCTTTTAATTGTTTGACAATCAGTTCTTTAATGCGTTCCATCGGCAAATTCAAATGAGAAATCGGTCGTCCTCCAACAGTTCCCCCAAGATAATCGACCGTGTAATTGTGATAGAAGGGCTTATCTTGCGTTGGAGAATTGATGAGCGATTGGTAATTCTCTAAATCATCGCCTACATATTTTTTAAGGAAGGTGAGCGGCGTTAAATCTTTATCGCTGTGATAACCTTTATCGTTCTCATATTCGAAAGTGAACTTATGAAGCGGAAGTCCGAAAGCATTGACTAAAAGATTATATAGGTGTGTGAGAGTCCTCTCTTTTAACGAACGAGCTTCTTCAACTTTTTCATTCACAAGCAAGCCATGGACTTGTGAAGCAAAATTTCGAATCGCGGCGTTGAGCAAGAAATCCGTCTCGCGCGTGTTGTTGCTTTGATATGTCTCGGGGAAAACGTCTTGCGGCACCACCCCGTATTTTTTAACAAGCGAGACAAACATGTCCCATTGTCCGCCATCACCGATTCCGAATGTCAAAAGATGATGGATCAAACGATCATCATGCGGACGATTGCCGACTTCCAATAAACTTTCCAAAAGGAAGTTGCACTTCTCTAATTTGTCATAAAAACTGATGTAGTTTTGTGAAAGTTCAAACTTCGCAAGATGAAGTTTTTTAGCCACGCGTTCTCTTAAAAAATTGAGTCCAGCAAAAATCCAGCAACGGCCAGATACTTTCTGGTTGCAAACCGGCATCGTCTTGATGTCAATCGAGAAATGGAACGCGCTATTGATTTGACTTTTATTGTCGTAGATAACGTTTGCTAAAGAATGCCTCGATAATGCGTGTCTAACTAAAGCGTTCTTCTCATCGCGAAGATATGCATCTTGTAATTCGTTCAAGCGCTTTTCGCTGAGAATTCCCTTTTGCTCTTCCATAAGAAAGCCTCCTTGCTATTCAAGGAGCCATCTTACACCGCTTCTGAGCGTTTAGAAAGAGAAACGCTTAAGAGCGTTCAATCAAAGCCAATTTATTCTCCATGTAATTTCTGATTTGTTCAGCGTTTGTTCCTAACGGACTGTTGTTGGTTTCCATGAAGGAAGCAAATTTTTCATAATTTAAAACGTCCGCCGCATATTCTTTCACATATTCTTCATAACGAGCCTGGTATTCACTCTTATCATAAATAGTGTGCACATTCTCGTTATCTAAGAAAGTCACAAAATATAGATTGTTTTTCAAAGGTTCATTATTTAAATCTAGCGGACGGAACAATTCATAATTCATCGCCCCGCGATTTCCCAAATCAAAGCCCCAGTCCCAGTCATAAGCGATGTAATAAACTTTGCCGTTGCTCGGCAAAAAGTACATATAGTAATTATTGTAATTGTTTCGCTGGTCATCAAAATTGCCGAAGAGGTAGGAAATTGCCTCAAATTTTAAGAAATAATCAACATCAATTATCGATTCTAAAAGCTCTTGCGGCGCTTGATGATGCGCTAAAGCTTCCACTGCATTCATGTAATTGGCGAGTAAAGAAAAATCGCTGTCCTCGCCATCGTCATTAGTTTTCAAGTCATACGTCGGATGATAGAAATTGTAATTGTCCTCCACCCCGATCGCGCCATAAGGAAGACGTCTTCCGTTCGGGTATCCGTTTTCATCATAAGAAATCGCAACTGCCCTATCCAATTCAAGGGTTGCTCCTCGTGACTCGTTATTGCCCTTCGGACTCCCCCAACCGCACTTATATAGATCGCCGTCATTCTCATCGCCATCATAACGACGCTTTAAGAATTCTTTGTCGGCCGTTTCAATCATTTCATAACGATATTCATAATTATCTTTCGAAGTATTTAATTCAACTACTACCTCCTTTGCGTAAGGCGCTAATAAGCCATATTCGCGGAAAGTGTCATAAATATAGATTTCTTCGCCATACGCTTGTCCGTCGTTGCGCGGCAAATATTTGAGATCTACTTTTTCTAAACTGGCAATCGTTCGATCCTTACGAGCTTCACGCAAAGCATCGTCGTCCCATGAATGAACAAATTCGTTAAAAATATCTAAGGTATAACAATAATCATCAAATGTTTCCTTGAATGAAACTTTAAAATGCGAAGGACTATAGATTTCTCCATCATTAGAAGCGAATTCACGACGTGAAAGATTGCCTTTCATCCGCAACCCGACTTCGGGAATTTGATATGACTCCCCATTAATCTCTAAAATCAAATCAGTCGGGAAATAAACGTCCGCGTATTGCTGATCATAACCAGCCCCGTATCTTGAAATACCAAATAAGGCTTCATCACTCAAATAAAAGCGAAATTTGATAGGTGTTTCATAAGCAAAAAATTCCGTGAAATCAATGCTTGGCAACGTTTCTTCTCCAATTGAAGAAATGATTGAGAAAGATGATTCGTCGCTACTATCGTTTATTGATGATTCATTATCGGAATAATCGCTGCTAGTCATAGGATTAGAAGAAGTAGACGGCAAGCAAGAAGAAAGAATAAGCGGAAATAAAGCTAAAGCAGATAAACAATATTTTTTCATGAGCGTAGTATACTTCTAGTGACTGATAAAAAACCACATGAAAGGAGAAAACTGGATGATAAAAGATGAAGAATTAGAGCGCTTCCTTCGCTACGTAAAAATCGATACACAATCTAATCCAATATCTACGAGAACCCCTTCAGAAGAAAAAGAACTAAACCTTTCAAAACTTCTGTTAGAAGAATTGAAGGAATTAGGAATTGAAGGAGAAATCGATGAATACGGCAGACTTTATGCCTTCTTACCAGGCGAAGAAAGCTGGCCGATTATCGGTTTAAATTCTCACGTCGACACTGCAACTGAATTAAGCGGAGCGAATGTCAAACCGCAAATTCATGAAAATTATAAAGGAGAAAATATCCAACTGAACGAAGAGGTCTCCCTCAGTCCTCAACAGTTTCCTAAACTCCTAAATCATATAGGCGATACTCTCATTACAACAGACGGAACTACTCTTCTCGGAGGCGATGATAAAGCCGGAATCGCCATCATCATGTCCAGTTTGGCACGTTTGAAAAAGATTAAAAGACACGCTCCAGTCGCAATTCTTTTTACGCCAGATGAAGAAATTGGACGCGGTCCAGAACATTTTAACCGTGAGAAATTTAAAGCAAGTTGGGCTTATACAGTCGATGGCGACGCTCCGACAAATCTTGATTATGAAAACTTCAATGGCGCGCACGCTGATATCGAAATAAAAGGATTGGCCATCCATCCGGGAGAAGCCAAAGGAAAACTTATAAACGCTCTGACTTTAGCCTCGATTTATGATGCTTCTCTTCCGAACGAACGCCCGGAAACGACGGAAGGCTATGAAGGCTTTTACTTTTTGCAAGAGCTTAACGGATCTTCTGAATCATGCTCTCTCCACTACATCATTCGCGACCACTCCTCTACAAAAATTGAAGAGCACAAAAAAATAATGGAAGAAAAAGTTACAGAATTAAAAGTTCGTTATCCGAAAGCCGAGATCGGCATTGAAATTCGTGATGATTATAAAAACATGGCCGAAGTCCTTAAAGATGATCCTCGAGCTCTAATCCACGCAAGAAAAGCCTTTGAAAGCTTGAAAATGGAAGCAAAATCCACTCCAATCCGCGGCGGCACCGATGGAGCGACGTTCTCCTTTTTAGGATGTCCGACGCCTAATTTAGGAACCGGATCCTATAATCATCATGGACGTTATGAATATCTCTCGCTCCGCGATTTCAAAAAGATGATCGATCTCGTGACCGCGATTTTAATCTTAGAGCCAGAAAAATAATCGCATTTTGGATATCTCTCATCCTCAAGCACTAAAAAGCTGAATAGTTATCAACTATAAAACTTTTCGTTTTGCATAAATAATCATCACTAACCGCGCTTATTTTTAAGTTACGAAAAATATGACAACTGGTCGTAAAAACAATGAATCTATTACTTTTATTGAAAAATAAACGCTAAACGACGCTTTGGCTGGGGTGGCTGGGATCGGACCAGCGCATCTCGGATTCAGAGTCCGATGCCTTACCACTTGGCTACACCCCAAGCGCTATGAAATTTTAATCGTTTTTCGCTTCTTTGCAACTTAAAACAATTTCACCACTTGGGATAAGAAACCAAGTATTCTATGATTTAAAGAATGAGAAAGATTCATTTGATTGCCATCGCTGGTGGCTCTGGCTCTGGGAAAACGACTTTAGCCAAAAAACTCCACGAAGAACTAGGAACAGAAATTTCCTCTCTTTTATCGCAAGATTCTTATTACAAAGACCGTTCAAATCTTCCTTTTGCTGAACGAACTCGTCTAAATTACGATGAACCAGAATCTCTTGACGGAACAATCTTTTGTCAAGACATGGAGAAACTAAAAAGCGAGAAGTCGATTGAAGTTCCTTCTTATGATTTTGCTTCCCACACGAGAATGCTGAAAGGGACTCTTTTAAACCCCACGCCTCTAATTTTAGTAGAGGGGACTCTTTTGCTTTCAGTGCCCGAATGGCGAGAACTTTTCGACTACATCATTTTTGTTGAGGCCGCCAGCGACATTCGTCTAGCGAGGCGTTTAAGACGCGATGTTGCCGAACGTGGTCGTTCGATATCATCTGTCCTTAAACAATATTTTGAAACCGTGAGGCCGATGCATCGCTTTCATGTCGAACCCTATAAAAAATATGCGGATTTTCTTTTTCCAAACGATGAAGATAAACCATTAGATTCCGTATCTTTACGTCTTCTTTTGCAAAAATTGTTAGAGATGGTTTAAAGTAAATAGTAAAGATAAAGAGGTACTCCTATGATTATTGACGTGCACGCGCACATCGCGCATTGGCCCAGCATTCAAGCAACCACCACCGCCCTCCGAAATTCGATGGAAAAAAACGGCATCGTTTATTCTTTAATCAGCAACGCCGATGCCGCTGAATTTCCCGACCGAAAAGAATTAACAAGCAAGGGTTTTCTTCCATATCCGTCAACCCAGGAAGAAGCTTTAAAAATTACCTTAGGAGTTGTAAAACGTCATCCAGAACGTTATGGTGCTCTCGTTTGGGTAAACCCCGGCAAAGAAACGGTAACAAAAGAACTTATCGAATTAATTGAGAGCAATCGTCGTTACATCAAAGGGTTGAAAATCCATCCATTTTGCTCTCACGTCAAGATGACAAATCATCAAAAAGTCTATCCGTTTCTCGATTTGGCTCGCGAATTTTCGCTCCCGGTTCTTGTCCACACTGCACGCGACCGCTATAGCGACGTCTTTTATCTCGGTCTAGCAGCTGAAGAATTTAAGGATGTTACCTTCATCGCTGCACACATGGAGTTAATGGGTGATCCTTCAAGGGCAATCGACGTTTTAGAAAAACACGAAAATATATATGGCGATACCGCTTGGCTTCCTCTTAAATGGACGAAAAGAGCGATCGAACGTCTCGGTCGAAGCCGTTTGATGTTTGGCACCGATAATCCGATTGACGGGGCTCTCACTTTAGAAAATCCGCTTTATAAGGAATACTTCGAAAATAGCGAAAACCTCAATAAAATAGATTACGAATCTTTGATGTGGGGAAACGCCAACCGCATCTTCAATCTCGGATTTAAGAAATAAAACTTCTATTTGTCCTCATCATCTTTAACAACGAAAGAAGCCTCGATAATTTGATCGGGGTTTTCTTTTGTCTTGGCGGCTAATGAAGAATTCTCTTCTTCAAAATGACTTTTATTTTCTTTTTCATATTCTTCTTCATACTCTTCTTCCAATTCTTCCATCTTAATATTTCGCTGATTCTCCCGCCGCCAAAAGAAACAATAAAGTGACCAAAGGAAAAGAGGCGCGCTCAAAATAAGTGAAATAATCCCAATGCCGTTCCCGAAGCTGACCCAAGGTAAATAACCTTCATAAGGGAATTGCCATCCCACCATATAAACGATTGAACCGACAAGAAAAATTCCCCAGGTAAGCATTTTAAGAAAACGGGCAATCATTGACCAATTTCGTGGCAAAACCCTCTTATATTTGTTGAAAAGATAGACAAATAACAAAATCATAAGCGAGACAAAAGAAGTCGATAAACTTATCAATAGAAAAATATTTAAAGAAGAAAAATCAAGCCAAGACCACGCGATGCCCGCGGAAGAAAGACTCAATAAAAGAAGAGCCAGAATCGCAAGAAGGTAAAGCCCCTTCCCGCTTTCGTGCCTCATTATTTCCTCTCTTAATTTTCTATATGTTGTTCGTTCCATAAATGAAGTCTAATTAAAAGCGAGAGCTAACTCAATCAAAAGGCTCAAGTAACCGCTTATAAGCGCAAAAGGCAACATGAAACCATAGGCTTTAAAGCCATCTTTCCACTTCTTTTTGTTCTTGAAGAGAGTAAAAGGACCGAGACCTGCATTCATCACAAGACCCGACAAAAGCGCACCAAACGGCAAAAAGCCGCCGACGAACATATTGGATAATAAAACTGATGAGGCACAATTAGGGATTAAGCCGACTAATGTCGATAAAAGAGGAGTTAAATAGATATTGTCCGTCAAAAATCCCGCAATCGCCTCTTCGCCGACAAAGACAAAAAGAAGACCGAATAGAAAAGAGATCACATAACTATAAACAAAGATCTTCAATGAGTGTTCTAAAGGATGCCACAAATGGGTGTGCCACGGATTTCCATTCTCATCTTCATCAATCATGTGATGGCAGCAACCGCGATGCTGATGATGTTCCACCTCAAATGCTTCTTCTTTAATTTCTTTCTTGCGGTCAAAAAAGGCATAAGCTAAATACCCTCCGAGAACGCCGAGGGGAATTTTGATTCCAAGAAGCAAAAAAGCAGACCACCACTCGCCGTTCCAATCTGATAAAAGGATCGGAAAAGCTTCATCGGAGCAAGCGATAAAAACAGCGATTAAAGTTCCAAAATTCAAATGGCGACTCAAATACAAATCAGCCGCGACAACCGGAACGCCACATTGAGGTATCGCACCCGATAAAGCCCCAAGAAGCGGACCGAGTTTTGCTCTTTTGTGAAGTAAAGACGCAATTTTTCCTTCGAAAAAAGATAAGAGCAAATATATTAAAAAAGCTAAAGCGAAAATTTTAAGAGAGTCCTCTAACGAGTGTAATGCTTGATGACCAATTTCTTCCCACACGGTATAAATATAATAATCAAAGTATTGTTCTTTTAAAGCGTTTTGCTCGCGCTTGTGCTAGATTTATCAAGGAAACTTTATAAGGAGTTCTTATGGACAGCGAAGTGAAAAATCAAGAAACTTGCAATCATCAATGCGATGGTTGCGATGTGGAAAATTGCTCGGGGAGAAGCGGAGGCATTCAAAAACTTGAATGCGCGCCGGGAACAAGCATCAAGAAAACGATCGCCGTCATTTCTGGTAAAGGCGGAGTTGGGAAGAGTCTCGTCTCTTCTTTACTAGCTGTCGAATTGCGGAGACGCGGACTTGAAGTCGGCTTATTGGACGCTGATGTGACGGGTCCTTCGATTCCGCGAAGTTTCGGCTTAGATGATGAGCAAGCTAGCGGCGAAAACAATTTGATTTTCCCTCTAGAAACCAAAAGCGGCATCAAAATGATGTCCGCCAACCTTTTATTGGAAGATTCCTCAGCCCCGATTATTTGGCGTGGTCCGCTTATTGCCTCTCTTGTCGGACAGATGTATAGCCAAGTGCTTTATGGCAAACTCGATGTTTTGCTAATCGATATGCCACCGGGAACAGGCGATGTTCCTCTCACCGTTTTCCAACAAATCCCCGTTGATGGAGTTATCGTCGTCACTTCACCCCAAGACTTAGTAGGTGAAATTGTCGAAAAGTCTGTTCGGATGGCTCAGATGATGAACATAAATCTTTTAGGCCTCGTCGAAAATATGTCTTACTACGTTTGCCCTCATTGCGGCGAAAAACTCGAACTTTACGGACACTCAAAAGCCGAATCCGCGGCCGCGCGTCATCAAATCCCGATGCTCGATTCGTTGCCGATCGATTCTCGTATTTCTTCTCTTGTTGATGAAGGAAAAATCGAAGAACATGAAGGAGAGCTTTTGCCCTTAGCCATCAAATCGATAATTGCCTGATTACTTTTCTTTTTTGATCAGTTCGTTCAGGAAGTGGTTCATCACCGCTTTCCGCGTGACGATTCCGATAAAAATTCCGTTATCGTCAATGACGGGAACGAAGTTTTGATCGCTGATGGTCGCATATAATTCATTTATCTGACAAGTAACGCCCACCGGTTTGATTTCCCGCGAAGGTTGAATCGTCGAAAGGGCGTTCTTTTCTAATTCCTGGAAAGAAAGATGACGTTCCGCTAGAAAATAAAGGAAGTCGCCCTCACGAAGAGAATATAAATACTTGCCAGTCTCACGATCGATTACCGGAATCATTGAATAACGTCGTTCCTTCATCTTTTCTAAAGCCTGACGAACTGTGAAATCGCCGTATAAGAAATCAACGTAATTTTTTGGCAACAATAAAAACAAAATATTCATGCAATTAGGATAGCAAGAAGAAGGAAAGAAGGAAGGCGTTTTTTATTTTCTTTTGATAAAGGCGAGAAAAATTTCTAATATGACGAAAAGAAAGAAAACAATAGATAAAGCAAAGAAAAGAAAAGCAAGACCGCTTATTCCCGTCCAATTATCGATATAAAAGCCAAAAATCAAAAATAGAAGCGCGACTGCTAAAAACAGCAAGCCGGTCCCTAGATGCCTTTTTAAACGCTTCTTATCATGAGCAAGCATGAAAGGGTTCGCGTCTTTAAAAGTTAAAGGTCTCTCTAATTTAAGGTCATCAATCGTCGTTTCATCAGATTCTAAGACGCTTTTGTCTAATCCCAAAGCCTCGGCAAGAAGCGAAAGTTTTTCTTCTTCTGGCACGAAACGATTCTCCTCATAAAAGGCGATTTCCTCTTCGGGAATGCCGCTAACCTTCGCTAAAAGTGCGCGCGACATCTGCATGTTTTCGCGTTTAGTTTTAATTTTGTCTCCGATTTTCATCTGCATGAACAACTATTTTTTAAATTTCCGATAAAGAGCAAAAAAAGTGATGCCGAGTCCTAAAACAATCAAAATTAGACTTATGACGATTAAAATAGTCCGAGGAGAAAAAATAAGACTTGGATCGGCATAAATTTCTGCGTTGAAAGAGACAATTAAAATGATGATTCCCATAATTAAAGTCACAATGCCGGAAGTTAATGCAGATTTTTTCCGAAAGCGCGAAGTGCTATATAAGCTTGCGCCAAATTTCAATTTATTATCGTTACTTCCTTCTTTTTCCGGGCCGACCAATGCTTCAGTTTTGACCTCTTGGCCTAAAAGTTCTGGATAACTCATGAAAAGAGATTCAGCGATAGACGGAAGCAAAGAAGCCGGAATTTCCTTTTCATTATTTTCATAACTTCGAAGAACATCCTCATCGATATTAAGCTTCGCAGCCAACGATTCTAATGAAATATTTAATTTCTCGCGTTGCTTCTTAATGCGATCGCCGATTGTTTCTTGTCCCATATAAGTAGCATTATATCTTCTTTTAAACAAAAAAGAGGCGCTTTCACACCTCCTTTATAACTCAAATTATTTTAGAAGTATTTCTTTCCATCTTTAAAGGCGTTTCCGACCTTCCCCTTAACGAGAAGATAGGCGCTATTCGCAGCATCGAAAGAGATAGCTTCCAATTTATCGGGATCGATGCTTTGACCATTCAAAATCGTTTCATCAGCGCTGACGTTGACAATTTCTCCACGCAAAATTCCGCTCTCCTCATCATAGGAAATCAGTTTGCATTCAAGAGCTAGCGGCAACTCTTCAAAAAGCGGAGCGTCAACAAATTCGCTCTTAATCGGATGAAAATTAACGCGAGCAATTTTATCTTTCACTTGGTTTGCACTCGCAATCCCGAAATAATCACACGCTTCCAAGGTTTTATAAGTGCCAACCGATACCGTGAACGCCTTCTTTAATAAGATGTTTTTCGTCGTCTTATGATTATTTGAGATGCAAATCGAGATTTCTCGATAATCGCTGATGCCGCCCCATGCGGCATTCATCGCATCAGGAACATTTTGCTCGTCATAAGTTCCGATAATAAGGACTGGTTGAGGATATAAATAAGTTTTGACTCCTAGATTTTTACGCATAAAATCTCCTTCTTTCGTTTTTATAATAATGAACTTTTCCAATAAATAAAGGTTGAAGAGCGCTTAAAGAAAAAGCTACGGCTCAGCCGTAACTTCCTGATATTTGTCGAGTTTTCTTCGCCATCAACGACAAAAATATGGTGTTGAGGTTGAGATTGAAATTTTGTCTATTTCCGGTAGAAGAACGGGTTTTCTAACGAAAAGCCCTGCCTCTACAAATACCCTAAAATATTCGTCAACTAAATCTATCATCTAGGATATTTTAAAGCCCCCCCCCGCGTCTTTACAATTGATTTTTGTTCAATATCTCTACTTCAATAAATGATTGTGTTTGAAAGCGAAGAAAAATAATCCGCCGCGTAATATGAAAGCGTCCCTAAAAGCACAAGAGAAAGAACGATGAAATAAGAGATAAAAGCGAAGCGAGGTAAACGGAAACGCCGGTAATAAAGCGCTAAGCAACAATAATAAATAAGCGCGATGACAAGGAAAATAATCGTCTCCGCTAACGGCTGCATTTGAATGTAGGAAAGTGTGAGCAATCCGATTGAAAATATAGTTAAATGAGGGATAAAACCAATGATATTCCTGCGCGGGCCCGGTCTACCGACATATTCACCGGACGGATCAGAAGAAAGAACAACGTAAATAACTGAACTTACTCCCATCAATAGATATGCGACCAAATAGAAAATGAATGAAACATAATCGCTAAAATTAGTAAAAATTAAAGCTTCTTTACCAATGATAAAAGACGAGAAAATCTTTTCTGGATATAGCATCACAAGAAGCGGCGAGGCTGCGTTGGCTAACCAACTTCCTTGAAAACTGTTATAGCCATTATAAATGTTATTTAACATTGTCGTTGAATATGTGTAAAACGAAAACGGCAACAACGCGCGGATTATATCAACGAACAGCAAAAGGAAAATCGCATCAAGGACATTGTCTGATAACAAGACGATAAAAGAACTGATGAAATATTCTAAAGAGGCAAAGGCCAAGAGGAAAAAATAGGCAGCAATGTAATATCGATAATCAAAGAAGCGAATCTTAAAGATATA
Organism: uncultured Bacillota bacterium; assembly: GCA_949299565.1. Classification (GTDB taxonomy): domain Bacteria; phylum Bacillota_I; class Bacilli_A; order RFN20; family CAG-826; genus UBA4951. Next base: position 874,550 of record OX437086.1, read on the forward strand.
GCCGCCCTGCTCATAAAGATCAGGCGTCGTCACCTGACGAAAGAAAACAATCAAAACACCAATAACATATACGATCGTGAAAATAATCATAATCATGCTCAAGCCTAATAGAAGGCGCGTGAGACGAAGGCGATTTCTCTTTAAAGGCGCTTGCATAAAAGTATCAGCCTGCGTCTTTTTGAACCGATAATCGTAAACAAATAACGGAAAAATAACCGCGACCAACGTAAGAGGAATGCTAATCGCGATTAAATTAGAAGAAGGCTGAGAAACAAAGCTTCCTCCTTCATAATAACGGTAACTTACGTTCGAAGTTGAACAAGTGATGATGAAGGATAAGAAAAGCAAGAGGAAAGCAATTAAAAGAGGGGCAAACCACTGCTTTAATTGCCACTTAATAAAGCGTCTTGTTTTCATGTTTCTGCTCCTCCCGCGCTAAAAGCATCTCCAAAGTAATAATTTCTTCAGTGTCGATTGGAATTTGTTCCAAAAGCGTTGGAGAAAATTCCCCAGTTAAAATTTTTGAAATTTCTTCCTCTTTCTTTCCAAAGAAAACAAGGTGATAGATGCTTCCAACTTTCTTAAAATTCAAAGGTTTTAAATTCAAAGCGCTCAAAACTTCTTTTGTGACAATTCGAGGAGTAATCATCTGATATTTCAAGAAATCGACACCCAGCATCTCGTTATTGCCGTCACGTGAAATTTCTCCGCCCGATAAAATGATGAAACGCTCAACTAATCGCTGAAGAGTCGCGATATTGTGCGAAGAAATGATGATGATTTTCCCATCATTATTTAATTGAAGAATAATCTCCTTTATCTTTTCTAACGCCAGCGGATCAATGCCATCAAACGCCTCGTCTAATAAATAATATTTGGCATCAATGCTGAAGGTTAAAGCGAGAAACAATTGACGCTTCATTCCTTTCGAGAAATTATTGATTCGTTGATCGAGAGGCAATAAGAATTCGTGGACTAAATCCATGAATCTCTGATAATCAAGCGGATAAAAAGATGCGTAAAGTTCATATAAATCCTTAAGCCTAGCAAAAGAAGGAACATAGGGATCGTCTGGCAAGAAGAAGACTTTTTCTTTTGCGTCTTTTGTAGAATTTATAAGACCGTCAATTTCAATTTTTCCTTCATCGGGATATAAGATGTCCGCGATCAAACGCAAAAGCGTAGATTTGCCAGCCCCGTTATGTCCAACAAGACCCACGATTCCGTGTTCAATTTCCAAATTCAAATGACTGATGGCCTGAACATCTTCAAATCGTTTGCTCAAATTCTTAATTTTTATCATCCGTCTCCTCCTTCAGTTTTCTAGAAACTTCAATGATTTCCTTAAGCGAATAACCTAAACTCAAAAGCCGTTGAATCTCTTCCTTCAGCTTAGTTCCGTTTCCGCCAGAATCTTTAACGAAATATCCTTTTTTATAAACGCTATAGATATAACCATCCTTAACTAACTCTTCGTACGCTTTCATAACCGTTAAGGGGTTAATAGAAAAAGCAGTCGCCACCTCGCGAACCGACGGCAGCATCTGTCCTTCTTGAAAGGCACCGCTCTTCAATAGATGGAGATAATAATCATAAATTTGACGATAAAGCGGTTTGCTGGCATCAAACTTCATGTGACTATTCTGTATTATCTGTTATACAAAAGCAATAAGCATTCTCTTAATAAAACAGCCAATTCACATGACACGATTTCTAAAGAACTATTAACTTTTCTCAACGAAATAAACACTGAAATATCGCAAAAACTCTCACGTCTTGCAATCAGTTGATTTATATATCGACTACGTACAATTTCCTTCATGTCTATCTCTTTATTTACCAAAAGCTGATTTTAGTCACGTTTTGGTAAATAGAATTTTCTCTATCGCTTCCTAGCAATTTACTTTTCGTTTTGTTTATCTTTTGAAGCAGACATTTACCGATTATGATTCGTTTCCTATCGCGTTTTCCTCTCAAGTCCTGCATGGGTTCTAATCTGATCTTCTTTTACACATAAAGGCTAGACAACTACGATTTCGAGAAGCTGTTAAAGAGAATGATAATAATCAATAGAGATAGGTGATATTCATTGTCGGTTCCAAAAAACTAGACAATCTCCACTACAACCAACGTGAAGTCCATAGAAAACCTATAGATATAAACTTAGATGCACCAGGTTCACGTGCAACTTTGGGATTTACATCAACAAATAAAAACAGCCTCTCACGATATAGCTTGAACCTATGCCATGGGAGGCTTTTATTGTGTCTACGAATTTTCGAACCCGTTGTGCTATTGCAGTGTGCGTATTGAGGTGGTTCGAGTTTTCTAAGGTATTTTTAACTGATTTTAGTGCTAGAGGTAGTATTCCGAAACTTTAGGACACGACATAGTGAGCACAAATGGTAATGTTTGGTAAAAAAATAACCTATAATGACGAGGCATTATAGGCGTTTTTCTGAAATGGGGCGGATAACGGGGTTCGAACCCGCGAATGACCGGTTCACAGCCGGTTGTGTTGACCACTTCACCATATCCGCCAGCCGTAAGATTATAGCCTTCTTTATGAAAAAAAGAAAAGAAGATAATTAAGAAGGCACAATCTTTTCTAAAGAAGAAAGAATCTCATAATCACGTAAAGCATAAAGAAACGGCAATTCCTTTCGTTTCACCAAAAAGGAAATCCCTCCTTCATTAGACCCTTCGTAATACGATATCGCTTCATTTAAAGTTAAGACTTTAGTTTCGGCAATCAAGGAGTCGCCGCGACTGATCTTTTGTATCGGAAAGCGGACATCGCTTAAAATGACTGCATAAAAATAAACTTCGTTAGCAGTTTCTAAAAGGTTATAACAATCATCCATTCGTCCTAGATAAATGCTTTTGATTATCTCGCGTCCTAATTCCTCTTTAATTTCACGTTTAAGGGCGATAAATGGCATTTCATTTTCTTTTATGCCCCCGCCCGGCGTTTCTAAATATTCATGCTTATTAAAAATGTCATCGCGTTTAATTAAATGTAAAAGAAGATGTCCGTCTTTATCAAAAGCAAAAGCGCGAGCGGCCCGACGTTTCTTGATAATGCGCTTAAAAGGATATTGGTCATCAATATAGTTGAAATATAACGGTTTAAAATCAGTCATTTTCAATTTCAAAAGCAACGATTCGTTGATGCTTGTCAAGTCCGACAAGCACGCGTTTGTTTAAATAATTTTCATTCTTCAATAAATCGCGTCTTTTAGAGGTAAATAACGGCAGAGTCTTTAAGTTCTTTTCTTTTTTATCTCCAGAAAATAAAAGCGCGTTGCTTGCAAATAAATTCTCTTCTATGTCAATGAATTCGCCAGTTAGAAATTCCTCTTGCTTCCGCCATCTAAGAAAAGCTAAAAGCCAGATTAAGGTGAAAGGAGAAATGCCGAGAAGAAGAATTAATCCACCTAAAATTCCATAAGCAAAGGATAGAAATCCAAGGTTTGGAATAAAGAACAAGAAAGGCAGAAATCCAAGCAAAAGAGCCACTAAAATCACGATTGTGGAAATAATAACTTGTTTTTTAAAAGGGAATTTTATTCGCATCTACATTATTCTAACCTAAGGCTACGTCAAGCACCATCATCAAAGCAAATCCGATGGCGACCCCTAAAACCCCCATATTCGAATGTTTTCCGTTCTGCGCCTCCGGAATCAATTCTTCTACCACCACATAAATCATCGCGCCGGCGGCAAAAGACAATAAATATGGCAAAGCCGGCACGACTAATTCAGCAAGCAAGACCGCCAAAAGACCAAAAATCGGTTCAACAATCCCAGAAAAACCGCCATAAAGAAAGGCCTTTGTTCGGCTTTTGCCCTCTTCTCTTAAAGGCAAAGAAACGATTAGACCTTCTGGAACATTTTGAACGGCCATCCCGATTGCTAATACAAGGGCGGGAATAAAAGAAGCCTCACTTCCTGCTGTTAAAAATGAAGCAAAAGCCACTCCGACCGCTAAACCCTCGGGAATGTTATGGATTGTAACTGCAAGAAAAAGCATCGTGTCCTTGCCCCAGCTCTTCTTCGGATGAAGTCCTTCAGGATCTTTTTCTTTTAAGTGCAGGTGCGGCAAAAGGCTATCGATGAGGAAAAGAAATCCCATTCCTAAAAGAAAACCCACTACTGCCGGAAGAAACTGCCAATTTCCATAGTCAACGCTCGCTTCCAATGACGGCAAAAGCAGAGAAAAAATTGAAGCGGCAATCATGACGCCCGAAGCAAAGCCGAGAAGCAACTTCTCAAGACGCGGAGGAAGACTCCTCTTTAAAAAGAAAACGAGAGAAGCCCCGAGTGTTGTTCCGAGAAACGGAATTAAAAGTCCAACTGCTGTTTGCCACATATGAAATTATTTTAACGAAAGAAAAAAGAAGAGGCACGGAAAATGCCTCTTCTTCTCAATCGGCCTTATAACCAGCCTTTTCAATTGCAGCAATCAATTCTTCTTTATTAAGATGCTCACCTGTAATTGAAGCGCTCTTCGCGTCTAAAGAAACCTCAACGCTTTGAACACCGACTACTTTTTCCAATGATTCTTGAACGTGCTTAACACACATCATGCACATCATTCCTTCAACATTTAATGTTATTTTTTCCATCTCCTTTTCACCTCCTTTCTTTAGTTGACAAGCACACGCTTCCTCGGTTTTATTTTCCCCGCGTGTCGCTTTAAAAAAGTTCAAAGACAATGAAGTTAAAACAACTAACACTGAAGAAAAACTCATGCAAAGCGAGGAAATCATCGGATCAAGATGGACACCCAAAGAAGCAAAAGCGCCTGTCGCTAAAACTATCCCGACAAGATTATAAGCAAAGGCCCACAAAAGATTTGTATAAATCGTCATCATCGTGCGTTTAGAAAGACGGAAGGCGTTAATGATGTCGAGCGGATCATCCCTAATTAAAATGATGTCTGCTGTTTCTTTGGCAATGTCGCTTCCTCCGCCTAAGGAAATTCCGATATCGGCACGTGAAAGAGCGATCGCATCATTGACGCCATCTCCGACCATCGCCACGAGTTTCTTTCTCTTTGGGTCAAGATAAGAAGCAACGACTGTGCCTTTTTCCTCCGGGAGAACCTCCGCTCGCACTTCTTCAATTCCTAATTCATGCGCGATTGCCTCTGCTGTTTCTTGCTTATCGCCGCTTAAAAGAATTGTATGAATCTTTCTTTTCTTTAAATATTCAATCGCGGCTTTGGAATTTTCTTTAAGCGCATCTTTCAAAGCAAAAGAGGCGATCGCCCGTCCGTTCTCTGAAAGAAAAATAATCGTTTTTCCTTCTTTTTCAAGCGCTTTGACTTTCTCTTCATCCTTATCGTCTAAAGCATAGGACAAAAAACGTCGATTGCCTGCCGCATAAGTGGCTCCTTCGATTTTTCCTTCTAAACCAACGCCGTCATAACTCATAAAATTCTCCACCTTAATCTCAGAAGAAGAAGGACGGTAATTAAGAAGAGAAACGGCTAGAGGATGCGAAGAAAGACTCTCTAAAGCGTGCAGACGTTCAATGACAAATTTTTCTTTCTTGTTCTTATCAAAAAGAAGAAAATCCGTCACTTCCATCTTTCCTTTCGTTAAAGTGCCGGTTTTATCAAAAATAATTGTTTTGATTTTATGCGTGTTTTCTAAAATCGAAGCATCTTTCATCAATAAGCCGTTGGATGCTCCTTTTCCGCTCCCGACCATGATCGCCACCGGTGTTGCTAAGCCTAAAGCGCAAGGACAAGCGACCACTAAAACAGAAACTCCGTAATTGAAGGCGTTTGCAAAATCCGGCGTCAAGGAGATGTGGACGATGAAACTTATAATTGCAATCAAAAGAACAAGCGGCACGAAAACAAGACTAATGCGGTCAACGAGACGCGATACCGGAGCTTTCGACTGCGAGGCTTCCTTGACCAAACGAACGATTGTCCCGATTGAAGTATCTTCCCCGACTTTTTCCGCTTTTAATTTCGCATGGCCGTTTAAGACTAGAGTTCCCGAATAAACCATTTCTCCCTCTTTTTTAAAAACCGGAAGCGATTCACCGGTAATGCTACTTTCTTCAAACGAAGCCTCGCCTTCAATAAGGTGCCCGTCCACCGCCACCTTATCGCCCTTCTTTAAAATGACGGTGTCATTAACTTTAATGTCTTTCGCAGGAATTATTTCCTCTTTGTCGCCGATTAGAACTCTTGCGTTTTCCGGAGCAAGGGCCACTAATTTGCTGAGTTCTTTGGTGGTTTTTCCTTTCGCGAGTTTCTCTAGATATTTCCCGAGGCTCACAAGCGTTAAAATCATCGCCGCGCTTTCAAAATGCAGGGCATGTTGATAGGTATGAATTGTCGCTAAATCTCCTTGCCCCAAAGCATAAGAAATCATGAACAAGCAATATAGACCGTAAAGGTAAGAAGCTCCCGCGCCTAAAGCAATCAAAGAATCCATGTTCGGATGAAATTTAAATAAAAGACGGAAACCGTTGATAAAGCGCTCACGATAGATTAAAAGGCTAGGGGTCGCCAAAAGCATTTGAACAAGCGTGAAACTAACTGCGTTCTCTTCGCCCTCAAGGAAGAACGGAAGCGGCATCCCGAACATCGGACCCATTGAAAAAATCATCAAAAGAATGAGGAAAAAGAAAGAAATCATCAATTTTTGAAAGTCACGATCTTGATAAAACTTTTTTTGTTTTTCTTTTTTCTCCTCTTTTATTCCTTTTAACATGGCCTCGTAACCGGCTTGATGAACCGCTTCTTCGATTTCAGCGGTCAGAGCCTCACTGCCATCATAATCCACTGCCATATCATTGGTTAAAAGATTGACGGAAACTTTCTTAACGCCTTTTATTTTTTCAACTGCCTTTTGAACATGCGCTTGACATGCCGCGCAGCTCATCCCTTTAACATCGAATTCTTTTTTCATTTTTTATATTTCCTTATGAGTTCAATAACTTCCGGTATCATCTCGCTTTTTCCTTCTTTAAGCGAGTTAGTCACACAGTTATAAAGATGGTTTTCTAAAATCTTCATCGATAAAGATTCTAATGATTTTTCAGAGGCGGATAGTTCGCTTAAAAGATCGATGCAATAAGCATCTTCCTCGACCATTCTTTTGATTCCTTGGATTTGTCCAGCCACTCTTGATAAGTGATTGAGAATCTGTTTCTTCGTCGCTTCATCGCGAATTGTTTTGCGTTTTTCCATGCTTCTTATATATACCCACACAGGGTATTTTAGCAAGGATGATGCTCACTTCGTTTTCATCTCTATCATCAAGAAGCCATCATAAAGATCCGGCACTAAATGCAAGAATTCTGGAAACGTAACTAGATAGGCAAACGGAAGATAAAAAAGAAAAACAAGGAAGGAAGAAAGGAAATCAACTTTCAAATAAAGAAGCATTGAAAACAGAAGAATTCCACTCGTGAGAGGAATCTTGTTGAAGATGGCAAGAAACAATAAGGCACCCATCAAAACAAAAATTCGAATCTCGCGAGACGAAAAAAGAAAAACGTCTTGCAAAAGCGCAAGGAAGAGAAGGCTTAAAAGACCGCCGATCAATAAAGACGGCATGACTAAACCACCGCTGGTTTTGCTTTCGCTAGCCAATAAAGAAATGAGAATTCGCAAAAATAAAAGAAGAACGATTGATGATAAGACTAAATTATTTCCAAGATTTAAGAAAAGCGAAGAACCGCCTCCGAGAAAAGAGCGAAAGAAAAATGACAAAACGAAAATCACAATGAACAATAAAGCAAGGCGAATAGCCACCCAAAAATGATTGTTGAAGCGATATAAAAGACGTCTGATCAAAAGAAAAAGAAATTCGATGATATAGGCTAGAGGCGCGATAATCAAAACAAGAAGCGGCCAAAGATAAGAGAAATTCCACGAAAACATTTCTAGCCCTTCGATCGCTAAAAGATGATGCGGATCAATAAGAAAAGCGATGATAAAAGCCACTAAAGACGTAATGGGAGCGAGAATTATTTTTTGATAGAGCTTTGTTTGGCTTCGATGATGAAGTCCCATCTCTTCGAAAGCGTAACAAACGCCCGCTAAAGGCGAAAGGAAAGCGGCCCCAAAGCCGGCGCCCGCACCGATCGCGGTCGTTTCTTTTTCTCTTTCTTTATCTGACGTTCGCCCATCGACAAAAGAAGAAATGCCGCCGCCTAAAAGGACCGATGGTCCCTCTGATCCTAAAGGAAAACCTAAAAAAGAACCGAGGAGGCTTATGAAGGCGAAGGGAATCATCAAAAGATGATTGCCTTTCTTTTTGCCGTGCGCTACTTCGATAGTTAACGGCACTCCCGATCCGCTCAAAGAAGGCATCAAATAAATAAGACGATAAATGATGGCAAAGAAGAGAATGTTCAATAATACATTCAATAAATAGCTCCACCAGGCCCCGTTCGTCCAAAGCGTATTTCCAAAAGCGGCCAATGAGCGGAAGCTGTATTGAAAAACGCCGATAACAACGCCAATGAGAACGCCGCTAATTAAACTTCGCAATATTTTTTCATAAAAGGGGCGCACCATCACGCCCCGTATTTTAATGCTTTTTAGAAAAGACGAAAGATTTTCTCATTCAGGAAGTTTTCGATAACTCTCTTCGTCAAGCGGTTCAAGCCATTCGTTGGAGGTTTTAAGACCCGGAACATCAAAGGCGATATGTGAGAACCAGGAATGCGGACGCGCGCCGTGCCAATGCTTGACATTCGCCGGTATCACAACAATGTCGCCGGCCTTCAAGAGTTGGACTTCCTTTCCTTCTTCTTGATAATAACCTTCGCCTTCGACAACGATCAACACTTGTCCGCCTCCGCTTTCAGCGTGATGGATGTGCCAGTTATTGCGGCAACCGGGCTCAAAAGTCACGTTCGCAGCCGCAATATCGCCGGCTTTAAATAAAGGCTTTAAATATGATTTACCAATAAAATATTGGGCATATGCGGTGTTTTCTCCGCCTAAACCAAAGAAACCACCATGGCCTTCTTCATCTTTAGCGTCCTTATAGACTTCCTTTGCCAAACGGAAAGAGGCCCAGGCATTTGGCCAACCAGCATAGAATGCCACGTGTGTAAGCAAGGCTGCCATTTCGTCTTTCGTGATTCCGTTTTTCCTTCCCATTTCAAGATGGGAAATTAAAGAAGAATCTGTAATTCCTTTACTCACTAAGGAAGCAATCGTTAACATCGAACGAACTTTTAAAGGGAGGACGCCCGTCTGACTCCAAACTTCACCGAATAAAACTTCATCGTTAAGTTCGGCGAATTGCGGCGCGAATTCACCGAGAACATCATGTCCCGCTGTCTGTTTAATTTTCATAAAAACTCCTCGAAGAACAATAAATAGAAAAGCACTTGAAGTTAACTTTAAGTCAAGCCGCTTTTGTATTTGTAATTTTCTCCTTTTCCTCATTGGAAGGCGAGAAGTCTTCATTCCAACGTTTGCTGAAGAATAGATAAATGAGGTAAATGTAAGGCATTCCCATGTTCGTCTCAATGAGCGAATTTATGAGGATTGTTAAAATGCTATTTTCGTTGAGAGGTCTGATGCCGTTGATCAAAAGCGAGAATTCCCAGGCAAATTGAACAGAGATACCGATGAGGTTTAGCCAAAAGATCTTGACCATCTTCTTTTTCGTGAAAAGGTTATAAATGATGAGCCCTAAATAGCCGACCACTAAGAAAATCGCCATCACATAGTGATAAGAGCCGGTTGTCCTGGAAGTCATAATCGGGTAAGCATCAGAAGCGCTCGCAAGCGTTGGGGCCACTAACCACCAGCCGACAATTAAAAGGAGCCAAAGTTTGAGATGCTTGTCTCTTCTTAAGCAGAGCCAAATAAAAGCGAAATTCGTGATGCCATATGACAAAGACATCCAGAGGAGCACTAAAGCCGTAATCGCTTCCCCGCTTTCGTGATTGAAGGTGATGGTCCGCGTTCCTAGAGCGAGATGGAAAATCCCATAATCAACTAAAAAATAAAGAATTCCTCCAAACAAAGACCACACTACCGTCATATAGCGTTTCTTTAAGAGGAGAAGCGTCAAAAATATCAACAAAAAGATGGAGTCTAAAATCACATACAAAAGATTCAAATTTCGCGTAGGCGTGATATTTTCAAGACTCGCCAAAAGATTAATATCCATAAATGTTCTATGGATATTTTATGTTAGAGAAAAGAGGCTATCAACGAATAAAATTCGTGAAAGGACGCGGAGCTTCTAATTCCGGTAGAGGAGAATTCTTTTCTTGCGCAGCGATCGCTTTCATTAAATATGACATATTGAGGGCTAAAAGTTTCATCGTGTAAAGCCCTTCTTCGTCTTTTTGAGCTTCTTCACCATTCGCGCCGTGAATCTCATTCTAATAGCAAGAAGAAGCGATCGGCATCTCATTAATCGTGAAATATTTATTTAAAACGTCGAAGGTTGAAGAATTCCCGTTGCGGCGGCAAGAAACAACTGAAGCCCCGACTTTAAAACGTTTCGAAAAAGGCGTACTGAAAAAGAGACGATCTAAAAACGAAATAAGCGTCCCGTTTGGAGAAGCGTAATATACAGGAGAACCCAAAACAACACCCGAGACTTCTTTAAGTTTTGGAGCGACTTCATTGACGAGGTCGTTGAAGATACACTTCCCGTTTTTCTTACAAGTACGGCAAGCGATACAGCCGCGAATATCCTTAGTTCCGACATCGACAATTTCGACTTCAATCCCCTGTTCTTCAAAAACTTCTTTCATCGTCTTGAAGGCTAAAGAAACCGCACCTTTAAGATCGGGCGAGCCATTGATCATCAATACTTTCATATTTCATTTCCCCCTCATTTCTATTCTTGATTGTTTAAGAAAAAATAAACTTTTCAACCATGAAGTTGGCTTTAAGCGCCTACTTTTTTTGAATCTCCATTTCTACTTTCTTTTTGAGATCGCTTTTGAAGAGTTTTTTAATGCGAATTTCGTGACGATAATTCATATTGAACAATTTAACAACTTATTTTTTTAATTTTAGAACAAGAATGTTTCCTTGATCGAACACATAATACAGAAATTCTAATATCACCTCATTTTGGAAACTCCAGAAACTGGCGTTTTTTCTTGCTATTGCATTTTCCTTAAATATAGAGTGCCTTTGAAAGTTTCAAAGATTAGAATATCTCCATTAGAGGACTTAAGATGGAAAGCGAAGAAAAAAGTCAACCTTCCCAAAAGGTTATCGATAATCCCGATTCTTTAAAGTATGAGAACAAGAAACAAGTAGCGAAGGGCGGAGTTCTTGGATTTTTTATCGGATTAGCTATCATTGTGCCCGGCATCAGCGGCTCCACTGTCGCAATCATTTTAAAACTTTATGAGAAGTTGCTTTATGCGCTTGGCAATCTTTTCAAACATTTCAAACGCTGCGCAATCTTCTTATTGCCGATTCTTTTAGGTTTATTGATCGGTTTGGTCCTCGGTTTTTTCGGCGTTCAATATCTTCTCAACCTTTTGCCTTTCGCGATTGTCGCCCTTTTTGCTGGACTGATGATCGGAGCTTATCCTTCAATCACCGATCAGTTGAAAGGAGGCAAATTTAAAAAGCGTTATATCCTTTATTTTTTCCTCGGGATCGCCGTGCCGCTTGCAATTTCTCTTATCTCTATCTATTTATTGAACGGCAATCAAAGCTTAGAAAATTTGAGCTTCTATCACTACATTTTGTTCATAGTTCTCGGATTTATCATTGCGATTACGCAGCTGGTTCCGGGATTGAGCGCTTCGGCGATTTTGATGGCTTTCGGTTATTTTACCCCCCTTGTGGAATCGATAAGCATCTCTTATTGGCAAATTAATCCGCTTATTTTTGTTGTCTATCTCATGTTGATTATCGGGTTCGTTCTCGGCTTGTTTACAGTTGCCAAATTCCTTTCATGGCTTTTAAAGCGTTTCCATGAAGCCTCTTTTAGCGTCATTGCCGGACTTTCGCTTGGCTCAATCGTCACGATGTTTGTCAATCCTGAAATTATGGTCACTTATCAAAACTGGTCTATAAATGGCGTCGATTATCTTGATCTATTTGTGGGGTTAACTCTTCTTTTGATCGGAATTGCTGCTGCTTATTTATTCGTACGTTTTGAACGAAAAAACACTAAAAAAGCTTAGTATCATTTTTCTTACTTTTATCCACGAAAAAAGAATTTTATTCATTGAAAGTACTTTAAAAAAGTGTAGTTAGCAACTAGATTAAATAAAAATTTGTTTTCAATGTAAATCATTATTGACATTAAAAAGAAACTTTCTAAATTGATAGCACCGGAGCACCGGTTACACATATTTCGCCCCATGTAATTCGTTAGAAAATACAACGCGGCGAAGAAAGGAAAGTTATGTCTAAGAAACTTCAATCAAAACTTTTTCTTGGAGCCGCGATTCTTTTAGGCACAAGTGTGACACTTTTATCGTGTGGCGGTCCTGCTACTTCAGAGGGAGAAAATAGCTCTTCATCCAGTAGCAACGATACTTCTTCAACGCTTCCGATCGAAAGTCATAGCATCAGCATCGGCGAGACGGGAGGCGCGGTTCTTGAACTTTCTGCTGAGACTGCTTCGAGCGGAACGCGAATAGAAATTACAGTCGTCTCGGTTCCTGATGACAAGATTATCAGCGCAATTACGACTGATGTTCCGGGAGTTGACGTCATTTCCTCCGGAAACAACAGTTATTATTTCATCATGCCGAACAGTGACGTCACTATAAGCGTCACTTTAAGCGATCAAATCGCTGATAGTTACCCATTGACTCTAGTCAATAACACGGATGGAGAAATTGTTGGGATCAGCGACAGTCAAAGCAATCAAATTGACGAAGAAAATGGGGTTTATAATTTAACCCCGAACGCTTCTTATTATTTACGGATTATCAACTATACCGGAGCGATTACGGCAAATCTAAACGGGGCACCGCTCACAATCGGCGAATATTACATTTCATTTGTAATGCCAGCCGCAGCTTCGACATTGACCATCGATCCGGCTGCTTCTTATTCTGTTTCCTTTATTTATGATGCAGAAGCTTTTAGTGAAGACCCAATCCTTATTGATTTTGCCTCTGATTACGGAACAATTCTCACGCCATCTAATATCGTGGAGGGAACAGAGGTTTATATTGCTGCTTATCCAAATTCCGGTTATTTATTGACGGCGATTAATTTAGATGGCACGCCGATTCAAGAAGAAAACGGCAATTACGTCTTCACGATGCCGGGTCATGATGTCACGCTAGAATTCATCACTGAAAGCGAGGCTTCTAGTTCATACCTCCTCAACGTAAACGACGTTAACCAAGCCTTGAATTTCGTAGTTTATGAAGTCAACGACGGCGTTTTCGAGGAAATTGAAAATTACACACCAACCCAGCGTTTCTTGGAAGGCAGCACTTTGGCAATTTCTTTCAGCGTCACCGCTCCTTACCGCAACATTTATACCCTTGGCGAAATTGTCATTGACGGCGTTTCAGCAACACCCGATTCAGAAGGACATTATTCTTTCGTTGTCGCTGATCACAATGTGGAAATCACGGCAAATACAACGCTCATTCAACATAATTTGGCTTTCGATGCGCAAGGAAGCGGCGCCAGTTGTCTCTTCTACAATGAAGAAGATGAAATCATTACAACTGCCGGTTGGAATCAAATGGTTAAAGCCGTCTTCACTCATCCTGAGGGCTTAACCTTATTAGCTGTTTATCAAAACGGAACATTAGGAACTGGTACGCTTGAAGGCAACACTTATACCTTCACGATGGGACAAACAGATTTAACTTTAACAGCCGGCTGGTCAAGCTCCACTAATGTCTATAATCTCGGCTACAGCGTGACTCCGAGCGATTTAGCCGCACAAGTTTCTGTCACCTTCTTCGATTCTGATAACGGCTTTGGTGATGAAATAACTGAAGCTGTTGCTGGTCAAACAGTTTATGCACAAATATCGGTTGAAAGCGGCTACCGCGTTGCAAATGTTTCTTTTAACGGCAATACGCTTTCGCTCGTCGAAGGTTATTATCCGTTAACAGTTTTAGAAGAAGATGTAAAAGTCGAAATTACCGTTGAAGTTTCAAATACCTACAACCTTGTAATTGATCGAAGCAACGCTCCGTCTGGCACCATCATCGATGTTGTCGATGAAAACGGGACATACTTAGAACTCGTCTCAGGCCATTACGAATTGAGTGCCGGCGACATCGTCTATTTCGATCCTTGGGCTCCTGATAGTACTGTTTCTGCGATGTATGCAAATGGCACCGCTCTAGAATTTGTTAGCGGCATTCCGACTCCCTCCGGCACCGGTTATCAGTTAGAGATGCCGAGTGAAAATGTCACAATCACAATTGAATGGGGAGAAGGAGAAATTCCGTCCGGAAGCAATGAAATCATTTATGTTCCTAGCGATTTAGATCCTCAAACTGAAAATTTTGGTCTCAACATTTATAGCGGTTCAACTTGGCAAAGCGTAACTTCTGCTCAAGAAGGCGAAATGATTCTCATCAACGTTTATGGTTATCCTGAAAACTACACAATCGAAAATCTCTATGTCAACGGCGTAGTCGTCGAATTTAGCTACGACTATGGAATGTATGTCTTTACGATGCCGGCGACAACCGCTTATATCAGCATCAGCTGGCTCATAAGCTAAAGGTAATTATTTATCTATTTTCTTGATTTCTAAAAAGTAGAAAGGATTTACTATGCAAAGAAAAACCCCGCTTTTGTTCTTAACTACGCTTGGCGGACTATCGCTTTTGGCTTCTTGCGGAGGAGGTGCCTCTTCCTCGTCCATAAGCGAAGCACCATCGCTCAATCCGACGCTTCAAGCACTCCGCCAAGGCTTTAGAGTTGAGGGAACTATCGAGATAAATGAAAGTTATTATAGCGACCGCAATTATCAAGTGCCTGATCTTGCTTTAAGCGACACAACCACTCGTTACCGCTATGAACTTAATTTCGAGGATAGTGCAAACTTCACTGGCGTTGATCGCCGCTACTACCAAGTCTTTGATTTAGGGGACGGCGAGACACAAGAAGCTTATTATTATGGCGAGAACTCCTATAACAATAACGGCTATGCCTCTTTAATTTACCTTGATTACAATAACGAGTTAGTCAATGACTACGCCGTTGATTCAAACGGCGAATTGATTCCTTATGCTAACAACGGGCTGCTCAATCCGTTTAAACTCCTTCAAAGAGGCGACTTTCACGAAATTGAAGGGGGTTTTATGTTGGATAACGCTAAAACATCGGTTTTCCTTGATGGCTTCTTCTCGTTGTTAGATGGTTATCAAGATAACATCGTTTATGAAACGAAAACTTTTGCCT
Source organism: uncultured Bacillota bacterium (assembly GCA_949299565.1). Classification (GTDB taxonomy): domain Bacteria; phylum Bacillota_I; class Bacilli_A; order RFN20; family CAG-826; genus UBA4951. The sequence goes on from OX437086.1 coordinate 889,920, forward strand.
TCGGTGATTCTACTTTGGAATCTGCAACTTTTATATCTTATAACATCGATGATGGTTATAGTTCCACCGTTCCAAGCGATGATGATCCGCTTCATCAAACCTACATTCGCCGCAATTATCAAATAGACATGGAATTCTCCGAAGTCGGAAGCGCAACTTCTCACGATTTAATTGCTGTTGAACCGGAGAAAGAAGAAAACGCACCCTTAAAAGCGGCGCTAGAAAATATGGTCGCACAAGAGGAAGTGACCGTCCAAAGACGCATTACCCCTTATATAGACGGGGAATACGTTGGAGAGGATAATTACCTTAACATTTATTACATGGGAGAGGAAGAAGGGATTTATTCGCAAAATTATGTTTTAGCCCCGGATGAAGAAGTTCCTACCGCTCCAAGCGCCTCCGATTTCATCTTGAAACCGGCAATCGCGGGCGGGCGTCTCCGTGTCTATCAATTAGATGATACAACCGGCAATTTCATCCTCAATTCGTCAAATTTCACTTCTTTAGACAACGTCTATTACTATGCTGACCAGCAATATGATCTTTCTTATCTTGATGCAAACATCTTTAACATCAATGAAGACGGATCTTATTCGCCGACCGTTGATAACCTCCCCTATATCACGCGCGACATCTTTATGTCATATCTGGACACTTTCACGCCTGTCGATAATGGATATGTCAATTCAGTGCGAATTTATGTCAACGAAGAGGCGACTTGCATCGATCATATCGATATTCAATACGCCGATCATCTCGGCTATTCGGGGGAAATGGTCATTTCCTACAGTGATCTCGGAGATTCGCATCCAAGTTTCGCGATTAATTATTGAGGAGTCTTTTATGCAGAAGAAAATTCTTTTATCGTTGCTTGCTGTTTTATCGTTAGCCGGATGTACCGGAACTGAATCGTCTTCTTCGCAAACGAGTGAAGAAAATCACGAAAGCGAAGTCTTTAACGATCCGTTATTAGCCAGCAATGTTCAAAATTTCTTAAAAGGTTTCCGCATGGAAGGCAATATTATTCAAACTCGTTATCAAGCTGAGCTTAATGATGATTTCCAATATGTCCCGGTTGGTGATCCTTTAGAAACCAATACTTATTACACCGACGTCGCTTTCAATAGCGGAGAAGAGAATGCCTTCTATAAATTAGAGACTAATGGCGAGCAAGTTTTAGTGCCGGCTGAAGGACCCTATACTTATTTTGAGGATGAAAACGGTTATGCTTACGGGGAAACGATTGATTATTCTAACACGGTCGTTCGGACCTACCCCTCCTCTAACAACGCCCACGGCTTAACGTTTGGCGATAACGGTTTCTATAATTTCTTCTCGCTCCTATTAGAAGAGGATTTCACGCTCAATTCAGAAATCACCTCCTATACGCGTTATGATCTCAGCATCGACAAAGCCGCCATCATTGCCAATAACATTTTATATTCTTTGAATTCTGGCGCTTATGCTCTTCCGACTGAAGCCTATATCCGAGCTGACAACGGAATTTTTACCCAACTTCACATTGAATTAGGCCCTGTCGCCTCTATCGATAACATCACCGGCGGCGTCAGTGTCATCACAAATTCCATCGTTTTTACTTTCTCTGATATCGGGGAAGAAACAATCACTCATCTCACTCCTTATGAAGAAACTGAAGACAGCAACAACCTTAAAGAAGCTCTCGATCAATTCGCCGGACAATCCTTTACGATGAACGTCAATCACACTTCGCACGCAACGAACATCTATACCGGCGAAGAAGAAAATACAAGCGTTACCAACATCTACGGCTTCACGGGAGAGGAAATCTATGTTCATGAAGTCGGAGACAATGAAACTTCCTCAACCAACCTTGCAACTGATTATTATTTAGCCCCAATCTCTAATACTGATGAACGGCTTTATCCCTACGCCTATAGCGAAGAAGAAAACGCCTTCACTTTACGAAATAACGGCTTTACCAGCGAAGATGGCGTCGTTCGCTTCGCTTCCGGTTTCTGCGGTCTCTATCTTTATGACGATTTAGTGCCGGTCATTGCTGGCGTTTCCGGCGCTCTTTTCACTTATGATGAAGAAAATAATGTTTATGAAGCGAAAGGAGAGACGCTTTCAGAACTGACAGACTGTTTCTTGATTGCGAGCCGTCCCTTTCGAATCACCGGTTTTGCTGAAGCTTCGACTCTTGAGGTGCGGCTTAATGACAATAATCAATTAAGTTCAATCTCTGTTCTTTATGCTTATACAGATACGTTAGATGGTTATATCTATCAAGGAAGCATCGATATTGCCTATTCTGATGTTGGAAGCACCACTCTTGAGGATTTCATCAATTTATGAGAAAAAGCGTCCTTTTTCCTCTATTATTTTCGCCATCTCTTCTCCTTTTCGCTTGTAGTGATCAACAAATAGAGAATAGCTCTTCCAGTAGTTTAGAAGAAACTCTCACTTATCAGCAAATAATCAACGGAGAAGGAGAAGTATATAGTTATTTTGAAGGCACGTTACTTACGGAAACAAATTTTAGCGAGGTCGTCTCTACTGGCGATTTAGTGACCATCGTCATCACGCCCGCGAGCGGATATCAAATCACGGAAGTGACGCATAACGAGACACTTCTCTATCAAAATAACGACAACTACTACTCTTTTAATGTTGTTGACGGTAGTAACATTCTAGAAGTGACGTTTGGGGATGTCATGACAAATGATGATGACTTTACTTACCGAATCGTTGATTCTGGCGTCTATATCACCTCCTATAATCCGACATCCGTCGCTCTTCCTAATCCTCTTGTGATTCCTGATGAAGTGATGATTGACAATAACCTTTATCCGGTAACCGGGATTGGTCCAAATGCTTTTTTAAATGTCGGACTTCAAGGAATTAGAATTGGAAAAAATCTGAATTATGTTGATCCGTTAGCTTTCCGAAACCTTCGAACATTAGAGACGTTTTATGTCGATGAGGAAAATTCATTTTTCCAGGTAGAAGGTGGGATTCTCTATCAAGGTTCAACGCTTATCCGCGTTCCTTTGGGTTATTTAAAGACGCAAGTGAACATCAAAGACGGAACGATAAGCATCGCGCCTTACGCTTTCGATAGTCTTCAAAACGTTAGAAGCGTCAACTTCCCGAGCACTTTAGAAAGCATTGGAGAATATGCTTTTCAATATTCCAGCGGTCTTGAAAGCCTGACTCTCCCAGATTACTTATTGACAATCGGAGAATACGCCTTTCAATACTGCAACAATTTACGCGCGATTGATTTAGGAAGTTCTTTGAGTTCTTTAGGAGCAGCTGCTTTTTATTCATCGGGCCTTGAAAGCATCAACTTTCCTAGGACGTTGACGAGCGTTCCTGCGCATTGTTTCCATGATTGCCAGAACTTAGAAACAGCGAGTTTCTCTGAAGGATTATTGACGATCGATGAACAAGCTTTTACCGCTACAGGACTTTTAAACCTTAAATTTCCCTCCACTCTTGAAACGATAAAGCGGAGCGCTTTTGGAACCTGCCGCGCTTTAAGAACTGTTAATTTCAATGAAGGATTAAGAGAAATTGGCGATTACGCTTTCTCTTTAGCCAATAACATTGAAGAAATCGTTTTGCCTTCTACTTTAGAAAAGGTTGGAATCAACCCTTTCTCGGGAATCACTCGTCTCGGAAACCAAGACAATTTCCAAATTTCTTCTTCAAATGAACATTTTGAAATCATCGACAATGTCCTTTACCAAATAAATGAAGACCAAACCTATACTCTCATCTCTTATCCTCTCGGAAAGACCGCCTCAAGCTTTGAAGTGCCTGATAATGTCACTTATTTAGCTCCAGAAGCCTTCATCTATCAACGTTCGCTCGTCGATGTTTATCTTCCGAGAAGCATCACTGATATCGATAGTGCTTTTTCCACGATGTACACTGACCTACCAAATGGCGAAACTCTGACGCTCAGCGTCCACTATGAAGGAACAAAGGACGAATTTTCTCTCATCGATTTGCATGGCGATTCCGGCGAATGGCACGCAGGCACGAACCTCACCGATTCTTCCGTCTTTTGTAGCGATGGCTCTTTAATAGTCATCTAATCTTTCTTCATTTGAAAGTTTCGTAGATAAACGTTGTTGCGCAGCACTTTTTGTTCTTTAACGATTCGATATCCGTGCTTAATGAAAAACGAAAGAGCTGAAATTGAAGCCTCAACGCGATACGGTCCTTTGATTTCGCTTTCCAAGCGCTTAAGAAGAAGCGTTGCAATGCCGCGACCCTGATAATCTTTAGCCACGTAAAGACGATCGAAATATCCGTCGAAAGCCATATCCGCGAATCCGACAATTTTTCCTTCAAGAAGCGCAACATAACTTAAATGTTCCTTTAGACTCTTGTTCCATTTTTCAGGAAAGATGTTCTCTGACCAAGCTTTGCGTTCTAAAAACGAATAGTCGGCTTCAGGAATGTTCGTCACTGTTTCTTGGAATAGACGAATCAAAGAACTCAGGTCTTTTTCTTGATATTTTCTCAAAAAGATTCTTTCTTGATACCAATCAAAAGCGAGGTTTTCAAGTTCTTTCATAAACGTCTCTTTTCCATCGCAATAGGCTTCAATATCATAAGGATATTGAATGGCTAAACCTCTTTTTAAATCACCATATTCTTTCGCCTTTTGAGGATGCGACAGTAGATAATCGCGAACGCATATGTGACGGAATAAAACGTGAGAAGAGGAGGAAGGAAAGATATGGACTTGATGCGTTCTTTCATCCCCGCCTTTTCTTAAATATCGCCGGTTTTTAATGCCGTATTCTCCTAAATATTCATAACCGTTCGCGATGAATTCTTCTTTTTTCTCATCGACTAAAGAAAGATCTCTAACGCTTATTAAGATATCAATAATCGGCTTGGAGAGAAGAGAGGGAACCGCTGTCGAACCGATATGTTCAATCATCAATAAATTAGAACCTAAAATCGATTTTAAAAGAAGTGCCTCTTTTTTATATAAAGACGGATATTCCGGATTATATGGACGAACAACGATATGCTGTGGCATTTTTAAAGAATATCTCTAATCGTTTCAATATATGGTGTCGGGGGATTATTCGGGTCATATTCATTATAGGATGCTCCAGCCGTAACGTTCCCAAAAATGTCACCCCAGCCGTTCTCATAATTCAAATATTCTTGAAAATCATTGTAGTGATTATAGGTGTAGAAAACATAGCGATCAGAAAGCTCAGTGATCGGAGTGCCGTCTGAATAATAACGTGAATAGACGATTCGCGCTGCACCGCGAGTAATCGTATCGCCATCATTATATAGGGTCGGCGGATAACGATTAGGCGCACACCAAGTACCGGTTGTTCCGATATCAATTTCGTAATAATAAAGATCGCCACCGCAACCGGAAATGCGCGGCAATTCAGGCTCATAGCGATAATCGCTAGTGTCGCCGCTAAATTCATTGTTGTTAACGCGCAAATATTCGCCCCACTCGGATTCATAGGGCTGCGTTCCCGTTCTTCTTTCATAATTTACGGGCACATCGCCAAAGGCATAAATATAGGCCGCTACCTCTTCTAAAGTGATATAGGCTCCGCCGCGATAAACTTCAAAAGCTAATTGACCATAAGCATCATAAACATAATATGTGTTGCCGTCTCTTGAGAAGTCGCCTTGATTATTATGAACAAGGTAGTCGCCCTCTCTTGGACGATACGAAGAAATCGTCGGAGCTTCATCCGGAACTTCTAACTCCCCCGACATCAAATAACATTCGCTGCGATATTGTGCATCGAGATAACTGTTAGCGGGCGTATAATTCGCATAAAATTCTCTTTCGCTGATTGAAATATAAGGGTTCCCACCAATTATCGTGATATACAAAGCGTTGCTGAGTAACCCGTCATCTCCCTCAAAATAAAGTTCGCTCGTTCCTTCGCTTAAGCCGTTTACAAATAAATCACCGACTCCCGACTCTCCGATTGAAATAACCTCGGGATTTTCAATATGAGCGGTTATTTGATTAGGAGAAATGAAGCGAACAGATAATCTTTCGTAATCGTCTACCTCAATCGTCGTGTTGGCGACATCGATTAAGAAATCGTAGACATTAATTGTGATTTCATTCGAAGAATAATCTTCATAATGAGCGATGATTCGCGCGACGCCATAACTTTCAGCAGTAATCTCCGAACCATTGATGGAAATGACATCATCGCCTTCTAGGATTTCATAATTTACTTCATCGACATAAAAAGTTTGGCTCATCCGGGCTTTAAGCTCTGCTGTTTGATTGACTGCCAATTGATAAGCACTCGCGCTGAGAACAAGGCTTTCGACGTTGATATCTTGTTGACCGACATTTATCACAATCGAGTCAGAAAAATTGGCGGCTTGCGCGCGAATGGTTGTCGAACCATTTTTGACAGCCGTAATTAATCCCTGCGCAGAAACGATGGCAATTTCGGGATTTTCGCTAAAAAATGTCGTTTCTGCAGCAATATTGCGTATATCAAGATTTAATTGATAGGTATCGCCGACCTCTAATTGCAAAGGACCTTCATCGAGAATTTTAAAGATTCTCTCTTGCGAAATGGAGGACGTTGTAGAAGAGGAACTAACACTACTTCCAACTTCACTGCATGAAACGGTTACAAAAACTAATGACAACGAAAAACATAAATAAAGAAACTTTTGAAATTTCTTCATCTCAACACCTCACGTTCACCTATTCTACACGCTCTGTCTCTTTGTTTATAGGTTGAACTTCTTTTGTTTCTTTTTACTAATCTCATTAAACATACGACAAATACTAAGAAAAAAATAAAAATAATTATTGAAAAATTAATGAAGGCTCCGAAAATGCACACGTGAAGGAGAAAATGCATGAAAAAAATCTTGCCACTCATGGCCTTATCGGCCGTTATGATTCTAGCTTCATGTGGCGGAAGCGGTTCCTCCGACTCGTCAAGTAGCGGAATCGATTCTTCTTATGACGGTTCAGAATCATCCTCATCCTCAAGTTCTGAAAGTTCCTCTTCAGATTCATCATCCTCCGATTCATCTAGCGAACTCCCCCCCCTGGAGATGACTGGAAGCGGTACGCGCGAAGATCCTTATATTCTCTACACGCGTGCGCATCTTGAAGAAGTCCGTCCGTTGATCACTGCTAACGAGACAACAACTCCGATTTACGTCCAACTCGGCGCTGATATCGATTTATCAAGCGAACAATGGGCACCGATTGGTGATTTGGAAAATCCGGCAAATGTTGTCTTCAATGGAGGCGGCCATACGATTTCAGGACTATTGATTGAAGAAACTCCTGATGATGTAGAAGATGCTCCGCTCGGACTTTTCGGAGCCGTCACTGGCGAAATTTATGATTTGACGTTAGATGGCGAAATCGATGTGATTTCCTTATCTGATAGCACTTATGCCGGACTTTTAGCCGGTTATGCCAGCAATCTCTATATCACCGATGTTCATACATCAGGTTCGGTTCGCTTACGGGCTACAGGCCAGTATCAATCCCTTTATTCCGGCGGCATCGTCGGCTTCTATGGCGCTGTTTCTTCGTATTACGTCGATATTACATCCTCTTCATCTTCTGCAGACGTAACAGCCAGTGCTCAATATATCGGTTATGCTGGCGGCATTGCCGGCGCTCTCTCCACTTCCTTCTCATCTCCCGGCATTTCAGCCGTTAACTCTTGCGTTTATGAAGACGGCATCATCGAAGGCAGCACCGCGGCTGGTGGAATTATCGCTAGCACGCTTTATTATGCTTCGGTTGTGAACTCCGTTGTCACCGCTGAACGGATCACCGTCACCGATGATAATTTGGGAATTGCTTCGGCTGGCGGTATCGTTGGCGACACATATTACGAAAACGCCTTCCTTTATAATATTGTTGAAACCGAAAGCATCACAGCCGCTGATGGCATTTCATCGCCCAATATCGGAACAGTCGCTGGCTATGTCTATGAAAGTGGTCACGCTGACGGATCCGATATCGGTGGCGCAAGCATTTACGGCAATCTCGGGCCAACTGATAGTTATGATGATGCTTCTTTAACTGCTATCGGCTTTGCTTTGGCCTTTGATTTGCATGGAAACGAGGTGCCAACTCTTAAAGAAACTCCAACTTTAGGCGGAGAAGGCACTGCTACTCTCCACGCTAATGATGGAAGCGAAAGAAGTGAAGATTTTGCGATTGAATATTCAATCTTTAATCAAGGCGTCATCACTAATAACTTCACCTCAGAAAGCGGTTTATTTGTCGACATCAGCTATGATCAAAATAGCTACGTTCAATACAAATGGTTCGCGCCTCTTAATGCCGACATCGATCTTTATGACGTTTGGTATGATCCGAGTCCGATTGTCGGTTGGCATTTAGGTCCTAGTTACTATAATCCGGCACTTTATATTGAAGAGGACGGAACCATCACGATGATGCAATATGACGGATGCTCAGAAGTTGGTACTTATTGGAGCGATGGTCAATATTTGGTTTTCCATGGCCTCGGTGATTATGACGGTGTCGTCGCTACAATCGAAGATGATAATTCTTTAGTCTTCGCGGATACCAATGACTCAAGCTATATCTACGACTATAGCAAAGCCCCTTCATATTACGGATATTATCGGAACGATGAAGGCGACTACATTCTCTTCTTGGATGATGATGGAACCGGCTACGTTAATGACGGCATGAGCAAACTCCCCGTCACTTATCGACTCGATGGCGAAGATCTCTACATCACCGTCTCCTACTATAACGAAGCCCTTGTCACTTTCGATGGCGATACCATCAGTTTCACGCTCGATGATTATGACTATCAATATGAATACACTCTGACCGCCTTTAATGGCGTTCCAACTTTCAGCGGTTCATATCTAGGCCGCTTCTCCGGCGATGAATGGGATATAGAACTATTGGCGAACGGAAACGTCAATCTCTATCGCCCCAATGAAACTGGTCTTTATTCAACCGGCGGATATCGCGCGTATGGCAACACCATAGAACTAAATGTTTGGTCGTTAACTGGTAATTATGATTATGATCCAACAAGCGGCCTCCTCATCAAAGAAGATGGTTCAGAAGCCTTCAGTCAAAACGGCGATTTTGTAGCTTCTTATCACACTGCTGATCAATCCGTTTACGTCTATCGCTTCGCGGATGGCGATTATCTCATCGTCAACGGCAACATCGTGCGCAATCCGACAATCAGCGGCGACTTCTCAGAAGGCTCCACCGTCATCATTGAAGGAAACGAATACGTTATCGAAGGCGAAATTCTCGTCGTTCAAGAGGAAGTTGATTATGCTCCGGTTGTCGGCACTTACGACATGTACATCAACGAGACCGATAACGGAATTGACCTTGTCTTAAATTTAGACGGAACCGGCACTTATGATGGCGCAGCCATCACTTATGAATTTGATGGTGAGAATCTAACTTTCGACTATAACTATCTAACCTTCACTTTAACTTTCGATAGCGAAGCGCATACCTTAACCGGCATCTTCGATGATGGCGATTATCAAACCAATTGCACCTTCATCTTACAAGAAGAAGAGGTCACGACTCCTTCGCTTCTCGGCAGTTGGAGCGGAAATTTCATGAGCAACACTTGGACTTTCACGATCAATAACGACGGCACTCTCGTTCTAACTTTGCCGGCCGGTGATTTTAACGGAACGTGGGAAGGAGACCTCGAAAGCGAAATTTCCTTCACTTCCGAAGCTTTCGGCGGTCTTGAAGGAACAATCACGCTTGAAGGCGAGAATGACGCTTCAATGATTGCTGATGACTATGACTATAATAGTTATAACGTTGATTTAACCCGCAACTAAACTTCATAGGAAGAAAGAAAAGGCCAGAGTTTATAGCTCTGGCCTCTTTTTTATTTATGCTTATTGCGCTTCTAATTTGACGATGACTTCTTCCTTTTTGGTGTGCAGCACGTTATAAAGGATCGGCACAACAAAAAGCGTGCAGCAGCCGACTACAAACTTGAAAAGGAACAAATAAGACGGCTTTGTCCATCTCCATTTTTTCGTCCGTGTCTTCTTTTTTAATTCAGTCCGCGTGTCGCTTTTGGACTTAATTTTGAAACCATTTCGTGTATAAACGTCGATGACGCTTTCATACTCCGAAAGATTTCTCGTTACTTTTGTAGTGGTTCTCATTAACTTTTATCTCCTTATCCACTCTTTTCCCTAAGTATAAGACCCCCCCCTGAAATGCAAGGTTTTTTGACTAAGGAGTGAACTCTGATCGATAAAAACAAGAGTTAAAAACTATCAAGTTTCCTGAAATGTTTAAATTTTTATTCATTTTTTAGCAAATCTGATTTCAATAAAAAACATACATAGAAACATCTATTTGATTTCATCATGCTTTTGACGGGCGATGTTATATGGGTAACTGCCCGCTCGCGTTTTTCGCCAATCATGCCCTAATGGCAACGCTTCTTCTTTCTTTTCTAAGAACTTTTCATTCAAAGATTCCTCTTTGATTGGAAAATCATTTATCCGATACTCGATTTTAATTTTTCTGTTCTTCTTCTCTTTTTTAAACGCTTCTTTAGGGATTGCTCCGCTTTTAATAAGGGCAATCTTTGCTAAGACGGGGCCAGCCATTTCATATAAAACAGAAGAACACAGAATGATTGATAAGAACGTATCGCCGATTGATGATGGCAACATCCGCTCCCCTAAAAAAGCTAAACCAATCGCGACGCCTGCTTGAGGCGCTAAAGCAAAACCTAAGTAAATCCTCGTCTTTTTCTCGCTTTTTGTGATTAAAGCGCCTAAATATGCTCCGCCATATTTACCAAGCAAGCGCACGATAAAATATATAACGCCAACAACGCCGATCGTCATAAAAGAAGAAAAATCCATGTTCATTCCGCTCATAACGAAGAAAAGGAGCATGATGGGCGGACTGAAGTGATCGACATAGTCAAATAACTTCTCATCCTTCGTAAAATTGGTGTAACTTGCCCCGAAAACCATGCAAGACAACAAGGGAGAAATGTCTAAAAGAATGCAGGCTCCGCTGATTAAAGAAATAAGGGCGACAGCGATGATTAATCGCGAATTCGCTGAACGTCCTTTAATTAAAAGTTTTAAGAGAAAGCCAGCTAAGAAGCCTAAGGCCACAAAAGAAAGGTTATAGATGACTGGGAGAATGATTTCTAAGGCATTGACGTTGCCGCTTTCTAGTCCTTCGACGATAGAAGAAGCAAGAGTAAAAGCCAATAAGCAAACTACGTCATCAAGCGCCACTACTTGTAAAAGCGTCTCAACAAATTCGCCTTTCGCCTTATATTGATTGATGGTCATCAATGTCGAAGCCGGCGCAGTGGCCGTGGCAATAGCCCCTAAAAGCAAGGCAAAATTCCATCCTAGATCTTGAAAGCACAGCCCGATGACAAGCGTCACTAAAACACCCGCCAGAAGCGCTTCTAGTAAAGTGATGACAATCACCCGTCCGCCCGTCGCCTTCAAAACCTCTTTCTTAAAAAACTTACCAACTCCAAAAGCAATAAAACCCAAAGCCAAATCGCTTAAAAACGACATTCCGGAGATAATCGTCGGAGAAATTAAATCCAAAACAAATGGTCCGATTAAGATTCCGCTGATGATATAACCCGTTACGTTCGGCAATTTAATAAGCTTCGTGACTCGCGAAATAAGAAAGCCCGCGAAAAACATAATCGCCAGAGCGATTAAAATCGTCGCTCCTCCAAATCCTTCGTAATATTTATAAAGATTAAACGGCATTTTTCTCTCCTTTCCTTCTTTCTTTTTCTTATAAACTCCCATATCATAATGAAAGTAAAAATAAGTAAACTTAATTATTTAATATGAATATATAAGTTTTTCTTATAATAGGAGGCAGGATCATGATTGATCAAAAACTCATCACCCTCTTGAAAGTCAACGAACTAGGAAGTTATACAGAGGCCGCGAAAGAATTAAATCTCACCCAGCCAGCCGTAAGTCTCCACTTAAAGAGCCTAGAAAAGGAAAGTGGTATTAAAATCTTCAACCGGACCTCAAACGGCATCAAAGCCACAAAAGAAGGAGAAATTCTCATTAAATACGCGAAAAGGATCGCGTCTCTTTATAAGGAATTAGAGCTCAAATTAAAAGACAATGAAGAAAACCAAAGAAGTTATTTGATCGGAATCACTCACACTTCCGAAAGCAATTTGATCATCGAAGTGCTCGCGACTTATGCTTATCTCCACCCGGAAGTCAAAATAAAAATAAAAACAGATGCCATAAAGAAACTTTATGAGAAACTCTCTTCTTATGAAATTGACTTAGCTTTTATCGACGGGAAACCGAATAAAAAATATTCTTCAATTCTTTTAGACACCGATACTTTAGTGGCCGTCCTCAATAAAAATAATCCCTTAGCCAAAAAAGGGTTGATCCAAGTTGAAGATTTGAAAAATGAAAAGATGATTCTCCGCTCCTCCACTAGCGAAACGCGGAATCTCTTTCAAAGCGCTCTCAATAGCGATGGGCTTTCTCTCGAGGAATTTAATGTGATCATGGAGATCGACAATATCGCGACAATCAAAGATCTCATCTCTGAAAATCCTTTTGTGTCCGTTCTCCCGAGAAGCGCTTGCTATGGACATGCTAAAGATTTAGCGATCGTCCCGATTGAAAACCTCAACATGAGCCGCGAGGTGAATATCGTGTTCCCAAAGGATTTCTCTGATCGGAGATTCTTAAAAGAAATCACAAGCATCTATCATCAAAAGATTGAGAGATAGCTATTTAAGGGGTTTCTCGTACAAGGCAAACGTCGTGAGGTTTTTCTCTTTTAAATCTGTGGGATCATAATTTTTGCCGTTTTCTTGATAAATGTGGAGTCGATAATGCTTTGCCGCTTCTTCATTACAAATCGCGACTAAAATTGTTGAAGAATCAACATTCATCGATGAAACGATTTTCGCGGCTTCTGAGGTTGAATTGATTTCCTTTTTTAAGCGTTTCTCCAAGAAAATAGAACATTGTTTAAAAGCTTCGTTTTTCGATAAATAAAGCGTCTCCTTATCATAGATCATATTTCTATCAAGTTCGCGGTTGCTCGCTAAAACGTATCGAATCGGCTTAACGAGTTGCTCGACTTCCTTAAAAGATGAGAATTCGTTTTTCGGCTCTAAGTCTTCGTTATTGTTGCTGATTGGCACTAAAGCAAGATCTAGATAGCCGTTTTCCAAATATTTTCGTTCAGTCATGAAATCATCGAAATAGATTTTCTTGTAATCAGAATATTTAGAGGCAAGTTCTGTCCGAAAGGCCATATCTGTATTCGAATAAGGGTATCCGAAAATGCCAATTATTTTTTGTCCGGGTTTTCTGATCGAATAGAAGGAAGAAGAATAGTCTAGTAATTTTGCATCTTTCTCGCTGATCCGATAAAAACGGACGCGACCGCTCAATTTAGTGCCTCTTGAGAAGAACCAGCCATCCATCGTCGTAATCCCGTTTTTCCCGATCTGGCCAATGAATTGACAGTTCCCTTCAGCCCGATCACCGGAATTGTTTGAAACATTCGAGGAATAATGATAGAAGCCCTTCCCGACCATGTCATGCTCGTCAATCCCGAAAACAAAGGAATCCGCCGAGAAGAAAAGAATATCTTCTCCAACGAAATGACATTTCATCGAGAGCTGTTTCTTTTTATAAGAAATATCGACAATCCTAAGCCTTAAACCTTTCGGAACATAAGCAAGGCCGTCCTTCCGTTCTTCAAAAGAATAATAAATCCACTTCCCCGTAATCAACGAGTTGCGGTTATCTTCATCAAAGCCCGTCATCCCCAGCACGAGGTTTAAAACAACAACTAAGACCGTTCCTACCGCGGAATATATTTCTTCATTGGCCTCCGGCAAAAATTTAAAAAACGAGGAAAGGAATAAAAGAATCGTCAAAGTGATCGAAATTAAGGCAGAAACCAAACGCACGATGAAAGAGACCGTCACATGCGAACCGAAATAATTTTTGATGCGCATGATCAAAGAACGTCGATAATCATTCAATTTAAATAGACGAAACTCGAGCATTTCAAAATCTTCATCATCCTCGTCGTATAAAAAGCTCAAGGCTTCCTCGTTATTCTCTTTCGAGAGAGCGTAATTTGAATAACGCGAATTCACGAAACGGCTAAGCTTATCGATTTTTGCAACGAATAAGCCGATTTCGATGATTTGATCGATATTTAAACGGCTGATTAAAGAGAGGAAATCATAATTTGGATGATTATCGATGGTTCGCGACGGAAGAAGCAAAAAATCAATCTCGCGTTTTTTTAAGCGCGCGACCATTTCTGATAAAGAAGCACATAACACAAGTTCAACTTCCTGCCCCTCAAAAAGTTTATGATTCATGAGGTTTGAAAGTAACACTTCTTTTTGAAGGGTTTCCGGTGTCTTTAAATATCCGACTTTCAGCATATTGACATTATATACAAAGAAACTTCTTGTTTTTATCTTTTAAGGGTCAGGCGATAACTATTATCGATATAAGAATATATTTCTTCGTTCTTCACCGTCCCGTTTAAGAGAACTGTAAACCAGTTCTTTTTATTCATGTGATAGGCTGGGAAATAATTATGATAGTCAAGTAAAGAAGATAAGCGTTCTGGTTCAATCCGTAAATCTAAAATCTCTAGGTTCTCTTCACCTAAAAGACCGATTTTCTTCTCTTTTACAGTTAATAACGCCGCGTACCACGTCTTTGTGTCCTTTCGCCTAAAAATTGCATTATTCGGGAACTTCTTCCAAAGATATTCCGGTTCATCGCCATATGTTCTTTTTATGTATTCAATTACGAGTTTTGTTTGTTCGCCTTTAAAGATTTCAGTCGCACAACAATTATTTATAAAGTTCTCGATTGCTGCGTTATAAGCTTCTCTGATTGAACCGATAAATTCTCCGATTGCTTTAGAGATTAAATGAAGAACATATTCTTCATTCGTGGCTTTTTCGCTTATCCTTACCCATAATTCATCTCCCTTTAAAACATAAAGTTCAAGAAGAAAACGGCCCCCTAATATCTCGCTTTTATAGGAATAGACGTTATCTAAATAACTAAAACCAAATGGTATAAGTCTCTCAGTGATTATCTTTTTGTTTATTAAGGGAATTTGCTTCATGTTTCTTTATCTTAAACATTAAGCCATAAGAGTTCCTTAATCATCAAAGAAAAAACATTTTGTGCGACTACTTTGTTATTATTCTGAGTTATTACACAACAAGATTTAAAAAATGTCGAAAAGAAAAAAGAACTTTAATGCTATAAAAAATTTTTCCATTTTATTTCTCCTAACTCTTTCAATTTTTCAAAAGCGTTTGCATCTATTATTGTGTCTAACCACGGTCCGTTCCCTCCTTCGTCAAAAATGCCGTTGGTACGAAGGCTATCTAATTAAAGATGGCTGAGAGAAATCTTCTATAAGCAATGATTTAGTTCTCAACAAGCATTATTAGTCGAATGCTTTTATTTATGCTTTTTCTTTTTTCATAAAAGTTAAACAACAACTCGATGTATTGAGCTTTTTAAAGATGACTAATTTTTTGATGAAACTTATTCGCGGTCGTCAAATATTGCTGATAATGTTAAATAATAAAACGAAAATCAAAACAAGAAACACTATGAGGCCAAATAAATAACCCATGGAATATGCTATATCGTTTTTCTTATTATTTTTATAACTCGTTTTTTTGCGTACTATTTTTTTATTTTTGGGAGATATACTGTTTTTTACAGTACCTTGCGTTTTATTGATATTTTTATGTTCAGACAAACGTTCCCAATGCCGCGCAGGGACGCATTTTTTTAAAGCATTATACGCTTCTAGATGTTCATCAACTATTTTTCGACAAGCTATTTGATACCTATTAAAACTGGCCATTGGAATGGTTCCATCATAAAGAGAATCAATATCATTAATGATCAAGTCGACGCCATTGTTATACATTCCTGTCTCATATTCTATCTTTAAATGTAAAATAAGATGCTCTAAAAGATTGCAGTAGGTTAAAACGTCAGGTTGGTGAAAGCTAATATATAACGATGAATAAGGTTTATTTGGACCAACATACAAATTCTCTTGCTTAGATAGTTGCGGGTATTTATTTTCAAGATCATGATGAATTGAAAGTCCTTCTAACCCGCGCTTAATCGATTTGTTTTGTTTGAATGTATAATTTTTATCAACAATAAAATAAGAACCACTAACTTTCCCATATTTGGTTTTAAGAGCTCTTAAGCATTGCTTATAGTTCAAATCACAATATAAATGCTGGAGAAATCTTTCATCTTTTTGAATTTTTTGATATTCAGCTTCCCCCAAACTTGAGTTTGCTGATTTAGATTCATTGGTTGATTCCATACTTAAATTATATGCTTAAGTTTTGCACAATAGCTTTTATTAAGAATTACTATAAAACCAACTTTATAATATGCAACTAAAGATGCACTGCCATTAATTTCACCATAAAAATTATGACGAATATCAATTCAGAAAACGCAAAATGATTGATATCGCTATTGCAGATGATGATAAAGTAGTCGTTCTTTTGTGTTTTTATATGTCTATGACTCAAAATATAGAAAAATTTTAGCTAAGAAAATAATAACAAAAACTTTCATTGCCTTGTCACTGAAACTAATATCACCATATTTTTTAGGGAGTAGCACGCGTACAAATATGACGTAAATTTTACCTAATTTTTAGCATTTTCTTTATATGTTCATTCAAAGCTTTATCTTCGCAAAATATATAGCATCCTTTTTGCCCACGCGTTAATAGGGTGCGATAAGTGTTTTTGATGATAATATCGCAATCTTTTTCGTGAAGCGGGTTATTCTTGTAGCCCTTTAGTGATTTGTCAGTTTTAGCTCTTGCATCTTTGTTTGTTAAAACATTACCGTGCCTATAGATTAGGTCTTTTCCAATAATCACACCAACGTGATCAAATTCAAGCCCCTGACACGTGTGAATGCAGCCTATTTGATCAAAAGAGTCCTTATCTATTGCCCAAGTCTTGGTGTTTGAAAAGTTCCACTGAGCTTTAAAATCGCTCCCTATTTGAATATCAAATTTTGTCAAATCATCACGACTTATCCAATCATAACAATAACCCGCAACAATTCTAGACTTATTGTTTATCTCGTTTTTCTTTCTCAGCTCTTCCCTCATTGCAGAAGGGCTATCGAAGACCTTTATATCATATTCCTTTCGGTCGAAACTAACATTCGCTGTAGGCCTAATTTCTAGCAAATTATCTAAAAAAGCTAAGTATGCGTCACTACCATTACATCTAAACTGAGATGTTAGCGTCAACTCTTTTCCAAAATAGGCTTTTGAATCTAAAATTTTAGCCCATTTTTTAATTTCGTCTATTGAACCGATATCGCTGGAAGTAATTCTTTGATCCTCGTCAATAAAAAAGACGCTAACCTTCGCTGCGTTAATTATTTCTTTTATTTGGTTTTCGCCTTTGCCGTTAAAAATAGATTTTTTGTTCAAACGATGAGCTTCATCGGCAATGATACAATCGAATTCGTTTTTAGTGGAGTCAACAAAAACACCACTGCCTTTAAATAAATTTTTAATATACGCTTTTTTAAAATCTCCACCTGCGAGTTTTTTATAATAAACTTCTCGTGGTGCACTATTCTTAGAAGTGTAGATAGCATTAAAACCATCGCGAATTAAACTCGACAGCATCTTGATTGCAATCACAGATTTTCCAGTGCCAGGACCGCCTTGAACGATAATGGTATGTTTAGTGTCGGTTTTTAGACTCTCATTAATCGTTTTCAAAATAGTTTCATATGCTACCTTTTGCTCATCCAATAGTTTAAAAGAATCATTTCCTTTAATTAACCTTTCGATTTCATCTTGTAAAGCAGTTGATGGTCTAATTTTTCCATTTTCAATTTCGTATAAAATTTTTCCATCATCAGGATTAACAACATACTTCTTTATAAAATCAGCCAGTTTTTTTCGATCCCTTTGTAGAAAAAGCGGAGCCTCTTTTATTATAGTTCGATAGCGCTCATCTTCGATTTTATATCGATTTGATTCATTGAAATTATGAAGAAAGGCGCAAGGAATCATTCGAATATTCTTTTTTTGAATAGATTCGTTAAAATTCTCGATAGTTTTCGCATAACTATATGCTTGATATGATGGGTGTGCCTCTTCTCTATATGCTCTTGCGACATAGGTTATTACTATATCCTTCTTGTCGCTTAGTTCTATATCTTCCCATTGCTTAAGTTCTATGATGACTGCGTTGCTTTTGCCGTGATCGTCTCTACCTGTGATTATAAAATCAATTCTTTTCGATGTTAGAGGAATTTGAAGTTCTATTGCGACGTTTAAATTTCTATTTATTCCAAAAGATTCATCAAAAACTCCATCAATCTGCGGCAACGAGTTCTCAAAGGCACGATGTTCCCTTGGATTATTATGCGTGAGTCCTTGCTTGCGAAACCCATCCTCGATTCGATCAGCAATGACGCCATTTATAATGTCTTCATGAAATTTGCTTACGATGCTAGAGTAGATTATCATAACTTATCATATTTAAGAGATTTTGATTTGCATTTTTCAATAGGATATTTTCTTTTCGTTTTTTCAAGTTTATCTAAAACAATTTTATTGATATCAAGATTCAAGACTTGCGCCATTTGAATACAATAATTAATTACATCGGCAAGCTCGTCTTTTACATCATTTGAGTTGAAGTTTTTCTCATCCCATTGAAAACACTCAAGAAGTTCGTTGGCTTCAATGGAAATAGATTTAGCTAAATTAGCGGGTGTATGAAATTTGTTCCAATCTCTCTCGTCAACGAATTTTTTAATTTCCGCTTGCAATAAATCTAGTTTATCCATGATTTTATTTTATCATTGTTAAAGATTAAAAAACTAAAGAAATGTTCGGCACTGCTTTTCAGTATCGGAGTATCAAAATAACCACTTCAATATTGCTTAACTTTTTAAAAGTTAAGAAGCTACATGGTACTAGAATCGCCTCACATTCTTGTCTGAATCATTTGCATAGCCGTAACATCTGCCGTCGAAATGCTCAAATTGTTCCAAATCATGAGTAACCTCAATACCCTCTAGCAAAGAAGGCAACAAACCAAAGCAAACAACCCTGTTGCAATAAGTTTGGCAGCTAACAACAAAAAACTCAGTCCTATAACTCAGTAATCGATTATTCAACCATAAGAGTTCCAATGAATTGACCAACATTTGACCCTAGTTCTTCTTTAAGATCATATAAATCTTCACAAAATTCTTGTTCATTCTTGATTGCAATTTTAATTTTGTCTTTATAAATTGCGAAGTCCAAATTGCGCTTATTGTGATGGAAAAAATTTTCAACCTGTAATTCTAAGTATCTTTTAGAATTCTCTTTACAATTTTCAAGCATCTTTTTCCTATCTAAATTGAAAATTTTATCGTCATGCATTAACAAAAATAATTCAAATGTCGGATTTGAAATACAAAGCTTGTATCCTTTTTCACAACATAATTTTAAATAAGTATCATATTGCTCCGATTTAAAATTCTGAGGATCACGATCAAAAACGAATACTGCAATATCAACATCCTTATCATAATTAATTTTGCCTTCTTTTACTGAGTCCTCAAAATTATTGATTTTACGTTTTAAATGACTTTGACCAACTTCGTCTTCCTCGTTTTCAATAATAGTAAGCTTTATAAGTTTGTTTAGATGAAGACATTCGCTATTGTTTTTTAAGCCTTCAAAATATCTTATTTCAGTTACATCGCCCTCCGAAACAATAAAACAGAATTTATTAAACTCTCTATTATTTCTTTTTCTATCATAATTACTTTTGCTGCCAAGTTCTCTCATCAAACACCTCATTAAGCGAAGTAATTATTAAAATTAGGAATTCCACCATATCGTCCATCTAGATAGGCCTTATCAACTTTTTTATCAAATCTTTCGCCAAATTCTTCAAGCGAATATACTGTGGTTGGTCCATTATTTTTTCTTTCACAAAACCAAATCTCATCCCTTCTCAAAAGATCCAAATCCAATAAACGAGTTTCATGTGTAGTTACAACTAATTGAGAATTTGATGTTTTAGAAAAGAAAGACTTAATAAATTCGAAAGAAAGATCTGGATGAAAACATCTATTAAGTTCATCAATAAAATAAACTTTCTCAGAATGATCATCCATTAAAACTTGAATCAAATCAAATAACCTTTGAGTACCATCGCTCTCTTCATCAAATTCATATAACCCGTCGTCATTTCTGTGCTGAAAAGTTATTTTCTTTAGTTGATAAGAGTTATCTTTTTTGCCGAGAAAGTAAATATTGTTATTGAGCCTTATATTAACTTGCGGATTGGTCTTTTTATTCTTAGAAGCATTAAACTGTTCAAATTGATTGAGTAAATCATTAAATATAACAGGAGGCAATTTATTTTGAAGTTCTTCAAGTGGACAATCGACCAATTTGCATTCTGATATACCAGTTCCAAACTTTGAAATTAAAGCATTTATCTCATTAATTTTCTGGTTAGAAATGAAAAATTTAGAGTTGTCTAAAGACATATTTGGGAAAATAACAACCAACGAATTAGAAAACCAATTAAATATTTTTTTAAAAATCATTACACTATTATTTGCGTTTTCTTCATATAAAGTGTCCTTGTTGGTATTCATCAATGTTAAAAACAAAATATTGTCCTGATTTTTAATATCAGAGTAATAAATATTAAGCCTATTTAAAATATCTTCTTCAAAATAATTTTTGCTTAACTTTATTCCGCCATTTGTGACTCTTTTAAAAATCAAAATATCTTTCTCATCAGGACCAAGTTCATACAGCCATTCGGCCTTAATGCTATTTTTAGAGAGTAATATATCAAAACCATAGGTATATATCTTATTATCAATTTCAAACTCAAAATCAAAAGTAGAAATTTTATCTTTATTCTCTTTTTTTCCTCTGTAATAACAACTCGACCAATTAATTCTAATGCCTTCTAAAACTACTCTTTTGAAAAAGGCAACAGCCTTAATTAAATTTGATTTCCCAGAAGCGTTTGCTCCGTATAATTCAGCAAATTTAAGTATTTTCAATTTGCCCTTATTAACACAATGATCAACTTTCTTTTTAGGAGCTCCAGCCACCATCGATATTGTTTGCTTTGAGTCAAATGATAAAAAATTCGATATGGTATAGCTAATTAGCATGGCTTACCTCCTCTTTGGTTAGATTATAAGTGAAATTATCACTTGCAACAATCTTATTGAGTAATAAATTAACCTTATTTTGAAAATATTTTATAAATTAAGGTGAAATTTTCACATTGATTTAAAAGTATCGCCATGTTTTTTATTCTAAATAAGGTATTAAGACAATCAATTAAACCGCCACTGTATTAAATAAAACAGCACCATTAAGTGCTGAAATTTGAGAATGTCTTTGTGTTATCGATTTAATACAAAACGATACCCCCTGTTAGAAAAATGACACCATTATAAAGTGTTTATTTTGTTTGGCTTTTTACTTTCTCCTTCTCTTTCTTGTCGTTTTTTTCGATTTTTCTAAGCCTAATTTCCAAAGCCCCATATCCAAAAGTTTCATTTGTGGATATTCAATTGATGGGAGGTCTTTTAAAGTTAAAGTTTCCATCTTTTTTCTAATCTTTTTTTTATTTTTTGAATAGAAATCGACTAGCGCTTCGAATGAATTTTTACCGAATCTTTGAACTAATTCTTTTTCTCCGCATTCCTCTTTTCCAAATTTTAGTGCTCCTTTTAGCATCTCATCGTAAGCAGGAACGCATCCTAATGTTCCTAAGAGAATCTTCGTAACTAGAATGTCCGAAATAGCTTGATTAGTTGACTCGTCTTCGTTCCTAGCTTCTCTTCTAAAACGCTCATATTCTTTCTTAATTGAATTTATTAGTCCTTCATTACCTTCACTACCGAAGAGTAGATCTAAATTTGAAGAGTAGTTCTTATCACCTTTGTCCCAGCAATAGCCAATTAAAGGTTTATATTTATCATTGAGAATTAATTTGACGGTTTGAAGATGAACTTTGTAATCAAATTGCAACAGAAAAGATGATCCACGGTACATTCCCCATGATGCAAGATAAAAAGCAAGGTGCAATGACAAATTCAAGTAATCATCTTCATTTAATTCGTTCAATTTATCGAATGCTTCATGAAATTTACCATAACAATATTCCCAAGACAAATATCTAGAATTTGCATTGCTATCTATCTCTCTCTTAAACTTATTAAAAGATTTAATAAATTCATTAATAAATTTCATATCTATGCCTCCCTATATTTTTCAAAGAATTTATCTTCACCTGCTCTTCTAGCTTTAATAACATCTATTTTATATTTGAATCTGCCGAGCAAATGTGATCTGTGTTGAAATATAATTTGAGCTACCTATAGTCTTCGCTCCCTATCGTAATGAACGCCTGTGATGTCTGATGTGTTGCTTTTTTGGAATTTCCAATAGTTCTTTTGTTTTTCTTATAGGCAAAGCTAACCACTGTCAGTCTACCGAATTTTTGACCAATCAAGTCCCTCACCATGAAACGACTTCAACCGCTAAATTTGACCTGGCCAGTATGGAGCATGTTGACATTGAATTCTACCTCTTTTTCACAAACGCAACGTCATTTATAAATCTTTGTGGAATGATGCTTCTTCCCAGTATCTTCGATCACAGTCAGATAGACATAGCGTTTCCCAATTTCAATATTCATTTGCTTTGTAACCAATCAATAAATTTATAAACAAAATTGAAACCAAAAAAACGAAAATAAAAGGATGGTTGTCGCCCACCACCCCAATTCAATCAAAGGAGGTTCTCATAGAACCTTAATCTTGTCTACTTACCTCCTTATCCAGGTTTTTAGCTAGCTTTGTGAAGATATAGCTATATTTCACATAGGTCTTTCCACCAAAGTCTTTGTTGTTTGTCGTTCTAATGCCATAAGGATTGAAGTTAAAGTCCTGCTCTTCCAAATCATCCTTGGCATCAGTGTTTTCGACAACGAGTTCACTGATATAAAGATTATTGGTTGGATGACCAAAATAGGAATTGATATCCCTCAAATTGACGTTTTGATAGTACTCATCAGCGGTTTTGCTATATGCAACATTGAAATAGATATCAAATGCATAAAGATAACCCATCGGCACAAAGTAATGCGACAGATAAGTGTTGATGAGTAGACACTTATCAAGCAAATCCTGAATCAGTGACTTCAATCCGACATCGTAGCTTCTAATGACAACAAGATGGCTTTGAGCACTAGAAGGCATGAACATTGAATAACCACTCTCCTTGGAGAAGACATTAACGTTTTCCGTGTCGAAGACCTCTCTTATGAAGTCGAATATTGCACTGGTCTTGACGAGCCTTAAATCAATAAGAATCTCACCACAGAACTTCTGCTTCTTCGATGCCTTCACGAACTGATTGAAAAGCCTGACTCCATATGCAGAATCAAAAAGTGTAGGCTGATTCACTTTATCGCTACCATTGGTTTGGTTGACGATTTCATAGTGGTTTTCAACTTTCACGACCTTGAATGATTGGCCGTTTGCGTTAAAGCAGATCTTATCGGCTTTTTCATCGTTGGTCAGAATATGGCAACAAACCAAGTTGTAATCCGCTGTTTTTCCTCCTTTTGACTGAGGATAGATGTGGTCGAGGTTCCATCCGTATTCGCTGTTGCGATTATCGTAGGCGGACTTAGCCATCGTCCTTCCAGCGAAATCCACAGCCCTGGTCTGCTTCCCGTACCTTGACGTCCACAAACGCATTGCAGTTTCTCTGTTAACAATCATTTTTTCATTTTTCATAATTTAATCTTTCAACAAGAAAAAAACTATGAGGTTGACCTCCTTTCATAAGGAGACGAATGCAATGATTGACTATAGGGCGACCTACTGCTGATACCTCGAAGGGTAGTTCTCTTAACAGCTTTGACAGAAAACTTTATCAATCAGCTCTAACTAAAGAGCTGTTAGATTCGTTCCTTACGTACTAATTATAACCGATGGAAACTATTAAAAAACGAAAATCTTGTGAATGCAAAAAAATGATAACATTAGTCAAATTATTGCAATCAGCGCATAAAGTGTGAACTCTTAAATCTTTTTGATAAAACTTTTAGTCTATTTTGACTTTCTCATTGTTAAACCACGACTTCGGAGGAAAATGCTCAAAAGATAAAGTTTTTTTCTAAACAAATATGACAAGTCCCAAAATGATTATTCTTTATTGTTTTCATACTAATATTTTAGCGTCATAAACTATGCAACCTAATCGTTTCTCTACTAGGCGTATCACATTTTCCTAGGGTATCTTTTTCTAGTAGCCTTAGCGTTCATCTAGTAGAGTTCTATTTTGCTAGTAGCCTTAAACCACCTTTCGATTCCTTGGAGGTTTCGAACTTTAACTAGGAAAACTACTTAAAAAAATGCCCGATTTCTCGGACAAATATCGTTAATTTTGACACCCTTACTTTGTATCAAAATTTAGTTATAAGATGGCAGGGGCTGAAGGAATCGAACCCTCATCAAAGGTTTTGGAGACCTCTGTTCTACCATTGAACCAAGCCCCTACAATTCGTGTATTGTATCCTTCTTTCGTTTCAAGAACAAGTAATTACTCCTCGCTCAATAACTCCGGAAGTTCTCCTCCGTTATATGGCCCGTCAATAACCTCAACATTGGGATATTGAGAAGTGATTTCTTGATAGGCTTTTTTGGTGATCTTCCGTTTGACGCCCTTATTGCCATATTTGATGTATTGCTCAAACAACCATTTGATGAATTCACGTGTCCCTTTAGCCATATAATAACGATCGACGCGCGCTAAAAAGTAGTTATAACCATTCTCGGGTTTATAATGCTCAGGATCATAAGTTTTCGTGGCCGCTAAAACGTCACATACATATTCCACCGCATATTTATAAGGCATTTGTTTGATGAGAATCCGGCCTTGCAAATAATCCGTCCAATATTCCCAATGATGCGCATTTCTCTTAGTGTGATGCTGACAAATCAAGGAGAAATAATTGTTCCGAATTCTCTCTTCAAAGACCGGAGAACGAAAACCCGCATAATATTTTGCTGAAAGATGAAATTCCCGCCACCCGTATTTTGTGAGATCGTGCTTCAAAGCGTGAAAGAAAATCCCGAAATGAAAGGCGTTCCTAATCACTTGATGACGATGTTTGGTGATTGTTCTTAAATGTTTAAAAGGATGCGACTTCATAAAATTTTCTCCAATGTCAAACTGATGTCATCATGAACGATATAATCAAAGAAATCATCGTAAGGCGTCGCTTCATAATTGATGAGAAGCTTAAAGGCTGAAGAAGCATAATAAATAAGAGACGCTGCTGGCTCGACTTTTAAAGATGTTCCGGCAACCAACAAAAAATCTGCTTCCTTTAAAACCTCAATCGCTTTCTTTAAAACATCAAACGGCAAATTCTCCTCATATAAAACGATGTTCGGATGAAGAATTGCCCCGCACTTGCAACGCGGAATCTCTTGCCCTTTTACATCTTTTAAGTCGTAGAGAGATCCACAACGTTCACAATATAAGTCCTTTAGATTGCCATGGAGTTCTAAAACATGCTTAGAACCCGCTTCTTTATGAAGATTATCAATGTTCTGGGTGATGATCCAAATTTCATGACCGCTCTCTTCATATTTACTCAAAAGGCGATGGGCTTTATTAGGCTTAGCCTCCTCATGAACCATGAATTCATAATAGAAACGATAAAATTCGCGTGGATGAGACAAAAAATAAGAACGCGAGAGCATCTCCTCATAAGAAACCCCGAATTCGCTTTGAAGGTTATAAAGTCCTTCTGGCGAACGGAAATCCAAAATCCCGCTGGCGGTCGAAACGCCGGCTCCTCCTAAGAAGACTAAATGCTTCGCTTTCTTTATCTTTTCTTTGATCAACGTTAAATCCACGTCTTGTATTATAGATCTTTTCTATTTTTTGCGTCTAATGACGCATGATTTCATCGTAATGGGCAATCTTATATTCAAGGCGTTCCAAAGCTTTCTCTAAATCTTCTTTCTTCTTCAATAATTTCTCTTGTTCGTGTCTTAGAAGTTCTTTTCTTTTATTGATGTTCTCTTCGTTAGTAGCCGGCAATGACAAATATTCCTTTAAGGCTTCAACTGAAACGCCGGCTGCCCGCATGCATTTTACAAAGACAATCGCGTTTTCTTCTTCCTCGCTATAATCGCGGACACCCGAGTCGTTACGATGAGCTCGCGGGAGAAGACCGACCCGTTCATACCAACGAAGCGTCGACTCCGGTATTTGATATTTCTTTGCCACTTCAGAAATCGTCATAAAAAGAACCTCGCACTTTTTGCATTGTAATGATTGAAGTCAAGTTTAAGTCAAGGCGAAATTCAAAAATTTAACGCTTATCGATTTTGAGGTCAAAAGGCTTCACGCGGACAAGAGAAAAAGGTGGCACGCTACTTGTGATATAAGCATTTGAACCGATGATGGAATCATGACCAATAATCGTCGTGCCGCCGAGAATCGTCGCTCCCGCATAAATCGTTACATTGTCTTCAATCGTCGGGTGACGTTTCTGTCCCTCTAACTTCCGTCCGTCTTTTAAGGACAAAGCTCCAAGAGTCACGCCTTGATAGAGCTTAACGTGCTCGCCGATTTTTGTTGTCTCACCAATGACGATGCCAGTCCCGTGATCGATAAAAAAGCCAGAAGCAATCTCTGCCCCCGGGTGAATATCAATACCCGTTCTTGAATGAGCGTATTCGCTGATAACGCGAGCAATGAACGGATATCCGCCCTTTAATAAAAGATGGGCGAGACGATGGGCGCTGATTGCGATAAAACCCGGATAAGATAAAACAATTTCAAGATGAGAACGCGCGGCAGGGTCGCCATCATATATCGCTTCAATATCCGAAACCAAGAGCTTCTTTAAGTTTGGAAGCGCTGATAATAATTCATCATAAATCAAAGGTTTTTGGCAATTGCAAACATTCGCGAAATGCTTAAAGCGTTCCTCGCTTGAAGCTAAAAGAAAAGCAACGCGTTTCTCATCGAATTCTGTGTGATACGCCTCAAAAAAGAGAAGTTCACGGATCTCTTCATAAAAATCTTTGACGCCGTCGCGAGAAATTTCTTTCGAGCAATCCTTTGTTCGCGGAGTATATAAGCTCTTGATGAACGCTACTTTGTCTTCAATCATAAAGCCCCTCCGTTGAAAGATAACGCTCACCGTTATCCGGAAAGATAGCGACGACATTGCCTGTTTGAAGAGGTAAGTGTAGAGAAGCATATAAAGAAGCACCGCTACTGATGCCGGCAAAGACGCCTTCAGTTTTAGCCAAAAGGCGCGTCATCTCATAAGCATCTTCGTTCCTGACTTTTATAATGTTCTTCAAATCATTTTTATCGACAATTGAAGGCACAAAATTCGCCCCTAATCCTTGTAATAAATGTGGTCCGCTACGTCCTTCGCTTAATAAGGGCGAACTAGCCGGCTCCACCGCAAAGAAAAGCGTCTCAGGCGAATGAACTTTAAAATAATGATAAAGCCCTTCGTAAGTGCCGCCCGTTCCAATGCCGACAACAAGCGCCGCTACTTCGCCATTTAAATCTTTAAGAATTTCTGGTCCGCTTGTCATCTTATGAGCGTGAGGATTTTCTAGATTCTCGAATTGACGAAGCATGACGGCTTTTCCGCTTCTAACTTCCTTTTCAGCTCTTTTGAGGGCACCGTCCATCCCTTCTTCAGCCGGCGTTAAATAAACTTCCGCGCCCCAAGCCTTCATCATCTTAATCCGTTCTTTGGAGGCGCTGCTCGGCATATATAAATGGCATTTAATTCCAAAAGAAGAGGCAATCATCGCTAAGGAAATTCCCATGTTGCCGCTTGTTGCTTCCACTAAAGTCATCCCGGGGCATAAGGTTTTATCATCTAGAGCCTTCTTGACCATATATAGAGCCGCGCGATCTTTTATAGAGCCGCTCGGATTAAAACGCTCTAATTTGCCATATAGTTTATATGGCAAGGAAAAGCGTTCCTCAATCTTTCTTAGATGAAGAAGAGGCGTACCGCCAATCGTCTCTAAAATGCTTTCAAAAAGAGCCATAAACGCTGCAAAACCTACTTAATATTCAAAATATTCGCCAAACGAGCAACCAGTTCATCCATTCTCTCAATCACTGCATCGAAAGAATGAGGGTCGGTGAAATCAACGCCAGCGGCTTTAACTTCATTTAACGGGAAGTCACTGCCGCCGCTCTTGAGTAAACTGATATATTTCTCAAAAGCCCCTTCTTCATGCTCGCGGACTCTCTTATAAAGCAGTTGACTCGCTGTAAATGAGGTCGCGTATTGATAAACATAGAAAGGCGTATAGAAAAGGTGAGGAATATAAGCCCAAACCAACGGCTTATAAACTTCTTCCTGAATATCAATTCCATAATAATCGTCATAAAGTTTTCTCATTGTTTCTGAGGCAACTTCATAACTTATCGGTTCTCCGCGTTCAACCTTCTCACTCATTAATAATTCATATTCAGCAAAAAGCGTTTGGCGGAAGAAAGTTGAAGCAATTTCATCGATCTCTTTCTGCAAAAGAAGGATCTCTTCGTTTTTTGAAAGAGAGGAAGAATTGAGCAAATAATCTAAAAGATTGTGTTCATTGAAAGTTGAAGCGATCTCCGCCACGAATATCGTGTAGTTCTGCTTCATGAGCGGCTGATTCTCCATCGTATAAAGCGTATGGATTGAATGGCCGGCTTCATGTGCTAATGTGAAAACGTCATCGAGATTTCCAACGAAGTTCAAAAGAATATATGGATGAACGTTTTCGCCTCCGGAAGAATAGGCTCCGCTCCTCTTGCCTTCTTGCGGGTAAACATCGACATAACCTTCTTTCGTGACTTCATGGGCTTTCTTTTGGAAATCCTCCGGCAAATGCTTAATCGAGGCGAAGAAAAGTTCTTTCGCTTCTTCATAACTATATTTTTTATCGCTTGTAGCAAGCGGCAAAAAACGATCATAGCTACGATGTTTCTCTAACCCTAAAGCCTTTCTCCGAATCTCGTAATATTTTTTAAGGAATTTGCTTCCGCGATGAGCGGCGTCAATCAAATTATGATAAACAGAAGACGGGATGTTGTTGCCATAAAGATGCGTATCGAGAATTGAAGCATAACCGCGGCTCTTTTTTAAGGCTAGTTGTGACTGCAAACCAAGATTATAAATCTCAGCAAAAGTCACCTTATGCGCATCGAAATATTTATATAGACCTTCAAAAATGGCTTTGCGGTCATCCGGATCCTTGCTATCGGCAATTAATTTGCTCCAATTAGCGACATTGACGTTGATTGTTTCTCCGTTTTTAAGCGTAACTTCGCTTCCTCTATAATCCCCGACCGCTAAAGTGCTATATAAATTAGCGGCTTCACCGCTTAAAGCCTGATAGTTGGAAAGAAGCGCTTCTTTTTCTGGCGATAAAATATGGTCGCGGTCACGGAACAATTTAATGAAATAATAATCGAAATCCTTAAATTCCGGATTCTCATTTAAAAAACGCGAAATATGCTCCTCCCCGAGCGATAAAAGCTCTGGTTCTTCCCATGAAAGCTTTTCGTTTAATTCATGGAAGAATAACTCAACTTTGCTTTCGTCTTCAGCGTTTTTCACGTCCTTTCGATTTAAATCCGCTCGCTGAGAGGCAAACATCGAAAGTTTTGAAAGACGCGCATTTAATTCCCGACTCAATTCTAAATATCTCTTGAGCTTTTCATCTTCCTTTAATTGTCCTTGAAGCGGCAAAAACTCTGGCAGCAATTCATTTTTAAGTTTATCTAATTCCTGAAGAAACGCTTCTTCATCAACATATAGTTTCGTTAAATCCCAAGAATAATTGCTCATAAAAGACTCCTTCTATCTTCATTAGTATAGCGAAACATTAAAAAGTTTGTAGTAACTTACTCAGGAGGCGTTATACTCCTGCATAAAATTCAAAACACGAAAGAAAAGTTAGTTAATAACTATTCTTTCCGTCTCCTCGCCTTGACTTAACCTCAAAAATTGGCTAGAGTGGCTAGGCTTGTTTGGCTTTGGAAGATCTCGCGCTTCGCTAACAAGGAGGAAACTCTGATGGAACGGAACGTCTTTTTTGAAAGTGCGAACATTCGCCGTCTTTTCTTTAAAATCGCCATCACCGGTTCAATCGGGATGTTGGCGTCAGCTATTTATCAAGTGATTGACGGAATGTTCGTCAATCTTTTTCTCGGATCGACAGCTTTTTCAGCGGTCAACTTCGTTTTTCCTTTGGTTGTCGTCAGCTACGCAATCGCTGATTTAATCGGCGTCGGTTCCTCTGTTATCATCGCCATCCGTCTCGGCGAAAAAAGGCAAAAAGAAGCCAATAGCATTTTCTCCACCGCTCTCATCTTTATTTTGGGAGTTGATATTGTCTTAGCCCTTGTTTTTCTTTTCGCCTCTGAGCCGCTTCTTGTGATGATGGGGGCTGAAGGCGAACTGTTAGAAATGTCAAAACAATACCTCCAAGTCTACCTTATATCATTGCCGCTTACGGGCTTTACTTTTGCTCTCGATAACTATTTAAGAATTGCTGGCTTGATCAAAACAAGCATGACGATCAACCTTTTGATGTCAATCGGCGTCATCTCGGTTGAATATCTTTTCTTAGGCGTTTTGAAAATGCCAGTTTATGGGGCCGCTTTAGCGGCGTGTCTCTGCTTTTCCGTCGCTGCCATCGTCTCCTTTATTCCTTTTTTCTTTAAGAAAACAAACCTTCATTTTGGGCGACCGAGTTTTCATCTTTCTTACCAATTAGCGGTTCTTAGAAACGGCCTCCCAACTTTTCTCAGCAATATTGCCGGGAGGGTGACGGCCATCATCTTCAACATTATTTTGTTAGAACAAGGAGGAGAAGACGCTGTAAGTGCCTATGGCGTTCTTATGTACATCGATGGCTTCATCCAGCCAATTCTCTATGGGATGTGTGACTCTTTACAGCCGTGCATCGGTTATAACTATGGCGCGAAAAAATATGATCGCGTGAAGAAAATCGAGAAACTGTGCTTCATGTCGAGCGCCCTCATTTGTTTGCTGGCATTCATCATCCTTATTTCAATGCCGCAATACATCTCTTCTATCTTTACAAGTAATGGCAGCGGATCTTTAAAAGAGATGGCGACTTATGCAACCTTTATCTTCAGTTTCATGTATCTCAGCCGTTGGATTTCCTATAACAGTCAATCCTTCTTTTCAGCGATTGAAAAACCTCTTCCTTCGATTCTGATTTCGCTTTCCGTCTCCTTGATTTTTCCGTTATTATTGGTTCCAATTCTCTTATCAATCAAATTGACGGGTATGTGGCTTAATCCTGTTTTATCCGCGTTGTGCGCCGCATTAGTAGCGAGCTTTTTCCTCTATTTCTACATCAAAAAACGCGGAGTTTTAAAAGGCGAGAACTTGATTGAAGAAAACTAATATTTCTTAAACTGCTCGTCAATAAAGTGTTTATCATATTTATCCCAATATTTCTTATAGACGAAGTTATCGTCACAGCTTATGTTTAACTGATGCATTTTAAAAGTAACGAGAATATGTTTAGGTTTCCACATTTCATCATAAGAATATTGATATTTAAAACCTATTCTCTGCATGGTAGACCCGCTTCTTTGATTTCTCACATCATGAGTCGCGGTCAAATATGGAAGATGTTCCATTTTTGCTAATTCAAGCATCATCGCCCCGGCTTCGCTTGTAATCCCTTGATGCCAATATTTCTTCTCTAAGGCATAACCTAAATCATAACTATCGTCATCTTCAATCTTAATGTAGCCGACTGGACGATTATCTTCTTTTAAACAAATTGCAAAACAATACTTTTTGTTCTTTAAGCGTTGCTCATAAAAATGACTCGCTTCTTGCTTATTTTTTAAAGGGAACCACGGCAAAAATTCATTCACTTCTAAATCGGAAAATATCGTATAGATTGCTTCGAGATCTTCTTTCTCAAACCTTCGAAGAATTAGGCGTTTTGTCTCTAATTTATTTGGAAATGTCATCAATTAAGATTATTAAAGTTCTCTCTTTTTATAAAGAATGATTTCCGGTTTATCGCCATTACAGCCGTATTCGCATATCAATATGTGATTGACGCTACAGGCGACGCCATAACATCTTTCGTTATTCTTTCTTTCAACTTGATTCCCTAAATAAACGTCGTTGTCGTTTAACAATTTAATTTTCTTCCCGTTTTCTAGTTGATATTCAAGGTTTATATATGAACCCGAAAGAAGATTTAGATCATTTAGAAACAATCCATCTATGTTCAAGTCATTAATTTCTCTGATCAATTGTTCTTTCAGTTGAAGAAAGCCTTCTGTCCCTTTTTCTTTAATTGTGTCCGCAGCTATGCATTTACCTCTATTGCATCTTTTTAAGCAACCGCCGCATTGATCAAATTTTTCACATTCTTGGCAGTCGAATTGTTTACACAGCGATTCCATCTTTTTCCTTAAATTTCTTTCCAGTCGATGCCTGACATATATTGACTATTAACTGGTTTATAAAATGAACCCTCAATTATTTTGAAATGGCATTCTTGAAAAACGAATTTGGTGAAAAATGTATAGATGCAATTTTCGCGATGCTTACGTGTTCCTACCGTCATTAAAGAATAGAAAAGGACGCCCGCTTCGACTTTGCAATCATCTAAATAATATCGATCTTCCTTTGTTGAAAAATCTAGCGCCTGTCTTGGATATCCTTTAATTAGTTCAATTTCTTGTCCACGGAGATATGGCGAATTATATTCAAGGAAATGCGCGCTTTTGATCCTATTTTGTGCTTCTAATTTCTTCTTATATTCTTCCTCGGCTTTCCTTAATTCCTCCGCAATTCGCGCGTCTTTTTCTTCGATTACCTTTGGATCAATGACTACAATCTCATCATTTAAAAAACTAATGGTAGGTAAATCTACTTCATCGTTTTCATAAGCATAATACCTGAACGCGTGAACGATATTTTGATTATAATCAACGCTTTTTATCTTCAAAATTCTCAGTTCAGGATCGTCTTCATCGTCATTCTTTAAACTGAAGAATTTAATTCCTTCAAGATCTTTAAGCACCATAGAATGTCAAAATTATATCATCAACTTCCATGATTCGCCTAAATCAAGAAAATAGATGTCATGGAAAAAGATGATTCTAATCATCATAAATAATCCTCCTTGATTAAATTATCTTCTTATTAGTTTTATAGCGATGCCTACAATATTTTCACCAAGAAAATACACGTAAGCGTTATCTAAAAATCTCAAGCATTTGTTACCGTCAAGTTCGCCGATTCCTAGAATTTCTTTTTCCTGATCATAAAATATTCTCTGATTCTTTAAAGGCATAAAGCAGCCTTCATCATTTAGTTCGTTACCTACTTCAGTTAATTTTAATTCCCCTTCATAAATAGACGGGGGATTGAAACGAAAACTGGGAGTTCGTTTTTCTGATTCATGCGGAAAATAGCCTTCTATCGATACGACTGTTTTTGTCCTTTTATCTACGTTCAACAAAAAAGTTGAACTGTCATTGAGAGAAATTTGAAAGTTTTCTAGAGAGTTCAAAGGACCAAAGGACCCATCTTCAAACCAATAGACAGGACAACAATCTTGATGGTCTTGAATTTTATAACTTAATTTCATTTTAGGCCCTTAATTCTCTTTTTACTTCTTCATTATTCGGGAAAAAGTAAACAAAGCTTTCAATTACTACCAGCGTATTTTCAATCACATAGTGTTTCCTAATGCATTTCTTATTTAAGATTGAAGATGCGTTTTTCACTAAGTTTTTGATTAAAACATTTCCATCATTAAATTCATACTCATAAGTGACAACGCTTTTTCCTTTGCCTTTTGCCGATTTCTTGAATATAATTCGCCATAACTCCTTTATTCTTTAAGAATAATTTAGCCATTATTCTTCTAATTTTATTGACGCTTATACTGAACGTTTGCTTCATTTGTCATCTCTTTCTAATTTAGACAGGAATAGACTTTAGGAGTCTTTATATTTATTTTAAGATTGGTTGAATCATGAATGCTTATTTATAAACCAGCTGAACTTTTTGAAAACCATATCCTCAGTTTTTAAGAATTTCTTCGATAAATTTATGTTTAGAAGACGTATAGGACTTCCTATCATTTCTATACTTTTCAGCAAGATAAATTTTTAAATTTTCATACCTTCTTGCAGTTTCTTCATTTGATCTAAGATAATCACGAAATAATAGATAATCACCCCACTCTTTCGAATTAAAAACCACAACATGAACATAACTTTTTGCTATATCTAGGTTTATTTTATCTCTAACCGTGTAGAGCAATTGTTCCCTTTGGTAACTACCACGAAAAACAAAACCCATTTCATTGAGTGTATCGTTATATGGAAGTATTGAATTAAGAGTTTTGACGCCTAAAGCAATATCAATAATAGGTTTAGCTTTTATACTAGGAATTGCTATACTCCCTACGTGTTCGATTCCTAAGGCATCATCACCTAAAATTCCCTTAAGACAGAAATGAGCTTTTTGGCATACTCTTCCCATTCAACTTGATGATTTTTTAAAAAACTTCTCCGTGTTTCAAACCGATGCTCATTACCTCTTGCCTCTTTAACATTTTATTTTATAAAACTCTAAAAATCACGGCAAAATGCACCTTTTTGTAGAGAAGTGATTTAATTTAATTTTAGAGATTTCAAAATATTCAAAATATTTGACCTGCATTTTTTGTGCATATTCATTGTTTGGTGTCCTAAAGATAAAAAATTGCATTTCCGAGTCTTTTGCCATCCTTCAATATAAAAAACCTATAATGTCGAAACATTATAGGTGTTCTTCTAATTGGTGACCCGTACGGGATTCGAACCCATGAATGCATGCGTGAAAGGCATGTGAGTTAAGCCACTTCTCCAACGGGCCGTGGCGCTTGCTATAGGACTCGAACCTACAACCGATCGGTTAACAGCCGATTGCTCTGCCATTGAGCTAAGCAAGCATTGCACCTCAAGGTGCACGGAAGATTTTAGGCGAAGTTATGATTAGTTGCAAGATTAAGCGATGTTTTTGCTTATTTTTCTTCAAGTTTTCCTTGAATTGACTTCAATAAGTCTCCGAAAGTTTTAAAAGATGAAAGCTCTTCAGTGGTAAATTGAACTTTGTATCTTTCTTCTAAATCCAAACACATTTCCACAACATCTAAACTATCAAGGCCTAAGTCCTTAAGCATTGTTGAATTGTTAATGTCTTCGCGTTTTGTACGCTCAATAAAGAGCGTTCTAATTTCTTCAATCGTTTTGTTTTCCATAGTTTTTATTACCTCGTGCATATTATATGAAGAAATAAGAAAAAGGACTAGAATCTCTAATAAACGAGAAACTCTAGTCCTTTCTCCTCAATGCAAGATGGGAGCGTCCCAACTATAATTCATTGAAGTAACGTTTTGTTCGCTGACGCTAACCGTTGGCGGATTAACGATTTCAGAAGCAACGTTCTGCGCGGCTGATTGAAAAGCGCCATAAATAATGCCCGCCACTGCTCCAAAAATCGCTAGAACAAGAATCATTCCCAAGAATTGTCCTTTAATTTCTGACATTCATTCACCTCCTTTCTTCAATCTAAACAACATATCCGATGATGGTCGCACGTTTGATGGTGATCGTTAATGATTTTCCAAGGGCTATCGGTTCATAAATACGGAGAAGCGCGAATTCATAGACTTCGCCGACCATCACATCGTTATCGCTAAGGGCAACTAAGCGGGCTTTTGCCGTCTCCGCTGCATATCGTTTAATTTCGTTTGTAATTCCGCCACTGATCGATATGCGTTTTCCGATAGTCACAGCTAAAGAATCTAACGATGCATGAAGCGACTGGATGGCTAAAAAGTCACCACCGAAAGCAAAGATTTGAATAACGAAGAATAAAGATAAAAGGAATCCTAATTTAGAAGCCATTGAGGAACCCTCCTAATATTTCCACAATCCCGATAACGACCATAATTAGGGCTAAACCGCTTGCCAAAAGCGGCAAAAACGAGAAAGAAGAGAAAGATTCTTTTGTTTCTAGAAGTTTTTCCTCGCCCTTCATCTCTTCGAGCGCACTGAAAGAATTTAAGAAATGCGATAAAGCGTTCCCGCTCCCACCTTCTTCCTCTAAACGATAAATGCTCAGAAGCAGTTGTTTTACTTCCGGAGAAGCGAATCGGTTTCCTAATTCTAGATAAGGAGTCAAACTCTTATCCTCATTAAAAGAGGCGAGGAAAGGCGTTATTTCTTCTTTTATATTTTCATCAGCTAGATAGAATGCGCGCTTTAGCGATTCATAAACAGTTAATCCTGTTTGAACATAAATTGAAAAATAAGAGAAAAATTGAACAGCGGCGTAGATCTTCTTGTTTTTAACTTTTTCCTCTATTTGCCGACTTCGATTATAAAGGAAGAAGAAAGTCATCATCAAAATTAAAGTTATTGAGAAAGCAAGGAAGAGATTTCTTGTAAAAAGATAGAAAGCAAGCGCACAAATTAAGGTGAAAAAGAAGTAAAAGAAAAGAAGGAGACTCCCTTTTTTGTTCTTTCTATTCGTTTTTGGGCGCTTTAAGAAGTTTTTCATTCGTCGGTTCTCCTTTCTTCTCTCCAAGAGGATAAGCGTGTCGCATATAAAGATAGAAACTCAATAATGCGAAGAGGAAATAAAGGCTTCCGATGATCGTGTAAAGAAGAGAGTTACTGACTAAATCATCGAAATTACTGAGCCCAAATCGCACGAACAAAAGAATGACGACGCTGAGACCCCATAAAGAAAGAAACTGATAATTGTTTTTCTTTCTTATTTCCTTTTCTTTTTTCCTCGTTGTTTCATGATGCGCGATTGTCTCTAATAACGGCGAAGAAAGTTCTATAACATTCCCGCCTTGTTCTTTATAAAGAGTCAGAAGCGAAAGGAACATCTCATAATCATCACTTTGAAAATAAAGATTAAGGCGTCTCAAGCGTTCATCGATCTCGTCATTGGAAATGCTCTTTAAATAATCAAGAAACTCACCTTCAGCCCCTAATGAAGCGCTTTGATAAGCTTCTTCAATCGAAGACGTTGCTGCTAAAGAACTGAAGAAGTTCTGGATAAAGTGCCCGGCTTCAAGCTCCTTCCTCTCGTTATTGAGGGCTCTTTTTAAGAAAGGCTTCATTATCAAAAATAAAACAAGCAGGAAAGCAATGACGATAATAATGCTCACCAATAAATCGCTGAGAATGAGGTAGGCTAAAAAGCCAATTAGAAGTGATAGGACAACAATAATAAAGTTCTGTTTCATTCATCTCTCCTTATAAGTGTTTCGTACTCTCCTTTTTCATTTAACCTTGCAATCGATTCCAAATAACGATGTTCGCCATTTTGAGTACTTTCTCTTTTTAAATAGACGAAATAGGGAAAATGTGCCCGAATATCTTTCATAAGCGAATCTTCATCAACGTTTGGATGATAAAGTTTAGTTAAAAATAAAAGTCGCAAAGGAATTAACTCACTCTTTAAAGCATGGATGGATGTGATGAGCGGATGTCCGGAAGTCGCACTGACTAAAACTTCATAGGTTTCAGCTGCCCGGCACTCGCCAAAAACTAAATAATCGGGGTTCGCCCTCAAGGCGTTCGCAATCAAAACACTGACATCATTGAACGGCTTTCTTCCAGCGACCCAAATATTAAGGTCAAGTTCTTCATTTTCGATAAGAGATAATTCATCGCTGTGGTCGATGATTATCACACGCTTCAGATCTTTCATTTTTCCTAGAAGCCACTTCTCTAATTCTGTTTTGCCAGAGCCGGAAACGCCCCCGATAATAATCGACTGATTGTGCTCGATCAGTTCTAAAAGCAATTCCTTCGCGCCCGGGCAAAAGAAATCCTTATCCTTATCAAGGATTGAATCGCATGAAGCGATTCTTAAAGAAAATAAATAAGTTTTCTCTCCCTTGTTTCTCCCGATTGAATGATGAAGCGCGTTAAGACGATATCGCCCGAAAGAAACGTCGATGACAGGAGATTGAAAAGAAAGAGAGACGCCTAAACTATTCGCAAGACGATATAAAAATAATTCAACTTCTTTTCGTGAAACCTCAAGATCTAAAACTTGCCGTTGAACACCCTGTTTTAAAAGATAAAATCGTTTTCCATCATAAGAAATATCCGTGACTCTTTCTTCTAAAAAAGGGGCAAGGAATGATTTCTCTAAAATATTAAGCGCTTCCAGAGTTTCCATAGTTATCTCCTTTTTGAATTGAAAATGAACGAGACGCTAGATAGTCAACAAGATGATATTGAGCTGAAAAATTCAGGCGTAATGATGACGGATAAAGTTCTCCTTCAAAAAGAAAGGAGTCTTTGACACTGATTGTATAGTTGTATTCGATTCCAGGGCGCGAAGAGAAATTCCTTAGAAAATAAGAATCTAATAGTTCTTCCAAGTCAGTAAGAAGAAAGTAAGGCTGCGCTCCTTCTCCTTTTAAGCTAAAAGCATCAACCGCTAATTGAATGTCTTGGTAATCAAGTTTTAGCCAGGTCTTATCAATGAAGTTATAAGTTAACGAATGATCAAAAAGGAAGGCGCTCAGGAGAAAGAAAAGCGAAGAAAAAAGAAAATTTAACATCAATAATCCTCAATGACGCACCACGTCGAGTTATCGCACTCACCAAAATAATTCGTATCATGAATGATGCTGAAGCGATATAAAAGCGAGTCCTCAGCGATTTCGCCAACGCCTTCGATTTCCAAAGCGAAATTATATGTTCGCGTTTCTCCAACCTTTAACGCCGCTAAAGGAATCTCTTCGAGAAACGAGCAATTTTCCGGGTGGTTGGCCCCATCATAGATTCTTTTCGTGTCTAAAGATATCGCTAACGGGTCCTTTAAAAGGAACGAGGTTGTTTGATCATCGTTTCTGACGCCTTTAAGCGAAAATTCAATAGCGGTTCCGTAACGATCAATAAATGGCGATAAAAACGAGAAAAGATCGTGATTATCGTACAATTTCAAAGTCGCATTTTTAAAACTTAAAGGTTTAAGAGATCCATCATAATCGCGAGTTTGAAAACGAAGCTCAGAAAGAGAAAAGATTCCGTTCTCCGGATTATAAAAATTTTCACGACATCCCGCAGTCAAAAACGAATAAGGCAAAATGTGCGGACGTCCGTTTTTAAAGATCGTTCCGCTTCCGCGTTCGCTTTGAATCTCAAGATTATCATTTATTAAATATTCTTGTCCTTCAGGCTTATATCCGAAGGCAAAACTTGTGACCCAAGACCAAGTTCGCTCTAGCCCCTCCCATTCAGAGAACACTAAATTTATCGTGTTACGACCTGCATATAAATTTTCGTGCGGAATCAAAAAAGAATATGTGCGTTCAACATCGCCTTTGACGCTAATTCCGCCGAGCGCTACTCGCGAAAGAGAATAACCGTCTTCCCCATATGTTGCCGTCGTAAGCGGGTTTTTAAGATGTGCCTCCAATGAGAGGTTCATATTGTGGCTCGGAATAAATCCGAAACGTAAATTGTAGTCAATGTCAATTGAACGCAAAGGACGAATTACTCCATCAGCAAAACCTCCTAAACGAGACGGTGGCTGAATCTCGTTTTGCAGGCGATATGAAGATAAAAAAGGCACAAGAAAAAGAAGGGAACAAAGCCCTTTAATTTTTAAGGACTTCATTTTTAACTCAAAAAGCCTTCCAGCGTCTTAGCAAATAAACGATTCCGAAAACGTCGATAATTTTTCGGATCCATGAATTCCAACCACCACCAATTGTAATGACGGCCCCGTTCTAAACATTCGCAAAGAAATACACGCCTCCCAAAATCTGGAAGCGATTCGTAATAATCTAAAATTTGCAAAACAAATTGAACGCTTAAAGAATCATCCTTGTGTCGCATCAAAAAGTCTCTGTCGAGATCGTATACATGTTCATCGGGACTATAACCAATCTCGACAAGGGCTTGACGATACATCGCACCTAAAAGACCCATTACAGCGTTCCTGTCATTGAGTTTTAGATCAATAGCAATAACGTCACTCATCTTTCATTTTCT
The DNA here is from genome assembly GCA_949299565.1 of uncultured Bacillota bacterium. Classification (GTDB taxonomy): domain Bacteria; phylum Bacillota_I; class Bacilli_A; order RFN20; family CAG-826; genus UBA4951. The sequence goes on from OX437086.1 coordinate 930,199, forward strand.
CCTTTCACCACTTATATAGGACAAAGCCAGAAAAAAGTCCCGCATTATTTTTATTTTTCTCAATGTCTTGCAAGATATAAGAGTAAAACTTACAATCGGTTTAATGATTTTATTATCCGGACCTTCCGCCAGCGGCAAAACCGAAGTTGCAAAAATGTTAAAGTTGCTTTTCGGAATCCAAAAAGCAGTCACGCACACGACACGCTCACCACGCAAAGGCGAAAAGAATGCGATCGATTACTTTTTTGTCAGCAAAGAAAGGTTTCTCGAACTTAAAAAGCAAGACTTCTTCGTCGAAACAACTTTTTATAACCAAAATTATTATGGATGCGGCAAAGATCAAATTTCTCCCGCTAAAGTTGTGGTCGTTGATCCTAACGGCTTGAAAAGTTTTTTGGCATTAAACAATCGCGGTGTCGTCTCTTTCTTTTTAAAAGCAAAAGAAGAAACGCGGATTAAAAGAATGAGAAATCGCGGCGACAGCGAAGAAGCGATTGCTTCTAGAATTTCTAATGATCGCATCGAATTTGCAAGCAATAAAATTCCGCCCACGAATTTTCAAATCACGACTGATGATTTACCGCTTGAAGGCGTTGCTCAAGAGGTATATAAGCTCTATTTAGCGGCTCTTCAAAAGCAAGGAATTTCCTTATCCACCGCTTCTAAATAAGCATCTAATTCTCTCTTTTTCGGATATTTCAGAGGCTTTCTGCATGGTTTTCCTCGCATTTCAAGAAATCCATCCAAAGCGTAATATCCAGGTTCGGAAAGCGCGGCCATATAATATAAATCGCCAATTTGCTCTTTGATAGGTGTAAATTTTGTCACCAAGTTGTTAAAAAGACGATAAATCGTCGGTGCTTCCGATGAATAGATATTCGTTTTAATAACACCAGGATGCAATAACGAAAGATTATAGCCTTGCTTTAGGAATTCAAAATAAAGGAGATAAATCATTTCCTTGCTCACCTTATATTCGAGGCGTGGACGCAGAGGATTATGAAATAAGAAAGATGAAAAATCTAAGTGAGGCGGCTTCTCACGAGCCATTGAAGTTACAAGAACCTCGCGAAGATTCGGATATAATTCATGAAAGGCCACCGCTAATTGCCTTACACCCCAATAATTGATTCTAATGGTTTCGCTGCAGACAGAATTTCCTACCTTCTCCTTTGGAAATTGGACACCGGCATTAAAAATCGCAACATCCAATTGAAGATCTTTAAAATATGAAATAAGTTTTTCGTTACTGCTCTTCTCGCCTTGATTATGCTCGATGAAATGCACACGCTCGCAATATTGCGACGGGATAGTTTCAAGAACTTCTTGCCCTTTCTTAGTATTTCTTCCACTGATATAAACTTCATGACCTTTTTCAAGAAAGGAAATAGCCGCGGCTAAGCCTAATCCCGATGTCCCGCCAGTTATCAATATTTTTTTCATGTCTTGATTCTAACAAAAAAGCCCAACCATGCGGTCAGGCTTTTATGATCAATAGTTACTTATTCCTCGTCTTCCACATCGTCCTCATCTTTGCCGGAGGCATTTTGAGGTTTGTAGTCAACAAGTTCAGAAGCGTAGTCTTTATTAATAACCTTCCCCTGTTCGAGATCATCACGCTCACAAGCATCAGCGATCAATTGTTTTGCGCGCTTCATCGAAAGAGGAGATTTAACTTTAAAGACAACAGGAATCTCGCGATAGATATTCTTGTCACCAGCATCCTTTACAGGAATGGGCGAGTTCTCATAATCTTTCGGATCAAGGGCCAAATAAAGTTTTAAGCCTTTTCCCGCCACTGTAATCTTCACATAAGTTTTAGTGTGAAGGCGGAAGGTATCACCGGAATTTGAAAGGCGACTCTTAAGCCCATAGGAGAGGCATTCGGCTTTGAGCTCATTGTAGTTATCTTTCAGTTCTTGCTCAGAGGACAATAAACGTGTCGGGAACGGAATTCGAATAATTTTAGGTTTTTCGACTGGTTCCTTCACCTCTGTTTTAACTTCTTTTTCGACCACCACGGGAGCTGGAGCCGGAGGTACATTAACGATAATCTGCGGCATCACCGCCGGGGCTGGCGCAGGAGCCGCTTCCGGCTTGACCTCAGGTTCAACGGGGGCTGGAGCAACTTCAGGCTCTTCTTTAACTTCCGGAACCGGCGTCATGGCCTTTAATTCTTCGATTTTGCGGGATAATTCATCAGCGATGATTGCCCGAATATCCTCAGGTTTCACCATTGCGTTTTTAAGAGCTTCAATGCTTTCGGTTTGTGCATCGTCAATTCTCCGCTGCGCTTCCTTTTCAGCTAAACGAGCCTCTTCTTCAGCACGTTCTTTTTCTTCTTGCTCTTTGATGGCTAAGGCTTTTCTATCGGCTTCGGCACGAATACGGGCATCCTCAGCCTCTTGCTTCCGCAAAGCCGCCTCTTTTTCTGCTTCTATGCGAGCATTAGCTAGAGCCTCCTCGCGAGCTTTGCTCTCTTCACGGAAACGCGCAAACTCTTCAGCCATGATTGAACGAATGTCATCAACAGTTAAAGACGGCGTTTTTTCTTCAGTCTCAGGAGCTTTTTCGGTTTTTTCTTCAAGAGGAGCAGGCGCTACAGCCTCCTCTTTAGTGCTTTCAACAACCGGCTCATCTTTTGGAGCAGGAGTTTCTTTGCTCATAGCCAATTCTTCGCGAATGATTGAACGAAGATCTTCAGAAGTTAAGGATTCCTCCTCTTCATAATCCTCATCATCGTCGACAAATTCTGGGTATGAACGAGCATAGTAACTATCAAGTTCCTCGCGAATCAACTTGCGGGCTTCATCATCCGTCAAAGGTTTGTCGTTATCTGGATGATCGTGATCATCAAGCGCTTCCTGGATGATGGAGCGAAGTTCACGAGCCGTCAATGGGCGGTTGCTCTCATCGATCGGCGTTGGAGCCGGAACCGGTTGCGGAGCAGGCGCAACAACGGGCTTTTCTTCAATCTTTTCCTCTTTTTTAAGTTCATCATAGTGATGATAATGATGTACTTCGTTAGGAGCGACTTCGTTTGTGGAAGCAGTTTTGTTTTCAGGCATTGCCCCTGCGTAATAAATGTTTTGTACAATGTAAGGATTGGTTGTAGCCGTTGGCTCCGGCGTCACCTTCTTTTCTTCTTCGGGTTTAGTCGGCGCATTATTGGCGTTATTAATCACAATCGGAGCAGTTGCGGCTTTATTATCGGGAGTGACTGGCGTGCCTTTATTCGTCAATTCTTCATATTGCGCCGCTTTTAGAGCATCGAGATCTTCATCCGTCACTTCTTGCGGAGTGTAGGCTAATTCTTTGCTGAGGGCTTCATCATGGGCGATGGCCTTCTTTGTCGTGCCTGGATTGACACGGCAATCGTGAATGCCAGTGCATAAAGCAACAAAAGCTAAAATCAAGCCAACAAGCGTCAAAAGCATTCCTAAAATATGAATGAGATGGAAGGCTAATAAATCAGTTGTAAATGAGGCGCCGATGTTTAAGAAATAATCAATGACGTAGTTGCTTTCAAAAAGCGACAAAACGGCCAATAAACCAATTGCCATCGAAACAAAGGAAACAATCCATGTCCAAATAACAGATGGGCGCTTACGAGCGATGAAGACAATTAAGGTGATGATCCACAAAACGACAATCACAACAGCAAGAACGCCAATCACCAATCCAGCATAGAGATTGAAAACAGCGACACTGCTAACACCCATTACACCGCTAGCAAAATCTAAGCCAAAGAAGCCTTGGAAATACGAACTTAATAAATCAGGAAGATGGCCTAAGTAGCTATTAAAGATATCGAATGTCAATTGGAAACTACCGCCAGGAAGGGTTTGGAATGAGAACAGCAAGCATAAAATACCGGCTGCGACGAAAAGAAAACCGAAAAGCGTCAACAACGAATGACGTTTCAGAACTTTCCGTTTTTTCTGAGGAAATTCAACATTTGCCATAGGTTTTACCTCTCTTTTAATTAGATTTTAGGTCTTTTGCCATGATTTTGAAAGCGATTTCATCTAATTTTGCGGCATTTTTGCAAGGATACCAAAAATTAAAATTCCAATTTCAAAACGAAATTGCGGCATTTTTATTAGAAAAGTTTCGATAAATACTAGTTTTATCTTAAAAAACTAACCCGCTCAGCATTTAAAATTATTTCTTGCGCTGCAGAGTAAAAACGTGAAGAACACGATAATGATAATTAAATTTGGCAGGTCCACTTTTCCATTTCTCACCATCGAGGCACCAATGAAGATCATTCGGTAAACTCAAAGAGAAATTCTTGAAATTTAACGGCATAACTTTCTTTGGAAAAAAGAAATGCCAAAGCCCGTTTAAAAAGGAAGGCGAAGGAAGAAATAATGACAAATTCGCATCAAACGGAGTGTGCCCACCATTGACCTTAAACCCACCGGCATAGGCACCATTAAGGACCATCGCGAAAGGAACTTGGCCTTGAATTTTCTTATTTAAGCACTCTAATGAGTAATTATACGCTTTCCGGTTAATCGCGCTCTTAAAAGCGGAAAAATAATATGAAAACCTCTTCCAAAAATGCTTGCCTTTCGCCAGATATGATAAATCCGAATAAGTCCCGATCGCGCAAAAATAAGCAAAGTAGCGGCGTTCTCCCCCTACTTCAATGCTTCCCAGGTTATAAGATCTAGGCTCGCCGTTTAAAACTGTATTTAATGTCTGACGATGGCTCTTTCCTAATCCCCAGGCGCGCGCAACATCGCCAAGCGTTCCGCCTTTTAAATAACCAATTGTCGGACGAACGCGAAGAGTCAATATAAGGTTTAAAAAAGAAGAGAAAGCCCCGTCTCCGCCTTCAAAGATGATAGTCGCGAATTCTCCATCGTGCAGATATAGATAAGAGGCAAGGCTTGCATAATTCGGGCTGCGAAAAATCGTCAATGACGGGAAACGGCCCTGCAATTCTTTGGCAGTGCGTTGAATATGTTTTTCCGTAGGCGGGTTTGCACCTCCTAACGAAACAGCATATAAAACAGCCATAAGGAAAACTACCTCGCCGTTCCTTTATCAAGCGCGGCTTTTACAAAACCATGAAATAATGGATTTGGTTTAAGAGGACGCGAAGTAAATTCGGGGTGGAACTGTGAAGCCAAGAAAAACGGATGATCTTTTAATTCAATAATTTCAACCAAGTTTGAATCGGGATTTAAACCGCTGAAAACCATTCCGGCTTTAGCAAAAGCTTCGCGGTACTCGTTATTAAATTCATAACGATGACGATGACGTTCTTGAATCAATTCTTTTTGATAAAGAGAGGACGCTAAACTGCCTTCCAAAAGACGGCAATCATAATTTCCGAGTCGCATCGTTCCGCCCATTTGAATTCCCGAATACTGATCGCGCAACAAATCGATGACTGGGCACGGCGTGTGCGGATCGAATTCAGTGGTGTTCGCCTCTTCTAATTTCATAACGTGTTCTGCATATTCGATGATTGCAAGTTGCATGCCAAAACAAATTCCAAGAAAGGGAATCTTCTCTTCGCGCGCGTAACGGATGGCTTCTTTTTTTCCTTCGCTTCCGCGTTCACCGAAACCGCCCGGCACCAAGATTCCTTGAACATCCTTTAAAACTTCAGTGACGTTGTCGTGAGTAATGTCAACGCTTCTGATCCAAGAGATTTCAACTTCAGCCCCTTCTTTATAGCCGGCATGCTTAAGCGCTGAAGAAACCGACAAATAAGCATCGTGAAGCTCAACATATTTACCAATGAGAGCAATTTTCACCTTTTTATTTGCAGTTTTAATACTCTTGACCCACCTTTCCCATTCATGTAAGTCAATAGAATCAGCTTCTAAATGCAAATGACGCAATACATAATCATCAAGCCCCTGCTCATGGAGCAAGAACGGCAATTCATAAACATTCTTCTGATCTAAAGCCTCAAAAACTCCTGAAGGCGGAACATTGCAGAAAAGAGAAATCTTTTCTTTTTCCTTGCTAGCCAAGGCAACTTCACTTCTTAAAACGATAGCGTCAGGCTGAATTCCTAAACCCAAAAGTTCCTTGACTGAATGCTGCGTCGGTTTCGTCTTTGACTCCCCGGCGCTTCTCAAATAAGGGACAAGAGTGTTATGGATAAACATCACGTTTTCATAGCCGAGCTCTGACCGCGTCTGACGGACAGCTTCTAAGAACGGTTGACTCTCAATATCTCCGACTGTCCCACCGATTTCCGCGATTAAGACATCAGCGCCAGAAACTTTCATTGCCTCGAGGAGCCGCCCTTTAATTTCATTTGTAACGTGTGGAATCACTTGCACGCATGCGCCGAGATAATCCCCGCGCCGTTCCTTATCCATTACGGCCCGATATATTTTTCCAGAAGTGACAGAACTCTCCTTGCTGAGCGTCAAATCAACCCATCGTTCATAATGTCCCAAGTCTAAATCAGTCTCAGCCCCGTCTGCCGTCACATAAACTTCGCCGTGTTGATAAGGCGACATCGTGCCGGGATCAACATTTAAATACGGGTCGAACTTTTGCATGAAGACTTTAAGTCCGCGGCTCTTGAGTAAAAGGCCTAACGAAGAGGCAAAAATTCCTTTTCCTAAACTCGAAACAACGCCGCCCGTTACAAAGACAAATTTAGAAGCCATCTCCGTCCCTCACATTTCGCCGTTATGATAGACTATCTAAGAGACAACTTAAAGGAAAAATACCCGCAAAAGCCCCTTAAATTTCATTCTAGAAATCTCATATCTTCAAAAATAAGTATTTAAAACAAAGAGGAGGACAGTAAAATTACCTTGTATGAATAAACTAAAAATTAACATGCACGTCGCTGGACTCAACGTCAAAGGACAAGGCGTAGGTTCTGCCTATCTTGAACAAGAAAAGTTAGTGTCTTCGTTGCCGAGTTTAGATGTCTCCGTTAACAAAACGCATCCTGCTAAATTTACAATCAACCATTTCCATACTGTTAATCCTTCCTTCTATTTCAAATTTTCAAAGAAAAGCATCAACGTTGTCTCTGTTCATTTCATTCCCGAATATGACGACGGCTCCTTAAAAATGCCGAAATGGATGTTTAAGATTTATCGTAAATATGTTTTGTCTTTCTACCACAAAGCTGATGAAGTGATGGTCGTAAATCCCTATTTCATCAAAGAATTGGAGAAAATTCAGATTCCAAGAGAACGCGTCACTTATATTCCAAATTTTGTGAGCGATACAAAGTTTCACCCTCTTGAAAATATCGAGGAACTTCGTTCCCGCTATAACTTGGACCCTAAACGCTTTACCGTCTTAGGCGTCGGACAAACGCAAACAAGAAAAGGCATTTTAGATTTCGGGCAAATTGCAAAAGAAAACCCCGATATTCAATTCCTTTGGGCCGGCGGCTTCTCCTTCGGTCATTTGACGTCAGGCTACCAAGAAATTAAAGATTTGATGGAACACGCTCCGGAAAACCTGAAATTTCTCGGAATCGTCGATCGCGAAAAGATGAACGAAATCTACAATTTAGCGGACGTTCTCTTTCTCCCCTCCTATCAAGAATTATTCCCGATGACGCTTTTGGAGGCTGTTAATGTTGGACTGCCGTTTCTTGTCCGCGATTTGGATTTATATAAGGACATCTTCCTCTCGCCATATCTAGTTGGAAGTAACAACGAAGAGTTCATTAAAATACTTAATCATTTACGTGACGATCGGGATTTTTACGAAAAAGCCAAGAAATTTTCGTTAGAAATCAAGAATTATTATAGCCGCGAACATGTCGCTAAATTGTGGGATGAATATTATCATCGTCTCGCGCAAAAATATGCTGCCAAAATAAAAAAGCAGGAATAACCCTGCTTTTCTTTTTGGTGCTAGAAATTGCTAATTGCCTAAAGCCGCTTCATCAAGAGCGATTTGCTCCATAATGCCGGGAATCACTGTCGTCCCGATATTGTCGATTGTGAAACGAGCCACATAATCAGGCTGAAATTCATCAGTCATGTAAATACCGGGGAAAATGAATTCACCGTAAAAATGTTCATCATCAAATTGCATTTTGCCGGTGACAGCCAAATGATATCCAGAATTAAAGAGGCTGCTCCCATAGCCCGGATCAGCAGCGATAAAAATCGCAATCGGCAACGAATAATCGGGGGCGTAGACATCTGGACCAAAATTCGTAATCTCATTTTCGTCTGCCCCGGCGTTATATTCCAGATAAGCGCCATCCTCGCTCAAGGTTAGATGAGAATCTTCGACTTTAAATTCATCGCGAACGAAATAACTTAAATCACTGGTGTAAATTTCTTTATAATCGCTGATGCCGAGGAACCCTGAATAATAATCCATCGCTCCTTTAACCACTTCACCGTTGCTATTGACGTCATAATCATAGACATAGCCGTCTGGGGAATTATAGCTTCCGCCTTCATAGAGATTTCCATTCGAATCTTCTCCATAGCGGTAGTAATAAGCTTCGTCGGTAAATTTAGCGATATTTCCGTTGACTGCAAAATCATCATAAAGCGATAAGGAATATTCATCGCTATTCGTGACTTGTGCAATCTCGTTGCGCGTCAAAGCCTCTCCATCCTCACTTAAAAAATCACCGGTCCAAGTAATCGTATAGTTATAATCGCTGCCCAACGAATAAAGCATTGAAGTGAGATCGCGTGCCTCTAAAACGTTGACGCTGAATAACTTGTTGACTTGATATTGAGGATTACGGACGCTTGTCGCCGTCACAAAGAAGGATCCGCTTTTTTCCTTTGCAGACAAAACACCGTTTTCATCGATTGTCGCTAAAGTTTCATCGCTGACGCTCCAACTGACTTCTTCATCATTCTCTAATGACAAAGTTAAACTTTGTCGCGCATGCAATGTTGTCGTCGATGCCAAAATTTCACCAAGTTCGACATAGGCAGTCGTTGGCAGAGAAGAAACATCACTACTCGTCGATGAACTAGAAAGCGGCTCTCCGCAGCTAACTAATAGCAACGTTGAAAGAAATAACGAAGAAAAAACATAGAAAGATTTTTTCATTTTGCTCAGGCTCCTTTCGTTAAATTGATTGTTGAATCGTCGAAGGTCGTGCTTAAGGATGAGAAAGCTTCATTTTCATCCATGTTGATTGTCATTGTTTCAGAAAGCATCGAAAGATCGGAAGCGTTAGAAGAAGTAACGTCAGTCAAAATAATGCTAAGACCATTGATTGTCGCTTTCGCCTCGTATAGATAGGTCGTTTCAGTCACTTCACCTGTATGCCAATCTTCTTCCGAGAATTTGATTTCAACGCTTAAATCCATAACCCCTTCATTTAGAGCTCCAAAGCTAAATTTATAACTATAATCGCCCCAAAAATCGCTCGTTTCATAGTTGAAGGTATTTCCAGCGATTTCATTGCTGAAATCAGGAACAGGTTTAATTTCAATCTCTTTCTCCACTGATTTTGTCGGATCGGCAACCGAAGTCGCGACAATCGTCACAGTCCCCGCTTCATTGCCGCTTACCAGATAAAAATCAGTTGAGATGCCCCAGCGATCCGGCCGTTCTTCAATTCGGGCTCCGTGAGTTTCACTGCCTTCTTTGAAAACATAGGTTATTTCATCGGTGGCGATACCGGTGCTCGGTTCTACCGTCGCTTCAATTATCGTCTCTTGACCAATGTAAATCGAATCGGGAGTTCTAGAGGTAAAACTGATGCTCTCAATCGCTTTATTCGAAACATTGATGGCAATTGTCACCGGTTCTGCTTTTGCCGTTTCGATTGTCAAGTTGACTTCACCAGCCATTTCAGCATCGAAATAATAGCCCGTTCCGCCATAAGTCGCTTTTTCCGGAAGCGAAATAATCCCTTCCTTGTCGAGACTGAAACTTGGAATATCAATGTCGATAAGCGCGCTGTCAGGCAAATAATTGGTGAGATCTAAATAATAACGGTCGCCGTTAAGCAATTGATAAACATCGTTTTCGGGCGCAATCAATTCTTGAGAAGCATCGCGAATCTCAACATCAAAGGAAGAGAAGAAATAATCATCTAAATTGAAGAAATTGTCATGATCTTCTCCGCGTTCGCCGCTCAAAAGTTGAGCGCTCACTCGTTCTATAGAATATGGAGTTGAACTGCTCGGCTCTTCATCGATGGAAGAAACTTCATATTGAGTATGCGAATAGGAAGCGGAACGGAGTTGTCCCTCGACATCGAAAACAACATTTAGCCGATATTCGTGGAGATAAATGTCATGAAGGAAATCTTCCTCGTAATAACGAGAATATAAATCGTAGGCGTTATCGCCAACGACAATCGTCGCGTGGCTCAACAATTCTTCATCTTCAAAGGTCGCGTTATAACCATCGAATAACGTTGTGTATAGATAATCAGCAACACCATTATAAGTTTCATCCAATTCAAGCGCTCCGAAGGTATTAATCTCCTTCAAATACTCTTCACGATTACCATCAGTCACGTCGCTGACTGGATTGATAATGCTGCTGGCGCCGAAAGAGTCTTTCTTCAACGTGTAATATTTATTGTCGACAATGCCGCGATAATAGTATTCAGTCGTATTGGTCGGCGTCGTCACTTCAGTCACTGAGTGCTCATCAGCGTATGCTTCAAAATGATACGTCGTTTCAGCGATTGCCACGTCAGATGTAGCTTTCGTTTCGCTCACGAATTCGACCTCATTGACATTTTCGCCTTCAACTTCTCGAGCCAATGCCAAGCTGCTTTTAATTCCGGCCACGTTGTAGTCGGTTTGCGTGACTGGCAAAAGGCTGATTGAAGCACGAATGCTGGAATTATCGCGGAGGGTCGCGGTCACAGAACAACTGCTGCTTGAAGGCTCTAAAACCGTCAAGAGACCATCCTCTGTGATCTCTAAATAACTTGAATCGAAGCTCCCAACACTCCAAACGATATCCGCATAACTGCCTTCCGGACTTAAAGTAGCCTCCATCTGATAGGAATTTCCGACGACGACTAAATAACGATCGTAAATCGTGTAATCCTCATCTAAAGTCGCGCCTTCTGGAACGTTGATTGTTAAGCCAGTGGCAAAAACGACGATTTCAACATTAAGAGAATTGAGACCCTCGACGACTTGGAAAGTATAAACACCTTCTTCAGTTGACGTTAAGGCGCTTCCGTTAAGCGTGACCTCACGAACAATGTAACCGCTATTGGCAGTAACGTTAACAGTCACCGTCTCCCCAACCGGATAATAGTCGTCAACTTTGTCGACAGAAACGTTTCCATTTTCATAATTGCCACTCAAACGCACTAAACCATATCCCGGCCTTGCAGGAGCGAAACTCGAAGAGAGGAAATTTTTGCCTTCAACTACTTCAAAACTATAAAGATTGTCAGTGGGTGTTAGAACTTCGTCATTCAGTTTTATTTCATCGACAATGTATGTTTCATTGATTGGACTAACTTCTAAAACAACTCGAGTGCCAACTTCGAGGCGACTATTGCTCGCGTCTAAAACCGTGCCGTCCTCCAATTTCGGCGTAATCGTGCCGAATTCATCGCTTTCAATCACCCTAACCGTTCCGTAACGAATTTCTGGTTCTAAGGCACGATAAGTAACATTGACAAGATTTTGTCCTTCTTTGACTGAGAAAGTATTGCTAGCCAACAACTCGCCATTTAAGAAATAAGATTCAACCGCGTATCCGTTCTCAGGCACAACTAAAATTTCTACTTCTGTTCCCAACGGCAAATCACCAGTTTTAGAAAGCGTTACCTCGCCATGAGCAAAAGCGGTTTCAGCGATGGAAACGCTATATAGTTCTTCGTGCGAAATAGAACTGCTTTGATCGCCACTTGAAGTATTGCTCGCAAGAGGTTCGCTGCAACCGACAAGCGCAAACGACGAAAGAGCAAGAAATGAAACAAGAAGTTTCTTCAAATTCTTTTTCATAATGAACTCCACCTTGAATTAAAAGCCATAAATGCCACCCGTATATGATGCTATTACTATTAAAAGATTACAAACAAAATCACGGCAATAAAGCGCTGATAACAAAGAAAAAAGGCAAGATTGTGCTAATCTTGCCCTAAATCTTTAAAGGTGATCGTTCAGTTATCGCTCACTCCTTCAAAATTCATTTTAGAACTCAGGACTTCTAAGGAACTTTCAGCATTTGAAGAAAATATTCCCTTACTAGCCATAAGCAACCTCATTAAATTATTTGAAGTAAATCGACTGACGGAACGTTGAAATGATGAAAAACCATCTAAGCAATCGCTTCTCCATCATTAACGATTGAAACAATATCGATTGTTCCTAGAAGCTTGTATTTTAAACCCTAATTTTATTGTTTCTTTCTTCTTTCGATGATGAGTTGACCAAACCACTCGACGATGTTCGGATCGCGGTGATCGAAAAACATTGATGTTTTCGTATCAAGCGAAGCGATTGTCTCCATGTCTTGCTCCGTCAAAGAGAAGTCATAGATCCGATTGTTTTCTTGAATTCTCTCTTCGTGAACAGACTTAGCAAGCGAAACAATTTCTCTTTGATAAAGCCAACGCAAAATAATTTGCGCGACACTTCGATGATGCTCTTCTGCAATCTTCATGAGTGTCTCATTATGGAACATGTTATTGCGTCCTTCGGCAAAAGGCGCCCAAGCTTCCAAAATAACACCATATTTATCAGCCCACTTTTTCGCTTCGATTTGTTGATTGAAAACGTTGATCTCAATTTGATTGACCATCGGCTTAATTTCAGCAAATTGGCAGATATCCACTAGACGATCAGGATAGAAATTTGAAACGCCGATCGCCCGAACTTTCTTCTCTTTATAAAGTCTTTCCAAATCGCGATAAGCCCCATAATAATCGGCAACTGGCTGATGCAAAAGAATTAAATCAAGATAGGAAGTACGTAATTTCCTTAAAGATTCAAGTACTGACTCGTATGTTTTGCCCTCTCCATAATGGTCAATCCAAACCTTTGTAGTTAAGAAAATCTCTTCACGTTTAATGTGAGATTCTTCAAGTGCCTCTCCGACCTCCTCTTCGTTAAAATAGGATTGAGCTGTGTCAATATGACGATATCCCGCCTTAAGGGCCGTCAAGACACTGGCCTTGCAGTCTTCGCGTTTAACTTGATAAACGCCAAAACCGTTAGCCGGAACTTCCACTCCGTTATAAAGTTTTAAAGTTTCCATATTTTCTCCTTTTCTTTATCTATTTACATGGCGCCCGAGGCTCCATCAATAGCGTAAATTGAACCGCTCACATAACTTGCGGCATCGCTTGCCAAAAAGAGTGCGACATTCGCGACTTCTTCAGCTTTCCCCATCCTTCCAAGAGGAATCTCGTCAACAATCTTTTGCTTATGTTTTAACGCGTCTTCGGCGCTTAAATCCGTGGCATTCCAAATGTTTGTTTCAATCGCACCTGGAGCAATCGCATTGACGCGAATACCGCTAGACGCCAAATCGAGAGCCCATCCTTTTGTGAAGTTTTCAATCGCCGCCTTAGCTGCAACATACATCGAAAGATTTTTAGCCGGGTGAGTAGCCCCAACGCTTGAAAGATTGATGATGTTTCCGCGTGTTTTAAGAAGCAACGGCAGGCTTTTAATTGTCAACGCGACCACTGAACGCACATCCAAAGAGAAGGCTTTGTCGTAATCTTCAATGCTGGCTTCAAGAATTGATTGAACCGGACACCAACCGGCATTGTTCACCAAAATATCGAGCCGACCATTAAAATTGTCATGCAAAAATTGAACAATGCGATCTGGGGCATCTTCATCCAACAAATCTATTTGAAAAGGCGTGATTTTCTCATGCAAGGCCGCAACTTCCTCAAGCCGTTTTTGATTGCGACCCACGATTACTACGCTAGCCCCGCTCTTAGCAAAAGACAAAGCAATCGCGCGTCCAATTCCGGAATTTCCCCCGGTGACCAACGCTACTTTACCCTCTAAAATTCTTGTATCAGAAGTCATCTATCCACCTCCTTGAAAGTATCTTCCCTTTATGATTTTAGATGCTTTGCAATTGAAAAATCTTATATTAAATAGTTATGACACTATAGATAAAACGTATAGTTTTGATTTTCAGTTAGCTTTTTATAAAAGGAGAATAAAACAAAAAGTGATGATTGTTCCTCGCGTTTTGTCATTTAATCAATCAAACATTCAAATAATCATCGATAGAAGCATTATAGATATATGATAATTCCACGTTTCGTCCCAATTCACGCCTTCTCCATTTCCTTCACAATAGATTTTTAATTATTAGGAACGTTGAAGAAACGTTGCTAGACAAAGATTGGTCATCAGCAAAATTGCATCCCATCAAAAGCGATAACGACAATAGTCCAATGCAAAGGGAGCCTTTGAAAACAAAATGAACTCTATTTGAAATCAATAAAGTTTTTCATCCTCTTATCATTTTTGTTTACAAAGGATTTCCTTCTGGCGCGGATCAAGACTTTATAACCTTCTTCGCGGCGTGTGTATATTGAGGTAAACGATGGAAAAATCTTATTAAGCTCTTTTTTAAGAATATATACATCAGATTTAGTGAGAGAAAAACAATCAGGACAAGAAAAGACATATTTATAGTCTGGCATGCCTAACATATTCCTCCTGAGAAGCAGATATCGCGGTTCCTCAATTGGGGAGAACAATTCCTTTATGGCGTCCATAAAAAGGCTTTGTTCGTGGAAGGTAGCATTCTCTAATTTCAAAGAAAAAATTCTCTTCGTCTCATCGGATTCCACTCTTATTTCAGATTCCTTATCTATATATCCTCTGCTCACCATAGCCTTATAAAGAGAGTTTGCCACTAAACGAAAGGAACGATTGGGATCATGGTGAAGGATTAAGTAATAAAGACCTCGTGAGGCAAAGGCAAGAGCAAATACTGCAAGAGCGACAAGAAGAGTAGAAAGAACGCTCAGCTCCACGCTTTGAAAAAGAGCCCTCGCGAATGATGATATAGCGATACTAATGGTTAAACTAACAATATAGAGAATCGAAATTGAAATAGCGTTTACAAAGGAAAAAGATGGGATTTTGGCCTTCTTTTCAAAAGCAGCCTTAAAATAGGTATGACCATCATATTTCGCCAAGGCATTCTCCCAAGTCTCAAAAAGTTTCTGCCTTTCCCGACTTTTAATAAGCATCTCTTCGTTGACTGATTTAAAATTCTTTTGGGAGAACTTTTTCAAGATGGTAACTCTCTCAATTCCGCTTTCTAATTCTCCTGTTTCGTAGTTAGGACCGATGAAACATTTAAAACGCCTCTTAAGGGTGGTTAAATCTTCTGAAATGTCCTCTTCCTCTCCGCTCTCAAAATTATTTTTCTCTGAAAAGTCACCCTCTGTTTCAATGGTAACTAAATGAAAAATATTCGCGGTTTTATTTGGATGATTTTTATCAATTCGGATGGCTCTTCCCCGCATTTGATTAGAAAGAACGAAGGAACCAATGTAACTTGCCATTATTAAAGAATTGATACAAGGTGAGTCGTACCCTTCGCCTAAAAGCGACTGGGTGCCAATCAAAATATTTATAAGACCTTTTTCGAATAATCGCGTGACGATTCCAACTTTTTGTTGGTTGCTTCCTTCAAAAGAAAAAACGGAATAACCGGTATCGCCAAGTTCCTTTTCTTTAAAAACGACAGCTTGTTGTTTAAATTCCTCTTTAACGCCTTTAGGAAGAAGAATAAGTGCTCCAGAAAGGACGCCAATATTTCGGTATCCTTCCCGCCGGAGCGTCTCAAAAATCGAGACAATCGAAAGATTTTGAAATCCTTCCTTCGTTCCTATTTTTCGCATATCCTCTTTCTTGATGAAATCAGTCAAGATTAATAAGCGAAGGTTTTCTTTCATGCTTTCAATTTCGCTTTCAACTATTTCAACAATGCTTTGCAATTTGCCAATAGAAGAAATCATTCTCCTTTTGAGGGAATCGCTGAGAGTGAGTTCAATTCCAAGGCGAGACATTACTCCGTGTCTCCTAAGAATGATTTCAAGTTCCTTCTTCTCCTCTTTCTTCAACAGCCTTTCGTCTTTAAGAAGAAAGTCATAAACTTTCGCGATGCTGTTATGATTGAGTCTATAAGGAAAACCTTTTAACTTTCGATAAATCTTTTTGTCATAAGGAAATCCGTAAGATTTTAAATATGCTTCTACTAAAAAGAAGAGATGAGCTTTCCCGTAGACATAGGATTCATCTTCTCGATAGATGGCGCGGATTCTTCCCGCAAGTTCATTGAAGAAAAGGAGCTTATTAGTTTCATCGATGGCCTTCTTGACTTCCTCACGGTATGCCTTGAAAGCCTGAGTTTCTTCCTTAGAGGGCTTGTTAAAATAAATATAATCTTGATGTGGGCAGAGTGTCTTTTCCTTGACAAGTTCAGGAACAAAAATTTCTTCATCGATTTCACCGCACGTTTCAATATACCTTTTCCACTCCGAGGCATTAGCATCATATGGAGGTGTGGCCGTCAAAGAAAGAATCGTCACGTCTTTCGACAGTTTTGCTAGAAATTCGTTCAAAGCTTTCTGCCATTGATTTTTGAGGTGATGAGCCTCATCAAGGCATATCGTCTTAATGCCTTCATTTTGAAGGATGGTGATGATGTCAAGTTTAGAGAAATCGTCCTCCTTTTCTCTGACCATAACTTTTTTCATCGTCGAATAGAGGGCTTGATAGGTAATAACGTTCACA
The DNA here is from genome assembly GCA_949299565.1 of uncultured Bacillota bacterium. GTDB lineage: Bacteria > Bacillota_I > Bacilli_A > RFN20 > CAG-826 > UBA4951. The sequence goes on from OX437086.1 coordinate 946,893, forward strand.
AGCTTAGGCTTATTAAGATCATAAGAAATATAGTTTTCTACTGGAGTTTCTTCATCTAAAAACGCTTTCTTAAAACGTTCGCCCCACTGGTATTTAATTGTCGTTGTAGGAGTCAAAATAATCGCCTTATTATTGAGACGGCGAATCAATTCCAGCCCTAAAATTGTTTTTCCAGAGCCCGGAGCGGCTACAATATTGATTTTCTTGTCCAAAAGATATTTGCCACTATTGGAAAGAACTCTCTCTTGATATTTTCGGAACGTGCCGTGAAAGTAGACGTTTGCAAATAGATTTTCATTCATTAATTAGTCATCCTAAATTGCTGCGACTGTCGATTAACTTCTTAAAGATAATAAGGCTGTTTTTAACATCGTCAAACAATTATACAAACTATTCAATCTCTATAACTATTAATCGTTAAGCAAAGAAGATTAATGCGATAAAATCCCGCAAACGACACTCAAACATAAAAGATAATTCGTTTTTTTATAAGAATAGTCGCCGCGCAAACAAAAAAAGTCTGCACATCCTTAGGATCCCCCTAAGACTGTATCAGACATACCATTTCGATTGGTGGCCCAAGGCGGAATCGAACCGCCGACACAGGGATTTTCAGTCCCTTGCTCTACCGACTGAGCTATCGGGCCACTATTTCTGGCGGACCATACGGGATTCGAACCCGTGGTCTCCTCCGTGACAGGGAGGCATGTTAGGCCGCTACACCAATGGTCCAGCCGCAAAGTGTATTATCCATAAATAGGAGCTATATTTCAAGACTAAAGAAAAAAAGAAAAGAGAGGCAGAACCTCTCTTCTTGTTTTAAAATCAATGATTAATAGTTGATGGCTCTTAATTCAAAGAACGCTTGTGGGTGATTGCAGACCGGGCAAACTTTCGGAGCATACTTCCCAACAATGATATGTCCGCAGTTGCGGCATTTCCAAACAGCTAAGTTGTCGCTTCCGACAAAGACGACGCCGCCTTCTACCTTCTCTAAAAGACGAAGATAACGAGCTTCGTGTTCTTTTTCAATTGCCGCGACCATTCTGAATTTGGCGGCAATTTCTTTGAAACCTTCCTCATCAGCTTCTTTGGCCATTGTCGCATACATGTCGGTCCATTCATAATTTTCACCGGCGGCTGCTTCTTTTAAATTCTCGACCGTCGATTTGATATCGCCGCCTTCTAAATATTTAAACCAAAGCTTGGCGTGCTCTTTTTCGTTTTGAGCGGTCTCTTCGAAAATCGCAGCAATCTGCTCATAGCCTTCCTTGCGGGCCTTAGAAGCGAAATAAGTGTATTTATTCCGCGCTTGCGATTCGCCAGCGAAAGCTGTTTGTAAATTCTTTTCAGTTTTTGATCCTTTTAAGTCCATAAAAGTAAACTCCTTCTCTACCAATGATTATAAATGTCTTTAAACGATTTGAAAAACAAAACGCTTGTTTAGTTCACGTTTTTCTTTTCTTCCCGTGGACGATAGGAAATATATTCGTAATTTTCGAAACTCGAAGCGGTCTCGACCATAAATTCGTATGTTAAATCGCGCATAATTTTCGCGCGTTCATGAAGCGGCTTATCCATCTCCGGATAAATGGGATTTGAAAGATGAATGATTGCTTTCGGTTTCCGAAAACGAAGGATTTTACGTTTCTTAAAAGTTGTGCAAGCAGCTACAACCGGTGCCCCTAATTGCGAAGGATAAACAAAGGCTTGCTCACCAAAAGGTCTAATGATTGTCGCATATTTCCAAATATGAGCCTCAGGGAAGACAAGAACCACTTCTTTCTTCTTATTCGCGTACTTAATAGCTTCGATGAAACGCATTCCTTGCTTTAAATCATCCTTATTCGGAAGAGGAATTGCTCCGAGGGTGCTTTCAAGGCCGCGAACTAACGGCATCGACATCGCCTCCTGCGAACAAATAATGCGCATCCTCCTCGGAGCGATAAGACCAACCGGCAATAAAAAAGCATCCGCGACCATCGTGTGATTGCCATAAACAAAATATCCGCCTTTGCGGCGAAGATGACGGAGTTTCTTCTTCCCGACTACTTTATAGCCGACAAAAAGATGCGAAATTAACCAAAGAACAGGTAAAGCTACCACGTAATATAAAGCCGAAGAAAAGAAACGATAAATCGGGTTTTGGTGTGAGAATTTGTAATTCTCCGGTAAATCCTTCCGTTCGATGTTCGTGCCGGCAAAATCATCGTGCAAAAGGTCATCGTAATAAATAATCCGTTCTTTCGTCTTTTTCATTTTTTATTTTCTTCTGCCTGCTTCATTTTCTTCTCTTTTAAGGCTGCTGTCTCTTTGATCATTAATTCCATCTGATCCATGCACTTCTCAAAAAGGAAATGATTGCCATATTCTTCATAACGTTTGGCAAGAGCCTTTTTTTCATCTGGATGTTCAAACCAATAATCAATCCGCTTGCTTAATTCTTTGTAATTATTCATCCGGAAAAGGTTTGTATCTTCAAGCGCGAAATAACGCGTCGCCGATAAAGGAGAATTATTGATAACTGGCACCACGCCGCAACTGAAAGCCTCCAAACAAGATATAGCCTCGATTTCCGCATAAGAAGTGTGAACGTAAAGATCGCTCATGTTGATCATTTTGACTAAGCCAGCTCGATCAAAGTAGCGAAAAATTGGCTTCACATTATTTTTGGCAGCCAGCTTTTCTAGTTGTCGAATCCGCGGACCCTCTCCAGCAAACACTACTTGGATATCGTCACGATGTTTCGAAGCACCCCACGCCCGAATTAAAAGATCTTGTCGCTTTTCTTTCGAATAACGCCCGGTGCATAAAATTGTGAATTTCTTGTCAAACGGCGATTCTCGTTCAACATCAAGGCGGTGAAAATCGCTGGAAACGCCATTGGATATCACGTACCCGTTGGTTTTGGCATGAACCGTCTTTTCAAAGACATCGCGAATAAACTGCGTCGGATAATGGACTGCATCAACATAACGATATAACTGATTGTAGAAATTTTGATAAACAAAGCGATTGACGCGCGCGCTGCCCATAAAGTTAAAAAAATGCGAAGTGACGTTCTCAGCCTGGACGTGAAAGCCGGCTGAACAAGGAATTCCCAACTTAAAGGCAAGTTTTGCCGCTACGCGGCCTAAAGTGAACGGCATCATGACATGAACTTCGTCTACGTCTTTAATCGCCCGCCCGATTTCCATAAGATCGGCTTTGGCAAGGACGACCTCATTATGATCGACGATTCTCTGAAAAGGGCCGAATGTCATTACCGGCATCACGTAAAAGCCCTTCTTTCCTTTCTTATCCTTATCGGGACAAACACAGCGAACAGTGTGTCCTTTGCTAGAAAGAGTTTGCATCAAATTGAGAGCCGCGATTGTCGTGCCGTTATTCGGTGCACCCAAAACGTCGGCAACCACAGTGACAATCATATTTTCCTCCTTCGATAAAATGGTTATATGGTTTCTAGAACCTCAGTTTGTATTGTAGAGATAGAAAAATAAAGATGCAAAGAAAGGTTCTCTAATGCTTTTTCTTCAATTAGTAGAGAGGTTTCAAAGAGTAGAATCCTCAAAAATATCTCAAAAAAACTTCACTTAAGCCATGTTTCGCGGTTTATAACTGAAACATATTTTTCAACAATATCCGCGACTTTTCGGCTGACATCAGTGAAGGAATAATCAGGAACGATTGTCTTTGGCTCTTTACCCTCCTCAAAAAGCGTTTTGATCCGCTTTAAAGAGAGAGAAATCGATTCATAACTAACGCCTCCAAGCGCGATTGAACCGTGAATTAAGCCTTCTTGTCGTTCAGTCGAAGTTCTAATGAGGACAGCGGGAAAATGGAAAATGCTTGACTCTTCTGTCAGGGTTCCCGAATCGCTTAAAACTGCATAAGCGTTTTCTTGCAATTTACAATATTCAAAGAAGCCTAAGGGTTTACTGGGGACAATATATTTAGAAAGAGGGAATCCTCGTTCCTCAAAGCGTTTTCGCGTTCGCGGATGAACTGAGAAAATAACAGGCATTTTATATTCATCGGCGATACGGTTAAGAGCCGGATAAAGCGACCAAAATTTCTTCTCAATATCAACATTTTCTTCACGGTGTGCACTCATGACCAAATAATGGTTTTTTTCTAATTTCAAATCTTCAAGAACACGGCTATTTTCAATCTCATCTCGGTGAGCGTTGATGACTTCTAACATCGGGGAACCGGTTTTAAAGGTTCGCTTAGCCGAAAGCCCTTCCTTCATGAGGTTTCCATAAGCGTAGTCGCTGTAAGGGAGATTGATGTCGCTTATATGGTCGACAATTGTGCGATTTGTCATCTCGGCGACATTCCAATCCCAGCAACGATTGCCGGCCTCCATATGAAAAATCGGGCATTTCAAACGTTTGGCGCTGATTGCAGACAAGGCACTATTAGTGTCCCCGAGAATTAAAACCGCATCAGGCTTAACTTCATTCAATAGATCATAGCTTTTGGCAAGCACGTTTCCCATCGTTTCGCCTAGATTTTTACCGACACAGTTTAAATAATAATCTGGCTTTCTTAGCCCAAGCTCCTCGAAAAAAATCTGATTGAGTTCATAATCGTAATTTTGACCCGTGTGCACTAAAACATGCGCAAAACGCCTCTCAAATTCCTTAATTACTTCACTTAAACGAATAATTTCAGGGCGCGTGCCGAGAATCGTCATCACTTTAAGTTTTTTCATTTTTCTTTCTCCACTAACATCGGATACGTATCCGGGTTCATCGGGTCATAGAGTTCATTGGCCCACATAAGCGTCAAAGAATCTTCAGAGCCGATATTTTCAATGCTGTGCACATAGCCTGGAGGAATATCAATGACTTTAAATTCTTGATCATCAGCAATAATCTCTTGCACCTTCTCTTGATCGATTCTCCGTAATTTAATGAGGCATTTGCCCTTGATCACTAAATACTTTTCGTTTTTCGTGTGGTGATAATGGTTGCCCTTCACGATTCCCGGCTTCCCGATGTTCAGTGAAATTTGTCCCTCATTTGGACTCTTAAATATTTCCGTGAATGATCCGCGGTTATCGACATGCGAAAGGAGAGGATAAGTCAATTTATCTTCATCTAAATATGTTAAATATGTCGCATAAAGTTTCTTTGCAAAATCATTTTTTTGATTTGGCAAAAAGAAGTTCTCACGTGAATTTTTAAAAGAAAGAAGGAGATCTGCTACTTCCTCTAAACGACAAGAATAATGGGGTTCTACGTAATTTATAGTGCCTTCTTTTGCCTTTTTTTGACTTTCTAATAAAGAGAGGAATTCTTTGCAAATATCGTCTATATAAACAAAATCAATGGCTGGCGCGTCTTTATTGATCGTCAACGGCAAATCATGCGCGACGTTATAGCAAAATGTCGCGATTACTGAATTATATTGCGGACGTGACCATTTGCCAAAAACGTTATAAAGACGATATACATAAATCGGCACGCCTTCTTCTTTGGCGAAAAGGAAAAGCATCTCTTCGGCCATTCTCTTCGAGATTCCGTACGGCGTTGTTCTTTCCGCGTGGGTTGAAGAAGAAAAGACAAGCGGCACTTTAATTTGATACTTCTTAAGCGTTTCTAAAAGGCGTTCTGTGAAGTTCACGTTCCCGTCTTTAAATTCATCATCATTTAAAGGACGATTGATGCCGGCTAAATGAAAAATGAAGTCGCATTCTCTTACATATTGATCGAGATCAGATGGTTTATTGTCGAGATCATAGGCTAAAACCTGATGATTGTGGCTCAAAAGAAAAGCACAAAGATTTTTGCCAATAAAGCCGCGAGCACCTGTTACTAAAACTTTCATCGCTAAATTTACTGAAAAAGATCAAGCCTAAGCAGTTCTTTCTTCATTCCTTCCACATCAAGTCGTGTCGTGTTATGCGAGGTGTATGATTCTCCCAGATTTAAAATCTTGTTGCCTTTTTCAACATATTTATCGTAATTCAAATCGCGGTTATCCGCTTGAATGCGGAAGAAATGTCCTTCGTCGATCGCTCTTAACATCTCCTCTTGCGTCACGAGAGTTTCATAAAGTTTTTCGCCGTGCCGTGTCCCGATATATTCAATTCCAGTTTTGCTGTTCGTTAATTCAATAACAGCCTTGGCTAAAGTATCAATTGTCGCTGCCGGCGCTTTCTGGACGAACAAATCGCCTTGTTCACCATGTTCAAAAGCAAAAAGGACGAGATCCACTGCATCAGATAACGTCATCATGAAGCGCGTCATTTCAGGATTGGTGATTGTAATCGGACGTCCTTCTTTGATTTGTTCGAGAAAAAGCGGAATTACCGAACCGCGAGATGCCATAACGTTTCCATAACGCGTAAGACATAAAATCGTGTCGCCCTTCAACATTTGTCGACTTCTGGCGATGACGTTTTTCTCCATTAAAGCTTTTGTCATTCCCATCGCATTTATCGGATAAGCTGCTTTGTCTGTCGAAAGGAAAATGGCTTTTTTTACATGATTTTCGACGCAGGCCGTAATGACGTTATCGCTTCCGATGACGTTGGTTTTTAAAGCTTCCATCGGATAAAATTCGCACGAAGGAACTTGCTTTAAGGCTGCCGCTGAAAAAACATAATCAACGCCGCGGAAGGCATTGACAATCGCCCGATAGTCACGGACATCCCCGATATAAAATTTTAATTTGTCGTTGTTATAATGCTTCCGCATGTCGTCTTGTTTTTTTTCGTCGCGCGAAAGAACACGAATTTCCTTAATATCTGTCTTCAAAAAGCGATCAACAACCGCATGACCAAAAGAGCCGGTTCCTCCAGTAACGAGAAGCACTTTGCCATCGAATAAATCAGCCATTTTTATCTCCTTATATCCCCTTGATATTATGCCAGTAAAAGAGTTTTTTCCATAAAAAGTAAAGCCTCAATCTTTCTTGGCGCGGATGATGAGCATCATCGGTCGTCTTAATTCATCTTTCATTCCAGGAAGTGACAACATCTCTTCTTTCGGAGTTGGCTCTATAACTCTTTCAATTTTGAAGCCATAATCAAGCAAAAGAGAAAAATATGTCGTCAATGTTCGATGATATTTTTTGACTTTTGTTCCAAGAAAATTCGTCAGGCGTTCGCCTTCATAAAAATAATTATCAAGGGGGAAATGCTGGATCTTACCATTATTGTCGTAAATCCAATCTTCGCTTCCTTCAGCGGTAAAAAGAGGGTGTTCCACGCTGAAAATAAAAAGTCCTCCGCTTTTGAGGAAAGAGAAAATTTTATGAAAGACGGAACTTAAATCTTCAACATAGTGAAGGGAAAGAGAACTAAAAATCACATCGAAACTTTCAGGTGGAAAATCCATCTCTTCCATTGCCTTCAAACAATAAATGATTTTCGGATCGTAATTGCGCTTTTCCGCCTCGTTTAGCATCGCAAGCGAACTGTCGAGTGCGTGTAAACCGCCTTTGCTCCATGTTCAACCATGTATTTGGCGTGCCAGCCATATCCTGATCCTAAATCTAAGATCGTTTTCCCTTCAAAAGAAGGAAGAACTCTTTTTAAACTTTCCCACTCGCCAGCACCTTCTAAACCTTCTTTAGAGCGCGTCATTTCGCTGTATTTTTTAAAGAATGAGGGATTGTCATAGATGTTTTTCATAAAATTCTTTTAACGTTTTTTGAGAAGCAAATCAATTTGTTGTTCAACCTCAACTAAATTATTGGAGGTAAGAAGCGGGATTAATTCGATAATCGTTTGACTATCGAAATCCCACCATTTCAATTCCAAAAGTTTCTTGCGAAGCGACTCATGAAAACGATATTTAACGAAGTGCGCGGGGTTTCCAACGACAACGCTGTATGGCTCAACATTTTTAGCAACAATCGCGTAAGCCCCGACAATCGCGCCATCGCCGATCTTCACGCCCGGCATGATGACCGCATTATGTCCGATCCAAACATCGTTCCCGACCACGATATCGCCCTTATTTGGTAGATCCTCAATGTGCGGAGTGCTAATCTCCTCCCATAGACCGCCTAAAACGTTAAAAGGATATGTTGTCGCAGTGTTGAGGCGATGATTTGCAGCGTTCATGATAAAAGTCGCGCCCTTCGCTATTTGCACAAATTTTCCAATTATCAAGCGGTCATGAAGAAATGGATAATTAAATAAAGCATTCCGTTTTTCGAATTCCAAAGGATGTTCATCATCGTCATAATACGTGTAATCTCCGACGATGATATTTGGCGCTTTCACAATATTTTTAAGAAAAACTGAAGTTTTGTATTTCGTTGCATAAATTTCAGAGGGATTTGGGATTTCACCTTCCATCATAAAATCCTCCTTAAAAGCTATTATTCGTTTTAATGATAACAAAACGACTAATTTATTTTATCTCTATTCAATTTAAGTTTCTCTTTTCGATATTTAAGAAGGAGAAGAATGGCGAATGTGATCATCAAAAGGCTCGCGAATATTACAATTAAACCATTCCCGATGTTATGTTGATTTTCATCTTTTAATGACAATAAGGCAAATTGCGTTAAAACAAAAACCGTCGCAAGAGAAGAACAAGACAAATAATTATTCGCTCTTTGAAAGGGATCGTGATTTTGACGATTCTTGTAAAGACTATAAATGTTGATGCCTAGTTGAATAAAAGCAAAAGTTACAATCGCTATTGCGTAGATCGTTCCATAACTTTTTGGCGTTCCTAAAAAGAAATAAATAATGTTATACGTGCCATAACTTAGAGCTGAAAAGAAAAGCAGAAGCGCAACGGCCAAAAGAATTCGCACCTTTTGTTTTGATCTTTTTTCTCTCCTTTGAAAATAAGAAAACGCGCAACATTAAGAAAGAAGCCGTAGAAACAGTCGACCCAAAGAAAGGAAGAACCAGAGATAATCGCTAAAACCAGTTTCCCAATATTGAGTGCGATTAAAACAAGAGGGCGTAAAAACAAAAAAGTCCTCTTTCCTTTCGCTAAAAATCTTTGACCTTTTCCTTGCATTGCACCTTCATCTCATCAAATAAAGTTATTTTGAGTTGCCATCTTCCTTTCGCCTTTCGACTACGCACTTATTTAAATTGCCAGAAAAAGAGAAAGGAACGACAAAAAACAGGCAAAAGTGTCGGATTAAGAGTATTAAATGATAAAAGTTAGGATAGCGCCTTCGGATAAAATGTCTTTGCGCTTATATCAACTTTTCCTTACCAAAAAAACATCAAGTTTATGTCTACTAAAATTAATTATTCGGCGTATAAATGCAGTTTGATTGATTTTCAATGTAACTTAATTTTAAAACGCTTTGAATGTTATGAATTGAACTCTAAAAGAGGCATTTAAAACCTTCCTTATTGCACAATAGATTTCTTAGATTTCGATAAATTATCGGATTTAGAAGACTGCTTATCAAATAAAATAAAAATGCCTACTACTTACGAATAGTAGACATCTCGTTTCTTTATGGTGACCCAGCCGGGAGTCGAACCCGGGATTCAACCTTGAGAGGGTTGCGTCTTAACCACTTGACCACAGGGCCAGCCATGAAATTAAAGCACCGCTCCTAGGCAAAAACAAGCAAAAAAGGAAAATGATTAGAAGGAAAGAAGGCGACGTTTTGTCTCCTCTTCACCCAATATTTCAATAACCTCGTGAAGATTTGGTGACTCCTTCGCGCACGTTAAGGCTAAACGCAAAATCTCCGCTGCCATTGCCATATTTCCCCGATAATTAGTTGGATTGAGTTTATATTCTTTGTTTTGAACGGCAAAATTGAATTTTTTGGCAACTTCTTTAACTGAATTCCACCAACTGCTTTCATCAACGTGATAAGCCATTTCATTCGCTAAAACATTTAAATATTCATGAATGAATTCGGAATCGAAAGAGGAATCAAATGTTAAAGGAGTTTCGCGCATCTTCATATAATCTTCAGGGAAGAAGAAAGAAGTAAGACGCACGATGTCTTCATAGGTTGCATAGTCCTTACGCGGATTCAGCCGTTCTTTCTCGATATCAAGAATTTTTGCTAAATATTCTTCGCGTCCTTCTACTTTTTTAGCAAACACAGGCGCATATTCTTTCGCCCAACGAAGAAGCGGCTCAATTAAATCCTTTCCTTTTTGCGTCGCTAACCACTCCTTTGAAAAATAGGTCAATTTATCGAGATCCATTAAAGCACCGTCAAGCGACATCTTCTTTAAAGAAAAGACGAATTTATCTAAATCAAGCGAATGATTTTCTAATGACCACTCCTCGAAATTAGAATTGGCGATGCTCATAAGATAAAGCAATAAACCTTGAGGCGGATAACCTTTCTCTAAGAAATAGGAGACGGCGGCTTCCGGATCTTTTCTCTTTGAAAGTTTGCGTTTATTGCCGTGATCAAGTTTCATGATGACTGGTAAATGCGCGTATTTTGGCGCTTGAAAACCAAGAACGCGGAAAAGCTCCAAATGGATAGGCGTTGAAGGAATCCATTCCTCTCCTCGCGTCACTAAATTAGTTCCCATGAGATGATCATCAATTGCGTGGGCAAAATGATATGTCGGTAAACCATCACTTTTTAAAATTACAATGTCAACATCGTTATCAGCGATTTCTAGATTGCCGCGAATTTCGTCATGAAAAGTAATCTTATGGTTGTGATCGCCTTCGCTTCTTAGACGAATAACCCACGGTTTTCCTTCTTTTATGTATTGGATTTGTGTCTCGACGTTGAGATTGCGATCACGGGCATAAGCTCCATAATAACCGGGGAGAATTTTATTTGCTTCTTGGAAATCACGGATTGCTTGGAGCTCGCTGGCAGTGCAAAAATCTGGATAAGCTCTTCCTTTTCGCACTAAATCTTTGACAAACACTTTATAAATGTCGCCTCTGAGCGATTGTCGATACGGGGCATAAGCGCCTTTTTCGCCATCGGGTGTAAAGCCTTCGTCCGCAATAATCCCAAACTTTGCCAATTGCGTAATTAATTCCTGCGCACTGCCCTGGATTGTCCTTTTTGTATCCGTATCTTCAATCCGCAAAAAGAAAACGCCATCGCTTTGTTTTGCAAGTTTATAAGCTAAAAAAGCCGTAAAGAGACTGCCGGTATGGAGAAAGCCTGTCGGAGAAGGAGCAAAACGCGTGACGAGAGCGCCTTCTTTCAAGGAACGCTTCGGATATTGCTTTTCAATATCTTCTGGTGTTTTTTGCACTTCCGGAAAAAGCAATTCAGCTAATTCATAGTTGTCACTCATCTTCCTACTCCTTCTTTAATCCGCCAAAGATTATAAGACACTACTTCTACTTGCGAAACTTTTTTATGCTCTCTATAATAAGCAACGCTCACCATGCAGGTGTAGTTCAGTGGTAGAACATTACCTTGCCAAGGTAACTATGCGGGTTCGATTCCCGTCACTTGCTCCAGAGCGTTATTAAACCCAGCATCAAACTGGGTTTTTCTTTATTTTTTACAATCTCAATCTATCTTTTGCTATAATCGACCCGCTATGAAAAAAGAAGATCGACGTTATTTTAAAAAGCGGCAACGCGCTTATTTGGTTTTCAAACGCTTCTGCGATATCAGTTTGTCTTTCCTTGTTCTTCTCGTCTTCTCGTGGTTTTTGTTAATCATTTATCTGATTACTAAATGCACTTCCAAAGGACCTGGCATTTTTAAGCAACGCCGTGTCGGACGCAATATGAAGACTTATAACTGCTACAAATTTCGTTCGATGCGAATTGATGCCCCTCACTATCTAGCGCCCTCCGAAATGCAAGAAAGCACCCAACAAAGCTATGTTACTAAATGGGGAAAGTTCATGCGCAAAACTTCGCTTGACGAACTTCCGCAACTTTTCAATATTTTAAAGGGCGACATGTCTTTTATCGGTCCGCGTCCTGCAACTGAACAAGAAGTTGAATTAAATGAAAAACGCGAATCTTACACTCCGCGTGTTTCTCTTTTGCGACCCGGCTTATCAGGTTTAGCGCAAGTGAAACTCAAAAGGCAGCATGACCCTCTCAAAAAAGCTGAATTAGACGCAGAATATGTGAAAAACGTTTCGTTTTCTTTAGATACTAAACTCTTTTTTAAAACTGCTTTTTCAATTTTTGGTTCCGAACAAGGGCGTTAATTATCGCCTTTATTTCCGTCGCGCGTTCCATAATCTGAAAGATCCGGCGCACTACTGGATTTCGGAGAATCTATCTCTTTTTGCTCGGCTTTTTCATTATCAACTTTCGTGTCGCCGCGCCCGTAATCATCAGTGCTCGGAGTCTCCATATCATTTGGATTTTCTCTTTTGCTCTCATCGATTCTTCGTTTCAATTGCTCGGCTTGCTCTTCAGAAATCCTCTGCATCATTTTTAATTGCTCTAAAGTTTGAAGAGCTAAACGATCGGCCATTGATTTGAAGTTATTAGAGAAATGAGCGAAAAGAACGTCCATCAATTCCAAGTGGTACGGTAAATAAAAAAGAATGAAGAGAAGCGAGAACGCAATCCCAAAACCCGCAACCGCAAAATAATTGCTTAAAAACAACGTTCCCAAATATGAACCGAGCGCAAATCCGCCGATCATCAACGGGTATAACGGCCATGCGTGCTTATAATAAGCGCCTCGGTATTTATTCCCAAGCAAGCGAATCGTCATCTGATAAATCTGATTTTGCCCGCGATTATTGAGTTGTCGGACAGAATTTTTCAAATGCGGAAGCAACATGTTGCGGAACAATAAATGAAGGAAGACAAAGAAGAAAATTCCAATCCGCACAATATTTGCAGTTCCATAGAAAAGGCTCAAAGCTTGGTTATTGTTGACGATGTTGATAATCTCGTTGGGGTCAATGTGTTGAATCGCTTCTTGAAGTTCGGAAATTCCCTCTTGAAAAAGCGGCCAATAAGCGCTGGCAATCAAGACAAAAAAATTCTGATAAACGTAACCGAAAAAGATGCTGAACAAAAGCGCGAATAAAGCGCTGCGAATAACGCGGTACGAGCCGTAAAAAGGGTGAGAAAAATAGGCGGCGAAAGATCGGAAAAATTCACCCCAAGATATCGTCTTTCCCTTTATTTTCAAAGTCGAAAGGGATGTTTGAAAAGCGAAAAGTAACGGCAAAATCAAAAATGGAGCCGTAATAAGATAAGTCCAAGGCTGATAAACTCCTAAAATCAGAAAGGCAGCGAGCATAATGAAAAAGGAAAGAAAAGGTGGCCAAAACCTGACACCGCACTCCTTCAGCTGACTGAAAGATTCTTTCATCAAACCCTTTTCCTCATTTTCCATCTTTTTCTTCCTCCAGCGCTTTCAGTTTCAATTCATGCAAATCCTGAACGGCTTGCCATAGTTCTCGTTGAACAAAAGGTCGGACATTTTTTGCTTCATAAGTAGAAATAACGCGTTCTAACTTAGAGATCGGCACTAACAAATTCTCTTCATCCTGCGCTTCTAATTGATTGATAAAACAATCGTCATTGATCAAAACAATGCCAATCATAAAAGCCGAATTAATTCCGCTGGCGATCGAGAGGCGCTCTAAGGCAAAACGATTCTCGAAAAGAGGATTTATCAAATCCAATTTTCGATCGTCTTTCCGATAATTGATCCACCGCTCGTCGTTGAGGCGAACGTTAATCGCGCCTTCAAAATAACGATCAGTAATGACATAAATATATTTATCGCCGGCTAAAACGTGGTCAATTGAGAGATAATTATTACCATCAAGACGAACTTTTAAACCGTTTATTAGATAATAATCACCATTTCTAGCAACACGCATTACGGCATTATAGAAGGTTTTTGCGAGGTTTTTTCTTTGAATCTCGCGTTTTAAAGGACGATAAAAGAAAAGCAAAAAGAAAAGAACAGCCAAAACAATGACGATAAGCGAAAAAATTGTGACCCTGACATTATAGGGCATTATCAGGCAAACCTTTCCGCCAAAGCAATCGCTAAACTTACCATTTGCGAGAGGCCTTCTTGCCGCTCGGCACTATTAAGATGTGTATCATGTGAGAAAGAATCGGTGACCGTTAGAAGCGCCAAAGCCTTCTTCCTTAACTCGCTGGCAATCTGAAATAAAGCGTAAGATTCCATCTCGACGCCTAAGACCCCTAAATCACGCCATTTATCAGCGGTGCGGGGATCGTGATCATAAAAGATGTCCGCGCTTAAAATATTTCCGACTTGGAAAGGCAATTTCCGTTCACGCGCAATTTTCACAGCTTCCTCGAGTAGCGAAAAAGATGATAAGGCACTATATGTCGCTCCCCTTAAATCCCATTGACTCATCCAATTGCTATCAGTTGAAGCGCCTTGCGCAATTACAAGATCTTTGAGTTGAACATCTGAAAGATAAGTTCCCATCGTGCCGATTCGAATCAAGGATTCAACTCCATAATAAGTGAACAATTCGCGAGCATAAATTCCGATTGAAGGCATCCCCATTCCAGAAGACATCACTGAGATCCTTTTATGTTTGTCTTTACTATAACCAGTGTAGGCAAGTTCACCACGCACATCATTAATCAAACGAAAACCATCTAAATAATTCTCTGCAATCCAACGAGCTCTTAAAGGATCGCCCGGTAATAAAACAACTTTCGCAAAATCGCCTTTTTCTGCTGCAATATGATGTGTCGCCATTCTTTTACCTCACTAGTCTATATCTATCGTATAAGTTCCGCTTAAAACATCAATAAAAGAACGATGAGAGTCACTGCAAATGATAATAAAGAATTCCATAACCGCGTAAAGTCCGCATGTAAAAATAAAAAGAAGGAAGGAGGTCATTGAGCGAACCAAAAGAGATTTAAAACTCACATTTTTCCCTTCTTCATTCACCAGTCGCATTCTAAAAAAACGCAATCCCAAAGTTTGGCCATGACTGACATAAGGAAGGAACAAAAAATAAGCGATAACAACGATGGCGATCACCGCTCCACTCGCAAACATCGAAAGGAAAACAGAAAAAGTTCGCCAAGCAGAAGGCTCAGCCAACGCATGAATAAAAACGACTAAAGCTGGCAGTAGCAAAATAATTGAGGCCAAAATCATCACGGCCAAGTCAAAAAGAGCAGCCACAATTTTGTGAGATGGGCTTGCGGTTTCGCTTAAAAGCGGTCCTCTGATTTCCCGCATTAAAGAACTCTTTTTTTCTTCCATCAAAAAAAGATTACCACTACTTATCCTTTTCTAAAAGAAAAGAAAATTAGGAAACAGTGACAGATTTTGCTAAATTACGTGGGAAATCAATCGGTCGCTTTAAAAGAAGCGATAAATAATAAGAGAGATATTGCGCAAACAAAGCAGCCGGGAAGAAATCCAAAAGGTGATATGGCGTTTCGGGTAAAATGAACGCATCGCTTTTTTCGGCTAAATTAGAAGAACTGACTGTATAAATTTTAGCTCCTCGAGCGCGTAATTCTTGTAAGTTACTGCGGAACGGCAAATGAAGTCTTTCTTCCAAATCAAAGGCAATGATTGGTACCCCTTCTTCGAGAAGGGCAATCGGTCCATGCTTGAATTCGCCAGACGCATAACTTTCAGCGTGAACATAGGCTACTTCCTTAATTTTTAAGGCTGCCTCTCGACTCAAAGCTTCCCCAATCCCTTTGCCGACCAAATATAAGTCTCGATGATCGAGAAGCTGTTCAGCAATTTTTTTGATCTCTTCTCGCTGTTCCTTTACCATTTTCAAATTTGAAAAAAGAGAATCGGAAAAAGCCTCAGGCAGTTTATCGTCATGAATTTGATAAGCTAAAAGGAAAAGGGTATAAACTTCGGCTAAATAACTTTTGGTGGAGGCTACAGCCCGTTCGCTTCCAGCCATAAGTGGCAAAGTATAATCGGCTAAAAACGTCATTGCCGAAGCTGGCTTATTGACAAGCGCAACTTGCTTATAGCCTTCTCTTTGCACGATTTTGGCTAAGCGAATCAAATCGGCAGTTTCGCCTGACTGCGAAAGGAAAAAGAAAAACGGATGAGATGATTTCTTGGGAAAAGGGTCTTCAACTTCGCTTGCAAGAATGACTTCAACGCGAGTTTCCGGGAGCAAAATCTTAAAAAAGTGTTGAGCCGCCAAACAAGCGTGATACGAGGAACCACACCCCCCTAAAACGATGCAGTCAGTGTTTCGTGCTTCTTCTAATAAGGACTCAGAGAGGTGAGCATCGTGCCCGTAAGATGCTGTTAGACGTTCAAGAGTCGGAATCCCTTCTTCAATTTCTTTGAGCATGAAGTGCGGATATTTTCCTTTTCCTTCATTGCTCAAAAGCCCTTCTAAATCTTGTTTCGGGAAGTCATCTAAATTCACTTCTTCTCCGTTTCGATAAATCAAACATTTATTGTGTCCTAAAACGCCGTAAACGCCATCGGGAAGCGCATAAGACACTTGTGCGCCCAAAGTCACTAGAGCCTCAACATCAGAGGCTAATAAATAATCATCTTCGCGCGGTGAAAGATATAAGGAGCTGCCCTGCTTCGCAAAAAAGATATCCGATGAGCCGTTGAACATGATCGCGAGAGCAAACGATCCTTCTAATTCGTGAAAAAGAGCCTTTAAAGCATCGAGAGGAGCCGTTCCTTTCATAAGATGCTCCTCTAAAATATCCGCGACTATTTCGCTATCGGTGTCTCCGTAAAAGGAATAACCCTCTTCTTCAAAATGCGCTCTCCAAGAATCGGCGTTGTCGATAACTCCGTTATGAACAAGGCAAACTTTTTTATTGAGCGAAAGATGTGGGTGAGCGTTTGGAAGAGAAGGTTTTCCGTGTGTTGCCCAGCGATTGTGAGCAATCAACGCTTTGACATTTCCTTCAACATTAAGGCGCAATTTTTTGACGCCTCCAACGGCTTTTTGAATATTGAAATGTCCGTCATCCATTAAAAAAGCCACGCCACAAGAATCATACCCACGATATTCTAAGGCACTCAATCCTTTGATAACTTCGTTTTTTGGATCAAGCGGCTTTGTTAAAGCAATGATTCCACACATTAGCACACCCCCCCCACTTCAAGTTCGTGCTCAAGAAAATCCTTTGTTGCTTGAAGCGCTTTTTCATCTTCAGCTTCAAGCAAAATTCTAAGCAATGGCTCCGTCCCGCTTGCCCGCACAAAAACACGCCCGATACCACGCAAACGATTCTCTAATTCGGTCACTAATTCAATGTATTTTTTGCTATTGACGTACGCATTTAAAGCATCGCGATTTATAAACGGGAAATTCAATAACAATGCTGGATATTTTTTATAAGCTAGAGCTTCCTTGATTAAGTCGGGCCGTTCATTGGCAATCCGCATAAAAAATAACGACGAAAGCAAACCATCGCCTGTCGGCAGTTCATCTTCAATGATGATATGCCCCGATGATTCCCCGCCTAAACTCAAATGGTCGCGCGATAATGCGGCTTGAACATTTTTATCTCCAACGTCTACGCATTGATAAGAGATTTCGTTTTTTTTCAAAGCCTTAAGAAAGCCTAAATTCGCCATCGAGGTCGTGACTATTTGATTAGCTTGTAGTTTATTTTTTTCTTTAAGATAAAGCGCGTATAAAAAAATAAGACGATCGCCATCAAATTCTTGACCATCGTTATTAAAAGCTAAAAAGCGATCGCCGTCGCCGTCATAAGAAAGTCCATAAGCGTACTTCCCGCTCTTTAAACCTTCTAACAATCCTTGAGGGTGAAGGGAACCGCAGTTGCGATTTATATTGAGACCATCGGGTTGATTATTAATTACTTCAAAGGGAATCCCAAGTCTCTTAAAAACGCTGGGTGCAACTTCTGACATTGCACCGTTTGCAGTATCGATATAAACAGGAGCTAGCGTCTTATTGAGCACAAAATGATGTTTGAGCAACCATTCGTAATAGGGCTCGCAAAGCGTCTTTTGAGTTTCCAAACGCCCAATATTGGCATCCGTAGCTAAAACACCAGGCTCTTCCAATTCCATTAAATTTTCAAGAGCGCGTTCCTCATTATCACTGATTTTAGTTCCCTTTCCTGAAATGACTTTAAGTCCGTTGTCGCTGAAAGGGTTATGAGAGGCGGAAATCACAACTGCAAAATCGGCATGGTAATAAATGGCCGAATAAGCAATTCCCGGAGTCGGAAAAACTCCTAAATCGTAAACGTCAACTCCGCGCGACAAAAGCCCCCCGATCAAAGACGAGGAAAGCATCGGTGAAGAAAGACGCGTATCACGCCCGACAATTACGAGTCCTCGTTTATTGCGAATAAGAGTCGACAAAGCGGCGCCGAGCCGATAGGCATGCGTGGAGGTCAATTCATCGTTGGCGGCACCCCTTATTCCGTCAGTTCCAAAATATAACTTTTTCATCGATCAATTTCTTTTCAATATTTTAGACATTATCAATTATTCATTCGTGTTTGTTAAGGAATTATTTTCTTCCTCTGGCGACTCATAATTCATGTCGTCCTCGAAAACACGCAAGAAATTATCGGGAGTTACTGGAGTCAAATCGCCCATGAAAGCAATTGAAATTCGTCCCGTTTCCTCCGAAACAACAATTGTCACAGCATCGGAATTTTCACTGATGCCAATAGCAGCTTGATGACGCGAGCCATATTTGCCTGTTAACGGCCGTTCAGTGGAAACAAAGAAAACGGAAGCACGAAGTATTTTATCGCCTTTGACGACTATTGCTCCATCGTGAAGTCTCGTTCCTTCGTAAAAAATCGTCTCCACCAATTCCGGAACGAAAGGGGCATTAATATCGACGCCTCGTTGACGAACGATGCTCCCGATTTTTGTTTCATCGAGAATGTTGTCCTTGCGCATGAAGGTGATGAGGGCGCCTCTTTTAAGACGCGACATGTCAAGGACTGCGCGATAAACGTTTTGTAAAAGAGCTTCACGGTCAAAAAGCTCCTCGGGTTGAACGCCTTTGTTTCTCTTTAAAAAGGAAATGAGCGATGGATTTTTAGCGTTTTTCCGTGCGGAAATAAATGAACGAAATTCGCTCATATTCGCAAAAAGAAATAAGAAAGTTGAGAGGAAACTGACAGTTAAAAAGATCCAAAAAAGATAGGAATAGATAAACCCGTTCAACAAATGAAAATGCAAAGCTAGAAAAACGATGGCTAGAGCATCACTGATACCGACGATTAAAAGAGGAATCAGGCGATTAACAAGCCGAGCCAAAAGAGCGCCGAGAGCCAAAAATACAAGAATGACAAAAATATAAGTAACAATCTGAGCCGCTAACATTATTCGCTCTCCTCTCTTTTCCAACGATGAGCGAAACGCGAAGCTGCGCTCGCTGCAATCGCACCGACGACATCATCTAAAAAAGTATTGCACCTTCCGGTGTTTTTTCCTTCTCTATTAATTTTTTTGATGATTCCGTATTTCTTTTTGTCAATGAATCCGAAATTTGTGAGAGCAATAGAGCCGTAAGTGTTGCAGATTCCATACGCCAAAACTTCATCGGAACCGAAAAGCGCCTCATCGCGCATCAAAGCATCAGTGAGATATTTATCGCTCATTTTTCCTTCTTCAGCGCACTTATCTAATTCGATAGCCGTCATTACGGCATATTGTGTTTCTCTTTTGCTTAAAACAGCCCGCACTGATTCCTCAAGCTCTTCGGCAGTCAAATCAACATGGTAATCAGCCTGCAAATAACGGGCACAATCGGCAATATCTTCAAGACGAACGCCTCTTTCCTCTAATATTTGTAGGCAGTGTTCCAAAAAATCATCCGGCATTTTATTTCTCCATATCCTAAAGGATATCACCAGTTTTTAAAGCATAAAAGCACACAAAAAACACTTTTTATAATAACTGCGCAAAACGCGCTTCTTTTATGAAAAATTTATAAAATATCTTTGAATAATGAAGTTTTTAAGAAAAACATAACGAAAATGTACTAATTGAATTTATCAAGCAGTTCCTTAATGTCTATTCTTTCTTAAGAAATTTGCCCAAAATGCATATTAGTTTGCGGCCAAAATCATATTTTAAACAAAAAATGCCGATATAATCGGCAGTTTAGTCAATGGAGCACCTGGCGGGAATCGAACCCGTGTAGCCAGCTTGGGAAGCTGGTGTTCTACCATTGAACTACAGATGCAAGTCAACGCATGCAATTATAAATAATTAGCACGCGTTGTCTAGTTTCAGTCTTTGCGAATTTTGCCAGAAACACCATGAAGACGGTATGAGGCATTTTGTTTTTCTGACATTTCTTTAGCGAACGCTAATGCTTCCTTTTGCGTCTTGAAAAATTTAAGAGCTTTCTCGCCGTTTCCGAGTTTTACCTGCCACATATTTTTGTCTTTACGCTGCGTGACATGATACACCTTCGCGCTGCTCTTCTTTTTGTTCTCTTCGCTTTCGTTGACCTTTGTTTCTTTCACCACTTCTTTTTTTGCCATAATCGCACCACCTTTTTAATATTCTACCAGCAATTGATGACAAAATGAGTTTTTCTACAAAATAAATAAAAAACGGACTTCAAATCGAAATCCGGAAACTATCAATTGGTGGGTACCAAGAGGATCGAACTCCTGACCTTCTGTACGTCAAACAGATGCTCTCCCAGCTGAGCTAGGTACCCATCGCCTTGCTATTCTAGACACTTTTAAATGAATAGACAAGTAAAAGAAAAGATTATTTGCAAGTTAGAAATATCTCTCTATCTACTTGCAAAATATTTTTGCTCTGCGCGTCTCCCTGCTTGACATCTAAAAAGAAACAAGTACCATCTCTCCGGTGATATCTCACCCGGTGAGTTAAATTTTAAATTTATGAATAACATCGTCGAAATTTATAGCAAAAAAATTGCAAGAATCGGGAGGGCTCTAGCTTCACTCCCTCACGATCATCGAATCTTGGGCTTTGGGCAAGGTCAAAACGTTATTTTGTTCGCTCTTGAAAGAAGCGAGAACGGGTTGTCGCCAGGTGAATTATCACACCTATTGAATGTCGGAAGCGGAAGGATTGCTAATGTTCTTTTGGCATTTGAAAAAGCTAATCTGATAACTCGAGAAGTTGATCAACGCGATCGTCGGAAAACAATCGTAAAAATCACAGAATCAGGAAAAAAATACGCTTCGTCTCAAAAAGAAACGTTTGAGCGATTCGTACAAACTGCTGTTGAAACTCTTGGCGATGAAAATTTCAGTCTCTTCCTCGACTTATATGGGAAACTAGCTGAAAAAATGGTTGAGATGAAATTGAAGGAGGAAAGATATGTTTAAACTCTATACGCGCTTAAGAAAACGCGATTGGTGGTTTGTCGCGATTATTGTTGTCCTAACAGTTTTACAAGTTTATTGCACGATGCTGATGGTCGATTACATCAGCGGCATGATTGAAGCCATTCAATATTTGAACTGCCATAACAGCGCTTATGAACTTTTCAATATGTTTGAAAGTGCAACAAGCGGAATCGAAGGAGGAGATGCTCTTCTTGCCGCACTTCAGTCCATCTTTGCGCCTTTCGTCGATAGCAACGGGTCTATCGACTGGGTTTCATTGCAAAGCGATCCGGCTTATCTTGCCTTTATAAGCAACTTACCGATAGAAGTGCAAAACGTGATGAACACAATCATGAATGCCGGTCCCGGCGATATATGGATTGAAGCCGGAATGATGGTGTTAGTGGCTGTCGGAATTGCTGGTTGCCAAATTGTGATTGAAATCTTAGCCTCCTACGTCACGGCAAATCTCGCTTCAAAGGTTCGGGCTGAACTAAATGAGAAAGTATCTTCTTTTTCGCTCGCCGAAATCAAAAAGTTCACGACTGCTTCTTTAATTACTAGAGCAACAAATGACGTTCAGCAGGTCAGTATGTGCACTCTCTTGGTGCTCCGTATGATCTTCGCAGCCCCAATCACGGCGATTTGGGCCATTTGCAAAATCCAATCAGCAAGCTGGGAATTAACCTTGGCGACCGCGATTACAATCATCTTGCTGGTCGCTGCTTTGACTCTCATCATGTGCTTTGTTTTGCCGGTTTTCAAAACGATGCAAAAGCGCATTGACCGCATCAACTCCTTAACGCAAGAGAACTTGACTGGTCTCCGCGTTGTGCGGGCTTATAACGCCGAAGGATATCAGAAAAAGAAATTTGCTAAAGCCAATGAAGAACTTACAAAGAGTCAACTCTTTACTGGCCGTTTATTGGCTTTGATGTCTCCTGTCATGATGATTTTGATGAATGGTTTGACCTTGGCCATCTACTGGATCGGTGCCTATTTAATTCAAGGAGGCTCTACTACTTTAAATTATGCGAGCGTCTCCGCCTTCTCGCAGTTGGCCACGCAAATCGTCATGTCGTTTATGATGCTTTTGATGATGTTTATCATGTGGCCGCGTGCCAGCGTCTCAGCCAGGCGAATCAACGAGGTCATCGAATGTCCTCTTTCAATAAATGATCCGGCAAATCCGAAAGACGTTCTTGAAAGCGGAACAGTCGAGTTCCGTGACGTTTCTTTCCGTTATCCCGATGCTGAAGAAGACGTTTTGGAGCATGTTTCCTTCAAGGCCAAAAAAGGCGATACCATCGCCTTCATCGGTTCAACTGGTTCTGGAAAATCCTCACTCGTGAACTTGGTAGCCCGCCTTTATGACGTGACGGATGGCGAAGTTCTCGTCGATGGCGTCAATGTCAAAGAATTGAAGCAAGAGACTCTTCGTTCACATATCGGCTTTGTCCCACAGCAAGGCGTTCTTTTCTCCGGAACGGTAAGGAGCAACATCTCTTTGGGTCTCGAAGGCGAAATTGACGATGATGAATGCAAAAGGGCATTAGAAGTTGCCTGTGCTGATTCTTTTGTCAAAGACATGGAAGGCGGATATGATGCCTCAATTGCGCAAGGCGGAACCAACGTCTCAGGCGGACAAAGGCAGAGGCTCTGCATCGCCCGCGCTGTCGCTTTAAAACCAGAGATTTTCGTTTTTGACGATTCGTTCTCTGCTTTAGATTTCAAAACCGATCGAGCCGTTCGTGAAAATCTAGCAAAAGACGAAAAAGACGCCACTAAGCTAATTGTCGCTCAACGGATTGGAACAATCATGGATGCCGACTTGATTTTAGTTCTTCAAGAAGGAAAGGTTGTCGGTCAAGGGACACATAAAGAGCTTTTGAAGAACTGCAGTGTCTATCGTGACATTGCTCTCAGCCAGATGTCAAAGGAGGAACTTGGTTTATGAGTAAAAAACGCAATGCGAAAAATACTACATCATCCTCGCTTCTAAAATTAGGAAAGGATGCTGGAAAGCGTTTGATTCCAATCGGAATCGCTGCTCTTTTGTTGATATTCTCCGTTGTTCTTCAGATTTTGGCTCCGAGTTATTTATCGGATTTCACAAATGAAATTGCGAACAACTATTTAATTCAAACAATTGATATGGCTAATCTTTTGCGGATTGGCATCACACTCATTATCTTTTACCTTTTAGTTGCGCTCAGCGGCTATCTCGCTAACTATATTTTGACGACCGTCACTCAACGTTATGCTCAAAAATTAAGAGATGACATCGCCGAAAAAATCAACCGTGTTCCGCTAGCCTATTTTGATTCGCATTCTCATGGCGATCTTTTATCGACTTTGACAAACGATGTTGATCAAATCGGACAATCGCTTCAGCAAAGCGTCGGCATGGTGGTTCAATCAGTTTTCATGCTGATTGGTGCCTTAATCGCGATGTTTGTCACTTCTTGGCAAATGGCCCTGGCGGCAATGGCGAGTCTGCCGTTTATGATCATCTTCGTCCTAATCGTTCTTAAGTTAGCCAACCCGCAATTCAAAAGACGACAAGACGCGATCGCGGCTGTCAACTCTGTCGTGGAAGAAGTTTATTCCGGACATCTTGTCATCAAATGTTTCAATGCTCGAAAAAAGACAAACGATTCCTTTAATAAGGAGAACAACAAACTGAAAAACGCGATGTTTTCCGCTCAATGTTTCGGTGGTCTCTTCCAACCGCTTATGAACTTCATTTCTTACTTCGCTTATGCGGCGGTCTTTCTCGTCGGCGGATTGCTCATGAATGCCGATGCTGGCATCACTTTTGGAACTATCACCGCTTTCACGGTTTATGTATCCTTATTCCAGTCTCCTCTCAGTCAAATCGCTCAAGCGATGAATACCTTGCAGATGGCCTCTGCTTCTTCTCATCGCGTTTTCTCCTTCCTTGAAGAAAAAGAACTCGCCAACGAAGATGATAAGAAAGAACATTTCCCACTTATAAATGGCAAAAAGGCTGTTAAAGGTGAAGTCAATTTCAACCACGTTTCCTTTGGATATGATGAACACCGCACAATCATTCATGATTTCTCAGCCAGCATTAAGCCGGGAATGAAAGTGGCAATCGTCGGACCAACCGGCGCTGGCAAAACAACGCTTGTCAATCTCTTGATGCGTTTCTATGAATTAAATTCTGGCTCGATTACGATTGATGGCGTTCCGATTTCAGAGATGAAGCGCGAAGAAGTTCATGATATCTTCGGCATGGTTTTGCAAGACACTTGGTTATTCCAAGGAAGCGTTCGTGAAAATCTTGTTTATAACACCGAAAACGTCAGCGATGAAAAAATCAAGGAAGCCTTAAAAGAAGGATCCTTGTCGCATTATGTTCGGACATTGCCAGGCGGACTCGATTACCAAATCGAGGACACTTCTTCAATTGCCGGCGGGCAAAAACAACTTATGACAATCGTCCGTGCTTCTTTAAAAGATGCTCCGCTTTTGATTCTTGACGAAGCGACTTCCAACGTCGATACACGGACAGAAGAGAAAATCCAAGAAGCGATGGATCGCTTGATGAAAGGAAGGACTTCGTTTGTTATCGCTCACCGCTTATCAACAATTCGCAATTCCGATCTGATACTTGTTATGCGCGATGGTGAGATTGTAGAGCAAGGAACGCATGATGCCCTTATGGCGCAAAACGGTTTCTATAGTTCGCTTTATAACTCGCAGTTTGCATTGGAATAAGGAGTTCTAAAAGGAAAAGCCACGCATACCGCTGCGCGGCTTTTATTTTGGCTGAGATATAGGAAAAATTTGTCTAAGTTAATAATCGAAATCAAAGCTCTACAAGAAACAAATATCTAGGTGTGTTTAATTCATGTGGACATCTTCTTTTTAAAGACATTAATGCATCTTAAGAAAAATAATAGTAAAAGACTATGAGCGCTCTTTGATAACGCCTAATAGCATTTAACACTCTTAAAAATAGCAACGTTAAAAAAATAAAAAATGCCGATATGAATCGGCATTTAATTTTTAATGGTGCCGTCTAACGGAATCGAACCGCCAACCTACTGATTACGATTCAGTTGCTCTACCAGTTGCGCTAAGACGGCGCGGAGCCAATCTTAACGCATGTTTTAAAATAACTCAATGTTTCTTTGCGCTTTTGCGGTAGATCCACCTTCCGAAGACAGAAATTTCGTGAACTACCAAAGGCGAGAGAGCTAAGAGGAAGACCCAAAGATAATCGATTGGGTGATCGTGAAGCGGGAAGACGGAGAAGAAAGTATTGAGCCCAGGAATTTCAATAACCGCGAAGGTTAAAGCTAAACCAACAAAGAAGGCTGTCCACAACATCGCGTTTTTGTCCTTGAAGACGCGGATAACAGAATGCCGATAATCGGTCATTCCAAGCATATGGAACAATTGAGAGAAGGCTAACACCGAGAAAGCCATTGATTGTGCTTCTTCTAAAGCGATTTGATCTAACTCGAAATAAGCGTTGATATCAGCAATCGAGAAACAACCAGCTGAGAATGGCTTAATGAGGAAGGCAATAAGCGTTACTAAACCAATCAAAGCGCCATATGAGAAAACGAGAGTATATCCACCACGTGCAAATATTGATTCATTCGGATTACGCGGTTTATCATGCATGATATCGTCTGGCTTCTTATCAGAGCCAAGAGCAATCGCCGGAAGCGAATCGGTGACAAGGTTTACCCATAAAAGGTGCACTGCAATTAGAGGAGCCGGTAAACCAATCAAAGTGGCGACAAACATCGCTAAGACTTCACCAATGTTACAAGATAAAAGGAAGAAAATTGTCTTGCGAATATTGGCATAAATGCCGCGACCTTCTTCCACCGCTTTTTCAATTGAAGCGAAATTGTCGTCGGTTAAAACCATATCGGCCGCGCCTTTAGCAACATCAGTGCCAGTAATGCCCATCGCAATGCCGATATCGGCTGTTTTAAGAGACGGGGCGTCGTTAACGCCATCGCCAGTCATGGCCGCAATATGTCCGTTGGCTTTGATGGCACTGACGATTTGAACTTTGTTTTCTGGGGAAACGCGGGCAAAAACACGAACAAATTCAACTTTTTTCTGTAGTTCTTCCGGCGTGCAAGCATCAATTTCATCGCCCGACATGCATTCCTCAGCTTTTGAAGCAATTCCGAGTTCTTTTGCAATCGCAAAGGCTGTATCTTTGTGGTCGCCAGTAATCATAATCGTTGTAATTCCAGCCTCTTTTAATGTTTGAACGGCTGGTTTAGCAGCTTCACGCGGCGGATCGACCATTCCGACCAATCCAACAAAAATTAAATCATCTTCGCTCATCTTTTCCGGTTTAGCTTTCGAATCCTTGAATGAAAGTGCTAAAACACGAAGAGCCCGGGCAGACATTTTTTGTGAAGCTTCTTCGATTTGCTCGCGATGTTCGCTTGTTAAAGGAACAATCTTTCCATCTAAATGAATACTTTTGCAACGTGCGATAACCTGATCGAGCGCACCTTTTGTGAATTGCCGATAGCCGTTTTCATTTTGGTGCAAGGTCGACATCATTTTCCGAACAGAATCAAAAGGCAATTCATCGACACGGGGCGACACTTCCTCTAAAGAGGATTTGCTCATCTTTAATTCATCGGCAAAACGAACCAAGGCGACCTCTGTCGGATCACCATAAACGCCTTTTTCGATTGAAGCGTCGGAACACAAACACATTCCCTCCGCTAAGAGGATTTCGTTGTCGGCAAAATCTTTTTGTTCGTGGTAGGAGTTGTTCGCATAAGTAGCGACAACCGTCATCTTGTTTTGAGTCAAGGTGCCGGTTTTATCAGAGCAAACAACCGAGACTGCGCCGAGAGTTTCAACAGACGCCAAACGCCTAACGATTGTATTGACCTTCGTCATTTTGCGAACGCCAAGAGCAAGAACGATTGTTACAACAGCTAAAAGTCCTTCAGGAATCGCGGCTACTGCCAAAGAAACAGCACTCAAAAGCGATGTTGACCACCCGCTAGCAATCGTACCATTCACGCCATCATAAATAAGCGAAACGATAAACATCAAAATGACAATACCGACCGTCAAAATACCTAAGAACTTTGAAAGTTGGGCAAGCTTTTTCTGAAGAGGCGTTTGTTCGTTACCGCCATTCTCAAGCATCGTGGCAATCCGACCGATTTCAGTTTTCATGCCGGTAGCAATGACAACGCCTTCGCCGCGTCCGTAAACCACTGGTGTTGACATATAACATTCATTGACGCGGTCTCCAACACCGGATTCCTCACTCAAGACAAAGGATGCATCCTTTTCAACCGGAAGCGATTCGCCAGTCAACGATGATTCATCAGTCTTTAATGAATGCGATTTCAAAAGTCGCAAATCAGCGGGAATACTCCGTCCTTCTTCCAAAATGACAATGTCGCCAGGCACAAGTTCTTCAGCTTTAATCTCGATAAGATTACCGTCACGCCTGACAGTCGCCGTCGGCGATGATAACTTCTTTAAAGCTTCTAACGCCTTCTCAGCGCGCGCCTCTTGAACAGTGCCAATGATCGCATTAATGAGAACAACGGCGAAAATAATGACGACATCGATATACGATTCACTATCTTGATTGATGATTCCAATGATTAACGAAATAAGAGCAGCGGCAAAAAGAACAAAAACCATCGGATCCTTGAATTGACCGAGGAAAGTGAAAAAGATTGATTTCTTTTTCTCCTCCTGCAGTTTATTAGGACCATAAGTTGCTTGACGCTTCTTGACTTCAGCGGAAGTTAGACCGGTTTCTTGATTGCTGTCTAATTCTTGGAGCGTCTCGGAGATGTTTTTATTTTCGAACATACAGCACCTCGTGCTACCGCGAGAAATCTCACCATCCGAAGGATCTGTCACCGGCTAGTTCCGAACTAGCGGCTTGACGATGACAAAAGCAGGTTACTCCTTTCCCGCACAACAAAAGTATTATATGGAAAATATAATTTCAGTTAAAGGGCGATTTTAGTCACGATTGAGACGGAGATAAGTGAAGAAAACAGAGAGAGCTAGGCAAACATCGACCAACGGGCTAAAAAGAGCCATCATCGATAAAACATCGAAGCCGACTACAGAAAAATAAACTGACCATGAAGCGATTTCAAAAACTGAACTCAAAGAAATCAAGATAAGAAAAATAATCGCGACATTTCGCAAAGAACGATAACGATAATCGCGTCCACTGATGAAATTCCTCGTGCGGATGTAAAGATAGATTCCTAGCGCAGCTGCCAGAACTAAAAGCAACAAGTGGACGATATAAAGCCACGAATACGTCGTATTCGAACCATAGGGGAAAATGTCGATGATAAATGTAGCAATAACATCCCACACCATCATGAAAATAAAGGCCAGCACACCAGAATAAGCTAGATATGAATTGCGGATATTTCCGGCATAAAGAAAATAAAGGACAAAGATAATAACGCCAAAATTCCAAATAGAACTAAAAAGGTTAAGCCCGTTATAGCCAAAATTGACAATGGCATATAAATCGCTGGCAAAAACACCACATTCAAAAATAAAGCCTAATGAGGCAAAAAGAATCGCTAGATATTTTTTCCAATTATATTTCCAACTGCGGAAGAACCATTTAAGACGCGATAAGAATTTCATGTACCAATTATAGTCCTAGAGAGGAAAAAGCCATATAATCATTTGATAAAGAGATCAATGCTTATGGAAAGAAAAACAGCAATCATCGTCGGCGCCGGTCCAGCAGGGCTCACTGCCGCTTATCAAATTCTTAAAACAGCGCCAAACATTCACCCTATAATCCTCGAGGAAAGTGCTGAAATCGGTGGAATTTCTCGCACCCATCTTTATAAAGGAAACCGGATGGACATCGGCGGTCATCGTTTTTTTACAAAAAACCATGAAGTTCAAGAACTTTGGCATGAGATTTTAAAAGTTCAAGGGGCGCCATCATCTGATGATTTGTTATTGAAACGTGACGTTCCTCTTGCGACGGGTGGCCCCGATCCTGAAAAAGAAGATGAAGTAATGCTTTCTCGTCATCGCATTTCGCGGATTCTTTATCTTCACAAATTCTTTGACTACCCAATTTCTTTAAAATGGCAAACATTCAAAAACATGGGCTTCTCACGCACGATGAAGGCTGGTTTTGGATATTTAGGAAGCGCTGTCCATAAACGCAAAGAACTATCGCTTGCCGATTTTTACATCAATCGCTTTGGTAAACCGCTGTATCGGATGTTCTTTGAAGATTACACGAAGAAAGTGTGGGGTCGCGATCCGAAAGAAATTTCACCAGACTGGGGCGCGCAACGCGTCAAAGGGCTTTCGCTTTGGAAGGCTATCAGTAACGTCATAACAAAACCATTCCATAAGAAAAACGTCGAAACATCTCTCATTGAGCGTTTTGAATATCCAAAATATGGGCCAGGTTTTTTATATGAAACGATGGCGAAGAGAATTGAGGAGATGGGCGGGGAAATTCTCTTCAATCACCGCGTTAAAAAGGTAAATTTATCGGATAATCAAGTCACTTCTTTACTTGTGGAAACGCCCGCTGGCGATAAAGAAATAAGCGGTTCTTGCTTCTTCTCTTCAATGCCGCTTAAAGATTTATATTTGGCTATTGGAAATGAACTAGTTCCAAATGACGTTTTTGAAATTGCGACGCATTTAGTTTACCGCGATTTCATAACCGTTGGCGTCCTCGCTAAAAAACTTCTTTTGAAGAACACAACTAAAGAAAAAACAATTAATGATTTAGTGCCTGACACTTGGATTTATATTCAAGAAAGAGAAGTAAAAATCGGTCGTCTGCAAATCTTCAACAACTGGTCGCCGTACTTAGTGAAGGATCCTCTTAATAGCGTTTGGATCGGCCTTGAATACTTCGCGAATGAAGGCGATGAACTATGGGAGATGCCTGAAGAAGAATTTAAAAACTTTGCCATCAACGAATTGTCAAGCATCGGCGTCATTGATCCGAATGACGTTATTGACGCGACCGAACTAAAAGTCAAGAAAGCCTACCCTGCATATTTTGATACCTACAAGGATATCGCCAAAGTGCGAGAACATCTTTTGACGATTAATAACCTCTATTGCATCGGGCGCAACGGACAGCATCGTTATAACAACATGGATCATTCAATGCTCACAGCCATTCAAGCCGTGCGTTCGCTCCTTGATCCTTCGAAATATCCGCCGGAACTTATATGGGAAGTGAACACTGAGCAAGACTACGCTGAGGAGAAAAAATGAGCATTCGAAGCGAAAGTCGAAAAAGCTTTTCCACTTCTTTTGCTAATCTTTATCAACGTTTTTTGAATTGGAAGTTCCACCGCCTTGTTCTCGGCTTTCTTTATTTCCTGTTGCTTTACGCCCTCTATTTCATTTTTGCTTATCAGGAAGGTCTATATCACGAGAGCCAATATTACGGCTTCAACTCCTTTGCTTCTGAAATTGTTTTTTCATTGCTTATTGCCGTATTTGCCGTTTCGCTAGTTGTTTCGTGGTTTGTTCTCAAGAGAAAAAAACGATTGAAATTAGAGACTATCTCTTTTCATTTAGTCTTAATATCTATGTCAATCGTCGTTCTTTTTTCTTATTTTCGTTTCATGAACACGAACTCATTCAAACATGATTATGCTTTGTTTTCCGAAGGCGGGCACTGGGCGATTATCTATGATATTTATAATGACGGAGTTTGGCCGCCGGTAAATTTAGATAATCAATACTATCAACCAAAAATTTGGCATACGATCATTGCCTCTTTCATGCGCTTCAATTCCTTGTTCCTTCCAGTTCCGATCAATAATTCTATTATTCCAAATCTAGCGGATAATTTGCGTTTTTCCCTCTACACTTTCCGTGAATATCAATTATTGGAAACGTCTAGAATTCTCATTGCTTTTTATGGTTCTTTGACAATTTATTTTATCTACAAAATCTTTTATGAACTTGGATTTCGCGAACGGCCGTTGCTTATAATTTCTCTTCTTTTGTCTTTCACGCCGATTTTTTGGTATATGCCATACTATGGCAATAACGATTCGCTTTCATTTTTCTTCGGCGTCTTAGCCCTCTATTTTGCCGTTCGTTATCGCAACAAAAAATCCTTTCTTGATATTGTTTTGACCGGATTTTTTCTTGGACTGAGCATGGCGACAAAATTAAATAATGCGATTATCGCCTTACCGATTGCATTTATCTTCCTCTTGGAACTAATCGAGGTCATAAAAGAGAGAAAAAACATTGGACGCTTTATTGGCCAAATCTTTCTTTTTGCCGTCATTGTTTTTCCGGTTGGACTGGCAGTCCCTCTCTATAACAACATCGTCTATGGGGAACCTTTCGGTTATGTTTTAAATCTTGAGGCTGATGGCAATTGGAATTTCATGCATATCGATAGCAACGTCTATAATCCCTTGATGCGCTTTTTGCTTTTCCCGACTCCTGATGCCTTCTTCTCGATTTTTAACCTCCGTTATCATCAAAGTAGCGGCTTTTGGCAAGATGGAATATATATGTATAACTCGGTTTGGGGCGAGCAGGATTTCAATGTTTGGACAGCTTTTTTAAAAACAACGCTTTGGGGCGAATCTAGTTATGCCGTCAATGACTCCGTCTATTTTTTGATGTGCATATTCTATGGAATTGCTTTTTTGGTTGGCCTGCTTTTTGTCATTTCTCTTTTAACATTAACAATTTATTACCTCCTCAATCGTCATAATGGAGAAGAAGGTTTCCGTCACGCTTTCTTTTTAATTGTTTTCTTTGTAAGCGCCCTGTCTTATTGCTATTTCTCTTACAAATACCCGGTCGGCTGTTCGATGAACGCTCGTTATGCTTCGTATCTCTATATTCCGATTTATGGTTGCACATCCGTTCTCATCGATAAAACGGCAAATTCTTTTGCGAAAAGAAAGATTGTGCGTTCATGATAAAGCCGCTTTTTGCCTATCATCCGGACGAAACCTTTCAAAAACTTATAAAAGGACTGCTTCCGACCTTTTCTTTCGATGATAAAGAAAATCATTTTTATATGTTTCTTTTAAAAGATGAAGATCCTATTTCATTTATCATGGCCACAAAAAACGGACCGATAAATTATTTACTAGAGCTAATCTATGTGAAAGAAGAATATCGTAGACTTAAAATCGGCCACTACTCCATTGAATTCTTAATTGCCAAGTTACGTTCATCAGGAATTTTTTATCTCAGCGTTTATAGCAGCGAAAAACTTCTCCCCTTCTATAAAAAGAGCCATTTTCGTATTGTTGAAAAAAATGACGATATATACCTATTAGTCAGAAATCTATATAAGGGTCATTGATGTTTTTCAACGACAAAACGATAGATGTCGTAATCCTCATCAAAATCGATGCCTGCTTTTTTTCTAGCTACATCGATTTGTTCATCGATATGGTGAATATCGGCTAAATTCGGAAGCAAAAGGCCGTGCCGCGAACCTTTTTGAATAATGATTCCGTATTTCTCTGGATCTAAATCATCTAAATTTTCAACCTGTTCGGGAATAGAAAGAAAGTCGAGAGTGACTTTGATATATGGCAATTCATCTTTTCTCAGAGGAGGAAAGCGCGGGTCGAAGCTAGCAGATGAGATGGCATTCGCGACAATTTCTTCGCCCAGAGTATTTTTTAACGGGGTACTAGTTCCAATGCATCCACGAATTGAGCCATTTTCCTCAATCGTCACAAAAACCCCGCGACTCGGGCCCCAAAAGACAAAATCTTCAGGAACTGCAATGATTTTTTGTGAAGTAACATATGTCTCAATTGCTGCATAGGCCAGCGCGACGAATTTATCATTATGCTTTTTCTCTTCATTGAGATTGAGGCGTTGCTTTCTAAGATATAGTTCATAAAATGAACGGCTTTGATTCTTGCCTAAAGGCTTGAAACTCATAGCAGCGTAACCAACGCCATGATAACTTTCATAAGCCAATAATTCTGGTTCAACATCTTGACAATCAAACGCGCCACACAAAACCGTTGTCGCCTTATGGGCGCACTGCTTAACAAGAGTGAGTTCATCGCGGCTATAGTCGAGGAGATTTCCAAAATTTCCAGCCTTTAAATCGCTAAGAAATTGTTCATCATACCTTTTACCTTGCGGATTATATCCATAAGAACTTTCATTGCTTTCAACATGTGAAAGATCGCCGGTTGCAATAATAACAGCCTTGCGTCCCATCTCTTCAATCGTTTTATTGATATAGATTCCCAACCGATAATGATCCAATAAAGAAAGACCGCTCAATCCAATGCGGACAAGCTGGTAATCGCGATAAAGGCGATTGATAAAGAAGAGCGGAACCATTGTGCCGTGATCTAGAAAGCCTAGTTGATTCCCCTCCACTCCAGCCGGCAAATTGTTTGATAATGAGCAAAAGCTCAATCGTCTAACGAATTCCTTATCGTAAAAGACACGGAAGGTGATATTTGGCGCGCCATAATCTTTCATTGAGCCTAAGCCAACTTCACCATCGCTTATCTGGAAATAATCAGAAAAAGCGGAAGCGTGAGAAGAAAGAACGATAATAGTCTCTGGCTTTAATTCCGCGATTTCCTCAGCTACTTTCGAATAGCTTTTGCGAATTGCTGAAAGTGCATGAGCATCTTTAGTTTCTTCAGCAGCAACTACTTCTGGCGGATGTGGAAGTAAATAGGCACGTAAAAGGCTCATGATTTA
Organism: uncultured Bacillota bacterium; assembly: GCA_949299565.1. Taxonomy (GTDB): domain Bacteria; phylum Bacillota_I; class Bacilli_A; order RFN20; family CAG-826; genus UBA4951. The sequence goes on from OX437086.1 coordinate 980,831, forward strand.
TAGATTTTAGTGCTTGTGAGTTGAAATAGCGAGAATGATTATTCCTAACAGCAACCATCGTCAATGAATTCATTGAATGTAAGGTGCGAATCATGGCAAGAAATCATCGGCAGTTCATCCATTGTAACCAATCCGCAATGCGCATTTATCACATCGGGAATTCGATTAACAATTGTCGCGCATGTATGTTCGACGGTTTTTGGTTTCACAACATGGAATTCAACATCAGGCTCTCCGATAATTTTCCAGTCGCACATATCTCCGTCGTTCGGTCCATAGACTTTACCGATGCAACTAGTTTCGATGATTGGCCCTTCTAGCGTTTCGGTCGTCACGACCGCCGCCATCCCAATGCAATTGCCTTTTTTGATCACCTTATTAATTGTTTTTGATTCAAGATCACCATCATAAAAATAAGGAACGCATTTTTGCGTGTTGCATTTAACATGCCATCCCATGCGAGCTGCCAAAGCCTCGTTCGAATTCCAAACATAGGACGGAACAATGTCTTTAGGATGAGCAATATCACGCTCAAACTCTTCGGGTGTGAGATCGACGCCATGCGCCTTGGCCAAGGCTAGACCATAATCTTCAACATTGTAAGAGACTGCACCTTCAATCTTCTTAATGTAGTGACAAGAACCTGCCACTTGCGCCACCATATTGACCCAGAAAGTGTCTTCCATTCCGCTTCCATAGAACGAGCAACAATTACTAGTTGCAGCTTCGTTTAATTCAACCGCCAATTTTGGCGAAGTAGTCCAGCAATAGGTAGCTTCTTCACAGGTTGTGATTACATTGATTCCGCGCGTTAGGCAGCGCATAAAGTGTGGGAAGCAATCGGCGATAGTGCTAAAAAGCGTAACAACAGCAATGTCTGGTTTTGTTTCATCCAAAACAGCATCCGCGTCCTTAGAAATCTTAACTCCTAATTCATAGGGCAATCCCGCGATAGTTCCGATATCCTTGCCAACTAAATCAGGATTCGTGTCAATGGCACCAACGATTAATGCTCCCCTTTCATGAAGATAACGAACGATGTAACGAGCCATCTTGCCACATCCATATTGAACAACGCGAATTTGTCTCATGCTATAAACCTTCCGATTAAATAAAAACTATTTTTATTTAAGCAAGGAACCTTTTTAAAAACAATCGATAAAGCCACCACAAGAATAAGAAAACACATAAAAAACGATTCATGAACAACCATGAATCGACTTTAAGAACATTGATATGGTGCCCGTGGCCAGACTCGAACTGGCATGGGTTTCCCCGATGGATTTTGAGTCCATTGCGTCTACCATTTCACCACACGGGCGCTTGTGTGATTATACGATGCTCTATTAACTTTTGAAAGAGAAATCACCAATGATGATTTTTAAGTCGTCTATGTTCACGCGACATTTGTTGCGACACCACGAATGAATAATGCCGAAAATATGATAATAGATTCCGATTTTATCTAAATCTTCCAATTTTGCGCGTCTTCTCCCACCTAACGCAGAAAAAAGAGGAAGAATCTTCGAAATGAATTGGGAAAATGATAAAGAAAGAATGACATCGGTCACCTCCATTCTTTCTTTTACAAAATTTAAAAAAGGATCAAGATTTTGAATGCTCATATCGTTAAAAATTCCCAAAGTTAAAAGTTCAGAAATAAAGTCATCCTCTAAAGCTCTACATACTTGCTGAACATTCTGGTAATGAAGATAGAAAGTCGATTTATTAATATCAGCAATTTCAATTATTTCGTTGACATCAGGAAAAGAAAAATCACGCTTAATCGTTGCTAGAACAAACGCCTTTTTAATGACGGCTTCGGTTTTGCGGTATCTTCTATCTTTTAGTGGCATATCTAGTAATAATCTACTTTTTTAATAAACTTTTGTCTATTAATAGATTATTTTATATATACTTTTTTTACAAAAAGCAGTTATTCCGCGTTATTCTTATTCTTCTTAATTTTAGTAATTAACCATGGTTATCAACGAATCGCAGGACGCCACGTCAACCTCGAACTCGAGAATATTTGAATCTCTAGACGCACCATCAAAGGCAAATAAAGGAGAATTCTTGTCTATTAAATATTTTTGACTAATAACTTCTTTCCCATTAATCGTGCATTCTTTTATATGAATATCGCCAGTTTCATGAAAGCGGAAATGTAGTTTCTTTATTTTTGGTAAATCTTTTTCACACGTATGAATATTTGATACTTTGATCACCGCATGACTTTGATAACACTCAATTGACGCCTTATATTCGTTATATTCGCCATCAAGAAAATTCATCGTTTCGCCATCATCAAAATATAGGCTAGTCTGATCGTTGCCGTTCGTTGATAAATAGATGTCCAAGCAAACATCATCTTGCCTAATATCTTTCGTGTTGTTCCTATCTTTCCATAAAGGAACGATGGCTGGCAATTTGATAAAAAGCGGAAATTTATCGACTGGATATTTTTTATTCAGGGTTTGGTTTCCGTCATAAGTCTTGCCATCAAAAAGCGATAAAAATTCGCCATGTGGCAAATATGTAGAAGCCGAATCTCTCGTTTCATTCACATTGCGAATCGAGACTTTGAGACCAGCGCCCATCGAACCTTGGAAATATTCAATATATAAATCATGAATTTCTCCTTCATGAAGAATTGCAACTTCATCGTAAGTAAAACCGCGATTAAACCAAGCATCAACAACTAATTTTCCATCCAAATAAACACGAACTCCATCGTCTGAACCAATCATCAATTTGACGTCTTTGTCTGCGCATATTTTCGTTTTGAAAGTCGCCGAATAATTTTCTTTTTTAAAGCCCCGCAAAGGCGCTTTTTTTGACCAATCAAAGTCAATCTTCTTATATCTTCTTTGAACAAAATTTCCTTTTAAATTGCAGTTTTCATAGAACTTAGCAACTACTGCTGTCTTAAAGAAACTTTCTGGAGCAGTTCTCGTTGTATCGACAGGTATCACAGAACCGAATAAAATCTTGTCCCCAAGGAAAGCCTCATTCATCGGAACGGTTTCCATAGAATTTTCGTAGTAGTCGAGACTGCGAATTAAAGAAATTCCGTTCTCATAATTTTCATGAGCTAAAGCATAAAAATATGGAAGAAGCCTATAACGCATCTTCAATAAATCGCGCGTTATTTTTAATGCCTCCTCTCCATATAGCCATGGCTCGCGATATCGTTTTAATCCTTTTGTCGCATGAAAACGGAAAATAGGCGAAAGAGCGCCATATTGCATCCAACGAACATAAAGATCATCATCCCCATCCCCGAAATGACCCGATAAGTCACTCGACATATAAGGGATGTTGTTGTTTGCGCATTTGATCATGTCGGCAAATTCCTGCTCTAAAAATTCACGGTCCATTTTCGTATCGCCAGTCCATTGAATGCTATAAAGGTGAGAAGCGCTATTGCTGATGCCTAAATAGGTTCCATTATGAATATTGTCGACATTTCCCATGATTAATGGTCGCCGATTTCCTTTTTTCTTGTAATATTGGGACGTAACATCCTGATATATATACATGCCCATTGTTTCTGGTGATAATCCTTTGGAAGGACTTAAAAGGCGTGTCCACCAATTCCGGTCATACCACCAGTAATCCAAACCCATTTTCAAAAGTTTAAGAAGGTTTTTGCGACGATATTTTACTTCTTTTATGTCAAATGCAGAGGCAGCACCATTTACAGGCTCTGGGTGATCGTTGAAAGTTACAGATAAATTCATCGAATGGAGACGCGCAAAAGTTTCACGCAAATCTGGAAAATCTTTTGTGTTGATCGTGTAACCTGAGCCGCCGCGACCATGCGGTTTCCGCCAATCAGTGTCTACAACAAAATTATCAAGCGGTATATCGTATTCCTCAAACCGTTTGATTTCAGATAAAATGCTCTCATCGTTATATTCAAAGTATTTTGAATCCCAGACACCAAATGCCGCTAAAGGCGGAAACAGAGAACGCCCACAAACGCTTACGAACTGTTGACGAAGAAGCGCTGGATCTTTCTTACTGAGAAACAAATAAAGAGTATAGCCTGACTCATCAATCTCTAGATGTTTTATATCAGCTGCTCTATAGTGTTTTGGAAGATAAATACGCGGATGATCTAAAAGAGGAAATATATTTGGAGTTTTTGATGGAAATGGAAGTTCACCGCTATTTTTTCTGATATTTTTGTGACTATATACTTCCTCTCCGTTCAAATTTATTTTTAAATTTTTGAGATCATGCGAGTGTTGCGGCAGCGTCATCTCATAGTCCTTGAACTGAATATGAACTACTCCTTCGCGCACAGACGAATGAAACTTTTGATTTTTTAATGATGAAGCGGCTGAGCAAAACAGAGTAGCGCGTTCATCAAAACAGCGATGGCTACGCTTTTCTATTCGTATAATATCCCCTTCTTTAAAATTGATTTTAAAAGAACCTACAACTATATATTCCATAAAACTTCCAGTTACATTACACAACGGCATTCTATCACATTTGAAGAATCATAAAACAAATCTTTGTCATTTAATTATTGCTGAAACATAAAATTTTATCTATAAAACGAAAATTGCGTCGATATAAATTTTTTGTCCAAAATTTAAAATAAAATTTCTCACAAAAAATGATGGGCAAAATTTTAAAATTCTCATTGAAAATAACACTCACATTGAGATATTTGAAACATGAAAACTTTGGAAAGGATTTATGTTTCATGAAGAAAAAGTCGTTATTGATTTTGCCGTTGCTCGTCACAATTTTGGCTGCTTGCAATGGATATCAAGATTCCAGCACCTCGGCATCAAGTTCTAATCAAACTAGTTCAAGTGAAGTAGAACCCTCCTCTGTAGAATCTTCTAGCGATACCTCTAGTTCTAGCGGAACAAGCAGCACCTCTTCTGCCCCTCAAACAATTTTTCAAAAGGATGGTTTTACATTTAATCTAAACGAGGAAACTGATCAACTTGTTTTAGTGGCGTATGAATCGTCTGGGGAAGTCGAACTTACAATTCCAAGTGAGGTTGATGGACACCTTGTAACTGAAATAAGCCAGTCGTTTGCTATGCAAGTGAACACAACAGTTAATAAACTTACAATCCCTGATACTATTAATAAGATTGGGCTTGGCGCTCTTAAATCTTTCACAAGCATTCAAGAACTTATCACACCGCTTATTGCGGCTGACAATAATGATACATCCAGCGCTTTCGGCTACCTTTTTGGAAACGCAAGTTACATTCTGCAACAAAACTACATCCCTGCTAGCTTGAAGAAACTAACCGTCACCCAAGGTGTCATCAATGAATACGCGTTTTATAGTTTAGATCTAATTGAAGAATTTTCATTTGGCGGGACTTCCATAGGCAATAACGCTTTCAATGGTTCTAGGAGTTTGAAAAAAGTTGAGTTCATTGGAAATAGTCTCACCTCTATTGGCGATTACGCCTTTTATAATTGTCAAAAATTAACAGATTTTGCTCTTCCTGATACTCTCGAAAATTTAGGCAAATATGCTCTAGACGGCATTAATATCGAAACTTTAAATATCCCGGCAAGTCTCAATACATTTACATTTACAAATTCAATATCGACACTAAAAGAAATCACTGTCAGTGAGGGAAACACTTCTTTCAAAGCCGTCGATGGAATTTTGTTCTCCTATGATTTAGGAACTATCGTTTGCTATCCGGCTGCAAAAGACGGAACAACGTATTCTGTTCCGGACAATGTTACAAAAATCGGCGATAGAGCCTTTATGCGTGCTGAGAACCTAGAAACTATTGCTTTGGGAAACGTTAAAACAATTGGAAGCGAGGGATTTCGCTATTCTTCACTCGTAAGTGTGACATTGCCATCAAGCATTGAGGAAATTGGCAAAACCGCTTTCAGCGCTTGCGGATCTTTAGAATCTTTCACTTTCCCTGACCAAGTATCTGTTAACGAAGTCTTAATCAATGAATTCTTGCTTTCAAGTTGCCCGAAGCTCACTAGCATTACGTTTCCAAATTACATCAAGAACATTCCGAATTATTGCGTGAGTAACTGCGAAAAATTAGCAGAAATTGTCATTGAAGGTGAAATCGTTTCAATCGGACAGAACGCTTTTAGTAGCACTGCTATAACATCGCTTGAAATCACCTTTGCAGATAATGCGACGATTGGCGAGCGTATCTTCGTTAATTGCCCAAATTTTCAAGAATTTGTTGTCCATTTTGTAGATAACATCACAACATATCCAACCTTAGAGGGCCAAAAATTCGGCGAAGCTATTCCCATTATTAAAGTTGATGATCAAGCTACGCTAGATGCCTTAAAAGCGGCTTGGCCTGAATATAGCAGTTATATAGTTTTATCGGATACTCAAAGCGATATTTTCCTCATTGAAGACGGAGTTCTTCTAGACTTTCTTGGCGGTCCTGAGGACACTGAAATTGTTATTCCTGATACCGTGGTAGAAATTGCTGACCATTTTTTAGAGAATAATCAAACAGTAAAACACGTAACTATACCAGAGACTGTTACTGAAATTGGTTATCGCGCTTTCAGCGGCTGCGATGCTCTCTTAAGTGTCACATTCGAAGATGAAACTTTAGCTAATCTAACGCTTAAAACCAGCAAGGGCGAGGCCGGAACTGTGACTGATGTCTTCAATAGTAGTGTTCCTGTATACATTTTCAAAAGCAGCACTTCTATAACAAACTTCCTTACTCTTTGCACCAATAACAGACAGAAGAAACTCTGCTATCTTGAAGATGAGGTTACACGTGAGGAAGATGAAATCGTTTCAATAAATGGAGACGCTCTTATCCGTGCAAGTGGAAAGGAAAACTATTCGTTCAAAGATGGCATCACAATTGTTGGTCCGTACGCTTTTTATAATTCATCAGTCAGCAATGTTGATTTCAGTCAAATCAGTCGCATCGAAGAGTATGCCTTCAATGGAAGCGCAATCACAGAAGCGATTTTGCCAGAAAGTGTAACTTACGTTGGCGATAGTGCATTCCAAAGCTGTGAAGAATTAACCACCGTTGAAATTCTTGGACCCGCTGTAATCAAAAGCACAGCTTTTGCTGATGGTGGTAATATCTCCTCCTTAAATTTAGGAGAACAAATCGTCAGCATTGAAAGCGGAGCATTCACAAACGCAACAGACGGATCGATTGAATACGTAGTTCTTCCATCAAGCTTAGTCAATGTTGCCGAGGGAGCCTTTGAAGATTCTTCAATTCCTGAATGTCGCTGTAAATTTAGTCAGCAATACGCAGAAGACACTTTCAGCGATGGCAGCTATTTCGCTGATATGTTTGACAACGTCATTTGGGATTATACTGAATAACGAAATTGAGTTCGTACTGTAATTTTCTCAACATCAACAAAGAGCCTCTAAAAATGAGGCTCTTTTAATTTGATATCAAAATAAAATGCCGATTTTATCGGCACTTTTATTAATTTGGCGCGCCCGAGGCGATTCGAACGCCTGACCTCAAGCTTCGGAGGCTTGCACTCTATCCATCTGAGCTACGAGCGCCTAATAATTTGGTGCACTGGATGAGAGTTGAACTCATACTGGTCGCCCAACTAGCTCCTGAAACTAGCGCGTCTACCATTCCGCCACCAGTGCTCGGCGATAAATATACCGCTAGTTGTCTAAAAAGTCGAATAAAGACTTCATGACATTCTCATCTAAGGCAGTTGCGCGGACAATGTCCATCTTGAGTTCTATTGGGGCATAGGGAGTGATTAGGCCTTTCTTCATCAATTCAGCTTGATAGTTATTCGCATCTTCACTGCGCCATGGCTGGTGACCGCGTCCAGGAACAATCAAGTATTTAATGCTGGCGTTCGGCAAATGATGCTTTAAATCCAAATATCCCGCTTGAGGAAGAACCATCGGGTCCTTATCGCCTTGGACATAAAGAATTTTCGCCGAACTCTTCTTCAAAGAAGAATAAACCGCCACATCAGCGTCATAACCGCCTAAACTTTTTAAAACAAGAGACATCAAAAAACGAATTTTTTTATATCGCCCATGATTAACGTAATAGGCAAATTCACGAGAAGGAGAAGTAAAACCTGCTAACGAAATGATTTTACGCACCGACGGATAAGAAGAAGTCAATAATGCACCATAACCACCCCAACTATGACCGACAACATAAAGAGGAAGAGTTTTAAACTCGTTATTCATCTCAAACCACGCAAAAAAGGCTTTAATATCGCGATTTGTATGTCCCAAGCCATAAAAATAACGACCCTCTGATTCTCCGCATCCCGTGTTGTCATAAGCATAAACCACGTAACCTCGCCGAGCAAAAGAAGCAATTTCTTTTATATAGGCGCTGCGGCCAGCTCCCGCGCCGTGTAAAAAGAGGATTACGCCTTTTTTCTCCACGTTTTGATAAAAATAGAAACTACCGGAAAGAAGCCATTTGCCGGATTGAAAGGAAAAGTTTTGATAACTTAAGTCGAAATCCTCTGGCTGATAATAAGGAAGCGCCGGAGACGGATCGTTACGGCAAAACGTCGCTTTTTTAAATCCATGACGAAAAAGAAAGAAAAGTGTCAAACACATAGTCATTAATTCCTCTTAATTAAAAGTTTCAAAGCTTTGAAAAATTCATGATTTGAAAACGCGACAATAAACGGAGCCCATTTGGGATTGATGCCTCCGGCCCCCATCATTCGAATCGGCATATCTAAAACCATTTTTAATTGTCGCGGGTTCTTTTCAAACATCTTCAATAATTTTTTGTAGCAAATATTCCCAATGAACGTCCCAATAAAATCGCGGAAAGGCGAGTCGATTGTGAACGGACGCCCTTTATGTTTTATCTCCTCTAAATGCGCGTTTTTTTCAATGAGACTTAAAAATTCTTCATCAGAACATTCAAAGTTATTGTCGTTTAAGACCTTTAAAAAATGTTTAGAGAGAGAATTTTCTTTCACTATTTCCCCGTCGAGTTCAACTTCAAGTTTGATCGGTAAATCGATTGATGAAAAACCCAAATAAAGTTCGTGAAGCCCTTTTTCTATCACAAATTTCTTTTGCTCGGAGTCATAAAAAGAAAATCTCTCGCTTGGAATTAAAACGCTTATTTCTCGTTCCTCATGAGAATCAAGTTCGACTTTTAAAAAGAAAATCAATTCGCAGAGTGGCGAAACGCGAGACAAACTCTTTGGCCCGCAATAGATTTGCACAACCGCCATTCCGGCTCGTTCTCCGGTGTTTTCAAGAGAGAACTTCAATTTGATATTTTCGCCGTCAAGAGAAGAGGAAGGATTTTTAATTGCAAAGGTTGTATAAGAAAGGCCGTGTCCGAAGGGATAAAGAACGGGACGTGAGACGCTCGTATAATAACGATAGCCAACAAAAAGCCCCTCCTTATACGAGACAACCCGTTGATCTTTAGCAAACGAAGAAAAAGACGGCACGTCCTCTAATGCCAAAGGCCAAGTTTCCGATAAATGTCCTGACGGATTGAGCTGACCAAGCAAAATATCGTTTAAAGCCTCAGCCGTCGCCTCGCCTGAAAAATATGTTAAAAGAACCGCTTCAGCCTTTTCTGCAGGAATAACAAGCGGACCCCCGCTCATCACAACCAAAATAATATGAGGATTCAAAGCATATAAAGCCCCTAATAAATCCAATTGGTTCTTTGGCAAATCGATATTTTGTCGATCGTATCCCTCTGAAAATTCTGACTCGGGAAGCCCGATAAAATAAACAATATGAGCAGCAGAAGCCGCAAGGTCTAAAGCATCCTTAAAAAGTTCCTTGTCTTCCTTATCATCAAGGCGATAGCCGGGCGCGTAGTTACAAACGCCATTCGAAGAAGTAACAAGTTCTTTGAAGGAAGTTTTGTTTTTCGGGACAACGTGCGAGGAACCATTGCCTTCAATCGGAAATTCCTCCATTATTGCTCCGATAAAAACCGTCTTTTCGTAATTAGAAAGTGGCAAAACGTTTTCCTCGTTTTTAGCCAAAACAATGCTTTCGGCAGCGGCTTTTTTAGCAATTTGATGAGATGCAAGGAAAGAAAAGTCTTTTTTATTTTTGGAACCGCTTTTTGCCTTCTCGCTCATTTTGGTGAGACGATCAGATGACTCGACGACTTGTTCCATTTTTAAGTCACCACGTTTTAAAGCTCTAAAAAGAGAATGCGTGCGGTCCGCACTCCCGGGCATTTCAAGATCCAAACCAGCTGCATGAGCCTTCACGCAGTCAGAGACTGCTCCCCAATCAGACATCACGACCCCTTCATATTTAAGTTCGCCGCGCAATATGGTTTTTAAAATATAGGGGTTTTCTGAGACGTAAATGCCATCATAAGCATTGTAGGAGCACATTATGGCCCAGGGGTTGGCGTTTTTAATCACCATCTCAAATGGACGTAAATAAAGTTCATGAAAAGCGCGTTCATCAACCTCTGAACTAGAGGAAACTCGATATGTTTCTTGATTATTCAATAAATAATGCTTGACGCAAGCACCAACGCCTTCTTCTTGCAACGAAGAAACAAAAGAAGAGGCAAGAACCCCTGTTAAAAGCGGATCTTCACTCCAATATTCAAAATTTCGACCGCCTCGCGGATCACGCTTAATGTTAATTCCGGGCCCCAGAATTAAATTCGTATTAAACGCCTGCATCTCTTGCCCGAATATATGGCCTAATTCGCTTATCAATTGAGGATTCCAAGTGTTTGCTAGAGCAGAAGAAGTCGGATAGCATGTCGCGGGAACAGATGTCGGATCGGGATTCGAATCATCAAGAGTTATGCGTAGTCCCGTTGGCCCGTCGTGCATGATTACGCATTCTAAATCGCAGGACGGAAAAGCGTACGTCCCCCAAGGACCATTTCCTGTCAATGAACGGAGACGTTCAGCAAGAATGACATCGTCAACACGGTCTTCTAATTTAATTTTTTTCATACTAGTTTGATTTTATCAGCCTTCTAAACAAGAAACCATCACTAGCAAAAAGGCATCCATAAATTATCAAAAACCCTCGCAATCGAGAAAAAATCACCGCCGTTCAAGCCGTCAAAATTATTAAAGGCCAGAGAAAAAGACAAGACTAACGTTGGAACAAGCAAAAGGAAAGAGACGCTATTGGCCAGTGAAAGACCATTATTCAGTTTCTTGACCCGTGTTTCATAAAGCAACGACCAACTCCCTAATGAAATTAGAGCGCTCATTGGCCATAAAGCTAGTTGATAACGATAGCAAACACCAGCTAGAGAATACGTGCTCCCGGCCACAAACAAAAGAGCCAAAATCCCTAAGAACAATCCCGAACAAACATATTTTTTCTTCTTCGAAATAGCAAAAAAGAAAGCGAAAAGACCATAAAAATAAGGATTCATGAAAATGCCGATAACGCCGACGTTATATGGATGCGTTTCGTTAGCGAGATTCAAAATGTTTAATTCAAAGAACGGCCACTGGTTAGACACTCGATATGGCGTTAGAAAGTAATGACAGACGCCATCGAAGAACCCTTGAAGAGAATAACCATATTCCCGCGCATCAACGATCGTCAATTGATAAGAACTGCCAAATTCCAAAACATTATCAAAGCGCGCGTAATTATAAAAACCAAGAAGAGAAACGCCCGCCCCTAAAAGCACGAAAGGCGGAAACAATGTCAAAAACTTTTGTGCAAGGGTCTTTTCTTTCGAACGAAAATAAAAAACAAGAAAAGGCAATAAAAGAATTGCAAAAATCGCTAAATCTGGTCGAGAAGATAAAACAATCAAAAGAGCGAAAGCAGTTAAAGTCAAAAAGAAAGTTTGCTGACGCGTTTTCTTAAAAGACAGAAAGACGAAAACCAACATCCAAACCAAACCCATAAGCCCGTAAGTGAAAGGCAGACGATATTTCCAATCCGTCCAACGTTCGGCCAAAAAGGAAAGAGGCAACGAAGAAAAATAAGCAGCAACCATAAGGAAAATGAAAAGTTTTAATGGCATTGAAGGAGAGATTTTTTCAACAAGAAGCGACCCTAAATAGAAAAAACCAACGCTATAAACAATCAAAGAAAAAGCCATCATGAAAACGCCGTTCGGAACTTGGCCTGTCAAAAAATAAACCGGAAACATCGTGATGAATAAAGGAGCGGGACCGTAATAGCAATAATATTTTCCGTTATAGAAAGCCGTATCCCACAAATATTCAACGCCCAATAAATTCGTTGGATTATAGGGATTGCTCACCATAAGCAATTCATCTGAGGGAACATTTAACAAAGAAAATTGTCCATGCAAAAAAGCATCGAACAAGTTGTAATAAAGAAATGGGTTTCCCTCAAGAAATTCCTCATCAAAAGGATATGAAGTGAGATATCTAGTTGGGTAAAGAATCACAAGCACAAGGAAACAACAAAAAGCCAAACCTCCAGTTTTTAAAACATAAGAACGAAAGTGGGAGTGAACGCATGATGTCGTCTTCGGACTCTGGAAATTAAAAATCAAATTCAAAAGCGTCAAAGACGTAATAGATAGAAGCGAGAATCGCAAAGAAGAGAAAGTCGGCACCAAAGGAGGATCGATTGTAATCCCGTCCAACAATAGAACTGAGTTTTGTCCAACTCGACCACGAAGATAATTAATTTCTAAACGCAAATTTAGACTATCTTCTGGAACATCAATACGCATGCTTGCAAGATAAAGCGGATTGAAACTGCCGTTTGAATAAGGAATGAAAGGCTCTTCGCTTGTTCCTCTTTGAACGCTTAAAAGATATTCAAATTCCTGATTGCTAGATGGAAGTTGCAGAGAAAATGATGAAATGCCGTCAGATGGAAAAGTTAAAATCGTCCCGTTTTCAATCGAAATTCTATCGCCCTCATAAGTTGTAGAAATTATTTGACTATATTCTAACGTCGATGAATGATCATCCGCGCCTATCGCTTGAGCATTGAAAGCGAAAGCCTCTAAGAAAAGAAAAAGAAATAAAGAAGAAAGTGAGAAAGCAAACTTAAGTTTCTCTTTGACTTGCAACGAAGAACTTAAAATTTTTAAAAAGAACTTTCCTGGTTCTAAAAAAGCGATAAAGAGATTAAAAAAGAAAAAGAGAAGCGCGAAATTCCAAAGTTGAAAACTAGGAAAAAGAAAATAAAAAAGGAGTCCAAAAATTAAATTCGAAAGAAGAAGGAACGAGAAGCTTAAAGATTTAGATAAAACAAGGAGTTCATAATTTATCTTCTCTTTTTTGCGAACAATACGGATAAAAGAAAAAGCGAAAGAAAGAAAGAAAAGAACGAAAGGATATAAAAATAGGAAAAGCCAGATCATATTTTTTCTCGTGCTTCTAAAGACAAGAGCCATTCCTTTTTCTTCGTTCCTAGAAGAAAGCCGCCTAATCCGTTTTGTGAAACAACTCGGTGGCAAGGAACGACTAACAATAGCTTATTGCGTTTCAATGCTTGTCCGATCGCTCTATAGGCTTGACTGCCGATTGCTTTGGCAATCTCTCTATAAGTTTTTGTTTCGCCATAAGGAATCTTAGCAGTCTCCAAATAAACTTTTTCGGCAAATTCACTGGCCTGAATCTTGAAAGGAAAACTAAAACTTTTTCGTTTTCCAGCAAAATATTCTTTAAGTTCTTCAATAACACTCAAGAGAAAAGAAGAAGTCGTCATAGTTATTTCTTCATCAACCACTTCTAGTTCCAAAAGAACATCGTTCTCCGAAACTAATTTCAAGTTTCCTAAAGGAGAAGCGATAATTGCGATAGCCATAGCGTGATTATACAAAAAAAGACGAGCGATGTCGTCTTTACTTTTTGTTTGGTGGAGCGTAAGAGGATCGAACTCTCGACCTCCTCCATGCCATGGAGGCGCTCTCCCAGCTGAGCTAACGCCCCAAACCAGCCTTTTTAAGGCGGATATAAGCCTATGACTTAATCACTTGCTTGTCAAGAGAATCTCCGTGAGAAGAAGGAGTGTCGGCTGTCTCTTTTGCCTCTGTTTTCTCAAGACGATTATTGGAATCGTCACCATTTTTATTTTTGAGAAGAAGTTTTAAGAAAATCGGGGTAAGGAAAGAAGTTAAAAGAATCAAGATCAGCGTAAACGGCATAATGGAAGAACTGACTAACCGCGCATCAATGCCTGTTTGAGCTGTTACAATCAAGACTTCGGCACGCGCCATCATTCCAACGCCGATAGCCCCCGACTCCCGCAAATTAAATTTTGAGAGTAAACCACCGGCACCGGCGCCAATCACTTTTCCTAAAGCTCCGACAAGTACCCAAACTAAGCCAAAAAGCAAGAATGTTATGTCGCTGAAATCAAATGTCGCGTCATACATTTTAAGCGCCACCGAAGCAAAGAAAATCGGAATGAAAAAGACGTTTGCCGTCGTTTCAGTGCGGTGATCGATATAACCTTTCGGTTGAGTTGAGCTGAGAATTAACCCCGCGATGTAAGCGCCGGTAATATCCGCGATTTGGAAAAATCCTTGCGCTAAATAAGCCCATAAAAAACAGAAGGCAAAACCAAAAATCGGAATCCTGATATGATGCGGGAACTTACGTCCGAGCCAATTGAAGATCGGACGCACCAAGAAGCCGGCGCCAATTGATAAACCGAAGAAAAGCGCCATATTGCAAATAATCACGATAACTTCCGTCGTCGCATTTAAACTGCCGCCGCAGGATGTGATAATCCAGGCTAATAAATTGAAATCGCTCGAACCGCCGCTTGAACCAGAAAGAGAAATAACGAGAGATAAAGTAATGATACCGATGATGTCATCGATAATGGCCGCGCTGACAATCGCGTTGCCGACTTTGCTTTCTAATTTTCCCAGTTCTTTTAAAGTCGCAACCGTAATCGAGACGCTAGTAGCCGTCAAAATAACGCCATAATAAATGTCGCTATAAATCGGATTGACGCCAGGCTCAAGGAAACTAGCCTCCATTCCGGCATACTCGCGGAAAAGGAAGGCAACAACAAAGCCTAAGGCTAAAGGCACGGCTACCCCTAAAGTCGTAATAATTCCGGCTGCCTTTCCAACCGATTTAACAGCTTTTAAATCTGTTTCGATTCCGGCTGAAAACAAGATCAAGACAACACCGATTTTTGCGAGAATGTCGATGCCATTCATCGTATAATCAGTGATTATCGTCTCGCCCGGAATAAAGGTTATGAGGCCAACAAGTAGCCCCGCAACCAAAAAACCGATAACTTGAGGGACTTTTATTTTTTGAAAAAGCAACGCGAAAACTTTCGCAGCAATCAAAATCAAGGCTATCGGCAAAAGAACCATGAAAGGAGAACCATCACTAACTTCCCCGTTCAACATAAAGGCACCTAACTCAGGCATAGAAAATCCTCCGGCGAGATTATAGTCTCCTTAAAAAGAAAAGGTGATAGAACTTTCACGATTTTTTGTAACGCTGTAAGATTTAAATGAGGTGGATTTATGAAAACGATTCTTTTTGCTGTTCTCGACCGTGGAGAAAAAACCGATCTTCTTTACCAAGCAATAATCAAGGAAGGTTTCAATGGCACGATGATTAAAACACAAGGCCTCCGCCATATCCTTGAACGGCAAATCTATGAAAAACCCGCCGTGCTCTCACTTTCACAAATCGCTGAAAACACTCATGAATCAGGTCAAAACTCGACGATGTTTTTTATCGTTGAAGCGCGCGATTTATTGCGTCTAGAAGATCTTATTCGTCAACACACCGGCGACTTCAAAGACATTCATGGCTGTATGTTCGTTCTACCGATTCAAGACTTTGAAGGAAGTTTTTAATTTATTCTTCTGACCAAGTTTTTAAAAGTTCGTCAACAGTGTAAACGCTGGCACCATAGACGCTTTTAAGATAGGAAATGCCGCTTTTATAATCCTCTTCAGTAAAGGAATCGGTGGCGTCAGAAGCAACGACAACTTCATAACCGAGGCAATAAGCATCCGCGGATGTATGACGAACGCACATATGCGTGTGCAATCCCGTCATCACAACTGTCTCAATTCCAAGTTCATGCAATAAAAGATCTAAATCCGTATGGAAAAAACCGCTATAACGACGTTTCGGCACTACATAATCAGTCGGAGAGAGTTCTAATTCCGGAATCACCTGCGCACCGAAAGTTCCAGCAATCGCGTGATCGCCCCATAATTTAAGTTCGTGATCGATTCCTTTAATATGCGCATCATTACAGAAAATAACGGGTATCCCTAATTTACGTGCTCCCTTTAAAAGGCGAGCGGTTGCAGGCACAATCGCCAGTCCTCGGTCGCATTTTAAGGCTCCTGTCACAAAGTCGTTCAGCATGTCAACGACGAGAATTGCTGTCGTTTTTTTCTTCATTTTTCGCTCCTCTTTTTATTTCTGGCGCGCCAGAGCCGACTCGAACGGCTGACCCCTTCCTTAGGAGGGAAGTGCTCTATCCAACTGAGCTACTGGCGCTGCGAAGAAAAAATACACTTTTTATAAGCGTTTGCCTAGTGTTCTTCAAAAAGTAAAGAAATTATAGGAAACATATGTAAAGGCATTTCGCACATTTATAAAGAAAAAACCTCGACCAAGTCGAGGATCATTGCTATTGGTCGGAACGACGGGATTCGAACCCGTGACCTCCTGGTCCCGAACCAGGCGCACTACCAAGCTGTGCTACGTCCCGAAACACCTAGCGTGCTAAAGGATACCCTTTCTAAGAGAGAAATTCAAATAGAGACATTTGATTTGACTCTCCTAAACCATCTAAAGCACCGATAGAGGAAAGCGATTCGATGTCTGAAGTCGTTAGCTGCGTCCGTTCATGCAAATCTTCTTTCGAAAGAAATTTCCCGTCTTTTCTAGCTTCCACAACCGTTTCAGCCGCTTGTAAACCCAGACCCGATAAAACTGTGAAAGGAGGAACAATCGCATTCTTTTCTAAATCGACGCTCCAAGTACCCGCTAACGATTTTTCTAAAGATATGTTTTCGATGTTGTATCCGCGATCCACCATTTCAAGCGCAGCGATAAGACCTTTTAAAATTTCCTCATCTTTATCCTTGAAATCATCACGTTTATCGCGTTTTTCATTCAAAGTAACGATTCCTTTAAGAATTTTGTCGTAACCACCGGACATCGTTAAAATATCGAATTTGTCGCAACGCGTCGAAAAGTACGTCGCATAGAAATCTAAAGGATGATAGAGCTTAAACCACGCAACACGCACTGCTCCAATAACGTAGGCAGTCGCATGTGCCCGTGGGAAAAGATAATGAATATGATTGCACGAACGAATATACCATTCCGGAACATGGTGCTGTCGCATCAACTTTTCTTGTTCGGGCTTTAAACCTTTACCGTGTCGAACGTCTTCCATGATTTGGAATGCACTTGAAGAAGGTACCCCCATCGGAATCAAATAATTCATGATATCGTCACGACAACCAATGACATCTGACAACGAACATGTCTTTTGACGCAATAAATCTTGGGCGTTATTTTGCCAAACTTCAGTACCATGAGAAAGTCCGGAAATGACGAGAAGGTCATTGAAACTTTTCGGCGAGGCTTCTTCCAAAATCCCTTGAACAAAAGATGTGCCGAATTCCGGCAAAGCAATCGAGCCAGTCTTAAAATTTAAAGGATTCTTCTTGAGTTTAAGCTCATCAGCCGAAGAGAAAAGCGAAAGCACGCGCGGGTCATTTAAAGGAATATCTTCCAAGGCAACGTGCGTGGATAACGACATCATGCGAAGCGCCATCGGATCAAGGTGTCCCAACAAGTCCAGCTTTAAAACAGAGTCATGCATGCTCGCAAATTCGTAATGGGTTGTAAGCCAATCAGCGTCTGGATCATCAGCAGGATGCTGATAAGGCGTGAAATCAAAAATTTCCATATTCGAAGGAATGACAACGATGCCACCGGGGTGCTGCCCGGTCGTCCGTTTCACTCCAACGCAGCGCTTCGCTAAAGAGGAGATGTAAGCGCGCTCATCCGGATTTGACCAATCACGCTTTAAAACCCGCTCAAAATAACCGCGAACATAACCGATCGCGTTCTTTTCTTCAGCTGTAGCAATCGTCCCCGCTCTAATGACGTGGGGAGAATCTAAGAATTCGCCGCGAGCGATCTTTTCGTTTTCTTCTTTGCTTGACAAAAGTTCACGAGCATAAGCATGCGCGCGACTTTGATAATCCTTAGGGAAATTTAAATCGATGTCAGGCACCTTTTCGGCATTGAAGCCGAGGAAGGTTTCAAAAGGAATATCCTGCCCGTCGCCTTCCATCATCGTTCCGCAGACAGGACATTTTTTAGGTGCTAAATCAAAGCCTGAACGAATATGTTCATCGTTGCTCCATTCTAAATGATGACAATGCGGGCAAAGATAATGAGGCGGTAATGGATTGACCTCGGTAATGCCTGCCATCGTCGCGGCAAAAGAAGAGCCAACCGAACCCCGTGAGCCAACTACATAACCATCTTCATGAGCCTTTTTAACGATTAAATGCGCAATGTAATAAGTGACAGAATAACCATTGGAAATGATACCGTTCAACTCTTTTTCAAGACGTTCGACAATTAAAGGATCAGGATTCTCACCATATTTTTTATGGAGGTTTTCCTCGCAAATCTCCCTTATTTTCTCTTCGCTTCCCGGCAAATTCGCGGTCGGCGGATATAACTTATCCTTTAAAATTTTTAGAGGCTCACATTGATCAGCAATCAAGTTGGAGTTGGTGATAACCATCTGATAGGCTTTTTCTTCCGGCAGCCATTCCTTAAATGATTCCAGCATTTCTTCAGTTGAACGGAAATGCTGATCTGGATTTTCGAAAGCCGGCAAGCGTTCACGAATTCGAGGGTTTAAAGGATGTAATGTATTCCCTAGTCCCTTAGCGGAAATATAGATATCCCGCGTGATTTTATCTTCGGGATTCACATAATGCGCATCGCCTGTCGCGACTAACGTTTTCCCGAGTTTTTCGCTTTCATCAACGATTGCTTGTAACGTTAAATTCAAGCGTTCTTCCGTATAGGCTTCAGTGTTGACGAGGAACGAATAATTCTCGCGCGGTTGTAATTCGATGTAATCATAGAATTTAATTTTTTCGTCGAGAAATTCTGCCTCACGATGACCGGCAGCTTCAAAAACATCTCCGTTGAAACAAGCCGAGCCAAGAAGAAGATTAGCTCTTTCCTTGTTTAAATCCGCGCGAGGAATTCGAGGAGAAGTATCGCGCGCTAAATATTTGACGTGAGAGTCAGAAACCAAACGATAAAGAGCCTTAAGTCCTTCTTGGTTTTTTGCAAGAGCAATCACATGATATGAACGCAAGTGTCTAAACATCAACGGATTGTTGGACTTTAGTTTTCCAAGTTCAGCATGCGTCAAATCGTAATTGTCTTTAAGTAAGCGCGGCAAAATAGCCTGCCAAACATCATTTAAGACTTCAGCGTCATAATCAGCGCGGTGCGCCTCATCCTCATCATAAATATGAAGATTCAAATTCTTCGATAAACTGCCCAAGCGATGGGAAGCGGCTTCCGGGAACAGATAGTGAGACAAAGCCAAGGTATCGATGACCGGATTTTTTAAAGCCGGCTTGCCGTTTGCCTTCCTTAACTGATTTAAAAAGCCAACATCGAACGGAGCGTTATGAGAAACGATAATCGCGTCCCCGACAAAATCAGAAATAATTTTCTCAGCCTCTTTTAAAGACGGAGCGTTCATAACCATTTCATTGGTGATTCTTGTTTTTTTAACAATGAAATCCGGAATTTTAATGCCTGGATTAATAAATTGATCCAAGCGATCAATAATCGTCCCGTTTTCAACAATGACTCCCCCGAATTCAGTCGGCCGATCAAAACGCGTGCTGAGACCCGTTGTTTCAAAGTCGAGCAAACAATAACGGGCCTTGTTCAAGGCGATTGTGGCGGGATTCATAATGTACTCTGGGTCATCAAAAACGTTGAATTCACAGCCATAAATTATTTTGATTCCCGTTTTCTTTGAAGCATTTTCAGCAGCGGGGAAACTTTGAATAACGCCATGGTCAGTAACCGCCAAGGCTTTCATTCCCATATTTTTGGCAACCTTGCAATAATCAAGAATCTCGCCAAGACCATCCATCGCCGACATCTTCGTGTGAAGATGGAGTTCTATCCGTTTTTCAGGAGCGTGGTCCTCTCTTAAAGGAAGCGGAGCCAATTTCTCCAAATTGTCCGCCCTAACTTGCCGTTCATTGGTTCGACTGTCAAATTCGAGACTTCCGGTCACCCGGACACGATCTTTTTCACTGAAGGATTTGAGTAAATCAGTAGTTAAAGTCTCATTTTCATAGACGCGTACATAAATAGCGCTTCCGCCATCCATGACGCCGAAAGTACCCATCAATTTCCCTTTGCGCGACATTCTCAAATCAACTGAAAAAATCGTGCCGGCAAACGAAAAATGGCCGCTGGATAAAGAGAAAATCTCGCGAATTGAATGAATCGTGACTGAGGGACCGCTATTGCGGCGAGAACGTCTGGCGTTCTTTCTTTCTTCGCTTATTGCCTCAATGTGTTGCGCTACAGCTTCTTTAATCGCCATTTCCATCACTGAATCTTCTTCGCTTATTTCCTCATTTTTTTCGCTCTTCTCTTCAACTTTCGGTCTTTCTATTACTTCCTGAAATTCACCTTCTTCTAAAGTGAAAGAATAAGAAATATACTGCAAAAGCCCATTAAAATCATTGAAAATTGAACTAAAACCATCCTTCTCTCTTTTTAATGGAGAAACAAGAATTCGATCGTTTCCTAAATCGGTTAAGGAGCAAATGCCTTTTGCATGATGATATATCTCATATTCATTGAATAAAGTTTTTAAATCATCAAATGTCGGCTTTTCAACATAGGAAAAACGGATGCTCGCTTCATAATCTAAACGGCCGACTGCCTCAATAAAACGAAAAAGAGAAGAGGCTTCCCATGGCTTCTCTTTACGAATTGACATGATAACGTTGTTATGGTTGCGAGGGTCGCGTCCAACCATTTGAAACTCCATCATAAAATCCGGAGTCGGATCAAGCCCCAGTGAGACTAAAAACCGTCGCATTTTTTCTTGCATATCAGCCAATCAGCCCCCAAATATCTTTGAAAACCAAGCCAACCATCAATAAAAGCAAAAGTCCGAAACCGATTAGCGTCAAAACGTTTTTAACCTTGTCGGGAATTTTGCGCTTGAAGACTTTTTCAACAAAAGTCACCAATAACTGCCAACCATCTAAGCCAGGAATCGGTAGCAAATTGAAAATTGCTAAGTTCAAAGAAATGTATCCGCCATACATGAAGAATGTCCGTCCCCAGCCAATAAGAGCGGAACTTTGAGAGAGGACGCCGCCCATTGCAACAACAGAGCCGAGTTGTGAAAAATTGAAGGTAAAAATAGATGCGAGACCAAGCCCAATCATTTCAAAGAAATAGACAAAATAAGAACAACCGTTCGCCAAACGTTCAGTAAAGGAAGGCCAAAATTCTAGAGTCGTGATTGTCGGCGAATTGTTGCTAGGTAAATAGCCCTCAAAATTCGCCCCTTGAACCTCTAGACTTATTACTTCCGAGCTGCGGTTCATGATTTGTTCAGAAGTCGGACGCCCGTCACGGCTATCGCCATGAACAATCTCAAGACTCAAAGTCACAGTGTCGCCGGGTTCAAGAGCAATCGGACGTGAAAAATCCGCTTTGGCGGTAATTCCTAAGGCTAAATCATCACTATCAGCGTAAAAGCCTGACAAAGGCTCATAAAATTCAAGTGATGAATAAAGAGGATTTGAGGAAATGTTGCTATAAACATAAACAGCAACCGCTTCAGTGACTTCACCGTCATTTTCAATCAAAGCATTTGTATCGACAGTAAATCCGCGTTGATTGAGATTTTCGTCAGTTGCGATTTCTGGCGAATATAAGCGATCTTTATCGCTGTCGAATTCATAAATAAGTTCACCATCATCGGTAGAAAGGCTCCCCTCAACCCATAAGCCGTAAGATTGAAGAGTCGTTCCGTTATGCTCAATCAAAAGAGCTTGGCTTTGATAATAGGAAGGAAAACAAAGCGCATATATGAAGGTGAAAAGAAGGGCTAAAAAGAGATTGACGGCCACGCCCGCCACCATCACGAGCGCTCGTTTCCATGGTTTGACTCCCTCCAAGGAACGAGAACGCGGGACCTTTTTCCCGAAAGGCAGTTCCACGCCTTCTTCATAGATGCTGACGAAACCGCCAAGAGGAATGAGGCGCAAAGAATATCTTGTCTCGCCATTCTTCCGCTTGAAAGAGAAGATTCGCGGACCAAAACCAATCGAATATTCAAGGCAATAGATATTAAAACCCTTGGCCATCCAAAGGTGACCAAGTTCGTGGGAAGCGATAAGAATTCCCAACATGACAACTAAAACGAGAATGGTTATAAAAATCTGCATGGTTTTATTTACCGAGAATTTCGTGGAGACGCTTACGAGCCCAAGCATCCGCTTGCTGGATTTCCGTCAACCCGGGCTTGATTATAGATGGTGCTTCCTTAAGAAGACAAGAGATGCTCTCAGCAATCTCTAAAAAAGAAATTTTCTCATCGACAAAAAGTTGAACTGCCTCTTCATCTGCTGCGTTGAAAATGGCGGGATATACGCCTCCCTTTTTAAAAGCAGCAAGAGCAAGAGAAAAAGCGGGATAACGCGCCAAATCAAGTTGCTGAAAGTGATAATCTCCAAAATCATGAAAGTCTTTGGCTTCTTGAATTTCAAAAGGAATTTTTCTTTTGTGCAAAGCATAACTTATAGGGCCGCGCATATCATTAATCCCGATGTCCGCCAAAAAAGTTCCATCCTCCACTTCCACCATTGAATGAATGCGACTCTCATAGTGAATTAGAACGTCAATTTGTTCTAAAGGATAAGAAAAAAGCCAAAAAGCTTCCCCGACTTCAAAGCCTTTGTTGACCATTGTCGCACAGTCAATCGTGATGCGCTTCCCCATTTTCCAAGTGGGGTGCTTAAGAGCTTCTTCAGCCTTGATGGTTTTAAAAGTATCTAGAGGACGCGAACGAAAAGGACCGCCAGAGGCTGTTAAAATTAAACGCTTAACTTTCCGTCCGTTAAGACGTTGAAGGCATTTATCAATCGCAACATGCTCAGAATCGATAGGAAATAGTTGCCCGCCATCTTTTAGGAGTCTATTTATAAGCGCACCGCCAACATAAAGCGATTCTTTGTTAGCTAAATATAAATTGGCTTTTCGCTCTAAAATGCGGAGCGAAGGTTCTAAGCCTTTAATGCCAACCAAGGCATTGACGGCTCCGTCAAAGTCGCTTTCTTCAATAAGCGATAAAACGCCACTCTCCCCGCTATAAATTTTTAAAGATGGATAACGCTTCTGGTAAAAAGAAGCCTGTTTCGCATCAGCGATTGAAACTCTGGAAATGGTTGGAAAACGTCTCAAATAATCTTCAAGCGCAATTCTGCGGTAACCAAAAGCCAATCCGACAACCGCAAATTGCTCTTTTTCATTTTCTAGAAGTTCGAGAGACTGGGTTCCGATACTTCCGCTGGCGCCTAAAACAAGAATTTTTTCCATTAGAAAAGCCCGATTATTTGAATGATGACAACGACCAAAATTGAAAGACCCAAGGCAGTGAACATATGGGAATCCACGCGGTCTAAAACGCCTCCATGACCCTTCAATATTTTGCCGAAATCTTTGATAGCGAAGGAACGCTTCACGAAACTGAAGGCTAAATCTCCCAAATCGCCAAAAAGAGGGACCGCCAAAGCAAAAAGAAGAATCCAATACCAATTATCAAGCGTTAAAAACGGTAAAGGAGCAAAGCCGAAAGAGGCCAATGTAAATCCGACGGCGCTTAAAATCACAAACGTTCCCAATAACCCGAAGAGAAACCCTTCCCACGTCTTGTTCGGCGAAACGCGGGGATTAATCTTATGGCGACCGAAATAAGTTCCCATAAAATAGGCCAACGTGTCATTTATCGCAGCCCCGATAAAACCAAACAAAATAAGTTCGGCCGAAACTAAATATTGAAAATGCGCATGTTCGCCTAATTTGAGTGTGTCTAAAGAAGACGTCAAACCGCTCGGCCAATCAAGCGCTAAATTGGGATTCGCGGCGAAATAAAAGGGAACATAACGGAGGAAGAAGAAACTTTGAAAGCCAAAGCCAACCAAAAGAGTCATCAAGAAGAAATAAGCGACATCATGGAAAGAAAAAGTTTCATCCAAGATTCCGATTAGGAAATAAATGATTAACGAAAGAAGAATTCCGCTGAGCGGAAAACTTAAGCCGTCGTAATAATCAGTCAACGAAAAAACATAGTTAGTTGGGTCATTTAAATAAGCACTGAGATTCGGCCCGGCAATAAACCAATAAGCATATAAATAAACGATGAAATAAGTAAATAAATGCACCCACCAATGATATTTCTTCCCCGGCGCCTTCAAAATTTCAAAAATGCCAATCGCGATGAAAGGAACTAAGACAGCAAGAAAAACGTAACCGCCTAAAAAGATTGCAGGGATTAAAATCGCAAAAAGAACAAAAGCGATGATGATGCGCGACTTCAAGGATGTTTTGAATTTCTCGTCAGTCTTATTGACCTGAATAGAAACGTGCCTCATCCTTTTATTCCTCCGTAACGACGATCTCTTTGACTAAAAACACGCAAACAATCGAGAAGAGCTTTGCGATTAAAATCCGGCCACTTCACCTTCGTGAAAACAAATTCAGCGTAGGCGCATTCATAAAGCATGAAGTTGGATAAACGTTCCTCGCCGGATGTTCTAATCAAAAGATCGATTGACGGAAAATCTGGCTGATACAAATAACGCGAAAAAAGCGCTTCATCTATCTCCTCTTTATTCACTTTTCCCTCTAAAACATCCGCGACCAAATTTTTTGCAGCCCGCACAATCTCTTGCTGCCCCCCGTAATTGAGACAAATATTCGCGTGGAATTTTTTGCAGTTCTTTGTTTCCTCCATAGCCTTGATCGAAGCTTCGCGTGTGCTCTCCGGGAGACGCGAAAGATCGCCAGAAACATGAATTCGAACATCATTTTTTTGAAAATGCCCCAGTTCTTTCGAAAGGAATTCTTCAAGATAATTCATCAGATGATCAATTTCTTCTTGGGGGCGATTCCAATTTTCGGTCGAAAAAGCGAAAAAAGAGCAATAACGAACATTCAATTCAATGAGAGTGTCTAATAAATCAATCAAGCGTTTGCAGGCTTCGCGGTGCCCAAGATAACGCGGCAAACCTCGAGATTTAGCCCAACGTCCGTTTCCGTCCATGATGAAGGCGATGTGCTGAGGAATAATTAAAGACGTCTCTTCTTTTCCCATGGAAAAGATTATACACGGAAAGGCGGGCTATAAAATGTTTTCCTTATCTCATAATTCGAATTATCATAGAGCCCATGGATGAGAAAAAACGTGTTGAAGATTATCTAGCGCAAGGTTCAAAAGAACTGGAAGCCTATAAAGAAAAACAAGAGGATAAAATCCCTTCGCTGGAAGGCGAAAGCAAAAAAGAGGAGAATCCCGAAACTCCGAAGAAAGAAGAAAAGAAGAACGAAAAACCTCTAGCGCCTGAAGATCCTCCTTTAAAAAGCGACAAAAAGGCGAAAAAAACACTTATTGTTGTATCAATCCTTTCCTTCCTTTTGATAGCGGCTTTAGTAACAACAATTACAATCGGTGCGATTTTAAGAAACCAACCATCAAGCGACGATGACGCAAGTTATGTTGATCCGAATGCTGGCTTCTATGACCTTGACGGCAATTCGTTAACTGGAGGAAGTTTTGTTTTCGAAGCAGCAAATGATGGAACTCTTCGCATCGCTGATATCGCTATCCCCTTAAATTCTAGCGTCATTTCTTTCCCTTCTTTTGCCGAAGATGAAAACGGAAACCTTCTTAGAATTGATGGTTTTTCTTCTCGTGACGTTTGGTCAAATCCTAATGCTGAAAATATAAAATCCTTATATTTCCCGGGTCTTTACTTCGATATTCCCGAAAATTTCTTCAGTGATTTAAACATTAGCGACATCCATTTTTCTAATAGCGCGCGTGAAGATTCTTTTATCGTTCAAGAAAGGACATTCGCGAATTGCTTGAATCTTGTAGAAGTAGATTTTCCATATTCCTTAAAAGAGATAAAAGAGGAGGCTTTTCTTAATTGCGCGAGTCTTATTTCTTTAGATTTCAGAGACACCTCTCTTCAAATTCTTAGTGAGGCCTCCTTTAGAGGTTGTTCGAACTTAGAAACTTTAATTTTGCCTTCGACGATTGTAGATTTTGGTGACTATCTTTTTGAAGGCACTTCTCTTGCATCACTTTCCTATGATGGAACGATGAATGAATTTGAAAAAACCACCCGCGCTGACGAGTGGCTTACCGGTTCTCAAATTAAACGCGTCATTTGCGTGGACGGCGAGATTGTCCTTTGAATTAGACCGTCATTATTTCTTTTTGTTTATTCGCTAAGATTTCTTCAATCTTTTTGTTGCTGGCTTCCACGCTCTTTTGAATTTCATCTTCAAGACGTTTCTTATAATCGTCAGAATAACTATCGTCTTTCTTGATTGATTCTAAAGCGTCGCGACGGACATTGCGGACAGCAACTTTTGCTTCTTCAGCCAATGCTTTGGCTTGTTTCGCAATTTCTCTCCGCACATCTTCAGTGAGAGGCGGAACAATCAAACGGATGCAATCGGCTTCCACTTGAGGGTTGATTCCGATATTCGCAGAAGCAATCGCCGAGGCGATGCTCTTAATGTCTTCCCGCGAATATGGTTTAACCAATAATTGACGCGGCTCTGGCATCGAAATCGAGCAAAGAGAAGTGATCTCCATCTTGTCGCCATAATAATCGCATTGAATGCCTTCTAAAATTTGCGGATTGGCCCGTCCGCTGCGAAGTTTCGAAAAAGATTGCACAAAAGCTTCAATGCTTTTTTCAAGACGTCCTTTTGTCTCGATAACTATTTGATCCATATCATTTTTCCCTCCTGATGATGCTTCCTAATTTTTCACCTTTCAAAACTTTTACCAAGCTCCCGAAATCATTCATATCAAAGACGCGAATTTCCAAATCGGAATTTTCAAGCATTGCTACCGCCGTTAAGTCCATCACGCCAAGCTTACGTTCCACTACTTCGCGGAACGTCAGTAATTCGAGGAATTTAGCGTTCGGATTGAGTTTAGGATCGCTGTCATAAACGCCGGCGACCCCGTTTTTCCCCATTAAAATCGCGTCTGCTTGAATCTCAAGAGCTCTTAAGGTGGCTGTCGTATCCGTTGTGAAGAACGGATTGCCCGTACCGCCGGCAAAGATAACAACTTTGCCGTCCGCCAGATGAGCCATCGCTTTCCGCCGAATATAAGGTTCAGAAACTTGAGGGACATTGATGGAGGACATCACGCGCACCTCAAGTCCTTTGGCTTCGAGAGCGGACTGCAAGGCCAAAGCATTGATAATCGTTCCTAGCATTCCCATGTAATCGCCGGTCGCCTGTTCGATGCCGACGCTTTCGGCTAATTTGCCGCGCCAAATGTTGCCAGCTCCAACAACGAGAGAAACCTTGACTCCTAAGTCATGAACTTCTTTGATGGCTGTCGCAATGCTTTCTAATTTTTCTTGATCAAGAATCGTACGCTCATCTTTGTCTGCCAAAGCCTCGCCCGAAACTTTCACAACGACACAGTTATAGATTGGTTTCATATTGAGATGATTATATCTTTCTTCTAAGCAAAAGAAAAAGGGGGTTGCCCCCTTTTCTTTATTCAGCAGTTTCCGAGCTCTTAGCTATCCCTTCGCCGACTTGATAACGGACGAAGCTAACAACTTCATTCCCTTTGCTCTTTAAAAGTTCACCGACCGTGACATCTTCATTCTGCAAATAATCTTGGAGATATAAGCAAGAAGAAGATAGAGCCTTGTCAACTTTCTTTTCCACAATCTTTGCACGGAATTCCTGTGGTTTATCAGCAATCTTCGGATCGCTTTCGGCAATCGCTCTTTCGCGTTCGCGATCGGAGGCAGGCACATCCTCCAAAGTGCGATAAAGCGGGTTATTCGCCGCAATATGCATCGCGATGCCATCGGCCAATTCTGGATCGTTTTTCTTAAGAACGACGAGGACTGAAATTTTTCCGCCCATGTGAATATAGGAACCAAAGCCTTCCTCACCGACGCTATGAACAATCTGGTAACGACGGAAATCAAGTTTTTCTCCGACGGCAATCGAGCATTCGCCGAAATCCTTTTCCGTCAACGCTTTTGCCTCCTCCAAAGTTTGAGGTTCGGAATCAAAAATTTTTTCCAAAGTCACATCAACGAGATTTTTAAATTTATCAGAAGCAGAGACAAAATCAGTTTCGCAGTTTAATTCCACAATGGCAGCTTTTCCGCATCCGGCACAGCATTTAACTTTTGTAAGACCCTCTGCCGCGGTGCGGTTTGCCCGTGAAGCGGCTTTAGCGATGCCTTTTTCCCGCAACCAATCGATAGATTTTTCGACATCGAAATTATTGGCTTCCAAGGCATGCTTGCAGTCCATCATTCCGGCGCCGGTTCTTTCGCGCAACTGTTTGATCAATTCAATCGTATTTTTATCGGCCATCTTTCTAACCTCAACAATTATTTGCCTTCGCCTTCAGAAGCTTCTTTTGCTTCTGGAGCCGGAGCGCCTTCCTTTGCTTGCTTTGCAGCTTGATAACGAGCCGCTCTTTCCGCTTGAAGACGCGCGAATCTTTCTTCGCGTTCTTTGCGTTGTTGACGAATGGCAGCTTTTCTTTGCTCGTTAGCAATGTCAGCGGCTCTAATCGCATCCTTCATGGTCGCGTCTTCACCTTCAAGTTTGCCATATGCATATTCAGGAATGCCGCCTTTAGCTTCAACAACAGCGTCAGCCATCAATCCAAGGATCAATTTCAATGATTGGGTGCCGTCATTATTGGCAGGAAGAGGATATGCAATGCCATCCGGATCGTCGGATGTATCGCAAATGCCGAAGACTGGAATTCCTAAGCGTGAAGCCTCTTTAACGGCATAATGTTCCTTTGTAGGATCAGAGACAACCACTGCTTGCGGAAGTTTTCGCATTTCTTTGATGCCTTCAAGGTTCTTCGCTAATTTCTCAAGTTCTTTCTTAAGAGCAGCAACTTCTTTCTTCGGAAGTTTCTCAAAGCTTCCATCAGCTTCCATTGCTTCAAGATCTTTCAAGCGTTTTGTTCTTCCTAAAATCGTCCGTAAATTCGTGAGAGTGCCGCCCAACCAGCGATGTGCGATATAGAAACTGCCACTTCTGGTCGCCTCATCAACGATGATTTGTTGAACATTTGTCTTGGTTCCGACGAAAAGCACCTTTCCACCATCTTCGACGATGGATTTGAGTTTGCGGTAAGCTTCGCCGGTGCGAGTCGCTGTCTCGACTAAATCGATGATATAAATTCCGTTGCGAGCGCCATAAATGAATTTGCTCATCTTCGGATTCCATGTTTTGGTCCGATGACCAAAATGGACGCCAGCTTCTAAAAGCTTTTTGATGCTGACAACCGGAGCGTTCGGATCGCGAAAAATTTCTTCCATTGTCGGCTCGGCAACTGGAGCTTCGTTACTTTCTGCTCCTTGAACTTCATTAAGTTCTTCTCTCTCGTCACTCATTTTGTGACCTCCATTTGTTTAAGCCTCCTCTGTTTCGAACAGCTGACCACCATAACGCTTTTTAAGCTGCTTCGCCCGTTAAGGAACACGGCGCTGAATCCACAGAGTGTGTATTTGATCTCGAAAAGAGACCGGGTGAGATTTTACCATTCAAAAAAACAAAGATAAAGGACTTTCGTTTTGCCCTATTCATCGCTTTCTTTTTGACGGGGAAAATACTCTCGGTACTCTTCCTTCAGAGCCTCTCTTGAGACATGTGTATAAACTTGCGTCGTGTTTAAGGAGGCGTGTCCCAATAGCTCTTGAATAAGCCTTAAATCTGCGCCCGCATCGAGGAGACGCGTCGCGAATGTGTGCCGTAATTCATGGGGATGCAGATTCAAGGAGAGACCGCACTTTTCTTCCAAACGCTTCAAAATAAATTCCAGACCTCTAGTGGTCAATTCTTCCCCACGATTTGAAAGAAAAAAAGATAGAGGCTTCCCCGGTTTTTTTCTTTTATTAAGCAATTTGTCGCGACCCTTTGTCCAATACGTTAATAAAGCCGTCTTTGTTTCCTTATCAAAAGGGACGATTCTCTCTTTTTCGCCTTTTCCGAAAAGACGCACGCTCCGATTGTTGAAATCAAAATTTTGATAACGAAGACTCACGACTTCCGAAGCACGCAAGCCTGATGAAGTCATCAAAAGCAAAAGAGCTTGGTCTCGTAAGGCAAGTTCATCGTTTCTTTCATTGTTCAATTCTAAAAGCTTCTTTGTGTCCCCGGGCGATAAAACGTCTGGGTAATTGACTGCCGTTCTTGGCCCTTTGCTATTAGCGAACGGATTTCTTTCGAGGTATTCGCGGTCAAGACAAAAGTTATAGAAGCTTCGAATGGCGCTCAAACGCCGCCCGAGACTTCTGGCACTGTATCCGCGATCGAGTTCAAAAGATAAATATTCGCGAATTTTTTGTTTGTCAAGTTGATCAAAAAGCCAATCTTTTTCCAACAAAAACGCAAAAAAAGCATCTAAATCTCGTTGATAAGCTTCTAAAGTTTTTAACGAGTAACCTTTTTCGAAGCGAAGCGCTTCTAAAAATTCAGCCTCAGGTTTATTCATCTACATCTTTAAGATACGCTTTTAAGGAGGAAAGGCTAGTTGCAATCGCTTCTTCACGCTGTTTTTTAGCGACATTCAGAAGTCCCCAGTTAGCATTCATTGGAGCAAAAGTTTTTCCATCAGCGACCGTTAAATAACGTAAAAGCGAGCCGAGAATCGTCTGAGGAGGAAACGGAGCGAATCCTCGCCCTTTTAAACGTTGATGCAAATAGAAAGCGGCAGCTAATCCGGCCGCGCCGCTCTCAACATATCCTTCAACGCCGCTCAATTGACCGGCTATAAAAACATGCTGAGCGTTTTTGAGCGATAAATCGGCATTTAAAACTCGCGGGGCAAAAAGGTAAGTGTTGCGATGCATCAAGCCATATCTCAAAAATCGCGCTTTCTCTAGACCCGGAATTAAGGAAAAGACTCGTTTTTGTTCTGAATAGGTGAGATTAGTTTGAAACCCAACAAGATTGTACGCTGAAAAAAGCCCGTTCTCGGTTCTTAATTGGGCAACGGCATAAGGCGTTCTCTCCATTCCTTCTTTTCGAAGTCCGAATGGTTTTAAAGGGCCGTGACGCAAAGTCTCGTTCCCGCGGCTTGCAATCACTTCAATCGGAAGACAGCCTTCGAAATATTTAGTGTCGAAGCTATGAAGAGGCGCTCTTTCGGCTTGCAATAGTTCGCGAACGAAAGTCTCATATTGTTCCTTATTGAAAGGGCAATTCAAATAAGCGTCATCCTCTTGAGCAAAACGCGATTTGGCATAGACGATTTCATAATTCAAAGAGGCAGCGTCAACGATTGGAGACGAGGCGTCAAAAAAGGAAAGATTTTCTTGCCCGCTCACTTTTTGAAGGGTTTCCAGCAACGAACCATCAGTCAACGGACCCGTCGCAACAATCGTTAATTCGTCAGTCAAATCTTTAATTTCTGAGCGATGCAAATGAAAGGAAGGGAATTTAAATAATTTATCGCTTATATAATTTGCAAAACGATCGCGATCAACACAAAGAGCGTTCCCGCCCGGCACTTCAGAAACGGAAGCAGCTTCCATCATCAAAGAACCTAAAAGGCGCATTTCCTCCTTCAAAAGACCACAGGCATTATCAAGACGCCTGCTCTTTAAAGAATTAGAGCAGACAAGCTCACCAAGCAAATCGCTATGATGAGCTAAATCGTCATATAAAGGCCTTCGCTCATAAAGATGGACTTCATAGCCGTGCTTCAAAAGATAATAAGCCGCTTCAGAACCCGCTAATCCGCCGCCAATGATTTTAATCGTCTGCATTTTTCTTCGGTTTTAGCCATTCGTGATAATGGCATTTTGGGTAATTTGTGCAACCTAAAAAGTCCACTTTCTTCCCATGCTTGATAACGAGGTGCCCCGTTTTGCAATGCGGACAATCTTTCACATAGTCTTCTGGGCCGTAACTGCTTTTTGTATTTTTGTTCTCGTTGCCCTTGATATAAGTGCAAGAAGGATATCCGCTACAAGCGATAAATTTTCTTCCGCGGCGGTCTTGACGCTCAACTAACGGCTTCCCGCAAAGAGGACAATTCTCGCCCGTATAAACGATCTCGGCTTTTTCCTTGCGGATGTAGTGGCAGCTTGGATAATTTGAGCACGCAATAAATTCTCCATAGGGGCCTTTCTTATAAACGAGAGGCGCTCCGCACTCTGGACAATTCTCGCCAACCTGGCGATCAGGCTCCTTCTCCATCTTTTTCTCAACTTCCTGATATTTTTCGATGAAGGGATAATAGAAGGAACGCATCGCTTCTAAGCGCGTCTCTTTCCCTTCTTCAATTCGGTCTAATTGATTTTCCATGTTCGCGGTATATTCGCTAGAAACGATTTCAGGGAAATACTTCACAAGGGTCGCGGTCGTCTTAAGTCCCGATTCTGTCGGAGTCAAAACTCCCCCTTTTGAAGTGACGTAGCCACGTGAAAGAAGCGTCTTGATTGTTGAAGCGTAAGTTGATGGACGTCCAATTCCTTTTTCTTCCATCATTTTGACGACTTTAGCTTCTGTAAAACGCGCGGGCGCTTTCGTGAATTTCTGTTCTTTTTCTTTTGAGGAAACCTCATAATCTTTGCCTTCTTCCAAAGGCGGCAAATACTTGTTGTCGTCCTCCTCTAAGCTCTTAGAGAGAATCTCAAAACCCGGGAATAAAGTTTTAACGCCTTGCGCTTTCCAGACTAATCCATTTCCAACAAACAATGCGTTTGTGACTTCTTCTTCCTTGTCCGCCATGAGGGAGGCCATCGCTCGCATATAAATCAAGCGGTAAAGTTTATTTTCATCGTCGCTAAGATAAGGGGCAACCATTTCCGGAGTCCGCATCGCGCTTGTCGGGCGAATGGCTTCGTGCGCATCTTGAATGCGGCCCTTCTTGCGATTTACTTTAATCGCACCTAAATAATTCGCGCCGTATTTTTCCAAAATAAACGGTTTGGCGTATCGCTCATAAAAATCTTCGCTTATCCGCGTTGAATCCGTACGCATATAGGTGATAAGCCCAACTTGTTCGCCTTTCACTTCTAAACCTTCATAGAGACGTTGAGCGAGAGCCTGTGTGCGACTCGTCGAAAAATGAAATTTCTGATAAGCCTCTTGCTGCATCGTTGAGGTTGTAAACGGCAAGCGTGAAGGAACGCTTCTTTTAAAAGATTGAAGAAGTTGGAGATGCAAGACTCCTTCAATTCTTGAAAGCAGTTCTTCTGCTTCTTTTTCGTTATGAATCTCTGGGTTTTTCCCATCGACCTTCTCTAAGGTCAATGTGAGTTCTTCTTCACCGACTCTAACTTTGACTTCAATCGTCCAATATTCTTGAGGAACGAAATTGCGAATCTCCGAATCGTTATCGCAAATCATTTTTAAAGTCGCAGATTGGACACGACCTGCCGATTTCGAACTGATTTTTCGATTGAGCAATGTCGAAAGCTTAAAACCGATAATCCGGTCATACATTCTCCGTGTTTCTTGCGAATTGACGAGATTTAAATCGAGATGGCCCGGCGTTTCTAAAGCCTGACGAATTGCTGGTTCTGTAATTTCATGAAATTGAAGGCGTTTAACGCTTTCGATAGGCAAGCCGAGAACAACAGCTAGATGCCAAGAAATCGCTTCACCTTCACGATCAGGGTCAGTCGCTAAAATCACTTCGTCAGCTTTATTGGCTTCCTTCTTCAAATTTCGAACAATTGTTTTTTTAGAAGGCGTGATCACAAAGTCGGGTTTGAAATCATTTTCAATATCGATTCCAAGACCGCCTTTCCCGTGCGTTGATAAATCGCGAATGTGCCCTTGCGAGGCCATCACTTTATAATCATCACCAAGGTAACGACCAATTGTGTCACATTTTTTCGGAGACTCGACAATAACTAGTTTCATAAGATTTCGGCTAAGAATATAGAGGCGAGCAGTTAGAGAAGTCAACGGAAGAAATTTTCTTCTAGCGCCTATAAATATAGTTATTTATAAGTTCGCAAAAAATTATAACAAGGCGATGACGTCTTGCGCTGTCTCAACAAGAGACGCGCCTTGTTTAATCCAATCGTTACAAGCACTGTTTTCATAACCACGATAAGGCAAACATGCTATATCTTTTCCTAATTCAAGGGCGTAATTGACTGTTGAAAAAGTTCCTGATTTTCTTTTAGCCTCCGCTACAACTACTATTGACGAGAGAGCGGCAATCAATCGGTTGCGAAAAGGGAAATTTGAAGATGACGGCTTAACACCGGGCGGATATTCGCTGAGAAGAAGCCCTTTCGCTTTCAAATTCTCATATTCTACTTTTGAACTCAATGGATAACAAACGTCGATGCCCGATCCTAGAATTCCAATGCACTTGCCGTTGTTATTCAGTGCGCTTTCAACTGCAGCAACATCAATCCCGCGCGCTAAACCATTAACGATCGTAATACCGGCTTTGGCTAATTCTTTTGCAATAGTTTCCGTAGCTTTGATTCCATAACGGCTGGCTTCACGACTTCCGATAAGCGAAACTATGGGTCTTTCCTTCAACAATTCGATGTTTCCTTCATAAAAGAGCGCCAGCGGCGGTTTGATCAAGTGTTTGAAAGCCTCAGGATAATCCTTATCGATGATTGTGATTGTTCCACATTTCAATGCGCTGGCTCTTTCAATCATCTCATGTTCTAAAGCTTCCTTACGCTTAACTGCCGAAAACATTGCTTCAAAATCGCCGTTATATTTAATAGCCAAGCCTAAAATGATTTCTCGTCCATTCATTGCTCGTTCTTCCTCCACCCATTAAATAGATGAAGGAACGCAAAAAAGCCCAAGAAGATTAAAAAAGACGATAGAGAAGACGCTGTACCGGCTCATAGCTTTCGCGGTAAAGGCCCTCGATAATGCCATATTTCTCTAACGCCGCTAAATGCTCTTTGCTAGCGTAGCCTTTATGGCGCGCAAAGCCATATTGCGGATATAATTTATCCAAATCAATCATGTAATGATCTCGTCTAACCTTCGCTAAAATTGAAGCGGCCGCCACGCATAAATAATTCGCATCGGCTTTCGCGTAGGAAAAAACCGGTTTTTTCTGAAACTCAAGGGGCATATAGTCGGTGATGATTGCATCGATTGAGAAATTGAGCGCAGAAAGCGCCCTTAACATCGCAAGACGCGAGGCTTGATAAATGTTCAGCCGGTCGATCTCCTGAGGCGATGCTTCGCCATAAGCATAGGCGAGTGCAGATTTTTGAATCTCCAACGCGAGACTTTCTCTTTTTTTAGGCGTCAACTTCTTGGAATCGTCAATCAAAGAATTTTGATATGCGGGTGGGAAGACAACCGCTGACGCGATTACAGGACCGCATAACGGCCCGCGACCCGCCTCATCGACACCGGCCAAATATAGATATCCTAAAGAACGTATTTCATTATCCTTATTCTTCATAAATCCGGAATTTCTAAGCTGATTTTGCCGAGTTTAGCACTTTGAAAATCTTTGATAAGCGACCACCCGGCTTTCTCGAAATTATACGCCCCGTTTCTATCCAAAAATCCACGTTTAATCGCAACTTTTTCTAGTAAAGAAAAATTATCGTTTTTTATTTCTTCAATCGAAAACCCATAAATAGATGATAGTTTTGCGGGTTTTTCACTTAATAAATAGGGGAGCAACGTCTCTAATAGTTCTTCAAGCGGCAAAATATTTTGCGGTAAAGATCCTAAAAGCGCGAGTTTGATCGCGCTCTGATGATCATCGTATGCCATCGGCAAAATGCCCGGCGTATCAAGCAATAAAAAGTCATCAGAAACTCGTAACCACTGCTCAGCGACTGTAACACCAGGACGATTGGCAACTTTTGCAACCCGTCGATGCAGCAATTGATTAATAAAAGTCGATTTGCCAACATTAGGAATCCCGACGACGAAAAGTTTGAGCAGCGGCTTTTTTTGACCAAGCCGATTGGCCCGTTCTTCTTTTTCTTTAATAAGAGGCGCAGCGGCTTCACGAAGAATTTTTAGAAGATTTTCTTTTTTGAAATCCGCAGAGGCGTTCATATATCCCTGCTCTTTGAAAAATTCGCACCACTTCCTCGTAATTGCTTCGTCCGCTAAATCAGCTTTGCTAAGAAAAAGAAGACGCGGTTTGTTTTTTAAAACCTCTTCTAAAAAGGGATTTTTTGAGGCGTTAGGAGCTCGGGCGTCCAAAATTTCAATCGCCAAATCCATCGCATGAACAAAACGTTCCAAAGTGTTGAGGGCCTTCCGCATATGACCCGGAAAATGATGGACATTTTTTTGAAAGTTCCCGCTCATAAAAGCACCATGTCCCAAGGCATTCTCAAACTTCCCCAATTTAAGCCGCTAGACTGCCCTGGAACCATCTCACATTTTCCCACAATGGCAACAGCTTCTCCAACTAAACACGGGGAAGGTATCGGTCCAATTCGCGGATCTCTAGAGTCAGAAGAGCAACCGATAAGCCGATTATCACCTACTAAAAAATATTCATCATCTGATAAGATCCATGTTCTTTCTTGACCATTAGTTGTCTCTCTTTTAGCTCTTTGATACCACTCATCTGGCACTAACGGACGATCGGACGACGGCTCAAGAAACGGCTGTTCAACATATTGATCGTCAACATAAAGTTCGCCATCTGCAGTGAAAGTAATTTCTTCGCCAGGCAATCCAATAACTCTCTTTATTTTTAAATCCGCATTAGAAAGCAAAACGCCGTCACTAGAAAAATCTTCCGGATAATAAGTCACGACAATGGAGAAACGTTCTAAATTATCACGAAAGCCTTCGCTTTGATCCATTAAACCATAATCGCAAAGATATTGATTATGAGGATTGCTGTAATTGCCTAACTGCCAAGAAGTAGAAGGATCATCATGTATCACTTCGTTAGTTCCGTGATTTCTGACCACCACATCATAATTCAAAGTCGGATACATGCTGGCGCCGTTGACACCGAAACTCCGGTAACGGAGAAAGTTATACCCTTCTTGAGCCACGATGCTGAAAAGAAAAGCAAAAACAATTACCAAAATAATTTTTAAGGTGAAGAAAAAGTAATGCCTAAATCCCTTCTTTTTGCTCTTTTTAAGATTTGAGAGTTCACCTTTTACATGAATTTCCTTCGTCGGGCCCATGATATTAGGTATTATACGCGCTATTGTTCGTTGATAAAAATATCTAGAATTTGACTGACTATTAAAATTAAGACTAATTGAAAAAATCAAAAAGCGAAATCTCGCGTTCGTCAGATAAAAGAAAACTATTTTGTTTTCCTTCCACTAAAACATCATCATCATTTAAATGTCCCAATAAAAGCGGCGAATTAGGGTCATGCAACTTATAATAATTATCGCGCGCGATTCGAGGATTCTTATTCGCGTAACAATATTTACAGCCATTGAGACACGTGTCATAAGCTCCGATATCACGGCTTTCGATGCAGTGACATCCATCTCTTAAACCCTTGTGCTTAATTTCTTTAAAAATGCAGTTATTTGCCTCTTCCAACATTTTTAACGTCGTGCAGCCGGAGCGATAAATTCCATAACGAGAATAGTCATCATCGGTCCCGCATGTTTGAAGATAGATTCCGTATTTTCCAGCGATTCTCCCTAATCCCTCCGCCAAGCGTTCTTTGTCATCTATCGTTAACGGCATTAGTTCTGGCATATTGACTTCTAATTTTTTATAAACTTCTACAAAACTGAAAATGCAGCGGTCGATATGAGACGCTAACTTTTCCGCCATCGCTGAAAAAGTTTCTAAATGTCTATTGATCGTATAATCTTTTGTCAGCAGAACTGGATCATATCGCCAAGCGATACGCTTTTTGCCAACAATTTTCTCCAATTTGATAAGAGTTTGGATGCTCTCTTCAATTGAAGGAACGCCTGGCTCAATGTCCTTTCCGTACGCTGTTATCGTGTAATAAAAATAAGTGCGATATCGATCGCTGATTTCATGGAGTCTAGGCAAGATTGGAGCGTAATTTTTAGAGCAAAAGAGAACTGCATCGATTTTATCAGGCGTCAAAATGTATTCGGTAACCTTATGTGGGAACAACGGATTGCGGGCATAAACATAGCCCTCCTCAAAACGTTTCAACAACCACTCCGAGAAATATTGGACTATATCGGTTCGCGCGCCGGTATTTAAAATCATCAAAGTTCTCCGGTCACCAACATTTTATTTAAAAAAGCATCATAGTAATAAAAAATCCTCACCGGTAAGATGAGGATTTAAGAAACATCGCTTTAGTTCGCAGAAGTTTTGCTGTCGCGTTCCTTGATTCTAGCAGCTTTGCCAGAGAGTTTACGGAGATAAGAGATCCGTGCACGACGCACTTTTCCTAACCGCGCTACCTCAATTTTTGCAATTGCTGGAGAATTCGTAGGGAAGGTTCTTTCCACGCCAACACCATTAGAGATTTTGCGAACGGTGAAGGTCTCGCTGACGCCATGTCCGCGGCGTTGGATGACCACACCTTCAAAAACCTGAATCCGCTCTTTTTTGTTTTCGACGATACGCACAGAAACTTTTACTGTGTCGCCGCTGCGGAAGGCCGGAATATCGTTCCGGATTTGACGGGAAGTGACTTCTTCGACAATGTTTTTGTTCATGTCATTTCCTCCTTAATAGATATACCCGAGGTTCATAGTCGAAGCCAGCGGAGCCTCAAGACGTCAATCGACGCAAGGTAGATATTACAAGCCGTTTTCCCATTTGGCAAGTCAAAAATAATAGATGGAAAGCATTTACGCTTGACAGTAAGTATTGATCGCGATAGGATGCTCCCGGAAAGAAAAGAGGAAGAAAAAATGTCAGTTAAAATTCGTTTGACAAGAACTGGTCGCCATAAGGACCCCTGCTATCGTATCGTCGCTTCCGACACCCGGACCGCTCGTGATGGCGCTTATCTTGATTTAATCGGCACTTACAATCCTGACAAGGGATTAGAAGGCGCGGAAATCAATGAAGAGAAAGCCCTCTCTTGGCTCAATCGCGGAGCAATTCCTTCTGATTCCGTCAAGGCGATGCTTTCGGAGAAAGGCATCATTGCCAAATGGAAAGCAGGTAAAAAATAATGGCTGCCACTTTGGAAGAAGCTATTCACACAATCATTGAACCTTTAGTGGAACATCCTGATGATGTAATCATTCGGGAAATACCGAACCCTTCGAAAAAAGATCGAACAATTCTCATCGCGGCCGATGACAAAGACACCGCACGCCTCATTGGAAAGAAAGGCATTGTCGCCAATGCTTTGCGCGAGGTTGTTTCAATTGCCGGCAAGGCCGACAATTCAAATACGCGTATCCATTTGCGCTTTGAGAGTTTGAAAGATAATGACGAGGAGGAGGCTGAATAAGCCCTCCTCTTTTAGTTTTTATGGATTTAATTACGATTGCCTATCTTGAACATGCTCATGGTCTAAATGGGTATTTGAAGGCTGAAATTATCAGCGATTTTCCTGACTTGCGTTTTAAACCAGGTCAACGCTTTTTGATAAAAGACGGCGCGGATTTTATTGAATTGACATTAAAAGAAGCACGCATCAACAAAAAGGAAGCTC
This sequence comes from uncultured Bacillota bacterium, assembly GCA_949299565.1. GTDB lineage: Bacteria > Bacillota_I > Bacilli_A > RFN20 > CAG-826 > UBA4951. The sequence continues at coordinate 1,020,669 of OX437086.1, forward strand.
TCCTTTCATTTCTCGAAATCAATGACCGCGATGCCGCTGAAAGACATGCAAAAAAAGAACTCTATATGCGAAAGGAAGACGCACCGTTGCCTGATGGCTATTATCGTCTTGAAGATTTAAAAGGTTTAAACGTCTATAACGAGCAAAATGAATTTTTAGGTCAGGTGACGAATGTCTATTCAAATTCGCCTGTCAAAAATCTTAAAGTCGAGAAAACCGGCGCAAAACCATTCTATGTTCCTTTTCTTTTCGATGAATTCATCATCTCTCTCGACCAAGAAAAGAAAACAATTATCATCAAAGATATCGAGGGTTTACGATGAAAATAAGCATCCTGACCCTTTTTCCTGATGTCATTCGCCCTTATCTTTCTTATTCGATTATGAAAAGAGGACAGGAGAATGGTGCTTTTTCAGTTGAATTATTACAAATCAGAGATTACACCGAGGATAAATACGGACGAGTTGATACGCCGCCGATCGGAGGCGGAGCGGGACTCATTCAAAAATGTCAACCGATTGTCAAAGCATTAAATTCAATTAAAACTCCCGCTTCACATGTAATTCTTTTTTCTCCAAGAGGCACCATTTTTAACGAAGAAAAGGCAAAAGAATTAAAAAAATATGACCATTTAATTCTAATTTCCGGTCATTATGAAGGCGTTGACGAAAGAGTGAACGATTACGTTGATGAGCTGATTTCTATCGGAGATTTCGTTTTAACTGGCGGCGAATTGGCTTCGTTAATCGTCGTCGATGCGGTAACGCGTCTTTTGCCCGGCGTCATTAACGCGACATCCTTAGAAAGCGAAAGTTTTGATGACGGATTATTGGAATACCCGCAATATACTGAACCTTACGATTTCAACGGTGTGAAAGTTCCAGACATTCTTTATTCGGGCAATCACCAGGCAATCGACAAGTGGCGGAGGCGTGAGCAACTCAGAATAACTAAAAAATATCGTCCTGATCTTTTTGAAAAATATCCGCTGAGCAAAGAAGATGAAAAACTTCTGAACGAAGAAGCACCCTCATGGGAAAAAGAGGCTCTAGAAAAAGGTCATAAATTTTTAAAATAACGAGAATTATTTTAAGAGGTTAGAAATGTTTGGCGGCAATTTCCCGCCTCTATTTTTCATTGTTTTCACGAGTTCTTTAGATTGTTCATATTTTCTAATGACGCGATTGATGTCCGCGTTTGTCAAACCCGAGCCTTTCGCAATCCGGTTCTTATGCGAAAACTTAAGAATTTCCGGGTGTCGTCTTTCATATGGCGTCATCGAATTGTAGACCGTTTCAAAAACTTTCATTTCTCTTTCGGCTTTATCTTTTTGCTCATCGCTCAAACGATTAAGACCGGGCACTAAAGAGGATAAAACTTTCATGTTTCCAATCTTTTGAACCATTTTCATCTGTTTCAGCATGTCGTCTAAGGTGTATTCGCCGCTCAAAAGCTTCTTGCCCTGCCGTTCGGCTTCTTTCTCATCGACGACTTCTTGCGCCCGTTCGACAAGCGAAACAACATCACCCATCCCGAGGATGCGATCCGCCAAGCGTTCTGGATGGAATTCTTCAAGGTCCTCCATCTTTTCGCCAGTACCTGTAAAGACAACGGGAAGGCCCGTCAAATATTTGAAAGAAAGGACAGCGCCTCCTTTTGCATCGCCATCAAGCTTTGAAACGATAACACCGCTTAAATGCAGACGTTCGTTGAATGTTTTAACAACGTTCGTGCTGTCTTGGCCCGACATCGCGTCGACTAAAAGTAGCGTTTCATCTAACGCTAAATTTTTGCTTAAAGATTCAAGCTCCTCCATCAACGGTTCATCGATTTGAAGGCGGCCTGCAGTATCGAAAATTATAACGTTATATCCTTCAGCTCTAGCTTTTTCTTGTGCTTTCAAAGCAACTTCTAAAGGTTTGGCGTTTGCCCCAAGCCCGAAAAAAGTCACTCCGAGAGAATCAGCGATCTGCGCCAATTGCTCTAAGGCAGCAGGACGATAAACATCTAACCCGACCAAAAGAACTTTTTTATGTTTTTTCTTAGCAAAATATGCCGCTAATTTACCGGCAGTCGTTGTTTTGCCGGTTCCTTGAAGGCCGACGAGCATGATTTTATAAAGTCCGCTTCGACTTTCTAAATGATAATTGTCATCACCTAAAAGTTTGACTAATTCATCATGGCAAATCTTGATGAGCATTTCGCTAGGATTGACACGCGTTAAAACCGCGCTTCCAAGAGCCTTCTCTTTGACATCCTCAACGAAAGCTTTGACCACTTTATAATTAACGTCGCTTTCAAGAAGCGCGATCCGAATTTCGCGGAGGGCTTCCTGCATATTGCTTTCGGTAAGGCGATCCTCGCGCCTCATCTTTTTGAAAACAGCTTGAAAACGATCAGTCAAATTCTCAAAAGCCATCTTTAATTCCCTCCTCTAATTTTTGATATATGCTCGGCTCAATATTCTTCTTTTGATTCTCTAATAATTTCAACAATCTGCACCGATAAGCATAAAAACCAAGTTTAGCTTCGATATCTTCCAATTTTTGTGAAGCTTTAAACAAGGCATCGCTTTGAGCGGCACGCGAAGTATGATTTTCGTCAGCCATTTCGCTATATGAAAGATCATAAAGATAATGCCAACGGAAAGCCTCTTTCTGGGCATCGCTTAAAAGATTTTGGTAAAGCTGAAATAGACTGATCAAACGCTCTCGGACCTTTAAATCATCATTCATCGTTTGTTCCTACCAAAAGGCCGTGTAAATATCGTTCTAAATCGAATTCTTCTAAATCCGTCATTTTCTCGCCTAAACCGATAAAGCGGACTGGCACGCCGATATTTTCGCGGATCGAAAGAACGATCCCGCCTTTCGAAGTGCCATCCATCTTCGTTAAAACGATTCCCGTCACTTTATTGGCTTCGCTGAATTTCTTGGCCTGCTCAACACCGTTTTGCCCCGTCGTCGCGTCGATGACCAAGAAAGTCTCCTGAGGCGCGTTTGGAATTTCTTTGCTTATTACTCTCGTGATTTTGCCAAGCTCAGCCATTAAATTCGCCTTGTTTTGCAAACGGCCTGCAGTGTCGACGATCACTAAATCGCAACTAAGCTCTTTCGCTTTTTTCACCCCGTCATAAGCAACAGAGGCCGGATCTTGTCCAGGTTTCCCGACGACAAGCGGAACATTTAAACGCTGAGCCCAAATCGCGAGTTGTTCAGTCGCTCCCGCGCGAAACGTATCGCCGGCCACTAATAAAACTTTCTTCCCTAATTGTTGATAGCGGTAGGCAAGTTTGGCGATGCTTGTCGTCTTTCCGACTCCGTTGACACCTTCCATCAACAAAACGACAGGCGTTTCTTTAAAGTCGAGGTCGTTCGTGATTGAGCCTTTTTCTAGATAAGAAACAAACATCAAATCGATCAGTTCCTCGTTGAGTTCATCGATTGAAGAAAGGCTCTCTTCTTTGCTTTTTTCGATGATTTTCTCAACAAGGCGCAAAGCTAAATCGACACCGACATCGGCTTCAATCAAAATCTCTTCGAGTTCTTCAAAATACGGACTTTCGGCTTTCTTATATTTTTTGCTGAGAGCCGCTAAACGATCGGCGAAAGCCGCCCGCGATTTGCTGAGCCCTTCATCGTATTTAACTTGGAGATTGTTCTCTTTATTGTCTTCTTTTTTGAACTTCTTTTTTAAAAAAGCAATAAGCCCCATCTTTCTCCTCCATTTATTTATAGGTTACGCGCTTCGCTAAAGCGTTTTTGGCGGCCATCACTTCCGCTTCCTTTTTGCTATGCCCTTCGCCGCGGCCAATCTCTTCTTCCATGAAATAAACAGCCGCCACATAATGACGATCATGAGCGGGTCCGCTCTCCTCTAAGATTTTATAGGTTACAGATTGCCGATAATCTGCTTGCATTGCTTCTTGAAGCTCGCTTTTGGGATTATTATCGAAATCCGCTTTGGCTTTTCGAATGTCTTCCTCGAAGAGTTTAACAAGAAAGGCATGCGATTTTTGGAGTCCTTGGTCGAGAAAAAGAGCCCCAACAAAACTCTCGAAAACATCCTCTAAAACGTTATCGCGCGTCGAAACGTCTCCTTGAAATGAACTGCCGACCCGGATAAAAGGGGCAAAGCCCAATTTCCGCGCATAATTAGCCTCTGATTCAGTTCTGATGAAACTAGCTTTCAGCATTGAAAGCTCTCCTTGAAGCATCTCGGGATGCAGACGGAAAGCTAGTTCAGAAACAACAAGACCGATCAACGAATCTCCCAAAAATTCTAAACGCTCATAATCGTGATGCTTCGTCCCGTGCATCCCGTTCACTGAAGAGTGTGTGAAAGCCAACTCATAATAAAGAGAATCATGACATTCGATGCCGAGACTTTTTAAATGTTTTAAAAGATTCTCTAATTCAGGCATTGTTCGCATCCTGTAATCGTTTAGAAATCTTCGTGACGACTTCGCCTTCAACTAAACGGGCAGCCAAAAGCAAAGCATTATAAAAGGCCTCTGAGTCGCTATTGCCGTGCGCTTTGACAACAACGCCGTTCGTGCCAAGCAATAAGGCACCGCCAGTTTTGCGAGAATCGAAGGAGGCTTTAAAATCACGCATCCCGCCTTTTACGAAAAGATAGGCAATCTTGCTCCTCAAATTCTTCAAGAAAACTTTCTTTAAAAGCTTGCCAACCGTCTTAGCCGCTCCTTCTGTCGCCTTCAAAAGAACGTTGCCGCTATAGCCATCAGTCACGATAACGTCAGAATCCCCGTTCAAAACATTAGAGGCCTCAATATTCCCTAAAAAATTGACTTCCTTTTTGGTTTTAAGAATCTCATAGGCTTTTTTGCCGTTCGGCGAGCCTTTCCCTTCTTCGCTGCCGTTGGCTAAAAGAGAAACTTTTGGATTCACGACGTTCTCGACAATTTCGGCGTAAAGGCTCCCCATAATAGCGAATTGAGCAATTTCTTCCGCTGTATTTTCATTAGAAGCCCCGACATCTAAAATCGCCATGTGTCCTCCGGTCTTAAAATTAGGAAAAGAAGCCACTAAAGCGGGACGCAAAACGCCGGGTGCCTTTTTTAAAAGAAGCGAAGAAGCGCTCAAGAAAGCGCCCGTGCCACCGGCAGAAACAACGCCAGAAGCTCTTCTTTCTCGCACGGCTTCAATAGCTTTGACCATTGAACTGTCTTTCTTTCTTAAAGCCTCTAAGGCTCCGTCCGTCATTTCCATGACCTCTGTAGTTACGATAACTTCAATCCCTTCTTGTCCGCTTAAAGCATTTAATTCTTCAGCTTTTCCAAAACAAAGAAGATGAAATTCGGGATGTTCCTTATGGAAACGGAGCACGGCTTCAACGCTCATCTTGCTCCCTAAATCAGAACCCATCATATCGATCGCTAACGTGTTCATAAAACTACCTCAGTTTATAAGTATAAAATTCTTTCTCTCTCTTATCTAGGAGAGGACATGTTCAGCCTCAAAATCGTGACCGGCTTTCAAAAGCTCTTCTTTTTCATTTCTTAAAGTTGAAGAATTATAGATTTTCTCCGCATCATCGCGCGCACATTCGAGAAGACGAAAATCATCGAGAGGATTAACGAAATTAAAAGACGGCAAGCCTGCTTGTCTGATTCCCAATAGTTCACCGGGACCCCGCATCTTTAAATCCGCTTCAGCGATTTCAAAACCGTCATTTGTTTCAACCATAACTTTAAGTTTTTCGCTATCTTCGTGCGGCGAAAGAAGAAGACAAGTCGCTTCCTGTCCTCCGCGTCCGATTCGCCCTCTCAATTGATGAAGCGAAGAAAGAGAGAAATGGTTAGCCTCATAAATAATCATCAAAGAGGCTTCTTTAACATCGAGTCCAACCTCAATTAAAGAAGTGGCGACAAGAATCGAACTATGGCCTTTTAAGAAGGACTCTCGCGCTTTTAAAAGTTCATCATTCGACATCTTCCCGTGCATGAAAGACACTTTCCCCGGGAAAGCCAAATCATAAAATTCATAAACTTTCTTAACTGATTGATAGTTATCATCGCCTTCAATGCGCGGAGCGACGATATAAGCCTTGCCGTTTGATTTTAAACATTGATTTATGTATTTAAAAATTTCTTTCTCGTCTTCTGGCGATAGAATCAGTGTCTTAACGTCCCTTTTTCCTTGCGGGAATTCATGAAGAGTCGAAATCGCCAAATCACCAAAAAGCGTTTGCGTCAAAGTGCGGGGAATCGGTGTTGCTGACATCAAAAGCAAGTCAGCGTGCTCGCCTTTGCCTAAAAGGCGTGAACGTTGATTGACTCCGAATTTATGTTGCTCATCGATGATCGCTAGAGACAATTGGCTATAAATAACGTCTTTTGAGAATAATGCATGCGTGCCGACAACGATATCGAGAGTCCCGTCGCTTAAATCTTGTTTGATCGCTTGCCGCGACTCATTATCGACGCTTCCGGTCAAAAGCCCTATATTCAAAGGAGTACCCTTAAAAAGCTTCTCTAAATTTTCATAGTGCTGACGCGCCAGAGTGTCGGTTGGCGCCAAAATCGCTGTTTGTCCGTGCCGCGTATAATTCGCATAGGAAGCTAAAGACGCGACTAACGTTTTTCCGGTTCCGACATCGCCCTGCAAAAGACGATACATCAAATAAGAAGCATCCATGTCATCGATGATTTCCTTGAGAGTTTTTCTTTGATCATCAGTCAAGCCGTAAGGAAGAGAAGATATAAATTTCTCCACTGCTTCTAAATCAACTTTATCCATCGAACGAGAACGTCGAAGGTTGCTGCTCTTTTTCTTTGCCTCGGCAATCTGCATCTCATAAATTAAGCCTTCCTCGTATTTAAGCGTCCTCAAAGCTTGATGGATATCTTTCCCGTTCTTCGGGAAATGAAGCGCTTCAACAGCCTTAACCTTTGGATAAAGACGATATTTAAGACGATATTCCTCCGGAATCAGTTCAGGAATTTCCTCTTGATACAAAGAGAAAGCGCGCTTAATAAGCCGCGAAAAAATCGCATTAGGAATTTCGTTCGGCAAATGATAAAGAGGCTTTAAATACTCGCCCTCCTGAATTCTCCCTTTCTGAAAATTTAAAAGGACAAGACAATGCCTTTTGGCGTCATAATGCGCTTCAAGCGTCCATTGACTTCCGATTTCGAAAATTTTATTGAGAAATTCGCGACCCCAAGCCTCTACTTGAAAAAGTTCTCCTTTCTCTTCCAAAAAAGAAAACCTTGTCATTGTTTTTTTAAAAAAGCGAACAACTTTCGGCTGGCTTTTAATTGTTCCGAAAATGATGAAGCGTTGACGCTCACGATAAGGAGGAGTCGGTTTCAAAGGAGTCCAGTTTTCGTAATTATAAGGAAAATGAAATAAAACCTTTAAAGGCGTCGTTAAACCGTATTTTATTAATTTGTCTTGAAGAGGACGACTCTTGGTCAGTTTTTCTAAGCCTTCCTTCTTCAACTTAGATGGTCTTATTTCATCTTCTTCTTTTAAGCGTTGCCGAAAGAAACCGTTATTCATTCAACCCCTACCAAAAAAGAGTATACCGGTTGATTGCCCTTTCGGAGGGCGATTTCAAGATTCGGGAAGTCGTTTTCTAATTTTTGACTGAGCGTCTCTAATTCAGCATCCTCAATGTCTTGCCCACAAATAACAGTCAAAAGATACGAATCGTCATCGACCATTGCATGAACAAGTTCAAAAAGCGTTTCCGCCTTATTTTTTTGGCACGAAACAATCGATTTATCATCGCGCATTCCGATGTAATAATCTTTCGTAATATGGACTCCGTCGATATCAGTGTCTTTGATCGCGTATGTCACCGAACCGGATTTGACGCTTTTTAAAGCGCCCTTCATTTCGTTATAAATCGCTTCGGGATCACCGTCGGGCGCGAACTGCATCGCGGCTTCTAACCCTTGCAAAAGAGTTTTTGAAGGGATCACCCGCGCTCTAGTTTTGTCATTTTGATTGAGATCGCAAGCTTGAGAAGCCGCCATTACGATGTTTGAGTTATTCGGAAGAATATAGACGTTTTCGGCATGGCAACGCGCGATTGCCTTCACGAAATCCTCAACTGAAGGATTCATTGTCTGACCACCGGAAACTAAAGTCGAGGCCCCAAGTTCTAAAAACATTTCATCAAGCCCTTCGCCAGAACTCACAGCGATGAAAGCTAATTTTTGAAGCGGCGTGTTGTCCTCTTCTTCTTTCTTTTCTTCATCGATGAGTTTATGTCGCCTCGAAAGTTCTAAATTGCCTTCGATATCGGTAGCTTTCAATCCGTTTTCGATGTTCCGATGCTCCTCAGACATGTTTTCGATAACGATGCTTAAAAATTCTCCATAATTTTGGGCATAATTGAGCATCGTGCCTGGATTTAAAGTGTGAACGTGAACTTTCACAATGTCTTGATCGTGAATCATTACGACTGATTTGCCATGGCTATTTAAGAAATTCCGGAAACGCTTCTCGAAGAACGGGCGTTTCCCGTCTTCTGGCGTTCCGAGCCGCAAAAGGAACTGCGTGCAATAGCCGAAGCCCTCTTCATCTTCGCTGACTTGAGCTCCAGCATAACTTGTCGGAGTCAAAACAGACGATGGGCCATCCTCGAAATCGTCTTGGCTGTTTCGTTCAACAAAATTACCGTGAGCAGCTTTTGCCATTCCTTCAATGACGATGCAAAGACCCGCGCCGCCCGAATCCACAACCCCGACTTCTTTAAGAATCGGCAATAATTCCGGGGTGTGATTCAAAGACTTTTTAGCTTCTTTCAAGAAAAAATCGAGAGCGTCTTCTACGCTATGATCGCCGTTTTTAACATATTCTTTGAGCGCAGCGCTGGCTTCCCGAATAACCGTTAAAATTGTTCCCTCAACCGGGCGCATAACGGCTTTATAGGCTACCTCGCGTCCGCGTTCAAAAGCCGCAGCTAATTCACGAACGTTGATTTGGTTTTTTCCTTTGACGCCATCGGCAAAACCGCGAAAAATTTGGCAAGTGATTGTTCCCGAATTGCCACGAGCCCCCATCACAAGCGCCGTCGCTAAAGATGAGGCGATAATTTCAATCGATGTTTCAGCCTTGTTTTGAATTTCCTTAGCCCCAGAAGTAAGGGTCAAATTCATGTTCATTCCCGTATCGCCGTCTGGAACCGGAAAAACATTCAATTGATCAACCTCTGGATAGTGATTGTAGAGATTATTCGCACCGGAAAGAAAAAGGCGCTTAAAGTCTTGTCCGTTTATAGTTTTCATTTTCAATCAATTTCCTTGATGCCCTGCACGTAAACGTTCACGCGAGGAAAGGCTAAAGAAAAAGTCCGTCTTAAATCATAAGCCACTTTCTTTTGAATCTCAGACATAACCTCAGTGATTTTGACTCCGTAAGCCACAATAACGTAAACGTCTATTTCGTAATGATCTTTTTTCTTTGTACAATAGACTCCTCGAACATAATCATCTTTTTTCAGGAGCTCATTAATGTTTTCGCGGAGGGAATTCTTTGAAGTAAGGCCAACAACTCCATAGCAAGTCGCGGCCGCTTCTCCGGCGACTGAAGCGATTGCTTCCATCGAGATGTTGATGCCTCCGTAAGGCGCAGTTTTATCAATAACCATCAATCTTCCCTCAGTTAGTTATTATCCCATTGCAAACCTTCTAGTGCAATCTAACCTATTTTGTAGTTTTTAATAAGGCAAAATATAGATTATTACTTAAGTTTGCTGATAAATATCTTAATTATTTGACAAAAATTTAAGGTTTTTTAAGCCTCAGAAACTACCCGAACGGCCACAAAAGCTCCTCGATTCGTTAAGACATCATAACAAGGAGAAAGGGCGGCTAAATGTTGTTCTTTGGCCAATAAGCGAAGAGATTGTTCGCTCTCGCAATAGGAGGAATAGTTACCACGTTCAGCAACAAGAAACATCCCGGAAGGAATTCTTTCGGTCTTCCAGCCAACATGAAGTCCGCGCGTAGAACCATCGATGATGACGCCCGCCCGATATTTCTCATGCTTCACTAAATGCCCGAGACAGAGAACACCATCATTATTCTCTTGGAGTCTTTCTTCAATCTCTTCTAAATGCAAGAGAAGATTATTCCAAATGCCCGCGACATCTTCGCTAAAAAATGCTGCTGAGGTGAAGAGATTTTCTCTTCTCGATAGCAGAGCACCATCTCGTCGAAGCGAACCAGATAACTTTCCATGGGCGTGATTATAGAGATTTAAGAAAAAAGAGCAAGGAAAAAATCTTGTTTTTGCATTTTCTTTTCAACTTTTTTTGCTCATGAAGAAGCAAATGAAAAAAATTAGCAAATTAATAGAAAATTTATTGAAATATTAAGATGAAAGACAATAATGCCTAGCGAGCAAAGAACTCAAAACAAGAAAGGGGAAAAGAATGAAAAAATTACCATTGCTTCTAGCGCTTAGTGCGTTTGGGCTTGCTTCTTGCGGAGGAACAGATGTTTCTTCTTCAATTGCTTCCGATAACAGCGATTCCTCGTCATCCATCACTTCCGATAGTAGCGACTCGTCTAGTAGCTCTACCATCTCTAGCGATTCCTCAACAAGTATTCCTCCTGCTTCTAACTGGACCAGCGAAGAAGAAGAGATTTTCTTTGAAAATCTCGGAGGCCATCTGGCGCCCTATTGCGAAGCTTTTGATGATTATAACTACGAAGTTCTAACTTCGTGGCTGGATCAAGGGTTTCTAACGATTGAAATACCTGATGCTCCATATGAGTTAGTGAGCGAATACGCTCTCACTCTTGAAGCCAACGATTTCATCGAAACAACTGATCAATATTATGGCGTTGGAGCCGGGATGCGGATCTACGAAATCACCTACCCTGAAGATTATGTAAGTCTCATCTATCAAGTCTATATGACAGATGAAAATTATTCTTCCTACTTAGATGAAGGAACGGGCATCGTCAGCATCGACATTTATCCGACCATTCCTTATCACGAATTCCCAGAGGCAGAATTATCCGCTCTCATTCAAGAATATTATGGAATTGAAGACACGATCGTCATCCCTTCTTATGAAGCTGATTATTACATAATCGAAGAACCCACAAGCGACTACTACTACATCGACGTCTATTCATATGTGGAACAAGATATCACTGCTTCTTATATTTCAGCTCTTTTAGCAGCCGGTTATCAAGAGACAGCGATTGATGGAACAACTATTTATTTAGATAGCAGCGAACAAATCTACATTCAAACCGCCTATAATTCGGAAGAAGGACTCTTCATTGTTGCAATTTTCCAAGCTCCGCTCTTCTCTTGGCCAGAAGATGTGGTGGCAACCTCTTTAGCAGCTCTCGGGGTTGAAGGCGTTACTCTCCCGGCTCCCGATTATAACTTCTCCTACTATAGTTACGATGATCAATGGCTGAGTTTCTTCAGCGAATTCAGCGTTTATTGCTATGGCGGTGATTATGTTGCAGGGTACGGCGAACAACTTATAGCGGAAGGCTACACTCTAAGCGATGATGGCACTGTCTATATTGATAGTAGCAATCAAATTGCTGTTGAAGTCAGCTATGATGAAAATGTTGATTCCACTGATATCTACGTCACTTTAGTTCCAGAAGCTCCTACTACCACTACAACTTGGCCCGAAGAAGAAATTGCCACTCTCCTCGGAGAATTAGGAATTTCCTCTGCTATCGAGATCCCGGCTCCGGAAGGCGACATCACTGCCTATGAAATCGATGAGTCGTGGATGGAATTCGGAATGGGATTCTTCGTCAATTGCTACGTCGCTTCTGACATTACGGATAGTTATATCGCTCAATTGGAAGATGCCGGATGGGTTTATAACGATATCGCTTTAGCCTATGTTGATCCGACAATGCAAGCCGGCATCAGTTGCAGCTATTATAGCGATTCTGGCTGTTTAGAAATAAGCATCATCAACGCTGCTCAATATCTTGAATAGAGTTGATGACTAATTTAAAAGACGTCTCTTAGGACGTCTTTTTTGTTGTCTTTTATTGAAGAAAGGAAATAACTTCACGATAAGAGAACAAAGAAGTGTTCCCACCTTCATAAGAATCTAAAACAAGCGCCTCTTTAAATTCTTCTTGGTAACTTTCAAATAAATCCGGTACTTCCCAAGAACTCTCATATTCTTCATTTAGAAGATCATGTCTCACCTCATTTTGATCAGTGTAATAACGCCTCATTTCCAAACATAATTCATCTTGATATTCGATAAGTTTAAATTCATTTTGAAGGCTCACCATCTCTAAAAAAGATTCATCATTAAACGTTAGATTTGGAGCGGTTATCGCTATAGGAATCTCTGAGGCCAGAGTCTCGTCTTCTTCACGTGAAATTTGAATGTAATAACCGTTCTTGCGGCTTTCAAACACCGAATTTTCTAAGTGAAGAAGTTCGCGTTGATCAGAATCTTCAAAATAATCATCAAGTCCTTGCGTGTTTTCATCGATCAACGAGATTTCTTCATCTTCAAAATATAAAGGCGCGCGGACAAGGAATTTAGCTTCCTTATCAATTTCTAAATACGGATGCAACGCTTCAAGGAAAATGATTGGTTTTTGACGAAACGCAGCGATCAAGCGATAACCTCCATAATCGCGTTCTATTTCCGCTAAAGGCGCTTCTAACCAATGAACTTCAATTTCCAATTCACTCCTTTTTAAAGCGTAATAATAACGTCCGTCAACGACGTCTACATTGTCTTGAGAAGCGAACATATCGATATTGTTCGCGTTTTCTAAAACGCTCGGAAAGATTTCCTCTAATTGCGAATAATCATCATCTTTGACATAGGCCAGCAATAGTTTTTCGTCCTCGCTTCCGTAATGAACAAGATAACTATTACTTATTCCGCATGATCCGAAACGATAATCGTTATTGTAACCATAAAGAAGGAAATGCTCGCCATAATAGGGAATCGGATACCCCCAATAGACAGGGAAACTTGGGTTATAAGTTTCATTCAAAAAATCGGCTTGTTCACTAGCACCTCCGCCTCCACCACACGAAGCAAAGGAGAGCGATGAAACAACTAACATTGAAATAACGCTAATAGTCTTAAATTTCATTTTTTAGTCCCCCATTACTATCTAACAACAAACAAATTCGTATAATCACCGCAGCCATCACAATAAGCATAACCACCTGTTATCGATGTGCCTTCTTCTATGTAGTGCCTTTCAATAACGGAGTAGCCGCATTTGCAAATAGCTTTATGAGAATGAGCAGGGATAGCAGGCGCTGGTTTTTCGGGAAGCACTATATCTCCATGATCACCTGGTAAAATCGGAAGTCCGAGAGTATTTATAAGCTTCATTGTTCCAGGTATATATTCTGTATATGTGTGGAACACATGGTCACCACATCCACAATACTTAAGATTATCAACCATATAATTTTTAGAGTGATAAAAGGGGATGCTTGAAAAATCAAAAGATCCAACAGAAGTGATATACCACTGATGCTCTATTCCTTCTTTCAAGTGCAACGCAGTTCTATCTTTTCCCTGGCAGAAATTACAAATTAACCCATCTTCGTCATAATCATAAGCAATAAAGGCGTGACCATCTACATATTCATTATTCTCCGCATCATAACGGACGCCAGTTAAAATCACGGGTTTGCCTTGATCAATACAATCTTTTGCATAATTTTCCATGCCTTCTTGGTTTTCCGGCAAATCAAACGCCCCTGATACAAAATCTTCTCGATCGACTATCTCATAAGTAACACGCCCATAACCATACAAGAAATCCAATAGTTTCTGATAATCATCAACAACACCAGTTTGATAATTATCTCTAGGATAATTAGTCCCTTTTAAATCATTCAAATAATCGATTAGCATACATTGCAAATCAACGCTTTTATAGTTTTGAATGAAGTTATAAACTTCTTGGTTCGAATAATCTATACGATCGTATTCATAACGAAATACACCAGGCGAATGTTTCAACGCTTCTTGAAATGAATCGTAGTTTACCACTTCTTCATATTTTTCATCGACTATATCATCGTTTTGAAAAGTATCATAAAAACATAAAACATCAACAAAGGCCACATAAACACAAGAACTTCCGATGTTAGTTGGCACATTCTCGTGTAAATTTTCAAAATATGATGTCATGCCGAAATCGGTTGTTTCCAACTCCTCATTCATGGCACTGACGTTTTTAAAATTTGCACTTCCATAAACAAATGAAGGCTCATCGTTTCTTAAACTAACTGTATCTTCTGTGCCGCCTCCAACGAAGCTAAACAACACTGGAATAATTAGGCTAAACAGTTGCGCTTTTTTCATCTTATCCGACCTCCGAACGAGAAAAACACATGACATAAAGTTTCAACATACAACACGCATTAAATGCGAAACCGTATGTCGATTGTTAATTTAATTAAGAACGCATTAAAAAATATGTCAATAAAAATTTAGCGAGAGAAAGAAACGAGGTCTATTTTTCAAAAAAAGAATTTAAACTTATAAACAACAAAAAAAGCCCGGCAGCGCGCTATCTTCGCCCCAAAGGGACTATTGTCGCCGCGGCGGTGCTTAACTACTGTGTTCGGGATGGGAACAGGTGTGTCCACCGCGCCAAAGCCACCAGACTTTTTAATTATACCACATGTTCTTTGAAAACCGGATATTACTTTCATGTTCCTGCTGCTTACTCGATTTAGTTAACTAGCTTGCAATCAATGGCTGACTTATGAAATTAAGTCCTCGGGCTATTAGTATCGGTCTCCTGAACGCATTGCTGCGCTTACAGATCCGACCTATCAACCTCCTGACATAGGAGGGCCCTTACTTCTTGCGAATGGGAAGTCTCATCTTAGGGCGAGCTTCGCGCTTAGATGCTTTCAGCGCTTATCTCTTCCGGAGGTAGCTACCCGGCCATGCCGCTGGCGCGACAACCGATATACCAGTGCTCCGTTAATCCCGGTCCTCTCGTACTAGGGACTAGACCCTTCAAACTTCCTACGCCCACGACAGATAGGGACCAAACTGTCTCACGACGTTTTGAACCCAGCTCGCGTACCACTTTAATTGGCGAACAGCCAAACCCTTGGAAGGGCCGACATCGAGGTGCCAAACCGCGTCGTCGATGTGTACTCTTGGACGCGATCAGCCTGTTATCCCCAGGGTAGCTTTTATCCGTTAAGTGACGACCTTTCCATACAGAATCGCCAGATCACTAAGTCCGACTTTCGTCCCTGCTCGACTTGTTTGTCTCGCAGTCAAGCTCCTTTATGCCTTTGCACTCGAGGCACGATTTCCAACCGTGCTGAAGGAACCTTGGAGCGCCTCCGTTACTCTTTGGGAGGCGACCGCCCCAGTCAAACTGCCCGCCTAACACTGTCCGCTGCTTCGTGAGGGCATACGTTAGAACAGCCAACGCCCAATAGTACTATTTCATTGTTGCCTCCCCCGAGGCCAAAGCCCCGGATTCACCGGCTCGTACCTATGCTACGAATGAACATCAGATGCTCAATATTAAGTTGCAGTAAAGCTCCATGGGGTCTCTCCGTCTAGTCGCGGGTAACCTGCATCTTCACAGGTCTTAAGATTTCACCGAGTCTGCTGTCGAGACAGCGCCCAAATTATTATACTATTCATGCGCGTCGGAACTTACCCGACAAGGAATTTCGCTACCTTAGGACCGTTATAGTTACGGCCGCCGTTCACTGGGGCTTCAATTAAGAGCTTCGCCTTGCGGCTAACCCCACCTTTTAACCTTCCAGCACTGGGCAAGCATCACCCCATATACATCGCCTTACGGCTTAGCATAGAGCTATGTTTTTGGTAAACAGTTACTTGGGCCTCTTCACTGCGGCCGGCTTTCACCGGCGCTTCTTCTTCCGAAGTTACGAAGCAATTTTGCAGAGTTCCTTAACAACAGTTAACTCGCTCACCTCAGGATACTCTCCTTGACCACGTGTGTCCGTTCTCGGTACGGGCCACATGCACTTAAGCTAGCAGCTTTTCTCGAGACCCGGCATCGCCGAGTTCACTACTTGGGTTGCCCCGTTCGCTCCCATTCGCGTCTTCACCTTGCCCTGCGGATTTGCCTACAGGACGGCCACAACGCTTAGCCCCCAATCCAATAAGGGGGATCGGTTATCCGAATCTGTCACTACATCGCATGCATGCGGGGACTGGAATATCAACCAGTTGTCCATCGACTACGCCGTTCGGCCTCGCCTTAGGACCCGCCTAACCCTGGGAGGACGACCCTTCCCCAGGAAACCTTAGTCTAATGGTGAGAGGGATTCTCACCCTCTATCGTTACTTACACCGGCATACTCACTTCCATTCAGTCCATCGGTCCTCACGGTCCGACTTCGCCCCAAATGGAACGCTCCCCTACCACAAATGGTAAACCACTTATCCGTGAATTCGGTACTGCGCTTAAGCCCCGGTAAATCATCGGTGCAGAGACACTCGACTAGTGAGCTGTTACGCACTCTTTAAATGATGGCTGCTTCTGAGTCAACATCCTAGTTGTTTAAGTATCTCCACTTCCTTTCACACTTAGCGCAGATTTAGGGACCTTATTCGACGGTCTGGGCTGTTTCCCTTTTGTCCATGGAACTTATCTCCCACAGACTGACTCCCTGGATACGCCCCCTGGGGTTCGGAGTTTGATTGCGTTCAGTACCGCCAAAAGCGGCCATCAGGCATTCAGTGCTCTACCCCCAAAGGGTAATCACAAAGGCTAGCCGAAAAGCTATTTCGGGGAGAACCAGCTATCCCCCAACTCGATTGGAATTTCTCCGCTACCCACAACTCATCCGCGGGCGTTTCAACGAACGTCGGTTCGGTCCTCCGGAGGGTTTTACCCCTCTTTCAACCTGGTCATGGGTAGATCGTCGGGCTTCGGGTCCACGCATGCATACTAAAGCGCCCTATTCAGACTCGCTTTCGCTACGGCTCCGCTTCTACAGCTTAACCTCGCATGCAAACGTGACTCGCCGGCTCATTCTTCAATAGGCACGTCATCAGGCATTAACGCCCTCTGACTTTTTGTAAGCATACAGTTTCAGAATCTTTTCACTCCCCTCCCGGGGTTCTTTTCACCTTTCCCTCACGGTACTGGTTCACTATCGGTCACTGAGTAGTATTTAGCCTTACGCCATGGTCGGCGCATATTCCGACAGGATATTTGACCCGCCGTACTCTGGAAATCACTAGGGTGTCATCACCGTATCCCTACAGGGCTCTCACCTTCTCTGGCCGGCTTTCCCACACCGTTCAGATGGATGATGACAATCCCACAACGTGCTCCGAACCCCACCCGAAGGTGGTTTGGGCTCTTCCGCTTTCGCTCGCCGCTACTGACGGAATCGATGTAATCTTTCTCTTCCTCTGGGTACTAAGATGTTTCAATTCCCCAGGTTCGCTTCGAGCGACGTAATCGCTCGATGACGCGTGGTTAAACGCGCCGGGTTTCCCCATTCAGAAATCGACGGATCAAAGCTCACTTCCAGCTCCCCGCCGCTTATCGCAGGTAGTCGCGTCTTTCGTAGCCTCTCAGTGCCAAGGCATTCACTGTACGCCTTCACTAACTTAACTTCGCAAGTAAGTCACCTAAACCAAGCATTGTAGCTTGGAAATATTTTGGTTATCTCGTTTCAGTTTCATCGTCTTCCTTTATCGCTAAAGGAATCCGCTTCTCAACAGAAAGAACATGTTATTTGTAATGTCCGGTTTTCAAAGAACAAGGGCTGAGAGAAACTAATCTCTCAAAACTGGACAGAAGATCATGCACCAACGCTGACATGAACCAAATCAATAGGTCGTATGTACCGCTCGAACATGCTATATGTCGAGCATCTTTCTCCAGAAAGGAGGTGATCCATCCCCACGTTCCCGTAGGGATACCTTGTTACGACTTAACCCCAATCACCGATCCTGCCCTAGGCGCCTCCCTCCTTGCGGTTGGGCCAGCGACTTCAAGCATTACCAGCTCTCATGGTTTGACGGGCGGTGTGTACAAACCCCGGGAACGTATTCACCGCGACATGCTGATTCGCGATTACTAGCAATTCCGCCTTCGTGGAGTCGAATTGCAGACTCCAGTCTGAACTGAGACCGGCTTTATGGGATTTGCTCAAGCTCGCGCTTTTGCGTCTCTTTGTACCGGCCATTGTAGCACGTGTGTTGCCCAGGACATAAAGGGCATGCTGATTTGACGTCGGCCCCACCTTCCTCCGATTTACATCGGCAGTCTCCTTAGAGTCCCCAACTGAATGATGGTAACTAAGGACGAGGGTTGCGCTCGTTGCGGGACTTAACCCAACATCTCACGACACGAGCTGACGACAACCATGCACCACCTGTGTGCGGGTATTATCTCCCTATTTCTAGAGCCTTATCCGCCATGTCAAGTTCTGGTAAGGTTTTCCGCGTAGCGTCGAATTAAACCACATGCTCCACTGCTTGTGCGGGGTCCCGTCAATTCCTTTAAGTTTCAGTCTTGCGACCGTACTTCCCAGGCGGTCGACTTAATGCGTTAGCTTCACCACTGCCTCGCGGCAATAGTTAGTCGACATCGTTTACGGCGTGGACTACTAGGGTATCTAATCCTATTTGCTCCCCACGCTTTCGTGACTGAGCGTCAGTATCGTCCTGGTGAACCGCCTTTGCCACTGGTATTCTTCCATATATCTACGCATTTCACCGCTACACATGGAGTTCTGTTCACCTCTGACGTACTCTAGTGCGATAGTTTCCAAAGCTATATGGGGTTGAGCCCCACGCTTTCACTCCAGACTTGCCGCACCGCCTGCTCACTCTTTACGCCCAATAATTCCGGATAACGCTCGTGACCTACGTATTACCGCGGCTGCTGGCACGTAGTTAGCCGTCACTTTCTGGTAGAGTACCGTCAAGCCGAACCCATTTCCTGATCCGGTGTTTCGTCCTCTACAACAGAGCTTTACAATCCGAAGACCTTCATCACTCACGCGGCGTTGCTCGGTCAGGGTTTCCCCCATTGCCGAAAACTCCCTACTGCTGCCTCCCGTAGGAGTATGGGCCGTGTCTCAGTCCCATTGTGGCAGTCCCATTGTGGCCGGTCATCCTCTCAGATCGGCTACACATCCTCGCCTTGGTGGGCTGTTATCTCACCAACTAGCTAATGTGCCGCAGGTCCATCCAAGAGCGACGCTTGAAAGCGCCTTTCAAAAGGGAGGGATGCCCCTCCCCCTCTTATCCGGTATTAGCCAAGCTTTCGCCTGGGTATCCCAAACTCGAGGGCAGGTTACCTACGTGTTACTCACCCGTTCGCCTCTAGCGGATTGCTCCGCCCGATCGACTTGCATGTATTAGGCACGCCGCCAGCGTTCATCCTGAGCCAGGATCAAACTCTCAATAAGTTGGATCTAGTTCCAATAAATAAATTGTTAATGAATTATCTGGTCATTTACGATTCGCTTAATTATGTAAATAAGGAATCGACGTTAGTGTATGTTGTACATCTGTCCAGTTTTCAAAGATCAGTTGCACAGCCCCTTTTTGGTTCAGGTCCTACCTGATTTGCTGTGCTTTGATAAGATATTCTCTTTCGTTTTCGAAGTCAATAATTATTTTAATTATTTTTAACTTCGTCACTCGGAGGCTCTCAAGAAGAAACTTGATAGCGTGCGTTATTCTACCCTTTTTATAACCTAGGTCAAGAGGAAAGATGCTTTTTTTGTCTTTTAATGTTTTTCTCTTCTGAAACGACATGTTTCTCAAAGAAAAAGGCCTGGGGAACCAGGCCTTTCATTCTCACTTAAATCAATAATATATATTGATGATCAGTTGTTGCGCGAAACAGCAACTAAATAAAGAATGCGAACAAAGATGGCGATGAAATCAACGTAAAGCATGAAACCTCCATATAAAATGAGGTTAGAGTTGACGTTGCCATAAACCAATCTCTTCGATAACGAATTGACATCCGCTGCCACGAGAATCAAAAGAACAACCACAAAAAGAAGAGAAATCAAGTAGTTAATCCATAGATAAGCGGATGGCGAAATCAAATAAAAGATGCCGAAGAAGAGAGAGACGACGACAATTCCCATGAGGACGTTGATGGCAACATAAGCAACAAGCGATAAATCGCGCTTGACGAAAAAGCCGACAAGGAAGGCTAATAAGAAGCAAACTGCCGTTAGACCTAAAGCTTCCGCCATCATTGAGATGCTGATACCAACAAAGAGCAAGGAGCCAATCATAAGGCCTGTAAGTGCTACATAAATCACAGCACCGACAAGAGGCAAGCGCCCTTTGCGCGCAGAAGAAAAGGAGATGTAAAAACTATCGATGACGCTCAAAATCGTTGCAACCAAGAAGCTGATCAACATCACGGTGTAGCCTTGATCGTTCAAGATGATGAAGCCTTCGCTCGTCATGGCAATTGCAAAGAAATTAGACATTATTGCCGCATAGCCGACGGCGATGATTCCCGTGATGAAAATCGCTCCGCAAACGACAAGAAGCATCAAAGACAAATATTTGCTCTTGATGCGTCCGCGATCGTCAGCGTAATAAGGAGTGCTGACCGATGCGTTTATTTCAACATTCTCTTGGTTCATCTTTAAATCATTCCTTCAACGAGTTCGCGATAGCTCTCAATCGTCAAAGAAGCTCCGCCAACTAAAGCGCCGTCAATATCCGGGCACTTCATATATTCAGCGATGTTGTTAGGTTTAACGCTGCCGCCGTATAAAATCCGAATCTCTTCGGCTCTAGAACCATATAATTCTTTTAAAACATCGCGGATGCCCTTAATCGTCGCTTCAGCAATTTCGGAAGAAGCGCTTTTCCCGGTTCCAATCGCCCAAATCGGCTCATAGGCCACCACTACTTTGACGGCCTCCTCGGGGGTCAAAGAAGCAAAGCCTTTCTTGATTTGTTCAGAAACAAAAGACAATGTTTCACCTTTTTCAAAAGTTTCTAACGATTCGCCGCAGCAATAGACCGGCGTCAAGGAATTGGCGAGAAGCGCTTTAATCTTTAAATTGCAAGCTTCAGAAGTTTCGCCGTTATATTCGCGGCGTTCCGAATGGCCGATAATGCAATGCGTGACGCCGATTTCCTTCAACATCGAGATTGAAATCTCGCCCGTATAAGCGCCATGGTCGTGTTCGTTGCAATTTTGCGCTGACAAAATCAACTGGGTTGGTTTATGACTGGCAACAGAAGCAAGGCTGACGAACGTTGGGGCAACGCCGACTTCAAGATGGTGAGCTGCTGCTAAATCGACTAAAGGAGCCGATAAAGAAGCAAATTCCTCTGCTTCTTTCGGTCCTTTATTCATTTTCCAGTTTCCAAGTAAAAACTTCGTGCGCATAAATTTACCTCAAAACATCGACGCCAGGTAAATGACCATCATTTTCAATCATTTCTAATGAGGCACCGCCGCCGGTTGAAACGTGTGAGAAATCATCAGAATAACCAAATTGCTTCACAGCACTAGCGCTATCGCCGCCGCCGCAAACCGTGAAGGCCTTTCCTTTGATTTCGCGAACAGCTTCACAAATAGCCAATGTGCCCGCTTGGAAATCTTTTTGCTCAAAAACGCCCATCGGTCCATTCCAGAAAACCAATTTGGCTTTTTTGATCTCTTCTTGATAAAGAGCTCTTGTCTTCGGACCGATATCAACGCCTTCTAATCCTTCCGGAATTCCGCCTTCATAAACAGCAATCTTCCGTCCCTCTTTCTCCTCGAAGCTATCAGTGCAAACAGAATCGAGCGGTAAAAGCAAACGTCCGTTAGCCTCTTGGTAGCAACGGCGAGCATATTCCAATTGTTCTTCTTCTACTGGAGAAGAGCCAACTTCCTCACCTAAAGCTTTCTTGAAAGTGTAAGCCATTGCTCCGCCAATTAAGATTCGATCGCATTTCTTTAAAAGCGTGTCGATGACCTTGATTTTATCGGAAACCTTGAAGCCTCCAAGAATCGCAACGTAAGGACGATCGTCATCTTTAGGTTCGACGCAGCGTGAAAGGTTTTCAACTTCCTTGATCATTAAATAACCTAAGGCAACAGTTTTCCCTTCCTCTTTTAAAATTGTCGGAACGCCCACGGTTGAAGCGTGCGCGCGATGCGCGCTTCCGAATGCATCCATCACGTAAAGATCGGCTAAAGAAGCCCAATCATGCGCCAATTCGGAATCGTTTTTCTCTTCGCCTTTTTCATAACGCGTATTTTGCGCTAAAAGAATTTCTCCGTCCTTTAAAGAAGCAACCGCTTCCTTAAGGCCTTCCCCGCGAGTGAAAGGCGTGAAACTAACTTTGCGATTCGGCACCAATTCTTGAAGAGCCTTAGCAACCGGAGCCATGTTATTGGCCTTTTTCATTGCCTCAATTTTTTGAGGATCGGGTTCTTTCCATTTAATTTTTCCTAAATGCGACATCAAAAGAACGCGGGCGCCTTTATCGCATAATTCTTCAATTGTCGGTAACGCTGCTCTAATTCTCTTATTATCACGAATCACGCCATCTTTCTGTGGAACATTAAAGTCGACGCGGACATAGACAACCTTGCCATGTAAATCCTTCAAGTCCTTTACGGTAATCATCTTTACATCTTCCTCCTCTGACTTGCTTGCTAATGATAACATTTTACACTCATGAAAGTATAAAAAAGAGGGTCTAAGCCCTCCTTAATTATTTTATGAAGTTTGCAATGAATTAGGCTGCCGTTGAGAGAGGCACATAAATACTTGTGTCTGCGATTCGCTCAACAGTTGCATTATCATCAATCGTTAAATCAAGACCGGCACTTAAATTCAAAGAACTGATCGTCACATTCATGTCTGCGCTTGCAGCGATACTGCCGTTTTGAATGCTTGCTGACACATCGATGCCATAAGAATTTCCGCTTTCAGCAAAAGAGATTGATTCGCTCATGCTTTGAAGTCCGAGACCTTGCACCATCAAATCAATTTGAGCGGCAAGAGTTGCTAATTCTTCATCGGTTAAACTGCCATCGTTGTAACCAGCAAGAATTTGATCGCTTACAAAATCTTGAAGAGAAGTTCCGCTCATATTGATGCCGACTGTGTAATTGCCGCCTTCGTAATTAGAAACAAAACCCTCAATATCTGCCATTTGATCGTACATGCTGGAGAAAGCATCCGTGAGTGTTGTTACAATCGTGTCATCAGCAGGTGTAAATGACGCTTCACCACCAGCGATATGTTCTGGAAGTGTGACACCGGCAAACATGCCGATAATAGCGCTTAACGTTGGATCAATCGTCAAATCAATATAAGTCTGCGAGTCTTGAATCGTAACCTTAAAGGCAAGATCAGAGTTGTTGATATCAATTATTGATTGTCCCCCTGCTGAGACATTTAATGTCAAATGACCCGCAATTTCAAAACTGGCCATAAAATCTGTGGCAGAATCTAAATTTGCCATCGCGGCTGTCACGACTAAATCAGTGGCAGCGACAGAAACATCGATGCCTGCAGTCTCACCAGGAGCTACTAACGACAAGTTAGCTGCCAGCGAAACATTTCCAGTGGCTCTCACGCCTTTAGCATCTTTTGTAGCAGTCACTGCTGTTGTGAAAGCACTTTTGACTTCTTCGGCTGTTTTAGTGGTCGGACCGCCGCAACTGGCCAAAAGAAGGGCACCCGAGAGAACGAATGTTCCAAAGATTGTTTTTTTCATTTCAATTTTAAAATCCTTTCCCCTTCAAGAGGGACACACTAAGTTTAAACGATAAATTTTTAAACACAAAATAAAAATACTTGGCTTTTTTGATGCCTTTTAAGAAAAAGGCTGATAAATGCTGCATTTATTTTATGTTGTTTAACGCCTCTAATGACAATTCAAAGAATGTAGAATCAAAAAAGCCCTTCGTAGAGAAGGGCTAAAGAAAGGAAATTAAACCTTACTTCTTAAGAATTTCGCCATAAAGACCAGCAAGACGGACATACTGGCAGGTGAAGCTGTATTCATTATCATACCAGCTCACGCATTTAACATATTGATGGCCATCCGGATCATCGAAGACGACAGTTTGCGTTGCATCGAAGATTGAACCATGGGTCTCACCGATGATGTCAGAAGAAACAATCTCGTCTTCAGTGTAACCTAAGATGCCTTTGAGCGTGCCTTCTGAAGCTTCTTTCATCGCAGCATTGATTTCTTCTTTTGTAACTTTCTTGTCGAGAGTTAAAGAGAGGTCAACCAACGAACCGGCAATGACCGGAACCCGTAAAGCACCGCCCATCAAACGACCTTTGAGTTCAGGGACGACAAGGTTGATGGCCTTAGCGGCACCGGTGGTTGTTGGAACAATGTTTGAAGCAGCAGCCCGACCGCGGCGTAAATTGCCTTTCGCTAAGTCGAGAATCGTCTGATCGTTCGTATAGGCGTGAACAGTCGTCATATAACCGCCTTGGACGCCGAATTTATCAACGAGGACGCGCATGACTGGAGCTAAGCAGTTGGTCGTGCAACTGCCGCCAGAGATAATCTTCATGTCCTTCTCTAATTTGTCGGTGTTGACCCCATAAACGAAAGTCGGGATATCTTTGTCGCTGCTAGGAGCTGAAATGATGACGCCCTTCGCACCATTCTCTAAATGGACTTGACCATCGGCCTTGCTCTTGAGGCGTCCGGTGCATTCAAGCACGACATCGACGTCATAGTCTTTCCATTTCAAATCGTGAGGATCTTTCTTTCCTAAAACCGGAATCTTCTTTCCCTGGAACACGATGTTGTTGATGCCTTTTTCAGCATCGACTTCCGCGGCAATCTCATCGACGTGCCAGCTTCCTTGGGTGGTATCATATTTAAGAAGGTAAGCCAAAGTCTTGGCATCAACCAAATCGTTGATGGCCACCACTTCAAAGCCACCAACTTCATAGGCCCGGCGGAAGGCTAAACGACCAATACGTCCGAAGCCATTAATTGCGAGTTTAATCGACATTTCAGTCCTCCTTTTCAAACCGCATTTTTTATTATATCCCATCTTCTAAGGATTGGAAAAAAGATTGGGAAGAAGTTGCGTTCCCAAGCCCTAAAAAAAGATCAGAAAGAGAAATGTCAAAGGCTGCAGCTATTTTTTCTAAAGTCAAAAGAGTCGGATTTCTTCTTCCTCTTTCCAAATCTGAGATGTAATTTTTCTCTAGCATCGCTAAATTTGCTAATTCTAATTGAGAAATTTTCCTCTCGCCTCTTAAAAAACGGACACGCATTCCAAGTTCAAGCGGAAGGCTGATTTTGTTTTCTTTTTCCATCATTCTAGATGAGCCTCCTCAATAATCTTTCTGAACATATGATTGACGTTGCTTTTGCTAACCTCGCTATTGAGGGCTTCAGACAATAATTTGGCGATTTCCTCCATCGAGGCATCTTGATGTTTTTTGCGAATTTCAACGAGCATTTGAATCTTCTCACCGCCTAAAGCGCTCAAGCGTCCTTCTTTCTCCAGGACTTCGATTGCTTTTAATTGCTTTGTCGAAGCCAATAATGTCTTGCTGAAATTGGCTTGATCAAAATTGTCGAGACGATTTCCGATATTGGCGAAATCGCGATCCACGCGAACATTTTCAAAGTCTAGGCAACATTCCTTGGCCCCCAAAATGATTAAGAAGTCAGAAATTTCGTTACTTCTTTTGAGATAAAGAACGTATTTCCCGCGTCTTTCGATCGTTTTTGCGTGGAAGGCGACGTTTAAATGATGGTTGAGAAGATCTTTAAGAAAAAGGGCCTCCTCTTCATGCGCGCTCACAATCTCTAAATGATAGTTGCTAGAAATCGGATCATTTACCGAGCCTCCCGCTAAAAAGGCTCCGACAAGGAAAGCTACTCGACTTTTTAAATCATTCAAAAGTTTCAACGGTGACTTCCTGATAAGAAAATCAATTGATAAATCGTCTAAAACCTCATCGATTCTCTCTTCTAAAATAACGTGATAACGGAGATTGTGATGAAAAGCACTGCTCCGCGTATAAGAAAAACGTGCGTTGACCTCGTAAAGTTCATGAAGATAAAGATAGATAGTTTTCGCAGTCAATGCACTTTCGCTTTCAATATCTAAATAAGGCTTTTTCCCGTAAAAAAGATGAGCAGATTGTCTCAAAAAAGCACTGAGAAGACTGCGCTTTTCGCTTTCATCGCGTTCTAATCTATTGATTTCTTCTTTAACGCGTGAAGCGAAGGAAAAAGTTGCATCGCCTTTCATCTTGTCCCCTCCGAGGGGATGTCGCGATGTTCAAGGGCAACCTGATAACGTCCGCAATAATGCTTGTAACATTCTTCTGAGACAAAAACCGAACGATGAAAACCGCCCGTGCAAGCAAAATCTACATGAACGCGTCCGCGTTTTGCTTTCTCGGCTGTCAAAAAGAAATCATCGAGAAAAGCGAAAAGAGAAGATAAAAACGGGGCTGTTAAAGGGTCATTTAAAATGTAACTACGCGACTCTGGTGTCCGGCCATCCTTCTCCCGTAATTCTTTCACCCAATGAGGGTTAGCTAAACTCCGACAATCGATAATTGTTTCAGCATCGCCTGGTACCCCAAACTTATAGCCAAAGGAGCGGAAAATAAGTGAAAGTTTATCGCTAGAAAAGCCTAGCAGTCTCCGCGCTTCTAAACGCAGATCTCGTTCAAGGAAACTGCTGGTATCCAATACAAAATCCAAAGACGGTCGCAATAACTTCAATGTCTCTTTTTCTTTTTTGATTGCCTCTTCTAACGATAAGCCTTGCGCTTCTAAAGGATGGAGGTGCCTCGTTAAGCGGAAACGCGACAAAAGCGCCTCTAAATTGCAATCTAATCCAACAAGCAAAGTTGGGATTCGTTCACGAACCGTGCTAATCAAAGGAAGCGCTTCTTCTAAAGAAGATGGGGAAAAGAAAATCGCCACTCTCCTGTAACTATTAGGATCCACCTCCATGAGATTTAAAAGGGAGGCTAAAAGAGGCAGCGGCAAGGCATCCACTGCCCGATATGAGGAATTCTCACATTCTGACATGAAAGTCGTCTTACCAGCCCCGGCGACTCCTGTAACAACAACTAAACGTGGATTCATGAATTTATTTTGAACTATTTTTACGCAAATAGGAAAGCAAAAAACGGGAAACAAGGGCTCCATCAGAGGCGGCCGTTACAACTTGCCGCATCGGAGTATCGCGTGCATCGCCGATCGCGAATAGCCCTGGAATATCGCTCATCAATTCAGCGTTAGTTTTGACGAAGCCTTGCGGATTTAAAACCCCAAGCGGTTCTAAAAAATA
Organism: uncultured Bacillota bacterium; assembly: GCA_949299565.1. Lineage (GTDB taxonomy): Bacteria > Bacillota_I > Bacilli_A > RFN20 > CAG-826 > UBA4951. The sequence continues at coordinate 1,047,943 of OX437086.1, forward strand.
AGCCGCGCTTCTTTCGTGCAGGAGCGGAAAAATCGCATCGATAAAGAATTCTTCTTTTCCATTCGTGGTCTCGACTAACGCGCTTTCGACCTTCTCTTTTCCGCCTACCTCTAAAACTTTGCTTTTTTCAAAAAGCTTTAAGTTTTCTTTTGCTAATAATTCTTGCGGATATTCCTCTTTTTCTTCTGGCGTCACAAAATACAATTCATCGACCAACGCTAATAAATAATTAGCCTCTTCGATTCCTTTTTCATGTGTTGCTTCTAAAAGGACTTTCTTCCCGCGATATAAAGGGCCATCACACGTTGCGCAATGAGAAACCCCGCGTCCTAATAAGTCTTTCTCGCCTTTAAGGTAAATCGGATTATAAAGCCCGGTTGCGATAACGACGCTCAACGAGCAGATCTCACGTTTGTCTATTAACGAAAGAAAAAAATTTGTACCTTCTTTACGGATAGACGTGACTTCCCCGTATTCAACTTCCACCCCTTGCTTTTGCGCATTCGTATAAAACGCGATCGCCAATTCGCTACCGCTAATAGAAGGATATCCTGGGTAATTAGAAATCTCCGAGACGGTCAAAAGCTTACCTCCCGGTGCTCCTTTATCGAGCAACAAGATTTTTTTGTTCGCACGTTTTAAATAAATAGAGGCTGTAAGTCCGGCTGCGCCGGCGCCAACAATCACCACATCATAAATTTCCATCAAAATGCCTCCCATGGAAAATTATGATAATCATCGATGTGAAAGATAGAAGTATCATGCTCAGGAAGCGGGCGCGGACCAAAAGTGACAAGCGCTGCATCTACATTAGCTCGTTCCGCCGTCATCAAATCGAAAGCGGTGTCGCCGATATAAAGCACTTCTTCTTTCTTCTTTATGCCGCTTTTTGCCATCGCTTGATAAACGCCTTCGGGAGAAGGCTTCGGTTCTTTTGTATCCCCGCCCCCAATAATAATTGGGAAATATGAAGAAAAACCCATAATTTGTAGAGCTTTTACAGCAAAATCATGCCTTTTGTTTGTGTTGATTGCTAAAGTTCCTCTTTTTGACAAAAACTCTAAAACCTGCTCAGAACCCGGATAAGACGAAAGATAATCATCATAAAACGAGCCTGAGGTATCCTGAAAAGCCTTAAAACTCTCCTCAATCGGAATCATCGGGAATTCTTGACGGAGAGAGTCTTTGATTGGCGGACCAGAAAAAGAAAGAATCTTCGCTAAAGTCGGAACTTTGTTTGGCGTATATTTTTTGTAGAGAGCGATCCATGCCAAAATGAGCAATAAGTCGGTATCGGCCAAGGTGCCATCCATATCGAAAATAAAAAGGCGTTTGTTCTTAAGACTTTTCATGCGAGATATTTTCGTCAATTTTGTTTTTCAAGAAAGGGGAAGGCGGGAGCGGTTTCTTCGGACAACCTGCAATGAAACGTGCAAGAGTTAAAACCGTTGAAACGCCAGCTACTAAAGCCAAAAGCACAAAACCATAAGAGAGTGTGATTGCCAAATCGTTATTGCCTAATTCCGGCGGAAGGTTCAAAGCCTTGTCGCCAAAGAAAACCATAATCGCCGCCACCAAAGAGACGATTCCGCCAGCGTATAACAAGTATTCATGAATGCGCGGGCATTGTTTGAGCGGGAACAAAGCGAGAAGGAAGGAACAAATAAAAATTAGAAGAGCAATGATTGTAAGAATATAAGAAGCTAAAAAGATCGGCGCTCCTAGTTCAAACATCAAAGCAAAGCCACTATAAGTCGCAACAACATCGCCGACTCCGTCAGCCACCGTCAACGATTGAGCAAACGGCAAGAAAAGGCCGATAAATAAACAAATGACTGAGCACAAAGCAAAAGGATAATTTTTCTTGTTTTTTACATAATAGTCATGAAGATGAAGCGCCAAAATTAAAGCCAAACCAATCAAAATATAGGCGATTGAATTGGAAATGCTCCAACTATTGTCCATCCCCATATTGAAGTTCGCATTGCGCAGAGGTTCCATAATCAAACGGACAAGACCATACCAAGTAAAATAAGCGCCGGCTAAATCTCCCGGTACCGTCCAGCGTTTCAAGAAACGACCAATTCCAACATAAATCAAGAAAAAGCCAACAACGTTTACAAAACCTTCAATCAAAAAGAGCGGAGTGTTGATAAGACCAGGACCCAGAAGGCTTCCGTCATTATTGACATTCATTTGCAGAAGCAACCAGTTTGGCAAAAAGCGCCAACCATCAACAGAGGTAACCTGACCATAAACTTCACAGTTGAAGAAATTGCCCCAACGCCCCATCGCTTGGGCCAAAAGAATCGTTGGAACGATAATGTCGAGAGCCCAACGCGGATCTACGTATTTTTTGCGCCAGCGCATGAAAAGATAGCCGACAATGATGCCGAACGCCGCGCCCCCTAGGATTGTGAGACCACCATCCCAAATTTTAAAAACATCGGTCCAGTCTCCGCTAGCGAATTCACGTTCAAAATTTCCGACAACGTACCAAATACGCGCTCCGATGACGCCCGCTGGAAAAGCCACCAATACGAGGGTGTCAAGAATCCCGTGTTTGCCATATCGTTTATAGAAATAATGATCGCAAACAAAATAACAAATGAAGACTCCGGTCAAAATGCAAATCGCGTAGAAAGCAATGTGCAGTCCGTCGCCGCCTCTATCAGCCGCCGTTACCATATGGATTCCGCTTCCGTCAATTTGGATTCCGCTCCATAAAGGGTAAGAAAGGTAGGGTCCGTATCCAGAAGTTGCTAACAAAAACGCAACAATGAGGACAGGGATTGAAACATAAAAAACGATATTGATGATCTTTTTAAACGATGGATCGATCTTTCGGACCTTCAGGAACTTTAAAGCCCAACTGCCGCTTAAACTAGCAAGAGAAGCGCCGAATAAAAAACCGCCAAAAACAATCAAAAAGACTTGAAGGCCATAAATAATCGCTTCGCCTTCAAAAAGCGACCCCTGAGGATAAGCGCTTATTGAAGACCATGCTGGATTGAAGAGTAAAATCGAAACGCCGAAAAGACAAAAACCGCAGGCAATCAAAAGCCACGAAACTCCGACAGCAAGATATTGTTTTTCGCTTGCGCTGCCGCTTAAAGGATCCTTGATGAGAGGACGAAGAACATAGGCTTCAAAAACGACTCCTCCAATAACCAAGAGTGCTCCAAGAACTACAATAAAATAGGCCATGCGGTTATCTTACTATTTCTTCGTGCCCGCGAAAATCTTTTTAAGATAAAATCCTGTATAGCTGTTAGGGTTTTCGCTCACTTCTTCAGGCGTTCCGCGTGCAATAATCTCACCTCCGCGGTAACCGCCGTCTGGCCCTAAGTCGATAACATAATCGGCTACTTTGATGATATCCAAATTATGTTCAATGACGATTACTGTATCGCCATGATCAACAATCGCCTGCAAAACCGCGATTAAATGTTTGATATCATCAACATGAAGTCCAGTTGTCGGCTCGTCTAAAATATAGATTGCTTTCCCGGTTGGACGCTTCTGCAGTTCATAGGCTAGTTTAACGCGTTCAGCCTCTCCACCCGATAAAGTTGTAGCGGGCTGTCCTAATTTCATATAGCCGAGACCCACGTCCATTAAAGTTTGTAACTTTCTAGCAATCTGTGGTCGATTACGGAAGAAAAGAAGCGCTTCTTCAACCCGCATCTCCAAAACGTCATAAATGTTTTTTCCGTTATAAGTGCAGCAAAGCGTTTCAGCGTTATAGCGTTTGCCGTCACATTCATCGCATTTGACATAAACATCAGGCAAGAAGTTCATCGAAACGTAAGTGACGCCCGCTCCTTGACATTTTTCGCAGCGCCCGCCCACCACGTTGAAAGAAAAACGTCCTTTGTCATACCCGCGAGACTTGGCTTCTGGAGTTTCCGCAAAAAGAGCACGGATATCATCAAAAACTTTTGTATAGGTTGCCGGGTTAGAACGCGGCGTTCTACCAATTGGATCTTGCGAAACAATTACGATTTTATCAACATTTTCTAAGCCTTCAATCTTTCTATAAGGACCGGGAATTACCTCGCTTTTATTGATGATTTTAAGAAGAGCATTTCCTAAAGTTTCATTGATCAAAGATGACTTGCCAGAGCCGGAAACGCCCGTAACAGCGATAAACTTCCCGAGCGGAAAACGAATATCCAGATTCTTTAAGTTATGACACGTGCAGCCTTTAAGTGTTAAATATTTTCCGTTCCCTTTTCTTCTTTTTGCCGGAATCTCAATCTTTTCACGTCCGGATAAATAAGCTCCGGTAATGGATTCGGGAGTTTTCTCTATATCAGCAATCTGTCCAGAAGCGACGATTTTCCCACCATGGACGCCGGCTCCAGGCCCGACATCGACTATGTAATCAGCGGCCCGGATCGTGTCTTCGTCATGCTCGACAACAATCAAAGTGTTTCCTAAATCGCGCATTTCTTTGAGGGTTTTAATCAACTTCTCGTTGTCTTTTTGATGAAGACCAATAGACGGTTCATCTAAAACATATAGAACGCCAGATAAACGTGAACCAATTTGCGTCGCCAAGCGAATCCTCTGGCTTTCGCCTCCAGATAAAGTCATCGCCATTCGATCTAAAGTCAAATAATCCAATCCGACATCGACTAAAAATTGAGCGCGATTGCGCATCTCCTTTAAAAGCATTTTCGCGATCGTTTTCTCATTCTCAGAGAGAGTTTCTTCAACTTTATTAAGCCAACTTAAAAAATCGCGTACCGTTGCTTGCGTTGCTTCATAAATATTTTTGCCGCCAACCTTAACCGCTAAAGCTTCTGGCGATAAGCGCGCGCCATGGCAAGTAGGACAAATAGAATCGCGCATAAAAGAAGCATAGTATTCTAAATTCCATTTAGAGTTTGTCTCTTGATAAAGCCTTTCGATTCGAACTTTAATCCCTTCTAAGGGCCCGTGACGATGAATTTGATTGCCACTACTGGTTACGATTGTTCTTTCAACGTTTTCTTTACTTCCATAAAGAACTGCATGTTTTTCTTCTTGGCTCAAGGCTTCCCACGCCACATCGCGACGCACCTTAAAATAATCGAGCAAGAAAGAAAAATCTTGCCAATCAATGTTTGTGGTTCCCATGATGTTTTTGTAATAACGAAGGCAACCTTCGTTGATGCTTTTGTGTGGGTCGGGAACAAGAAGATCCTCTGCTACTGCACGCGAGATTCCTAATCCTTTGCACGAAGGACAGTAGCCTAAAGGGGCATTGAAAGAAAAAAGTCGCGGCTCTAATTTCGGAACAGAAAAACCACATTCCGGACAAGTATGATTAGACGATAAAAGTTGTTCATTATCATTAGAAACAATCAAAAGATAACCATGCGACCAGTCAAGAGCCAATTCGATGTCCTCTAAAAGGCGGCTTTTCAGTTCATTGTCGTCATGATGAATAATGAGGCGGTCGATGACAATTTCGATGTCGTGTCGCTTATTTTTATCTAATTCGATATTTTCTTCCAAAAGGCGATATTCCCCGTCCACTCGAACGCGGACAAATCCGGCTGTTTTTAATTTTTCCAAGCTATCTTTATGCGTTCCTTTTTGATGACGGATATAGGGGGCTAAAAGTTGGAGGCGCGTTCCTTCTTCTCTTTTGAAAACAATTTCAGTCATCGCGCTCGGAGAAAAAGACACAATCGGAATTTGATGATTCGGACAATAAGGAACGCCGACTCGCGCATATAATAAACGCAAGAAATCATAAATCTCAGTAACCGTTCCAACGGTTGAACGCGGATTGTGCGATGTTGTTTTTTGATCGATAGAAATTGCAGGCGAAAGCCCTTCGATCGCGTCGACGTCGGGCTTATCGATTCCGCCTAAAAATTGACGTGCATAGGGAGAAAGCGACTCCACATAACGCCTTTGTCCTTCAGCATAAATCGTATCAAAAGCCAACGTTGATTTTCCCGAGCCAGAGACACCGCTAAAAACAGTGAGAGTTTCCTTTGGAATTTGGACATCAACATTTTGGAGATTGTTCTCCCGCGCTCCTTTAACAACAATCCATTTACGACTATCAAATTCCATAACTTGTTTATTATAGCGGTCACGAGTTTCTTAGCCATCAAAATACTTTCCAGTTATAATGATGGCAATGAGAAAAATCGCTTCTTTCTTTCGCCAGTTCAAACCGCTCGAAATTATCATTTGGGTAACCGGCGTTCTCGCGATTACGATTTCTTTCTTTGCTTTTCAAAATGATCAATATCTATATTTAGCGGCGTCCCTCGTTGGAATTACTGGTCTTATTTTTGTCTCGAAAGGGCATTTTCTTGGTCCGACTCTCTCGATTGCTTTCTCAATAATTTATGGCTTTATTTCTTATTTTGATGGCTTTTATGGCGGTCTTATCACGTATCTTGGCATGAGCATGCCGATTAACGCTTATGCGCTGATTGTATGGCTACGTCATCCATCAAAAAAGAAGAATCAAGTTCAAGTAAACACAATTTCTAAATATGAATTCAGTTATCTTCTTTTGACTGCCACGCTCCTCATGTTCGCCTTTTACTATATCTTTAACGCCTTGAATACAGAGAACATCTTGTTGAGCTGCCTCTCAGTTTTTGCTTCTTTCGTTGCGGTATATTTAACAGCAAGAAGGAGCCAGTACTACGCGCTTTTCTATATGATCAACGACATCATCAGCATCGCGAATTGGGCTTTAGCATCTAAAGATGATCTCCGTTTTCTTCCGATGGTGATTTGCTTTGTTTTCTTCTTCATCAACGATAGTTATGCGCTTTATAACTGGTCAAGGATGAAAAAGAGGCAGACGCTTGAACTCTCAGATGCACAGAAAAACAAGACTTCTAATTTAAAATCATAAATGCTGAGCCGTTTTTGCAGGTTTTTATGTTTTTAACCATTTTAATAAACTATCCTATTTTGATAGTATGCGTGATGATGAAAAAAGCGTTCTTCTTTTATTTCCTAAATAGTCTTAAAAACAATGTCATCCAATTAACTTGAAGAAAATAAAGGCCTCGATTAGAAACCTTATTTTTCAAGAAAAATGTCCAGCAAACTTAAAAATCCTGATTTTAAAATCCTTTTAGATTTGTCGCTTTCGTCAGCCGCTTATATCCCTTCCTTTTAAATAATTGTTATTCCGTCAAAAGAACACATTTCACTCCATTGGTAAATTAATAAAAGCGATATTACATCACCCGCATAACTCTCAAATTTAACAATTAAGATATCTATTCAGCAGCTTTTGAAAACGCTAACTCATAAAGGGCTTCAGCGAAATCTCTATAGTCACCAGTCATCTCGGAAAATTGACGAATGTCTAAAGAGAAAGTGTCGCTAGCATCAGCGTGTTCAAAGGCTGAAGTAAAAGCATATATATCATTTGAATAAGAACCGGCATATGCTTCAAAATAAAAGGAATAGTATCTAGGATTGTTGCCTTGATTTATGCGAAATAACCCAATAGTACTCGGAACCGCTCCTCCATCTCCTGTGTTTGAATCGAAAACAATTTTACAAATCCATTCAATTTCCTCGTTAGTAAAAGATTTTACTGTGTTCACAAAAATTTCGTTTTCTTCCTTATCATTAAAGAAATGGGCAGCATCTTTCCTTACACCATCGAAAACAGATTCAGGACAATTAGCATAGAGCGCTGTATTCGTATATTGATAATCAAAATAGTCCATATTATCAATCCCTAAAATATACCGACCCTTTTCATAAAAATCTGATAACGAGTCTCTATCCATGTAGTCATAGTCGAAGTAACCAATGTCTGAGGAATCTGTATAGAGTGTATTTTTTTCGTTCAGAGACAGAACAGAATCAAGTGAAGAGTAATCAGCGCCAGGATAATCGTGTGCATGTACACGATTCAAGTAAGGTAGACTGCTAAAGTGACCTCTATTTAACGAATACGAAAATATACCACTGCCATCGAACGAAGGCGCGACAAAGAAATTAACCGTATCAGGTTCCCTTGATAATATCTCCGAATCAGATCCATCAAAATGTGGATCGCCATTCCTCGCTACCCTCCAAACAAGATCCTGGTCATCATTAAAATCGATAATAAGTGGAGACCTATAATATAAATAATCACCACGGTTGCTAGAGTAGTAACTAAATATCATGATTTCGTTATGTTTATAAGGTAGATTTAGCCAAAGCTGTTTTGTATTTAAGGGCAGTTTCGGAACATAACCAGAGTTTCGAAGCTGATAAACATTTCTACCATTTAAAAATACATATACACATTCTGAAGCGCCCAAACTGCCACCTAGCTGAAGCGTCTTCGACGTCCAATCGTATCTCGTTTCCGAATAAAGAGTCTCGGATAAACTTACATCGCTAGTGATAGTATTTACGAAACAATAAGTTTCAAGTCCATCCTCAGCAGTAGCAATGATTGAGGAAAAGACTCTCTCACCTTTGTGTGTAATATTCAAATCTTCGTCAATATCAAAAAGTGCTTCGTCGTAAGTCAGGGTAATATTGGTATCTTTATATTTGCCTTCTTTTATTAAGTTTAATTTTACAGGCGTATCTTCTTCTAACGGCAGATAGATGATGTCCTGTTCGAAGTAGAAAAGGTCGTTTTCTTGGGCAGAAGACGATGAACTAGAAGAATTATCAGAAGAAACGTTGCTAGACAAAGATTCGTCATCAGCAAAACTACATCCCATCAAAAGCGATAACGACAATAGTCCAACATAAAGCAAATTTCTTTTCATATCTATCTTGTCTCCGTTTTTAGAATATCCCTTCACGAGAAAAGTGTAAAGAATGTTAATTGTGGTTTAATTTTTAAGCTAACTTCCCGATTTTGATATTTATATGAATTTAAATTTTGAAATGAAAGGGAAAAAATAATGCCCTTATCTACCGCGAAAGAAAAAACAATGCGATAAAAAGCATGAGTTTAACGTTACTACCACCAAAAACAAAAAAGTCTGTACATTCCTAGGTTTCCCTAAGACTGTATCAGACATCTCATGCAATATGGTCGGAACGATGAGATTTGAACTCACGACCCCTACCACCCCAAGGTAGTGCACTACCAAGCTGTGCTACGTCCCGGCTCGCTTATTATATAACCTTTAAGAATTTATGCCATCAAAAAGGCGACCGAGAGAAATTCTCCCCGTCGCCTTTTAATTTCATCTAGAAATTAGAGACCGAACTTTTTAATTGCTTCCCAACGTCTCTTAGCGTAAATCTCTGATTTTTCTAAGAGAGTTTCAGCTTCCTTCGGATTGACGACTGGAAGCTGCGAGAAACGCGTCTCATGCATGACGAAGTCTCTAAATTTACTGAAGTCAGGCTCCTTGCAGTCGAGCTCTAAAGCCGGCTTACCTTCCGCTAATTTGCGAGGATCGTAACGGAACGTCGTGAAATAACCGCATTCAACTGCGTCTTTCTCTTCTTTAATCGAATTGATAAGACCGCCTTTGATTCCTTGATTCACGCAAGGGCAATAAGCGATGATGAGCGATGGACCATCATAGCTTTCAGCGTCTTTGATAGCCTGGATTGCCTTGAGCGGATTAGCACCGAGAGAAATCTGAGCCACATAGACGTGACCATAAGCCATTGCCATCAAAGCTAAATTCTTCTTTGCTTCTTTCTTACCAGAAGCAGTGAATTTATTGATGGAACCAGTCTGAGAACTCTTAGAAGCTTGTCCGCCGGTGTTGGAATAAACCTCGGTGTCTAAAACTAAGACATTAACGTCGGCTTCATTGGCCAAGACGTGATCAAGACCGCCATAGCCGATATCGTAAGACCAGCCATCGCCGCCGACAATCCACACTGACTTATCAAGAAGATCCCGGTAATAGGCTTTAAGTTCTTTGACAGATGCGTTTTTGCTCGCTTCAACGCCTTCAATGATTGAAGGAATCAATTTTCGGACGTAGTCGCGATTCTTAATGTGCGACAGATAATCATTGAAGAGCGTCTTCAAGCTTTCTTCAACATCAGAAGCTTTCAAGGCCTCGTTCATGATGCTCACGATGCGTGCAAGTTTGGCATCCGTTGCAATACGCATGCCGAAACCATATTCAGCATTATCTTCAAATAAAGAGTTGGCCCACGCTGGCCCTTGACCATCATGATCAGTGACAAACGGTGTTAAAGGTGTTGAGCCGCAATAAATTGAAGAACAACCGGTGGCGTTGGCCACTAACATGTCTTTGCCGAAAAGCTGCGTCACCAAACGATAATACGGAGCCTCTCCGCAACCGGCGCAAGCACCGCTAACCTCCATATACGGCATCAAGAAACCGACGCCTTTCACAGTGGTAAGCGGGAACTTATCGGCCTTATAGGTGACCTTCTTGTAAAGATAATCCGCACCCTCTTGCTCGTGGAATTGTGATTTGGCTTCCACCATCTTCAAAGCATATTTGCCGTTCTTTAATTTATCGGCAGTCTTGTTGGCCATACATTCGGAAACACAAAGGCCGCAACCGACACAGTTCATCGTTGAAACTTGAATCTTGTATTTCAAGCCTTTGGCGCCCATTGCATCTAAAAGATTGGTCTTTACGCTTTCTGGAGCTTTTTCTACTTCCTTTTCATCTAAAAGGAACGGACGGATCGTCGCGTGCGGACAAACGAAAGCGCATTGATTGCATTGAATGCAATTTTCTTTATGCCATTCGGGCACCATATCCGCGATCGCACGTTTTTGCCGGAAGGTGATGTTTTGATTCATCGTGCCGTCTAAAAGTTCATGCTTCATGAATTCTGAAGTCGGTAGTTCATCACCATCCAAGCGATCGATGCTCTCGACATAACGATCGAAATATTCATCTTCGCCGTTCGGAATGATTTTAAGAACCGGTAATTCTAACCATTCTTCTTTGACAGGAACTTCGCGTAAGCCTTCAGTTCCCATGTCAATGGCCTTATAGTTCAATTCGACAACTGCTTGTCCTTTCTTAGCATAAGATTTCTCGGCAAATTTCTTCATCCACTTTTTCGCCTCTTCATAAGGCATGATCTGAGGATTTAAAGCAAAGAAAGAAGCCTGGAGAATCGTGTTGGTATGACGGCCCATGCCGATTTCGCGAGCAATCTTATTCGCATCAATCGCGTAGAATTTTGCATGCTTTTCCGCTAATAAGTGCTTCATCCGGTTCGGCATGCTCTTTTCAAGAGTGGCATCATCCATATCAGTATTAAGAAGGAATGTGCCTCCATCTTTTAAATTGGCGATGATATCAAATCGCAAGACATAAGTGTCTAACGAACAAGAAATGAAATCCGCGTTTTTCACATAATATTCGCTATGAATCGGTTTTTTGCCGAAGCGCAAATGCGAACGGGTCGTGCCGCCCGCTTTCCGTGAATCGTATTGGAAATAAGCTTGGGCATATTGACCAGTTGCATCGCCGATAATTTTGATAGAAGACTTATTGGCAGAAACGGTTCCGTCGCTTCCCAAACCATAGAAGAGACAAGAGGTGTAATCATGCGGAACGACAAATTTTTGATCGACAGGAATCGAAAGATGCGTGACGTCATCGATGATTCCGACCGTAAAGCCGTTCCAATGCTTATCGCTCTCTAAGAAATCGTAGACAGATTTAACATCCTTCGGCTGCGTATCTTTGCTAGAAAGACCATAACGTCCGCCAATGAGGACCTCAAAATGCCGACCTTCGTTTTGCATAGCCGCAACGACATCAAGATAAAGCGGTTCGCCTTCGCCGTTGCTCTCTTTTGTCCTATCAAGAACAGCGATTCTCTTGACTGAATGAGGAATCGCCTCAGAAAGAAGTTTAGAAGAGAACGGACGATAAAGATGAACCTTAATAAGACCGACCTTTCTGCCGTTTTTATTGAGTTCATCGACAACTTCCTCGGCTGTTTCATTGACGGAGCCCATCGCGATGATGACGCTTTCGGCGTCAGAAGCACCATAATAAACAAACGGAGCATAATAACGACCCGTCAAACGGGTAGCCTCAGCAAAATATTTTTGAACGATTGGCAAGACAGCCGCAAAATGCGAATTTTGAGCTTCGCGAGCTTGGAAATAAATATCGTCATTTTCGGCCCCGCCGCGGGTCACTGGATGTGTGTGAGGATTCAAAGCACGCGCTCTAAAAGCTTCCACCTTATCCATCGGAAGCAATTTCTTCCATTCTTCTTTATCAACGAATTCAACGTTCTGCACCTCGTGCGATGTTCTGAAGCCGTCAAAGAAGTGCATGACGGGCACGCTAGAATCAATCGCAGTCAAATGGGCTACCGGTGTCAAATCAGCAATCTCTTGCACAGAATTTGAAACAATCATCGTGCAGCCTGTTTGCCGACAAGCCATCACGTCAGCTTGATCGCCGAAAATTGAAAGAGCCCTTGTAGCTAAAGAACGCGCGGACACATGTAAAACTGCCGGCAAAAGTTCGCCAACCCACTTATAAAGGTTAGGAATCATTAATAACAAGCCTTGTGAAGCTGTATAAGTTGTCGCTAAACTTCCGCCTTGCAAAGCTCCGTGCACGGCTCCCGAAGCGCCAGCCTCGGATTGCATCTCAACAACCTTAACCGGAGCATTAAAGAAATTCTTTTCTCCTTTAGAAGCTAAAACATCCACATACTCTGCCATCGGTGAAGAGGGAGTAATCGGATATATCGCCGCCACCTCGCTGAAATAATAGCTTTCAATGGCCGCAGCAGTATTGCCATCCACAGACTGGAAGGCTTTTTTAATAGTTTCTGCCATATTTTCTCCTTTGAACCTATCCGGGTTAAGTATAGTTTTTCAGTCTTCAAGAAACAACGAGAAAAGAAAAGAAAAGCCCCCTAAAGGGGGCTCTCCTTATTGATTCGTTGTTATTTATTAAGCAGCAACAAAATTGATAACAATCGAAGCGATGTAGAAGGAACCGCTGTCAGCAGCACTATGACCGACTTTGAAGAAGGTTGCATCAGAAGAAGTGACGTCATACATATAGGTGTAGTCAACAATTTCTGATTGCGCAATAGCGGTCGGATTGCCCGTAACTTCGCTACTACCAACAGAAATGCCGAAGTTAGTTTCTTTTGGGAGATTTTGTCCCTCAGTGAAATGAACTTCAATACTATCGATCGCCAAAGGCAAAGCGGTAGTATTAGCAATGTAGGAAGGATTGCTGTTGTTGTTTCTAAATTGGAGACCATATCCATAGTCAGCGATTTGATTGGCGTTTAAGGCAACGGCAGTTCCGTTTACATCAACATTAGCTGTGTAGTCACCATAGTTTCCTAAATCAGCAAAAGTCTCAGTGGTAATTGTGATGTTGTTCACAACGACACTCATATCAGCAAAGACGACTTCGACGCTGTTATAAGAAGTGAGCGTAAAGGTGTATGGCTCAGATAAGGTTTCGATTGTGTAACCATGGTTAACGCGGACACTGGAAATACGATATCCATCAGAAGGAGTGATAGTCAAAGTGGCTTCTGTGCCATAAACGCCGCTTTCGATGCTAGAAGTAACTTCACCACCGGTGATTTCAGTCGGGATAATGACGTTATATGGGTCGCTCACAGTCTCGTGAGCAATCGTCACAGCGTAGGCATTATGATATTGGAGACTGTACTGGAAGATGATGGTAATTTGATCACCATTATTAATGTCAGCAAGCGTCGTGACCGCGTCTCGCTGGTTCGTATAACTGGCAACAAGACCATCCGCATAGGTGAAGGCTGTTTCAGTTGTCGTATTGCCGAAAAGTTCAAGAGTAGCTCCCGTTGTCGGATCAACGAGGAATCCGTTGCCGTAAGCATCTTCGTGGTCTAAGCCCTCTAAGATACCAGTGGCTTGATAAAGCGTGCTGCCGTTGATATCGGTTTCAGCAATCGCATCGGCGATTGAAATCTGAACTGGATCGGGGCGGGATGTGTCCACTACTGGAGGCTCTGGTTCAGTCGCATAAAGTTCGGCAATGTTGGAGTCAGCTCCGGTGATGTGATCCATTGTTGAGAGCGAAAGAGTGTTGTAGTTGCTAAAGTTTCCAATATAGACCTCATTTTCACCGCA